>CATVRV010000018.1:0-45929 GCA_958346515.1 uncultured Collinsella sp.
GGATATCGGACACAGGGGCCGCAAGGGCCCTTACACCAACTTTCTCGACACTACCACAGAGGTGAAGCGAAGTGTTGTCGCGACGTATCTTATTCCAGGTGGCTCAGTATCAGCGTGAGAATCGCACCAAAGTGTACTTACGATTCTCGTGTCCCACGGACAACATGAGCTGAGCATTGAGGTTCCACCCTTTGCTGCAACTACACGGGGTTGGACGGCAATGAATATGCCGGGCCGCATACCACGCGCAGAGGGGGTCCATGTCCCAGTATGTTGCCTACAGCAGCCTCGATGTCCACGCACACATCATCTCTGCCTTCGCGTTCAATCCATTTGCCGGAGAGTGCGAGGGTTGCCAGGCCGTAGAATTCGAGCCGAACAAATGAAATGCGGTATCAGCGCATAGGATTAAACTGACGATTGCTTTGCACTGAGAATACGCTTGGAAAGCCGCTATGGGTGGCGGCCCGGGTTAAATAGAGAAGCCCGTCCGATCACTTTCATGTGGCGAACGGTCGGGCTTCTTATTCCACTTGCCAATGCTCGGCTCATATTGGAAGAAAGCTACGCTAATGTTTGCGTGACACTCCTATTTTCTCCGAAGAAAGAGTCGGATAATGAAGAATAGAATTAAAAAAGGTGCCAGATATAACGCAAGTATAAAGGCTAATCCAACGAGACCTTGCAATAATGGCATAACTCCTCCCAGACACGAGATTTTGGTATTTGCTCCCATCTTATTCTGAATTGGACCAAATAGTTCCTAGCCACAAAACTACTCGTCAACTGGATCGCACCAATCTGCTGGCAAAACACAGCTTGATTCTTTATCGACATAGCACCAATCCGCAACAGGGCACTCGGCGATGTCGTAAAAATTGCATATATCAACTCCAAGACAACAAGGCTCAACGGGAGGATGTTCATTTGAACCAACAGGATGGATATGCTTCATAACAGCTCCTCACCTTAATCCAATTAGAGACTACGTTTGATCAATGCCACAGTGATCTACAACGCAGATGCTGCCGCCATCCATGTCATAGTCGCAGTAATCGTATGCACCACAGCCATCTGCTTTATCATAAACAGTACAGATGTCAGTAATGCCCAAGAGGCAGTCAAAAGACATCGGCTTCACGCCTGCCTCGTCGCCACTTCCTGGATTAATCGGATGAATATGCTTCACGACTACCTCCCTTTGAGTGCAGAAAAACCTCAATATTGTGTATAACAAACCAAGATGTCTAGTTCACCATATTTCTAGAATGGTTTCGGCGAACGTAGCAATAAGCTTCGCAGACGGTAATCAGAAGAACGAACACCTCCACAATGGTGACAGCAATGCGCTGGACCGCTTATTCCGATACAGTAGCTTCTCGTTGATTTTTCTCCTGCGAAGATGAGTGGCGGGAAATAAGGTCAAAAGCCATCTCGTAGCACATTTTTCTATATTCACATGATGCAGGGTGTAGACTCTTGGGCAAGTAGCCGTGCTCGTCTGCAGCCTCCCAGCTACAGCCCCCACCACAGAAAGACCGAGCCCAACAGTCCGTACAGTCAATTCTTTTTTCGACACCCTGACTCCAGTTTTCAATATACCTAGTTTCGTCAATTCCGGTGACGATGTTGCCCATTTTGAATCGCATCATCCCGACAAACCTGTGACAGGGGTATACGTCCCCTTCGGGAGTCACGGAAATAAAACGCCTGCCAGCCCCGCATCCGACAAAGGCGATCCTGTTGCTCATAATCAAATCAACTGCAGTTTTCAATGTTCTAAACAAGGGCTTTTCCCCTTGATCAATCTGTTTGAGATATTGATCCGCCAAATCTATTAGGCCCGCCCTGATTTTGTTTAATGAGTGTTCGTCGAGTTTGATATTCTCATCGAATGAGCTCACGGGCGAGAAGTAAATCCTTCTGAAGCCCATCTCTTTAAACTGAAGATAGTCTTCAACAAGGTTACAGTTATTATTTGTTAAGGTCGCTCTTGCGCCGAAGGGGAACGACTCGGAAAAACGACGAACGTTTTTGTCGATATCGGAGAAAGAGCCGCCTCCCGTCTTGTACGGGCGCGATGCATCGTGCTTGCATCCTGTACCATCGAGACTAATCAGAACAGAAAACCCGTGCTCTTTGAAAGAATTCACAGCAGTGTCATTCAAAAGCGTTCCGTTGGTCGTAATAGAATAGGTAAAGTTTCTATTGGGGTATATTCTTTTTGAATAGTCGACCGTTTTCCATATCAGCGGCTCGTTAATCATGGGTTCCCCACCAAAAAAGACGATCGCAAGCGTTTCGTTTTCCGATGAACTTGCGACGAGGTAGTCGACCGCCTTGAAGGCTATCTCGTCTGTCATCAGCAGAGGAGACGTTCCATAATCTCCTTTACCGGCAAAACAGTAACTACAACCAAGGTTGCATGCATGTGAAACGTGGAGTTCGATGGATCTAAGTTTTCGAGGCGTGTCTTTTGTTAAGAAAGTCCGCTCAGACAATCGTTGATACTCATCAATGTCGTCTTCAAGTTCTGCTATGGTCGTTTGGTCGTAGCCTTTCGCAGCAAGTGACTTTGTTAGCAACTTCGAGTTGACCGTTCTTCCCGATGCTTCAAATATGCGAAGCGCATCTTCTGATGCTTGGTCAACCTGAAAGCAATTGCGAGTGACCTCATCGAAGCAGTAACGACGATCACTTACTGAGAAAAAATGCATACGTTCCTCAATTTCATGCTGGACTGGCACTAACCTTGTTTATTGTTGCGCAGCTATAAAAAACCACCAGCGGGGATTCGGTGTGCGGCCCAATCGGACTCCCAAAAGGTTCTATTTGAGACTGGCAAGCTTTGTGTTGTTGGCACTTCGACAGCGCTCTTTATTCCAACATGGAGCCTCGCAGTTTGAGTCGACTTGCCTCTGGAAGGTCCGATCTTAACTTGATTTAGGATGAAAACAGATTACAGGCGCGCTCCTCTAGAAAGAAAGGAAACCAATCGCCGCCTTTCACCAGGAAAGTTTTTATAGCCCACCTCGAGCAAAATGAAAGATGCGAGAGCGATTGGGGAACAACGCGAATCTCCCCTTTTGGGTGGGAGCGAGCCTTCAGCCACCGGCGAACGGCTCGCCCTGGTCAGAATCTGGAAGTGGTGCCGGGCCGCTTGGGCCTCCCCGGTGACTTCGTGGGGCTTACCTGCCTGACGTCGAGGAGTACATCCGCAAGATTCGTTCCCTATGCCGTTTGCTCTCACGCCCGCCTTAGTTCCAAGTCGGGCGAGCCGCCGCGCTCATGCGACCCGTGGCGGCGACACGTCGACGCCGCGCTCGCTGAGCACATCTTCGGTCGCGGGCGAGCACGAGGTCGCGCCGGCGCATCCGCTGGGACTGCTGTGCATGCAAAACGGCTACGTGGTGAGCGTCCCGCGCTGGATTCAGCCGAGTGAGGAAGGCGTTGAGATCGGCGCGCTGGCAACGGGGGAGGGCGGCATCACCGACGACGTCTCGGCCCGCCATGCCCATATCTGGTGCGACGAGTCTGGCGCATGGTTTGTCGAGGACCTGTCGTCCACTAACGGCACCGTGGTGGTAAACGGGGCCACGAGTGTGTGTATTCAAGTAGAGCCCGGCCGCTCCGCCCAGCTCAACCCCGGCGACGAGCTCAAACTCGGCGAATCCACCACCTACGCCATCCTCCTCGGCGCCCTCTAACTCATCCCCCCAAATAACTTGCGGTGAAATAGGGACTGATTAAGGCCGTTAACAGCAAAAACAGTCTCTATTTCACCGCAACTGCTGTGGGGTTCCAGGGGACTGTGTCCGTCGGTGCCGGGCGCACAATAGTCACCCGAGGTAAACCTTTACCGGCCACCTATATTTGCCGAAATATGGCTTGACGGCGGGGTACAATAAACCCGCATGCGGATTTCCGTTGCGGGCGCTTCCCATCGCCGGGGCGTGCCCGGGAGCATCCGGCATGCGGTCTTTGCGGCGCTCGGTCATGTGCAAGACGGGTAGCTGGGCCTGTGGAGCGCATTAACCGCCCCGCGCCTCGGCATGCCTTCTCTCCACGCCATGTACCTGCTGCTCAGTCTGCCTGCCAGATGATTGGAAGCAACAGCGAAAATCCCATCACGCCAACATCCCGGCGATCGCCGGGGCCTGTATACCTATATGAGAGGAGAGGGGTATATGGCGCGTAAGTTTAAGTCTATGGACGGCAACGAGGCGGCCGCATATGTTTCGTATGCGTACACCGAGGTAGCGGGAATTTATCCCATTACGCCGTCCAGCCCGATGGCCGACCATGTCGACCAGTGGGCGGCCCAGGGTCGCAAGAACATCTTCGGCACCCCGGTCAAGGTCGTCGAGATGGAGTCCGAGGCAGGTGCAGCCGGTACCGTTCACGGTTCGCTGGGCGCCGGTGCTCTGACCACCACCTACACGGCTTCTCAGGGCCTGCTCCTGATGATCCCGAACATGTACAAGATCGCGGGCGAGCAGCTCCCGGGCGTCTTCCACGTCTCCGCGCGTTGCGTCGCTTCGCACGCCCTGAACATCTTTGGTGATCACTCCGACGTCATGGCCTGCCGCCAGACCGGTTTCGCCATGCTCGCCGAGGGCAACGTCCAGGAGGTCATGGACCTCTCGCCGGTGGCTCACCTTGCCGCCATCGAGGGCAAGACCCCGTTCCTTAACTTCTTCGACGGCTTCCGCACCAGCCACGAGATCCAGAAGGTCGCCGTGTGGGACTACAAGGATCTTGCCGAGATGTGCGACATGGACGCCGTCCAGGCTTTCCGCGATCACGCGCTCAACCCTGAGCACCCGCATACCCGCGGTAGCCACGAGAACGGCGACATCTTCTTCCAGAACCGCGAGGCCTGCAACAAGGTCTACGACGAGCTTCCCGCCGTCGTCGAGGGCTACATGAAGAAGATCAACGAGAAGCTCGGCACCGATTACGGCCTGTTCAACTACTACGGCGCTCCCGATGCTGATCGCGTCGTCGTGTGCATGGGCTCCTTCTGCGACGTGCTCGAGGAAGTCATCGACTACCTCAACGCTCACGGCGAGAAGGTCGGCCTGGTCAAGGTTCGCCTGTTCCGTCCGTTCTCCATCAAGCACTTTGTTGACGTTCTCCCCGAGACCGTCCAGAAGATCGCCGTCATGGACCGCACCAAGGAGCCGGGTTCCATCGGCGAGCCGCTCTACCAGGACGTCGTCTCCGCTCTCTACGAGGCCGGCAAGACGGGCATCAAGGTCGTCGGCGGCCGTTATGGCCTGGGCAGCAAGGACACGCCTCCCGCGTCCGCGTTCGCTGTCTTCGAGGAGCTTAAGAAGGACGAGCCCAAGCGCGAGTTCACCATTGGCATCGTCGATGACGTGACCAACCTGAGCCTGCCCGAGGCCGAGGATGCGCCCAACACCGCAGCCCCCGGCACCATCGAGTGCAAGTTCTGGGGTCTGGGTGGCGACGGTACCGTCGGCGCCAACAAGAACTCGATCAAGATCATTGGCGACCACACCGACAAGTACGTCCAGGCCTACTTCCAGTACGACTCCAAGAAGACCGGCGGCGTCACCGTCTCGCACCTGCGCTTTGGTGATTCCCCGATCCGCTCGCCGTACTACGTGACCAAGGCCGACTTTGTCGCCTGCCACAACCCCAGCTACATCGTCAAGGGCTTCAAGATGGTCCGCGACGTCAAGCCGGGCGGCACCTTCCTGGTCAACTGCCAGTGGAGCGACGAGGAGTTCGCCGAGCACATGCCCGCCGTGGCCAAGCGCTACATCGCGAACAACAACGTCAACGTCTACCTGATCGACGCTATCGACCTGGCCGCCAAGGTCGGCATGGGCAAGCGCACCAACACGGTGCTCCAGTCCGCCTTCTTCGCGCTGGCCAAGGTCCTGCCCGCCGAGGACGCCCTGCAGTACATGAAGGACGCGGCTACCAAGTCCTACATGAAGAAGGGCCAGGCCATCGTCGACGCCAACCATAAGGCCATCGATGTCGGCGCTACCGCCTTCCGTAAGTTCGAGGTTCCGGCCGACTGGGCAACTGCCGAGGATGCCGCTCCCGTCGAGCTCTCCGAGGAGACCAAGTCCGCCATCGCCCAGCAGGTCAAGAACCTGCTCGAGCCCATCGATCGCATGGATGGCGACAGCCTGCCCGTTTCCGCCTTCGTCGGTTGCGCCGATGGCCAGTTTGAGCTGGGCGCCTCCGCATACGAGAAGCGCGGCGTCGCCGTCGTCGTTCCCCACTGGGACGAGACCAAGTGCATCCAGTGCAACCAGTGCGCCTATGTGTGCCCGCATGCCACCATCCGTCCGTTCGCGATGACCGAGGACGAGGCTGCCGCCGCGCCCGAGGCTACCCGCACGCTCGACGCCATGGGCCCCAAGGCCAAGGGCATGAAGTTCACCATGGCCGTGTCCCCGCTCGACTGCATGGGCTGCACCAACTGCGTCAAGGTCTGCCCCAAGGGTGCTCTCGAGATGGTTCCCACCGAGCAGGAGATGGACCAGCAGCCTGTTTGGGACTATATGGTCGAGAACGTCTCCGAGAAGAAGGAGCTCATCGCGGCCAACGTCAAGGGCAGCCAGTTTAAGCAGCCCTACCTGGAGTTCTCCGGCTCCTGCGCCGGCTGCGCCGAGACCGCCTATGCACGTCTGGTGACCCAGGTCGCCGGCGACCGCATGTTCATCTCCAACGCCACCGGCTGCTCCTCCATTTGGGGCAACCCCGCTGCCACCGCTCCTTACTGCAAGGACAAGGACGGTCACGGCCCGGCGTGGAACAACTCCCTGTTCGAGGACAATGCCGAGCACGGTCTGGGCATGGCTGTTGGCTATGAGGCCGTTCAGCACAAGCTGATCGCCGCTACCCAGGACATCATCGCTGCCGATGGTCCGTCCGATGAGCTCAAGGCTGCCGGTCAGGCTTGGATCGACTCCGTCAACGACGCCGAGGCCTCCAAGACCGCTGCCGCTGCCTACGTTGCCGAGCTCGAGAAGTGCGGCTGTGACGCTTCCAAGGCAATCCTCGCCGACAAGGCTTACCTCACCAAGAAGTCCTTCTGGATCTTCGGCGGCGACGGCTGGGCCTACGACATCGGCTTCGGTGGCCTGGACCACGTCCTGGCTTCCGGCCACAACGTCAACGTCTTCGTCTTCGACACCGAGGTCTACTCCAACACCGGCGGTCAGGCCTCTAAGGCCTCGAACCTGGGCCAGGTCGCTCAGTTCGCCGCTGCCGGTAAGGTGACCAAGAAGAAGTCCCTGGCCGAGATTGCCATGAGCTACGGCTACGTCTACGTGGCACAGGTCGCCATGGGCGCCAACCCGGCTCAGACCCTCAAGGCCATCCACGAGGCCGAGGCCTACGACGGCCCGTCCCTCATCATCGGCTACAGCCCCTGCGAGATGCATTCCATCAAGAAGGGCGGCATGCAGAACTGCCAGGCCGAGATGAAGAAGGCTGTCGAGTGCGGTTACTGGAACCTCTTCCGCTTCAACCCCGAGGCTGCTGCCGGCAAGAAGTTCTCGCTCGATTCCAAGGAGCCCGCGGGCGGTTATCAGGAGTTCCTGATGAACGAGGCCCGTTACGCTTCGCTGACGCGTTCCTTCCCCGAGCGCGCCGAGGAGCTCTTCAAGGAGAATGAGCAGGCCGCTATGGATCGCTATCAGCACCTGCTGAAGCTCAAGACGGTGTACAACGAGGCCTAGGTCTCCCACCGCAGGATCTGAGGGCTAACCTTCGCGGACGTCCTCGGACACGAAAGAACCCCCGCTGCGCACTACGTGCGGCGGGGGTTCTTTCGTCCTGCGGAGTGTCCGTGAAGGTTAGCCCTCAGATCCTGCTGCGACTACGTCCTCGGATTGTGTGGGCGGATGAAGGACGTGGTTGTGGGGGGGCTTTTGTCCCCTTCGCTGTTTCGCGGCTTTGCCGCGAAACCTCGCGCCACTTTGGGGATGGATGGGGGACTTGGCTGTTGCCGCCTTTTCGGAGCCTTTCTTTATTCCTTTTGCTGGATGAAAAGGCCCTTGTTTTTGCAGGGGTGCATACTCGACTTATAAGTGCATAGAATCTCGTATAGCGCGAGTAAGATATTGCGCTGCCTGTTTTGTGTTTAGCAAAGATATAGTTTGCATAATCTGGTCTAATCCCTGCTCTATTAAAATAAAGTTGCACGTAAATGGCGTAGATATGCTTGAGCTGGAGTTCTGTACGCTGAGCGGATAAAAACGACCGTTCACCGTTCCGCTATTTTCAAAATGAATAAAATGAGCGATAAAGAGAATATAAACCTTAATAAACTCGCGTATCGCACGGACGCGGGTTATTAATGGGTTGTAGGCCTTTTACAGAAAGGATTCCAGCAATGTCTAAGCCTCTTGGCAAGCCCGATCGTATTGTCGTCGCCCTTGGCGGCAACGCCCTCGGCAACAACCCCGTCGAGCAGATCGAGGCCGTGAGCAACACCGCCCATGCCCTCCTCGGCCTCATCGAGCAGGGCAACGAGATCATCATCACCCACGGCAACGGCCCGCAGGTCGGCATGATCCAGAACGCCTTCGCCGCTGCCCACGATGCCATCGGTACCCCCGAGATGCCGCTGCCCGAGTGCGGCGCCATGTCCCAGGGCTACATTGGTTATCACCTGCAGCAGGGCATCGGCCGCGAGATGCACAAGCGCTATAAGCGTTGGCACGCCGCCACCGTCGTCACCCAGATCGAGTGCGACCCGGATGATCCCGCGTTCAAGAACCCGACCAAGCCGATCGGCCCCTTCTACACCGAGGAGCAGGCCAAGGAGTTCATGGCCGAGGATCCCTCCAAGGTCTTCGTCGAGGATTCCGGCCGCGGCTGGCGTCGCGTCGTCGCTTCCCCCGATCCCAAGAAGATCGTCGAGGCCGACTCCATCCTCAACCTGCTCGACAACGAGTTCATCGTCATCGCCTGCGGTGGCGGCGGCATCCCCGTCGTCCGCGACTACGAGAACAAGGGCTGCTACAAGGGCGTTCCCGCCGTCATCGACAAGGACCTGGGCGGCGAGCTGCTGGCCGAGGACTGCGACGCCGACGTTCTGTTCCTACTGACCGCCGTTGAGCATGTCGCCATCAACTTTGGCAAGCCCAACCAGGAGGAGCTCGAGGACCTCACCGCCGACGAGGCCGAGCGCCTGGCCGACGAGGGTCAGTTCGGCAAGGGTTCGATGGAGCCCAAGGTCCGCGCTGCCATCAAGTTCGCCCGTTCCCGCAAGGGCCGCACCTGCATCATCGGCGCTCTGGACAAGGCTGCCGAGACCATGGCCGGCCTCTCCGGTACCCGCATCCACGAGTAGTCTCTACTCTGTCGCCTCTCTGGTGGGCGCCAGGCAAAGTGCCCGCAAACTAGCCTCTCTTCATGAGCCCCGCAGTCCGCTCCGACTGCGGGGCTTTTGCTATTCACCTAGTCATTGGGGACGTTCTTAAATGACTAGTCAAACAAGAGCGTCCCCAATGACCACTCATTTAAGTCTGTCCCCAATGACTAGTAGTAGGCCCACATGGCTTCGACTTCGTTAAGGACCTCTACGACGCCCCAGCGGCGGGCGCTGCGGCTGGCCGAGTTGGGGTCGTAGACGCCAATTTGGTTGGCATCGTCGATGCCGTAGAGCACGATGTAGTGGCCTACGTTGGTAAACGTACCGGGTCGCACTGCGGCGATGACGGGCACACCCGAGCGAAGTGCTTGGGTAATCGATTCGCGATCGTTATAGAGCTGTGTTCCGTTGAGCCCCAGCTGCCACGCACCGCCTGTCATAAACGACCACTCGGTGGCACCGGTGGGGGCGTAGTTGCCGGCTTCGGCCAGTGCGCATATATCGACCGGCGTCTTATCGGTGTGGCCGGTCTTAAAGATATAGACCATGGTGAGGCAAGTGGGACCGCAAGCGTTTTCGCGAATAGTGCCACCGGCATAGGGCAGCTCCGACCATGCGGGGTCAATTTGGTAGATGTGGGGCATGGTGCCGGCCTGCCATTGCGAGCGTGGGGTCGAGAACGCAAAGGAGTAACCGGGCGCGACGGGAGCTTTAAGCAGCTTGTCCTCGGCAGTGGGCTCAAGACCGGCTGATCCGTGGGAGATACAGGATCCCAAAAACACAAAGACGAGGCAGGCGGCGATGGAGCAAAGCGTAAGGCGTAGGCGGCGGGCCGGAAGCGCGTGGCTTGTGGCGTGTGACGCAGGGTGAGGGGCGGAATTGCCGCGATCGCGTTGAGGTCGCGAAAAGGAGCGCTTGACGTAGTAGTCGGTCTTACGGCGATCGTAGCGACGTGGCTGCGATGTGTCGGTCTGGCGTTGGCGTGCGCTCGTGCTCACGCGGTCTGACTGCTGCACGGTACGGCTTTGTTGCCGCGAAGAAGCCCCGGGCTGCTCTTGGGGGCGCTGCGGGTTGTCGTTGTCGGAGGTGCTTCTGGGCGTTGGTGTGGTGCGGCCGGCAAGGCGCACGCTTTGTGGCCGTTGGTCGCCGTCGTTGTATCCGTATGCCATTCGAATCACCTTGCCTCATGTGTAACTTGTCTATCCTACATAAAAAGATGCACGACACATGGGCATGTGCGCCAAAAGCCTGACAAATGGTATGAACGTTGCCGCGCCGCGCGCCAAGCGCCACGGCAACAGGTATTCAAAAGCAGACAAGATGAAAGCGTCCAAGACGAATGACGTCTCCCGCCGTTCGTCCCAAAAACGGTGCCGCTCGTTTTGCAGTTCTGCCTTCGGTCGAGCTGCGAGCGGCGCTGCTGCGCCAAGGCCGTATCTTAAAGCCATGGAATAAAAGCGCGCGGCAAAACGGACCGCGCAAGGGGTGACGCCAAGGGCGTCAAACAGGAAAGGAGGGGAACAATGGCGGACAAGAACGCAGAAGTTGCAGTCGAGGATAACGGCGGCATGAAGAAAACGCTTTCGCTCTGGAACTTCTTCACCATCGGTTTCGGTGCCATCATCGGTACCGGTTGGGTTCTGCAGGTCGGCGACTGGATGGTCGTGGGCGGCGGTCCCGTTCCCGCTATGATCGCATTCCTCTTGGGTGCAATCTTCCTCGTGCCCGTCGGAGCTGTTTTCGGTGAGCTCACGGCTGCTATCCCCATCTCGGGCGGCATCGTCGAGTATGTCGATCGTAGCTTTGGCCGTACGCTGAGCTACATCACCGGATGGCTTTTGGCCCTGGGCAACGGCATCCTGTGCCCGTGGGAGGCCATCGCCATTTCGACCCTCGTGTCCGAGATGTTCGGCAGCCTGCCCGGCCTTGAGTGGCTGCGCGCCGTCAAGCTCTACACCATCCTGGGGGCCGACGTTTACCTGTTCCCGACGCTGATCGCGCTCGGCTTTGCAGTCTACGTCATCTTCCTCAACTTCCGCGGTGCCAGCTCGGCCGCCAAGCTCCAGGCCTTCCTGACCAAGGCCCTGCTCTGCGGCATGCTGCTCGCCATGGGCGTCTCGCTGTTCACCGGCTCGCCGGACAACGCCATGCCCGTGTTCTCCCAGGTCACCGGCGCTGGCGGCGGCAAGGCCGCTACCGAGAGCACCAGCCTGTTTGCCGGCATCGTGTCGGTCCTGGTTCTGACCCCGTTCTTCTACGCCGGCTTCGACACCATTCCTCAGCAGGCTGAGGAAGCAGCCGAGGGCCTCAACTGGAACAAGTTCGGCAAGATCATCTCCCTGGCCCTGCTGGCCGCCGGCGGTTTCTACATGGTCTGCATCTACTCGTTCGGTACCATTCTCGACTGGCATGAGTTTGTTAAGAGCCCGGTTCCCGCGCTTGCCTGTCTCAAGGGCATCAACATGCTCCTGTACCTGGCCATGCTCGTCATCGCCACGCTTGGACCCATGGGCCCGATGAACTCCTTCTACGGCGCAACGAGCCGCATCATGCTCGCCATGGGCCGCAAGGGCCAGCTGCCCGAGAAGTTCGCCGAGGTCGACCCCAAGTCCGGCGCTCCCAAGCTCGCCTGCGTTGTTCTGGGCGTTATCACCGTCGTCGGTCCGTTCCTGGGCAAGAACATGCTCATCCCTCTGACCAACGTGTCGGCTCTCGCCTTCATCTTCTCCTGCGGCATGGTCGCCCTCGCCTGCCTGCGCATGCGCTTCACCGAGCCCGACCTGCCTCGTCCCTACGAGGTGCCCGGTGGCAAGTTTGGCATCTCCCTCGCTATCGCTGCCTGCGCCATCATCATCGGCCTGCTTGTGATTCCGTTCTCTCCCGCCTCCCTCAACATGGTGGAGTGGAGCATCGTGATCGGCTGGTTGGCTATTGGCCTGGCCCTCATGGCTTTCACCAATTCCCGCAAAAAGTAACGCCGAGCCGGGGCGGATCAGGTGCGCGGGCCCCTCTCTTCCGCGCACCGAACCCGGCGCCACTTGGGTAGCTTTGTGAGGCCTTAACCCAACACGGCCTCGCCCACTATATGGATCCATAAGGAGGAACCATGTCCACTAAGTATGCAATCGTTGGCGGCAAGCTCATCGACGGTACCGGTGCCGAGCCGGTCGAGAACTCCCTCGTTCTCGTCGACGACAACGGCAAGATCGAGTACGCCGGCGCCATGCAGGACCTTCCCGAGGGCGTTGAGGTCATCGACGCCGCCGGCAAGACCGTCCTTCCCGGCCTGATCGACACCCACCTGCACTTCTCGGGCAACTTGACCGACGATGACACCGACTGGGTCATGCAACCGCTCCTCGAGAAGCAGGCCGTCGCCGTCAAGCAGGCCTACGACTGCCTCACCCACGGCCTCACCACCGTCTGCGAGATCGGCCGCTTTGGTATCCAGATCCGTGACTGCATCGACAAGGGCGTCTTCAAGGGCCCGCGCGTTCTGGCCACCGGCCTTGGCTTCTGCCGCGTTGCCGGCCACGGCGACTCCCACCACTGCAGCCAGGAGCTCAACAAGGAATCGCACCCCTGGGGCGACCAGGTCGACGGTCCTTGGGATCTGCGCAAGGCCGTCCGTCGTCGCCTGCGCGAGAACCCCGATGCCATCAAGATCTGGGCTACCGGTGGCGGCATCTGGCGCTGGGACTCCGGTCGCGACCAGCACTACTGCTCCGAGGAGATTCAGGCCGTGGTCGAAGAGGCAAAGATGGTCGGCATCCCCGTGTGGAGCCACTGCTACAACAACCACGCCGCTGCCTACGATTCCGTTCGCTTTGGCTGCGAGCAGTTGATTCACGGCTTCGATATCGATGAGCGCACCATGGACCTCATGGCCGAGCAGGGTACCTTCTTCACCCCGACAATCGCCTTCCTGCCCACCTGGTACGCCATCTATCCGCCCGTCTACGTCCCCGAGCTGCACGACAAGTACGAGGGCACCCTGGTCGAGAAGGAGCTGCAGCGCAACTACGACTGTCTGCGCGAGGCCAAGAAGCGCGGCGTCGTCATGACGATCGGCTCCGACTCCTTCTCCTTCGTCACCCCGTACGGCACCTGCTCCATCGAGGAGATGTACGAGTTCGTCGACAAGATCGGCTTCACCCCGGTCGAGACCATCACCTGTGCCACCCTCAACGGTGCCAAGATGTGCCACATCGAGGACGAGACCGGTTCCATCGAGGCCGGCAAGTGCGCCGACCTGCTGGTCGTCAACGGTGACGTCGCCGCCGACATCCACGTGCTCAACACCGACAACATGGACGTCATCATGAAGGACGGCTGGATTGTCGAGGCTGGCACCTTCGGCGAGGCAAACAAGTACAGCGCCTAAGCTACCGTTCATCGATGGCTTGATGTAAAACACAGTATTTGATTGCATAATGCAATGGAGAGGGTCGCTTGCGGCCCTCTTTATTGCTATGGGGTGCGTCGGTAAGAAGGAGATGACGGTGGATCTCAATAGGCTGATTCTGGGCAAGAGCTACAACTCTACCAAGGTCTTTCGTACCGCTCAGCATGTGGTTCAAGCCATCTTGCTCGGTATTGTCGTTCCGCTGCTTATCCTGCTGCTCATCTGGGATCTAACCGATAATCCCAATCCCGTTCCGGCCGTTGTCGTCATTGCCGGCTTGGTCATGCTGTGCTTCTTCTTCTCGTACGTCTTTGTCGTTCCCGACGACCTCACATCGAGCGCTACCGACCGCACGCTCGCCATCGCGTCGAAAATATTCGCCTACACGTCGCGCGGCCTTACGCCCGAAGCTGCCCTGGGCGCCTCTAAGATCATCCTGTCCGAAACTATCGCCTCTGCCATCTGCTTTACCGACGGCAAGCAGGTGTTGGCAAGCTGGGGCGAGGACTCGGCAAAATGCCCCGCGGGCACCCCGGTGGTGCTGCGGACCACGCTCAATGTGATCAACAGCGGTGAGCAAAGCGTGTTCTCGCGCGATGCCTCGACCGAGACGGGTGGCTACTTTCCGCGCCTGCGCGCCGGTATTGTCGCACCGCTTACCGTGCGCGGGCATTGCGTGGGCACGCTCGAGCTGTATTATCCCCGTCTGAGCAGCATCGATATGCGCCAGACGGCGCTTGCCTCGGGCTTTGCCGACCTCATTTCCACGCAGCTTGCAAGCTTTGAGCTCGAGCGCCAGGACGAGCTTACGGCCCGCGTGGAGCTGCGCGCCTTGCAATCGCAGGTCGATCCTCATTTTCTATTCAATACCATCAGCACCATCGTGTCGCTCGTACGTACCGAGCCGGACAAGGCCAGGTCGCTGCTGATCGACTTTTCCAATTACTACCGTCAGACGCTTTCTGATTCCGATACGCTCACCACGCTCGAGCACGAGGTGGAACAGGGCACTCGCTATATCAATCTTATGCAGGCCCGGTATGGCGACGGCCGTCTGCGCGTCTCGGTCGATATCGACTTTGAGGTGCGCGATTGCATGGTGCCGCCGTTTATCTTGCAGCCGTTGCTCGAAAACTGCATCAAGCACGCGCAGCGCGAGACCGAGCCGCTTTCTATTCACGTTAGGGCTTTCGAGACCGATGACGGTTTGGAGATCATCGTCGAGGACGACGGCATCGGTATGAGCGAAGAGGTCTGCGCGCATCTGTTTGAGCAACATCGCCGAGAGGAGCCCGAGAGCATTACCGCCGACGGCTCCGTCAAGCGAGGTTGCGGCTTGGCGCTCTTCAACGTGCTTCAGCGCATCCATTTCTTTTACGGAGAAGATTCCGGCATGCGCGTGAAGTCCCAGGAGGGCGTGGGAACGCAGGTCATCGTCGAGCTGAACGGCGAGCCGCATGAGCCCGCGCCGTTGACGGCGTAGCACGCGGTTGGATTGAGAGAAAAAGAGGGGAAGCACATATGTCCGAAGGCTGGAACATCTTGGTGGTTGATGACGAACCTCCCATTAGGGCTGAGCTACGCTATCTGTTGGAAAAGGATACGCGTGTGGGCCAGATTGCCGAGGCGGGCAATGTCACCGAAGCCGTGGAGTCGATTCTGTCGAACAAGCCCGACGTGCTGTTTTTAGACATTACCATGCCCGGTCGCTCGGGAATTGAGCTTGCCGAGACGCTGCAGAACCTAAAGACGCCGCCGGTGGTTGTGTTTGTGACGGCGTTTGCCGAGTATGCGGCTGATGCGTATAACCTCGATGCGGTCGACTATGTCGTCAAGCCGGTCGAGGACGCACGCCTGTCAAAGGCACTCGACAAGATCGAGGCAGCCTTGGGTGTACGCCGTGTTATCCACGCCCCGCGCCAGCCTTTGCGTCTGACGGTTGATCGCGGGGGCAAAAAGGTGTTCATTCCCGCCGCAGACGTCTGCTACTTTGAGGCGCGTGCCGATTTTTGCAACGCCGTCTGCGCCGAGGGAACATACCTGATCAATGAGTCGATTTCCTCGCTCGAGCGGCGCCTGGCCTCCGAGGGCTTTATCCGTGTCCACCGCAGCTATCTGGTCAATTTGGAAGACGTGCACAATGTCGAGATTGGCTCCACGGGGTTGATGGAGCTCAGGCTCGACCGCGTGAACTCGACGGTACCGGTGTCCCGTCGTCGTGCCGCCGAGGTCAAGTCGCACCTGGGGCTTGCGTAAGAGGCTTGCGTGCCGTCGTTTACCATCGCAGGTTTGGCATGGGCGCGCGGTGGGCATAATGGGTGGCATCGAATGAAATCGAAAGGATCATTATGCCCGCGCTTATCACCCATCATCTGTTTGGCGAGGAAAGCATCGACCGTCTTCCGCAGGGCGTCATCACGTCCGATGAAGAGCGCATTGCCTTTATCTTGGGCAACCAAGGCCCCGACCCGTTTTTCTTTCACATTCTGACACCGCGTGTTTCCGACTGCACGCTGCTGGCGCAGGTCATGCATCGGTCGCGCATGTCTCGCCAGTTCGCGTGCCTGCGCGACGGCGTGTCGCATCTGCTGCCGCGCGACGCCAGCTTGGGTCGTGCCTTTGCGCTGGGCCTGCTGTCTCATTACGTGCTCGACCGCAACGCCCACCCCTTTGTCTATGAGCAGCAGTTTGGCATTGTCGAGTCCGATTCAGAGCTTGAGGATTCGAGCAGTCAGGTCCATGCCGTGATCGAGAGCGACCTGGATGTACTGATGCTGCAGCTTAAACGCGATGGCGCTACGGTCGACGATTACCCGCCGGCGGGCGAGATCGTCACCACCGATCGCATCAATCGCGTGGCCGGCGTGCTGATGAGCTATGTTGCCGGACGCGTGTACGGCATTGACATTCCGGCGGGGGAGTACGGTGCTGCCGTTGCCAATATGCAGCGACTTTACCGCGCGATTGAGCCGGCCGGCTCCGCAAAGACGCGCGCGATCTCGCTGGTTGAGGGCTTGGTGCACGACTACTCGCTGCTCGACGGCCTTGCCCATCGCGTGACGACGGAGCTGCCCGAGCGCACCGGTAACCTGGGCCATCTGACATGGAAGAACCCCTTTACCGACGAGGTCTCGAACGAGAGTTTCCCCGAGGTCTTTGATCGCGCGCTGGTCGATTACGAGTGCACGGTCGCACGTTTTATCGAGACCGGTGACATGGATGCCGTGACCAGTCACGTCAACTACAGCGGTCGCGTGCTCAATGCCGATGAGGAGTTCGACCGCGAGGAATAGGGCTCGTGCGTGCCCCTTTGCCGAATCCTTACCGGTGCTTCTGGACAATTGGGGTACGATGAACTAGCTGCATATCGGGCAAATACGAAGGGTCCCTGTCCATGAAATACACCAAGCTCGAGCGTAACTGGGTTATGTACGATGTGGGCAATTCGGCCCTTGTGCTGCTCAATACCTCGGTGGTGCCCATTTACTTTAACGCCATCAATACCGGCGCTTCCTCGGCCGACCTGGTGGTCGCCTGGGGCAATGCGCAGACGATCGCCTCGCTGGTCATCGCCATGCTCATGCCCATTCTGGGCGCGCTTGCCGACTACGCTGGCAACAAGATCAAGTTCTTCTTGGGCTTCTTCCTCACGGGCCTGGTGCTTTGCCTGGCGCAGGCTATCCCAATGTCCGCCATGGCATTTTTGACCGTGTACGTGCTGTGCACCATCGGCCTTAACTCTTCTATGACGTTCTACGACGCCATGCTGCCCGACATTACCACCGACGAGCGCATGGACGCCGTGTCCAGCTCGGGCTATGCCTGGGGCTATATCGGTTCCACCGTGCCGTTCGTCATCTGCCTGGCGCTCATCATGGGTGGCCCCGCTCTTGGCGTCCCCACCATGCTGGCAACGCGTCTGTCGTTTGTCATCACTGGTGCCTGGTGGCTCATCTTTACCCTGCCGCTCATTCGCACCTATAAGCAAAAGTACGGTCGCGAGCGCGGTCCCGAGGACACTATCGGCCACATCGTGGGCGGTGTGTTCTCCGAGGTCGGACACACCATGCGCGAGATCGCCCACAACAAGACCGTGCTGGTCTACATGATCGCGTTCTTCTTCTATATCGACGGTGTGCACACGGTCATTTCCATGGCCACCAGTTACGGATCGGCCTTGGGCATCGATTCGACGCAGCTGGTGCTGGCGCTGCTCGTTACGCAGTTCGTGGCCTTTCCGTCCGCCATTATCTACGGCAAGCTCGCCGGACGCGTGGGCACGCTCAACATGATCCTGGTGGCGGTCGCCGCCTACATGGGCATTGTGCTGTTCGCCGCGTTCTTCCTAAAGACCGCCTTTGAATTCTGGGTGCTTGCCATTATGGTCGGCCTGTTCCAGGGCGGCGTGCAGGCCCTCAGCCGTAGCTACTTTGGCCGCATTATCCCCAAGGAAAAGTCCAACGAGTACTACGGCTTCTTTGACATCTTTGGTCGTTATGCAAGCGTTATGGGCACCTTCCTGGTGTCGGTCGTCACCTCGCTGACCGGCAACCCGTCGCTGGGCGTCCTTTCCATTGGTGTGCTGCTGGTCGTTGGCTTTATGCTGCTGGTCCGCCTGTCCCGCATGACTCGGGCGACAGAGCATGCCGCATAGGAGCGAGCGGCTATTGTGCCTGTCCACGGTACTCTTTTGGGGTTATCCGCAATAAACATTGCGACTTGCGAGCAATGATTTGCCCAAGTGGGTATGATGGAATCAGCTAGGTCGCGGGGCGTCGCCTGTGTTTGGCGGCGTCCCGTTTTTGTGTTGCAGGGAGGGTAAGGCATGAACGCCACGGTCGTAATTCCAACGTATTGGGCGGGCGATGACGCTTGCGCAAACGCCCCTGGCACCTATGACCATTCGACGCGACTCAACGCCGACAATCCCGAACTCGACCGCTGCCTGGTCTCGCTTGAGCAGGTACGTGACATCCCGCGCATCATCCTTTTGGTGGTCTGTCCCGTTTCTGCCACAGCCGATGTGTCGCTGCGCGTGCACGAGATTGTCGACGCGCATCCCACGCTCAAGGTCACCGTTGTCACCAACACCCAGGCCTCGCGCATCGCAGACCGGGTTGCTCAGATCGCGCCCAAGGGTTCGGGCGAGTGCGTGAGCCTGCGAGGCTACGGTGCCATCCGCAATATGGGGCTAGCCTGCGCCGCTGTGCTGGGGCATGACGCGGTTATCTTCTTGGATGACGATGAGACTGTCATCGACGCCGACTTTATGAAGCGCGCGACCTATGCGTTGGGGCAGCAGACGCGTCAGGGCTTGCCGATCTTGGTCAAGAGCGGCTATTTCTACGATCGCGACGGCTCGCCGCTGGCTCCCACGGACAAGGCGGGCATCTGCCATCGTTGGTGGACCAAGCGCATCGAGTTCAACCGTTGGATGAAAAAGGCGCTCTCGGGCACCCGCATCTCGCGCTCCAACTACGTGTGCGGCGGCCTGATGGCCCTGCACGCCCGCGCCTTTACGCGTGTGGCCTTTGACCCGTTTATCACCCGCGGCGAGGACTTGGATTACCTCTTTAACATGCGCATGTTTGGCTACGACGTGTGGTTCGATAACGAGTGGACCGTGCGCCATCTGCCTCCGGAGTCCGAAAAGCGCTCACCGCGCTTTATGCAGGATGTATACCGTTGGTACTACGAACGGGCCAAGTTGACATTCGCCGCGCATCAAAAGGAGCTCATTCCCGTTACGGCGGCATCGCTCATGCCCTACCCGGGCCCGTGGATTTCGCGCGAGCTCGACGACCGCGTGCGCAAGACCGCTATGGTCCGCAGCGTGTTTACCCGCGAGCATGAGGGCTACCTGCGCATCTGGCGCCATGGTATCGACGAGGCAAAGGCCTATGCGCGCCAAAACGCTGCAAGCTACCTGCGTTTCCAGAGCTTTTGGCCCAAGATCATGGACGGGCTTTGGCGTGACGCACAACTGATCAGTATCCTGGAGGGGGCCGAATGATCGACCGCCGCGCCCAGCGCGATAGTTCAATATCAATCTTTCGCATCATTGCCGTTGCCTGCGCCATTTGCGTGCTGGTGTACTTTATTTTTGCCTTGGTGACCGGTATCGAGCCGATCGCCACGGTGATTGCCTGCGCGCTGCTGTGCATCTTTCTGTGCATCTTTATCTTTTTGACGCTCAATCCCGATTCGGTGCGCTCCCAGTACACCGAGGAGACGCTCTCGGTGGCCTCGGCCATGCTCGAGGACATTAAGGGCGGTCTGACGCAGGAGTCAGCACGTTTGGTGTGCCGGCGCATTTTGCCCGAGACGCGCGCCATGACGGTGGCCATCACCGACGAGGGCAACGTGCTTGCCTGCGCGGGAGAGTTTGAGGAAAAACTACTGCCCGATACTCCCATCCACACGCTTGCCACACGCTACGTTATCGAACATGGCATCGTGCAGTCGTTCAACCGTATGGTGGATGTCGTGGGATCGGACGGCTCGCACAACCAAGTCCCCGCCGGCATTATCGCCCCCATCAAGGTGGGCGATCGTACCGTCGGCACGCTCAAGTTCTACTACAAGACCCCGCGCGCCGTCGACCGTACCCAGTACGCGCTTGCCTCGGGCTTTGCCGAGATCTTGTCCACGCAGCTCGCCATCCACGAGCTCGAGGTGCAAAAGGAACTCACAGCGCGCGCCGAGGTGCGTGCGCTGCAGGCGCAGATTAACCCGCACTTCCTGTTCAACACGCTGAACACCATTGCATCGTTTACGCGCACCGATCCGCTGCGGGCCCGCGAACTGCTTCGTGAGTTCTCATCGTTCTATCGTGCCACGCTCGACAACTCGGGATCGCTTATTCCGGTCTCGCGCGAGGTCGCACAGACCAAGCGCTACCTTACCTTTGAGAAGGCCCGCTTTGGCGAGGACCGCGTGCTCGCGACGTTCGATGTGTCCGAGGACGTGGAAGATACGCTGGTGCCGGCGTTCGTGATCCAGCCGATTGTCGAGAACGCCGTACGTCATGGTATGGGCGATGACGACGCCCTGAGGATCGACGTGACCGTTCACCAAGACGGCGAGGATGCAATCTTGATTGCCGTGGCCGATAATGGCGTGGGCATGGATGAGGGTACCGCCGCCAGACTGTTTGACGAGCGTTCTGCCCGTCCCGACGCCAGCTCTCCCCAGGGTGGCGGCGCCGGTGTGGCCATGCACAATATTTCGGAGCGCATCCATCGCTTTTATGGGCCGCACTCCTATACGCGTGTCGAATCGGCGCCGGGCAAGGGCACCAAAGTGCTCCTTCATCTTGATTTGTCAGAGAGCATCTTTGACATTCAAGAGTAAAATAAAAGGCTACGGGCTCAACGTCATGCGACGGATGCCCGGCGTAGTTAGTTGACGAAAGGTTTTATCCCTATGCTGCGTGCGATGATTGTGGATGATGAGGCGCCGGCTCGCTCGGAGCTTCGCTTCCTGCTCGAGCAAACGGGCAAGATCGGCACGATCACGGAGGCGTCGAGCGTCCGCTCCGCCATCGAGATGCTTATGGAAAGTCGCGTAGATGTCGTGTTTCTCGATATCTCGATGCCCGGTGCCTCGGGCCTGCAACTTGCCGAGGCGCTGCATAAGCTCAAAAATCCGCCGGCGATCGTGTTTGTGACTGCGTATAGTGACCATGCGGTCGAGGCATTCGACGTGGATGCCGTCGATTATCTGATGAAGCCGGTCGAGGAAGCTCGCTTGGATCGCGCGATCGAGAAGGTCATGCAACGCACCAAGCCGGTTACGGACAGCAAGGTGACCATCGAGCGTATCCCGGTGGAAAAGGGCGGCCGCAAGGTGCTCATTCCCGTGGACGACATTCGCTTTATCATGGCCAAGGACGATTACTCCTGCATCTATACCGTCGATGATCGCTTTTTGTCGACGACCTCGCTGGCGCAGTTTGAGGCCAAGCTCTGCGACTTTGGCTTCTTCCGTGTTCACCGCCGCTATATCGTCAACTTGGCGTGCGTCACGGATGTGGAGACGGTGCCCTCGGGCGCCATCCAGCTGGGCATTACGGGCGTCGACGAACGCGTGCCGGTTTCGCGCCGCCGCGTCGTGCCGCTCAAGAAGGCTCTGAGTCTCTAGCACACTGGCCCCGCAGCTCTGTAGACCCATCGTCTGCGGAGCCGTGGGGCCTTTTTGTATGTATCTGCCGAATCGTTTTTTTGCGGAAGGGATCCCATGAACAGTGCAAGCGCCAAGCGCATCGACATCATCTCGGACACCCACGGCTATTTATCGCCTGCGCTCCTGGATGAGCTTGAGGGCGCAGACCTGATTATCCACGCCGGCGACCTCACGTCAGAGATGGACTACGAGCACCTATGCACCATCGCCCCCGTGCGGGCCGTACTGGGCAACAACGATTACTACCGCGACTACGGCCCCGATGTAGACCGTCTTGCGCTCTTTACCTACGAAGGCCTCAAATTCGCCGTAGCCCACTACCGCGAAGACCTTCCGGTGGGATCCGTAGACGTAGCCATCAACGGCCACACCCACGTAACCAAAGAAGCCCAAGTGGGCCGCTGCTTAGTCCTCAACCCGGGTAGCGCCAGCTACCCCAGAGGCACCCGAGGCCCCACCATGGCCAGAATGCTCGTCAAAGACGGCCATGTCATAAGCACCAAGTTTATTGACCTAGACTAACCGCAACAAAAACGGGGGATGCACAATGCATCCCCCGTTTTTGTTTAAGCCAAAGGCTGAAGTTCAACAAGATCCATCAGACCAACCCCGCCGAGGAGCACGCGGGCTAGCCGCGCAGCGGCGCACGCCCGCAAAACTGGTTGAATAATGTGACGGCAGGGAGGCTCTCCGGGGCTGAGGGCGGGGGTTAAGTTTGTCGCGAGTTCCGCACGCAAAGGAAAGCACTTAATGTGCTTTCCGTCTTGCGCAGGACTGTAGAGCAGCAAACTTAACCCCCGCCCTCAGCCCCGGAGAGCCTCCCGGATGGCCCCGAAAAATTTTTTCAAAAAAGTTGTTGCGCGCCGGACAGACTTCTGTGTATACTAATCCCCGCAGCGCACGCGAGCGGAAACAAACGCGAACGTCTGCCTGGGGAGTTAGCTCAGTTTGGTTAGAGCGCCGGCCTGTCACGTCGGAGGTCGCGGGTTCGAGCCCCGTACTTCCCGCCAACGCAATTAAAGCCATGTCTTCGGACGTGGCTTTTTGCGTTTGATGCACTTTGTTTCGATAGAACGATCGCCCTGGTGCATCTTCGCCCAGAATCCCCGCGCCTTCGGGAACGCAAGTAAAATCTAATAAGTATATCTGTCTGAACAACAGCTTTGTTGCGCAACACCTGTTCTACGAGACAGGGGGTTAGGTTATACTAAATTGCACTGTGCGCCGCATCTGATGCATTTCGCTCCAAGCGCGGCACTCAGTGGATATCCGATTTACCATTTGGATGTCCTGGCGGTCATTTAGCGTCTCGACACAAGCTCGGCCCCGGAGCTCGTTCGAGCTGTTCGTATTCCTTGAAAGGGGAAAAATGGACATATCGAGGAAGACTGATTACGCCCTTCGAATGCTGGCGATGCTTGCTGAGGATCCGGAGTGTTTGCTTTCTGTTCGCACCGCTGCCGAAGAGGTCAATGTCCCGTATTCGTTTGCCCGCTCGATTCAGCACGGTTTGGTCCAGGCCGGTATTGTGGAGAGCCTGCGTGGCGTCCACGGTGGCATGCGTCTCAAGGTCAGTCCGGACGACGTCACTATCCGCCAGGTCGTCGAGGCCGTTCAGGGTCCTATGGTTATGAACGATTGCACCGCGCCCGATGGTGACTGTGCGCGCATGGGCGCGTGCTGCTATCATCCCCTGTGGGCCGGAGCTCAGGCGTTGATGCGCGACTACCTCGATTCCGTTTCGCTCGGCGACATCGTCGCTCACCGCCAGTTCCCGGCCGTCGATCCCAAGTTCGCCGACCGCGAAGCGTTTCCCGAGTACGCCACCTGCGCGTGCGCTTACCGGGAGGAATAGCGCCGCATAAGGAGCATAGCCATGATTCAGGACCCCTTTCGTTCGATGATTCGTTCGGAAGGGGTCCTGCGTTATCGCGACCTTCCGTGGCGCCGCACACGCGATCCGTACATCATTTGGCTTTCTGAGGTCATGCTGCAGCAAACACAGGTGCCGCGTGTGGAGGCGCGCATGCCGGTGTGGCTCGATCGTTTTCCGACTGTGCAGGCGCTTGCCCAGGCCGCGCCTTCCGATGTTTTGGACGCTTGGCAGGGCATGGGCTACAACCGACGCGCTCTGGCGCTTCACGGGGCCGCTCAGCGCGTTGTAGAGGACTGGGACGGGGAGTTTCCGCGTGAGACGCGTGACTTGGTCGCTCTGCCTGGTATTGGCCCGGCAACGGCGCAGGGTATCCGTTCGTTTGCGTTTGATCTTCCGGGCGTGTATTTGGAGACCAATGTGCGCACGGTCTTTTTGCATCATTTCTTTCCCGATGTGCCGGCCGTTCCCGATCGCGAACTGGTGCCGCTGATCCAAGCTGCCTGTCCGGCGGTCCCCGGTGCGGCGGCGGACGAGATCACGCCCTTTGCCGCGCCTCAAGACGATGCCGACACGCCGCGCGCGTGGTATTACGCATTGCTGGATTACGGCGCGTATCTTAAAAAGACACTGCCCAATCCGTCCAGGCGGTCGGCGGGCTATAGTCGTCAGTCCAAGTTTGAGGGCTCGCGTCGCCAAAAGCGCGCGCATATCGTGCGTATGTTGTTGGCAGCGCGCGATGGGCAGGCGGCGGGGATTACGCTTGCTGATGCCGTGGTGGGCGTTAACGAGATGGAAGCGGCAGCCGGTCGCGGGCCGGTCGAGTGCGACTTGATCGCGGGCATTCTAGCTGACCTGGAGCGCGAGGGCTTTTGCCGAGCCGAGGACGATCGTTGGTTGAGTGTGTAGCCCGCTCAAATCTGAAGAACGGGATTGTAAGGTTTAAATTCGCGGCTTGAGGGCATCCTAAAGACAAGGTCGCTCAAAGCCTATGGGCGGCACGTGTTGAAGGGAAGTACACCTATGGATTTTGAGAATTCCCAAACCAAGAAGAACCTCGAGACCGCTTTTGCCGGTGAGTCCCAGGCACACACCAAGTATCGCTACTACGCATCTAAGGCCAAGAAGGATGGCTACGTTCAGATTTCGAATATCTTTGCCGAGACGGCGGGCAACGAGTCCGAGCACGCCAAGCTGTGGTTTAAGTATCTGCACGACGGCGCCGTTCCGGGCACTCTGGACAACCTGCGCGACGCCGCCGCGGGCGAGAACTACGAGTGGACCACGATGTACGACGAGTTCGCCAAGACCGCCGAGGAGGAGGGCTTTGCCGAGATCGCCGAGAAGTTCCGTGGTGTCGCCGCCGTCGAGAAGGCCCACGAGGAGCGCTACAACAAACTCGTCGAGCGCATCGAGTCGGGCGAGGTGTTTGAGCGTGAGGGCGTGAAGGTATGGAAGTGCCTGAACTGCGGGCACCTGCACGTTGGTGCCGAGGCGCCTGAGGTGTGCCCGGTGTGTAACCACCCGAAGGCGTACTTTGAGGAGCAGGTGGTGAACTACTAGCGCTTGGCGCTGACTGCTGCGGAGCGCAGGGCGGGGAAATACCTTTCCCTCTCGCTCACGGCTCCGCAGGGTCGCGCGAGGCAAAGGTATTTCCCCGCCCTGCGCTCCGGCGTTGGGTCGTCGCGTGCTCGTTACTGAAAAGCTGATAAGAAGTTTGTGTGCCGCCCCGATAGGGGCGGCACGTTTTTGTATGGGGGCTGGTTGGGATGGCACCGTTCATGGGTGGGGTACACTGGGTAGCGACTTTTAGTTTATCTACTACCTGATGGGGTGTTTTTTATGGGCAAGAAGTCTCGGGCTCGGGTTGCTGCGGCGGGAACTCGCAAGGATCCTGGTCGTCGGGTTGCCGAGGGTAAAAAGGCCGATCGTGCCGAGAAGGACAAGAAAGTCGGCGCGCATGCTCATCCTGAGTGGGCGCCTCATTTGAATTCGGCTAGTGAG
The DNA here is from genome assembly GCA_958346515.1 of uncultured Collinsella sp. Classification (GTDB taxonomy): domain Bacteria; phylum Actinomycetota; class Coriobacteriia; order Coriobacteriales; family Coriobacteriaceae; genus Collinsella. The sequence continues at coordinate 25,834 of CATVRV010000018.1, forward strand.
GATTTGACTGCCAAGTTGTTTACTCTGGTCGAGGTAATTTTGGGCGTGGTGCCCCTTGTGGTTATCGGTTTATTCTTGGCTTCGAAGGGCGCCACGAGTGTCGATAAACTCACCGAGGTCTTTTCGCAGGACCCCTCGATGGTGGTCTCGTTTATTTCTGCGTGCTTGCAGCCGTTTGTGGCGTACATGCTGTATATGGTCTACCGCAAATACTGCGAGGGTGATGCGGGCTTTGCCGCCGGTAACCTGATCGGTCTTTTGTGCTCCGAGATCCTACTGCTCAATATCCCGGGCGTCATCGGTATGGGCATCTTGCTGTGGCGTGTTTGGCGCAACGTTGCCCCGCACTTTGAGAGTTGGCTGTTTGAGCGCCGCTTTGCGGGCGTGGTGGCCGATATTGCGGGCTCGCTCGTGATTCTAGCCTTGGCGTTTCTGTGTGCCACCGCCGCCCGAGGTCTCGCAGGCATGTAGTCTGTCCTCACCGACCACGGAGCGCAGGGCGGGGAAACCTTTCCCTCTCGCTCACGGCTTCGCAGGGTCGCGCGAGGCAAAGGTTTCCCCGCCCTGCGCTCCGGCGTTGAGTCGTCGCGTGCTCGTTACAGAAAAGCTGATAATAAGTTTGTGTGCCGCCCTTTGGGGCGGCACTTTTTGTGTGGGGTCCCTGTTTCCACAATTTTCGTCAAGCTTTTGGTTAGATTTTGGTCAGTTGGTGTAAGGGTGGAAGGCCAAAAGATTGCTGACGAAAAAAGCTCAGAGAAAGTGCTGGTAGAGGAGTTGTTGAGCTTTTCGACAGCTTTTGAGCAAAAGAAACTTTGTGGCTATTGCCGGCGATTGCGTTGTCGCGGTCATGGCGGTGCGGGATGCTGGTCGTAAGCGTCGAATGCTCCGATTTTGGAGGCCAGCATGGATCTGTTTCTTGAGACTCCGCAGCAACAAGCTGAGCGCATGCTGCGTCAGCAGCAACGACTCATGGAGATGCAAATGCAGGGGGCGGCAGCCCAGCCCCCTGCGCAAAATGCCACGCCTGTGGTTTCGCCTGCGGGCGAATCGGCACCAGAGGCCTATTCCGTACAGCAAGATTCATATGCGCAGGAGCTCGCGTTCGACAAGCGTCGTGCGCGTCGTCGCCGCGTGGGCCAGCGCCTGCGCACATTGGCGATGATCGTGCTCATCCCGCTGGGGCTTGCGGTCATCTTTCTGGCGTCGTATGCCCTCACGTGCATCCTCAACGGCGCATCGCCCAACGAGATGCTCCAACATCTAGCGGCCCTGGGCCAGCGCCTAGGCGACGTCATAACAACCATCCGCACCGGCTGGGAGAGCTAGCGTTTTAGCGCCCGCGGCTCTAAGAGAAATTTGTCTGCAAGGCAGTGAGTGATCCGTGTGTGTGACGGGGTAAGATTGATCGCGGTTTTGATTGGTGCTCGATTGGGTTTGTTGGGCGGAGTTTATGTCTGCTATTGATATTGTGCTTGTTGTGATCGCCTTGGTGGCGGTGGGGGTTGCTGTGGCTTGCGCCCTCCAGCTCAAGAGCCTGCGTGCCGAGTTGCGGGAGCGTGGCGACAGTAGCGCGGAAACGCTGGCAGCACTCGAGCAGGCCAACAACGCGCTCGATGCCCTGAACGTCGCGCTGGCCGAAACTCGCCGCACGGCCAATGCCATCGCGCAGCAGCAGACGACAGATGCGGCCGTGGAGCAGCAACGTTACCTGACCATCGCACGTGAGTTTTCGCAAGCTGGTGACCGGATGGATGACCTGCGCCGCGAGACGACCCAACAGCTCGGTGCCAACCGCGAGGGCATCGAGCACCGCCTGGACAAGGTGCGCGAGACGGTCGATGCCCAGCTGGGTGCTATCCGCAAAGACAACAACGTGCAACTCGATCAGATGCGCGCGACGGTGGACGAGAAGCTCTCCCGCACGCTCAACGATCGCCTGTCGGCATCGTTTAAGCAGGTGAGCGACCAGCTCGAGGCCGTGTACAAGGGCCTGGGCGACATGCAGTCCATCGCCACCGGCGTGGGCGACCTTAAGCGCGTGCTGGGCAACGTGAAGGCGCGTGGTATTTTGGGCGAGGTGCAGCTGGGTGCAATTCTGGCGGACATTCTTACACCCGACCAGTATCTGGAAAACGTCGCCACCAAGCCCGGCGCCTCGGAGCGCGTTGAGTTTGCCGTCAAGCTGCCGGTGGACGAGGGCGACCCCGTGCTGCTGCCGATTGACTCCAAGTTTCCGGGCGACGCGTACGGGCACTTGCTCGACGCGCAGGAGTCGGGTGATGCGGAGGCCGTGGCGGCTGCGCGCAAGACGCTCGACACCATGGTCAAGCGCGAGGCAAAGGACATTTGCGAGAAGTACCTGAGCGTGCCCGCGACCACCAACTTTGGCATTATGTTCGTTCCGTTTGAGGGACTGTACGCCGAGGTCGTCAGCCGCCCCGGGCTTATCGAGACCCTGGGCCGCGACTATCACGTCAACGTTGCCGGTCCCAGCACCATGGCGGCCATCCTCAACAGTCTGCAGATGAGCTATCAGACGTTTAAGTTGCAAAAACGTACCGACGACGTGCTGCGCGTGCTCTCCGCCGTCAAGGCCGAGCTGCCGCGCTATCAAAAGGCGCTGCGCCGCGCCCAGCAGCAGATCGAGACCGCGGGCAAAACGGTCGAGGGCATCATCACCACGCGCACCAACGTCATGGAGCGCAAGCTCAAGGACATCGACGCACTGGAAGACGTCGACCAAGCCGATGAGATCTTGGGACTCACGTCCGCGGACCTTCTCACAGACCAAGAAGACGAAGGCTAATTGCAACAAGACGGTGGGGCGCCGGCGCAAACGCGGGCGCCCCACCGCTTTTCGTATCGCACTTGTCTGGAGTGTGCTCCAATGTGCAACAATGGCGTTTCGCCCTATCAGACGCGAAAGGAAGCCCATGTCTCAGAGAAACACCAGTCCGCTGAAACGCTCCACCGTTCGCCGCACGCTGCAGCGGTTTGGGGTGTCACGCGCACGCAGCCGCTGATTGTCTTTCTCTCGGTGTTCTCGTCGGCGGGCTACATCTTTTTGCTGACGTTTGCCAATACCTATGTGATGGCCCTCATTGTCGACCGCGTTCAAGCCGGTCCCGTGGCGGGTGACCAGGTGTTTGAGGTCTTCGGCCCCTATATCCTGGCGCTCGTACTCGTTAACCTGGTGGGTCAGATCCTCTCCAAGCTACAGGACTACACCGTCTACAAGCTCGAGATCGCAGGCAACTATCACCTGGCGCGTCTATGCTTCGACACGCTCTCCAACCAATCCATGACATTCCATACCAGCCGCTTTGGCGGATCGCTCGTGAGCCAGACGAGTCGTTTTATGAGCGGCTACACGGGTCTGGTCGACGTGACGGTGTATTCGCTCGTCCCCACCATCACCTCGGTCATCTGCACCGTGGCCGCACTCGCCCCGGTGGTGCCGACGTTTACCGTGATCCTAGTGTGCATCATGGTCGTCTACATCGCGTTTGTCTGGCTTATGTACAAGCGCATCATGCCGCTTTCAGCCGCGACGTCCGCCGCGCAGAACAAGCTGTCGGGCGTGCTGTCCGACGCGGTCACGAACATCTTGGCCGTCAAGACTTGCGGGCGCGAGGACTTTGAACGCGATCTGTTCGACGCCGCCGATCGTGCCGCGCGCGATGCCGAGACGGTCTCGATGCACGCCATGATGCAGCGCAACTTTACGACCTCGGGTCTTATCGTCATCACTATGGCCGTGGTGAGTGTGTTCGTGGCGGGCGGCAACGCGTGGTTTGGCATCTCGGCCGGCTCGCTCGTCATGATCTTTACCTACACCTATAACCTCACCATGCGCCTGAACTACGTAAGCTCCATGATGCAGCGCATCAACCGCGCGCTCGGTGATGCGGCCGAGATGACGCGCGTGCTGGACGAGCCGCGTCTGGTAGCGGACGACGAGAACGCTCCCGAGCTTAAAGTGAGCGAGGGCGCGATTGATTTTGAGCACCTGAGCTTTGCATACCGTGATGCCGCGGCGGGCGAGAGCGTGTTCGACGACCTGACGCTTCATGTGGCGGCGGGCCAGCGCGTGGGCCTGGTGGGCAAATCGGGCTCGGGCAAGACGACGCTCACCAAGCTGTTGCTGCGCCTGGACGACGTACAGGGCGGCCGCGTGCTCGTGGACGGCCAAGACGTCTCGCGCTGCACGCAGCAGAGCCTGCGCCGCCAGGTTGCCTACGTGCCGCAGGAGGCGCTGCTGTTCCATCGCTCCATTCGCGAGAATATCGCCTACGGCCGCCCCGACGCCACCGACGAGCAGATCCGAGAGGCCGCGCGCCTGGCAAATGCCCTGGAGTTTATCGACCGCCTGCCCAACGGCTTTGACACCATGGTGGGCGAGCGCGGCGTCAAGCTCTCGGGCGGCCAACGCCAGCGCGTGGCCATCGCCCGCGCTATCCTGACCGACGCGCCGATTTTGGTGCTCGACGAGGCGACGTCTGCCCTGGATAGCGAGTCCGAGGCGCTGGTGCAGGAGGCGCTCGAGAACCTTATGCGCGGCCGCACCTCCATTGTGGTGGCACATCGCCTGTCCACCGTGGCGGCGCTCGACCGCATCGTGGTGCTGGCGGACGGCGAGATTGTCGAGGACGGTACGCATGCGCAGCTTGTCGAGGCGGGCGGCGAGTACGCAAGCCTGTGGGGCCGCCAGACCGGCGCATTTTTGGAGGCGTAAAGACCCCATACGTGGGACAATCGTGCCCATAGGTTTGTTACGCCGCTGAAGCGAGGAGTCGTTATGCCACGCGAGACCAATGCCGCCAAACGCGAGCGCGCCGTTGAGGTGTGCGAGCGCCTTAACCGTCGCTATGGCCCGGTCGAGTGCTTTTTGGACCATGAGAATCCCTTCCGCCTGCTGATCGCGGTGTTGCTCTCGGCGCAGACGACCGACGCGCAGGTCAACAAAGTGACGCCGAAGCTGTTTTCCCAGTGGCCCACGCCCGAGGCCATGGCGGGGGCGAGCGTGGCCGATGTGGCCGATACCATTAAGTCGCTTGGCTTTTATAAGAGTAAGGCCAAACACGCCGTGGAGGCCGCGCAGATGATCGTTGCCGATTACGGCGGCGAGGTGCCGGCCGACATGAAGGAGCTCGTCAAGCTGCCGGGTGTGGGGCGCAAAACGGCGAACATCGTGCTCAACGTGGGGTTTGGCATTGTCGAGGGCATCGCGGTCGACACGCACGTCAACCGCATCGCGCACCGCCTGATGTTGAGTCCTAAGACGCATGCCAAGGAGCCGCTCAAGACCGAGCAAGATCTGCTCAAGATTTTGCCGCACGAGTATTGGGAGTCGGTCAACCACCAGTGGATCACCTTTGGCCGCGAGATCTGCGACGCCCGCAAGCCTAAGTGCGACGAGTGTCCGCTGGCGGATTTGTGTCCCAGCGTGCGCGTGGCGGGGTAGGGCGGAACGCATTTTCGTCTGGCGTTTTTTGCGGGGCTGGGTTTGCCCTTGAGCCGGAGTCCTCTCCATGCGTTACCATGACAGACAATGTATTTGACGTACGACCCGCCGAGCTTGCCCCGGCGGGCTTTTGGCGTTGCAATGCCGGAGGAACAGCATGCTCATTCACCGTATAGCCGCGCAGCTCTACACTGCCGAGGCCTTGCAGACCGTTGAGGCCGGGCTCGATGCCGGCGAGGACGTGACGCTGGCTGTGTCGCAGTCGGGCCGCACGCTTATGGCGGCCGCCCAGTTTGCGCGCCGTCCGCGCCCGACGGTCTATATCGTGAGTGGCGAGGATGCGGCCGATCGCGCCGCGCGTAGCCTTGCCGCCTACGTGGGCCTAGCGCACGTGTGCCGTTTTCCCGAGCGCAAGGACTATCCGTGGCGCGAACAGGCGCCCGACGACGCCGTGGTGGCGCAGCGCTGCGAGGCTCTGGGGCGCATCGTGCGCGGGGACAACTGCATCATGGTTGCCTCGGCCCGCGCGCTGCTGCGTTGCGTGCCGCCGGTCGAGAGCCGCTACTGGGAGTCCACTACTTTTGCGGTGGGCGAGGAGATTCCTTTTGACGAGGTGCCGCAGCGCTTGGTGGGCATGGGCTACACCAATGCCGGCGCCGCCGATGCGCCCGGCTTGTTTCGCGTTCACGGCGACACCGTCGAGGTGTTCCCCGCACAGGAAAAGGCACCCGTGCGCATCGAGTTCTTCGGCGACGAAATTGATCGCATTCGCCGCATGGTGAGCTCCACGGGCCAAACCATCGGCAACGAGGACAGTATCGAGATCTTCCCCTGCCGTGAGCTGGCGCTTACCGACGATGCGGTCCACAACATGCATGTGGCGCTCTATCGCGCCAGCCAGGACGATAGCAAGCTGGCGGCGCTGCTCGAGATGGTGGATGCACGCATCGTCACGCCCGAGCTCGACCGCTTTTTGCCGGTGATGTACGGCCAGACCGTGAGCCCGCTGGCACACGTGAGCGGCAAGGCGCTCGTGGTCCTGTCCGAGCCGCGCTCGCTGTTCGACGACTGCCTGCGCGCCTACGAGGATATCGAGGCGCGTGCCGGCGAGGCGGGGATTGACCGCCTGGATGGCCTGTATGTACGTGCCCAGCAGCTCGATTTTGGTGCTCAGCAGCGCCTGAACTATGTGAGCCTGATTCGCGCCGGCGGCGCGGTTACGGCAGAGCTCAAGATTGAGCAGCCGGCCATTGCGGGTTCGGACAACCGTTTTATGACGCGCGTTCAGGAAGTCGTGGGCAAGCGCTACGCCTGCGTGTTCGCCATTCCCGATCGCGGCGCGCGCGAGTCGATGGAGCTCACCTTTGGCGATGAGGGCATTACCTTTGAGGAGTCGCTGACCGCGGCGCCCGAAAATGCCGGCGTCATTGGCGAGCACGTACGCGTGGCAGCGGCAGATTCTGCCGACCGTGCCGCACGCCAGGAGGCCCACGCTTCCATTCGCGAGCGTAAGGTCGACGCGCTCAACGCCCGCTCGCTCAAGGCGGGCGCGGCCCAGGCTGCCGCCGGTGCCGCCGTGCCCACCATCTCGCGCGGACGCGTGACCTTTGTCGATGCCGCTCTGCCGCAGGGCGTGGTGGTGCCCGATGCCAACCTGGCCGTGTTCTCGATCGCCGACCTCAACGCCCGCATGGACGCCAACCGCGCGCGCAGCCGCCACAAGGTGGACATTACGCAGATCACGTTCCCGTTTAAGCCGGGCGACTACGTGGTGCACGCTACCCACGGTATCGCGCTCTTTAGCGAGATCGCGCGCCAGGAAGTGGGCGGCAAGGAGCGCGACTACTTTTTGCTGGAATATGCCGACGGCGACAAGCTCTACGTGCCGCTCGAGCAGGTCGACCGCATTACGCGCTACGTCGGTCCCGACGGCGATAAACCGCGCTTGACCAGGCTCAATACCGCCGACTGGACGCGTGCCACCAATAAGGCGCGCAAGAATGCCAAAAAACTGGCGTTTGACCTGGTCGACCTGTATACGCGCCGCTCGTCGATTACCGGTATCGCCTGTCCGCCCGATACGCCCGAGCAGATCGAGATGGAGGAGAGCTTCCCTTACGACGAGACACGCGACCAGCTGGAGGCCATCGCCGACATTAAGGCCGACATGGAGGCGCCCAAGCCCATGGACCGCCTGCTGTGCGGCGACGTGGGTTTCGGCAAGACCGAGGTTGCCCTGCGCGCGGCGTTTAAGTGTGTGGACTCCGGCCGCCAGGTCATGGTGCTCTGCCCCACGACCATTCTGGCCCAGCAGCACTATGAGACGTTCTTTGAGCGCTTTGCCCCGTTTGGCCTCGAGGTCGAGGTGCTCAGCCGCTTCCGCACGCCGGCGCAGCAAAAGCGCGCGCTCAAGGCGTTTGCCGAGGGCACGATCGACGTGCTCATCGGTACACACCGTCTGCTTTCGGCCGATGTGAACCCCAAGAACCTGGGCCTGGTGATCATCGACGAGGAACAGCGCTTTGGCGTGCAGCACAAGGAACAGCTCAAGAACCTGCGCGAGCAGATTGACGTGCTTACGCTTTCGGCAACGCCGATTCCGCGAACCATGCAGATGGCCACGAGCGGCGTGCGCGACATGAGCTTGATCACCACGCCGCCCACCGGGCGTCGCCCCGTGATCGTGCACGTGGGGGAGTACGACCCCGATGTGGTGAGCGCGGCGATTCGCCTGGAGGTGGGTCGCGGCGGCCAGGTGTACTACGTGTCCAACCGCGTCAAGACCATCGACGACGCCGTGGCGCGTGTGCACGAGGCCGCGCCCGAGGCGCGCGTGGGCGTGGCGCACGGCAAGATGAGCCCGCGCGAGGTCGAGGATGTGATGATTGAGTTCGCGACCAAAAAGATCGACGTGCTCATCGCCACGACCATCGTGGAGAGCGGCATCGATAACGCGACCGCCAACACGCTGATTATCGAGGATTCGCAACGCTTGGGCCTGGCGCAGCTCTACCAGCTTAAGGGCCGCGTGGGCCGCTCGGCCACGCAGGCATACGCGTACTTTATGTTCCCGGGCGAGCTGCCGCTCACGGAGGAGGCAACGGCGCGCCTGACCGCACTTTCCGAGTTTCAGGACCTGGGCAGCGGCATGCGCATCGCCATGCGCGATCTGGAGATTCGCGGCGCCGGCTCGCTTATGGGAGCCGAGCAGCACGGCAACCTGTCGAGCGTGGGCTTTGACCTGTTTACGCAGATGCTGGGCCAGGCCGTGGCCGAGGCGCGCGGCGATGACGACGCCGGCGTGGAAGCGGCGAGCGTGGGTATTAACCTGCCGGCCGATTACTTCTTGTCCGAGGAGTACCTGCCGGCGGTGGATCAGCGCGTGCTCGTGTACCGTAAGCTCGCGGCGGCCGAGGACCTGGAGAGCATCGACGAGGTGCAGGAAGAGACCGAGGCCGCGCATGGCGAGCTGCCGTTGGCGGGACTCAACCTGTTCAACCGCGCGCGCATCCGCATTCGCGGCGAGCGCCTGGGGCTCGAGAGCGTCACGCTCAGCGGTGGTCGCATCACGTTTTTGGGCGTCGACGTGCCCAAAAAGGTGGCCTTTGAGCTTAAGACCCGCTATGGCGCGGTGAACTTCCCCAAGAGCCGCAAGCTGTCGGTGCCCTACAAGGCGGGCGCCGGTGCGGGCAGCGGCCTGGGTCGCGGCCTCGACGCCAACGACGGCACCGGCCCCGTGGCCGCGGCGCTCATGCTGCTGCAGCAGTTGGGTGCTAGCGACGACGACTAACAAGTAGGGGGCGTGGCGGGATGAAGTCGTCTTTGTCCCGCCACGTTGCAGGTTGATTCCAGCTCCATCGAAAGGAAAGCATGTTCGGATACATCTATAAGAAAGATGTCGCCATTATCGCGGTTGTCCTGTGTCTTTGTCTGGGCGTGGGCAGTTTCTTCGATTATCAGATCTCGAGCGCGCTGTTCAATATCGGCAGCATGTACGGTCGCTTTATCGAGGCCGCCGGCGAGCTGCCGTTCGAGCTGACGGCGAGCATCGCGGGCGTTATGCTCGTGCGCGCGGTGCGTCCCGACTCCAGGGGGAGCAAATGGCTCGCCGTGCTGGGCGTTCTGATCAACGTTGGCCTGGCCGGCTACGAGATCGTTTCGTCCCTGCGGGTTGGCGGCAAACTCATCGCGGTTCAGTTGGTACTGACGTTTGTGCTGGTCATCGCCGCCAATCTTATCGTCTATCGCCTCACGCGCACGACCGAGCCCGACGAGCTCACGCGCTGGGCGTTGATGGTGCTTGTCGTGTGGGTCGCTCAGGCCATCATCCTCAACGTGATTGTCAAGCCGCTGTGGTCGCGCCCGCGCATGCGCGTGATCGAGGTGACGCAGGGACTCGAGTTTCAGCCGTGGTGGGTGATCGGCAACCCCGACAAGTGGGCCTTTATTGCCGCCGGCGTGATTAAGGACGGCTTCAAGTCGTTTGCGAGCGGACACACGGCGCACGCGGCGATCGGTCTTATGCTCGCCGGGCTTCCCGCGGCGGCCTTTAAGGAAAAACCGTCGCGCCGCCGCGTGGCCTTTTGGACGGCGGCTGCGGTCGCGGCGCTCGTCGCGTTTGGCCGCATCGTGATCGGAGCGCACTTTTTGAGTGACGTGAGCTGCGGTTTTGCCCTGGTACTGGCGCTTGAGTGCCTTGCCGCGCGCATTGCCTATCCCAACGGCGTACAATAGCTCCGTTTGAATCATCTGGCCGATACCCGGTAAGAGAGGATTGCCATGCTCGCGTTTAACAACGACTATTCCCACGGCGCACATCCGGCAGTGCTGCAGGCGCTCGTCGACACCAATATGGAGCCGCAGCCCGGCTATGGTACCGATGTGCACACCGAGCGTGCCAAGCAACTTATTCGCGAGGCCTGCCAGGCCCCCGATGCCGACGTGTTTTTTCTGGTGGGCGGCACGCAGGCCAACGCGACGGTGATTGATATGCTGCTTGCGCCCTACGAGGGCGTCGTTGCTGCCGAGACTGGCCACGTCGCTTGCCACGAGGCGGGCGCCATCGAGTTTGGCGGCCACAAGGTGCTCACCATCCCCGGCTACGAGGGCAAGATGCACGCCGAGGACCTCGAGAACTATATCCAGGTGTTCTACGAAAACGAGAGCTACGAGCACACGGTGTTCCCGGGCGCCGTGTACGTGAGCCTATCGACCGAGTACGGCACGCTGTACTCCAAGGCCGAGCTCGCGGCGATTCATGCGGTATGCCAGAAGCGCGAGATTCCGCTGTTTGTGGACGGTGCTCGCCTGGCCTATGCGCTGGCGGCCGATGAGTGCGACATTACCCTGCCCGAGCTGGCGCAGCTGTGCGACGTGTTCTACATCGGCGGCACCAAGTGCGGTGCGCTCTGCGGCGAGGCTGTGGTGTTCTGCGGCATGCACGCCCCGGCACATCCCATTCCGCGCATTAAGCAGCACGGCGCGCTGTTGGCCAAGGGCCGCCTGACGGGCGTGCAGTTTGAGGCACTCTTTACCGACGGCTTGTATTTTGAGATTGGTCGACAGGCGATCGAGACGGCTCAGGCGCTGCGTCGTGTGCTGCACGAGCGCGGCTACCAGTTCTTTTTGGAGACGCCCACAAACCAGCAGTTTGTGATTCTGCCCAACGAGGATATGGCCCGCATTCGCGAGCATGCCTCGATTGAGTACTGGGAAAAGTACGATGAGACCCACACGGTGGTGCGCTTTTGCACCAGCTGGGCCACGACGCAGGAGGACATCGACGCGTTGGCGGCTGTCCTGTAGCCTGATGTAATGACGAGGGGCCGCCTTGCGCTTGGTTTGGCGCAGGGCGGCCTTTGCTTTTGAGAGAGAAGGGTTGTATGACCGAGATGTCCGAGCCGACGATTCGCCTGGCGACGCCCGATGATGCGCCGGCGTTGCTTGCCATCTATGAGCCGTATGTGCGCCAGACGGCGATTACCTGCGAATACGAGGTGCCGAGCGTTGAGGAGTTCGCCGGGCGCATCGAACGCACGCTCAAGCGCTATCCGTATCTGGTGATGGAGCTGGGCGGGCGTCCGGTAGGCTATGCCTATGTGAGCGCGCTTAACAGCCGCGAGGCCTACGACTGGTCGGTCGAGACGTCGATCTACCTGGCACGCGATGTGCGCCACGGCGGGCTGGGCCGCAAGCTGCACGATGCGCTCAAGCAATGTCTGATCGCGATGGGCATCACCAACATGTGCGCCCTCATCGCCGTGCCGCACGACAAGGACGATGAGTATCTGACGCACAACAGTCAGGATTTCCATGCCCATATGGGCTACCGCCTGGTGGGCGCCTTTGACCGCTGCGCCCAAAAGTTCGGCCGCTGGTACGACATGTGTTGGATGGAGTTGGTCCTAGCCGAGCGCGTCCCTAACCAACCTAAGCCAACCTGGTTCCCCGACCTCCCCAAACCTACCATTTAGGGACAGGTTTATTTTGGCAGGTTAGCCGATGGGCTCGGTGTATTTGGCGCGGTCGGTGCGTTGGATGCGCTTGGAGACATGGAGCGGGCGGCCGTCGGTGTCGTAGACGTAATCGGTGATCAGGATCAGCGCCTGCCCGCGCTCAGCGTTGAGCAAAAACGCCTCGTTTTGCGAGGCATAGCACACCTCAAAGGTCTTGTGCCCCTGCGCCGGCGCGCGATGGAATTCTTGGCGCAGCGTGGCGTAGAGCGAACCGTTGATATCGCGATCGATGAGTGCCCCAAAGCTCGGTGGTAGATAGGTGGTCTCCAGGCACAGCGGCGCATCGTCCAGATAACGCAGGCGGACAAGTTTGACGAGCTTGCTGCCCACGGCGGCATCAAAGAACTTAGCTATGCTGCCGCCCGCCTTGGTAAAGCCCGAGTCCACCGTGCGCGTGGTGGGCTTCATGCCCTGACCCTGGACCTGCGCCGTATAGCTCGAAAACACCAGGTTGTTCTCGTGGAGCGCCGGCGTGTCGGCCACAAAGGCGCCGCGCCCGCGCTCGGTTCGAACCAGACCCTCATCAACGAGCACCTTAAGGGCATGGCGCACGGTGCTGCGCGACAGCCCCGATTCGTCCACGAGTTCCATCTCGGACGGCAGCCTGTCTTCGCGCGCGTAGACGCCGGCAGCGATACGGTCACGCAGCATGCCCGCCAAGCGCTCGTATTGGGCCAGTTTCTTTTTAGACGAAGCGTTCATGCGATCAACCTGTATCTAACTTGTATGCGAGTCTAATCAAGCATGTATTCAATACAACAACAAAACAGCTGGTAGCTAGTTATCGAAAACCGCATCAGCAAAATTTCTAAGACAAATATAGCATACAACTAGTCGACATAACCAAAACATGTATGTAACTTGTATGTCTGTGATGAGCATCAAACGAGAAGAAAGGCTGATGCACGATGACTACTCAGGAACAGGTTAAGGATGTCGTTTCCCAGGTTTTGGCTGACAAGGCAGACAAGGGCGGCATCAAGCGCGTCGTGTGGATTGGCGCCGGCGGATCCAACGGCGGCAACTATCCTGCTCAGTACTTTATGGAGCACGAGGCCACGCAGGTCGTGAGCTCCAGCTACACCAGCAACGAGTTCGTGCACGCAACCCCCGCCTACGTTAACGAGAACACCCTGGCCGTCGTCGTGTCCATGCGCGGCACCAAGGAGACCATCGTCGCCGCCCAGGTCGCCAAGGACCACGGCGCCAGCACCATCGCCATCTATGTTGACGAGTCCGCCCTCACCGAGGTCTGCGACTACAAGATCCAGTACGACAGCCTGGCCGTCGACGAGTCCTGCATGGGCCGTACCAACTCCGCCGTCGTGACCATGATCGCCATGGAGCTTACGCAGCAGACCGAGGGTTATGCCGAGTACGAGACCGCTATGGCCGCGTTCGACTTGGTCGACCCCATCTATCGCAAGGCCGTCGAGTACACCCGTCCGCTCGCTGCCAAGTGGGCCGAGCAGAATGCCGACAAGCCCTGCATCAACGTCATGGCCCAGGGCCCGCTCTTTGGTGCCGCCTACGTCTTTAGCATCTGCAACGTGCAGGAGATGCTGCAGATCGATTCCTGCACCATCAACACTTGCGACTTCTTCCACGGCCCCTTCGAGATTCTGGACAAGCGCACCTCGCTGTTCCAGCTCATCAGCGTCGGCCGCAGTCGCTGCAACGATGAGCGCGGCATCCGCTTCGTCAACCAGTACGGTGGCGAGCGCGTCTATCAGCTCGACGCCAAGGAGCTCGGCCTCAACGACATCAAGGACAGCGTGAGCGAATACTTCAACCACCTGATCTTTGCGCCGATTCTCAACAACGTGTACATGCGTGCGCTCTCTGCCGTCACCCACAAGGACTACATGACGCGCCGCTACATGTGGAAGCTGGACTACTAGGGGATAGAGCGGCCTAACAGCTCGATGTCCTCATAAGTTGCGGTGGAATAGTTCCTGTTTGGGGGCTTGAAGCCTCTATTTAGGAACTATTTCACCGCAACCGCCAAGTAATCCGCTGGGGACGGAGGAAAACGGATCACTTTTCCGCTCGCCGATTTGTGTCTTGAAAAATGTATATAACGACTATAACGTAGTGTGAAACATATTGGAAACAATATCGAGGAGGCTGCGTTGAAGAAAAGCAATCTGGGCTATGTGCTGGTGCTGATCGCCGCGCTTATGTGGGGCACCATCGGAATCTTTGTTAACGGAATATCGGCCCTGGGTGTTTCGTCTCAGAGCATGGCGGCCTTTCGCCTGTTGTCGGGTGCCGTCTTAATGGCTCCGGTCTTGGCATTTATGGGTTGCCAGGGAGGTGCTCGTGAGGGAAAAGCCTCGGGTGCCATGGCACTGTTCAAGGCAAGTCCTAAAGAGCTTGTTCCCTGCGCGCTTCTTGGCATTATCGGCCTCGCCACCGCTAACACGCTTTATTACGAGTGCATGGGCGAGGTGGGTATGTCCACGGCCTCGGTGCTGCTTTACACCTCGCCGGTGTTTGGCGTCGTGCTCGGCCGCGTGCTTTATCGCGAGGACGTGACCCCCAACAAGCTCGTCGCCATCGTTTTTAACATTGTGGGTTGCGTGCTCGCGGTGACGAGCGGCGACCTGTCCGGTTTCCATTTCTCGGCTTGGGGCGTCGTGTCGGGTGTGATCGCCGGACTTTGCGGTGCGCTACTGGCTGTGTTTAGTCGCATGGCCACCAAGACGTTGCATCCTCTGGCGGTGACGTTTTGGGGCTTTGTCTTTGGCGGATGCTTTATGGCAGTGCTTTCGGCTCCGTGGTCCGATGTGGCCGCGGCAATGTCCCCGCAGCTCATTCTGCTGTTCGCGGGCTTTGGCTTTATTCCGACGGCTCTTGCGTACATCTTCTATATGCAGGGCCTTTCGATGGATCTTGAGACGTCGAAGGTGCCGGTCGTGGCTTCGTTTGAAACCGTGGCGACCGTTTTGGTCGGTATTGGCATCTATGCCGAGCCCGCCGGCGCGATCAAGGTCCTGGGCATCGTGCTGGTGCTCGCGTCCATCCTGATTATGAACACCGATTTCTCCAAGCTGCGCAACAGCGCCTTTGTCGGCCATATCGTTGAGAGCATGACCTTTAAGCCCAACGCGTGGTGGACGGAGAAATCGCAGGACATGGATCTGTTCCGCGAGCGCACCGGCATCGCGCTGGAGCCCACCGTGCAGGAAAGCCCCTGGTACTTCGTGCGATAGGGGATTGAGCGCGGCGTCCGACCTGGGGTTATCCAGCCAGCGCCGGCCTGCCCTGCCCCAACGTTTCAAGTACGTTAAACCCGTCAACGGTCGTTTTTCGCCCGCGAACGGTCTTTATACTAATTAACAATATCCGCAACGTATAAGACGTTATAATGACCATAACGAAAAGGAGGAGGCAAGATGAATCAGATCATTCTCGCATCTCATGGCGGCCTGGCCGCAGGCGCCAAAGACACGCTCGAGATGGTTCTCGGCGACGTGTCGAACGTCCACGTCGTGTCGCTTGCTCGTGACGACAAGGAGCCCATCACCAATAAGGTAGACGCCATGATCGCCACGTTCAACGCGGACGACACTGTCTATGTGCTGACCGATATGCTCGGCAGCTCGGTCAACAACAACATGGTCGAGCTTTCCAAGAACGGCACGAAGTTCACGGTTGTCAGCGGTTTCAACATCCCGCTGGCGCTCACGCTTGCTATGAGCCCCGTCCCCGTCAAGGGCGCCGAGCTCGCGGCCCTCATCAACGAGGCCCGCACCGGCCTGACCAACCCCAACGCACCGGTCGAGGCTGCCGCGGCTCCCGCCAAGAAGGCCAAGGCGCCCCGTCACAGCTCCGGTCCCGCCAAGATCGTCCTCGCACGTCTTGACTACCGTCTGCTGCACGGCCAGGTCGTCTTTACCTGGACCACCAAGGTTCAGGCCGAGCGCATCATCGTCGTCGACAACGCTGCCGCCAACGATGACATCAAGAAGGGCGCTCTTAAGCTGGCCAAGCCCCAGGGCGTGCGCCTGAACGTCTTCACCGTCGAGCGTGCCCTCGCCAAGATGGACAAGCTCAACACCCTCGGCGAGCGCGTCATGTTCGTCTTTGGCAACACGGCCGAGATGCTGCAGTTCTGCCAGGGCTACAAGCTCGACGCCATCAACCTGGGCGCCACCGCCAACCACGACGGTGCCGATCAGATCGGCGGCAAGGACAGCTCCGTCTTCCTCGACGCCACCCAGAAGGCAGACGTCAACCAGCTGCTCGACATGGGCATTAAGCTCTACGTCCAGCAGACCCCTACGTATCAGAGCGTCGACATCGACGCCAAGCTGTAATCAACCAGGCTTTTGCCTGACTGAAAGGAGAAGGGTATGAATACGTTCATCAGTGCGGTGCTCGTCGGCCTCGTCGGCGTGTTCTGCATGTGGGACTCCCGCCTGCTCGGTCGTCTTAACTTCGAGCAGCCCCTCGTTGGCGCTACGCTCGTCGGTCTGCTGCTGGGCGATGTGCCCACCGGTCTTGCCGTCGGTGCCGCCGTCGAGCTCGTGTCCATGGGCCTGGTGCAGGTCGGCGCCGCCGTTCCGCCCGATATGGTCCTGGGCGGCATCGTGGCCGCTGCCTTTGCGTGCCTGACCGATGCTTCCGCCGAGACCGCCATGACGATCGCCATCCCGGTCGCCGTCCTGGGTCAGCTCCTCGGCATCGTGTTCCGTTCCATCATCGCCGCCCTCACCCATGTGGCAGATAGCGCGATCGATAACGGAAAGTTCAAGACCGCCTACCGTATGCACATCTGCGCCGGCTCCGGTCTGTACGCCGTCATGTACTTCCTGCCGATCTTCCTCGCCGTCTTTGTTGGCACCGACCTGGTTCAGGCCATCGTCAACATGGTTCCCGAGTGGCTGTCCACTGGTCTTAACGTTTCGACCAAGATCATGACCGCCTACGGCTTGGCCCTGCTGCTCACCATGATGATCAAGAAGGGTATGACTCCGTTCCTGTTCATCGGTTTCCTGCTCGCCGCTTACCTCAAACTGTCCGTCATCGCGGTCGCTCTGATCGGTGTGTGCCTGGCTGTCGTCTTCATGGGCTTCAAGTTCAACGGTTCCCATGCAGCCGCCGGTGTCGATTCCGATTACGATCCGCTCGAAGACGACGAAGACTAAGGAGGAACACACTATGGCAACCGCAACCAAGGACGTGTCCCTGAACAAGAAGGTCAGCCAGTTCTTCTGGCGCTCCTGGGCCATCCAGGCCTCTTGGAACTACGAGCGTCAGATGAACATGGGCTTCCTCTACGGCATGGTTCCCACGCTCGATCGCCTCTATCCGGATGAGTCCGACCCCAAGCAGCTCGCTGCTAAGAAAGAGGCTTACCACCGTCACATGGCGTTCTACAACTGCACCCCGCAGACGAGCGCTTTCATCCTGGGTCTCGCCGCCTCCATGGAGGAGGAGTACGCCAAGGATCCCGAAAACTTCGATCCCGATTCGATCAACGCGGTCAAGACCTCCCTCATGGGCCCGCTTTCCGGCATCGGTGACTCCTTCTTCCAGGGCACCATCCGCGTTATCGCCTTTGGCCTGGGCGTTCAGCTGGCTCAGCAGGGCTCCATCATGGGCCCGATCCTGGCCATGCTCATCTCCATCGTCCCCTCTGTGCTGATCACTTGGTTCGCAGCCAAGATGGGCTATCAGGGCGGCCACGAGTACCTGAGCAAGCTTCAGGGCGGCGACCTCATGGAGAAGCTCATGTATGTCTGTGGCATCGTGGGTCTTATGTCCGTGGGCGGCATGATCGCTACGCTGATCGGCGCCACCACCCCGCTGCAGTTCGCTGAGGGCACCGTCGTTATCCAGGACATCCTGGACGGCATGATGCCTCAGATGATTTCCCTCGGCCTCACCGGCCTTATGTACTGGCTCATCAAGAAGAACGTCAACACCGGTTGGCTTCTCGTGATCGCCATCGTGGGCGGCATCGCCCTCTCCGCGGCCGGCATCCTGGCCTAGTCGCGACCAAGCGTCTAACCGCTTTCCCCGGGGAGCCTGCCTGACATCCCATACCCCAGGCAGGCTTCCATCCCTAAATGTGTCAAAGGGACAGTTCCTTTGACACATCCTCAACGGGCCGGCGAATCGGTCCAAACCACGGTAACCCTGCGAGCGCTCGGCAATGTGGCGCCGCAAAAAACGAAAGGAATGTGTCAGATGTACGAGATCGACCTTAACCTCCCTAAGCAGATCGTCGCTGACGTCCTGTCCAACCACGAGATCCACAGCGTCGCCTTCGTCGGCTGCGGCGCTTCCATGTCCGACCTTTACCCCGCCAAGTACTTCCTGGCCAACAACACGGACAAGCTGAACGTTCAGATCTTCACCGCTAACGAGTTCAACTACGACACGCCTTCCTGGGTCAACGAGCACACCTTCGTGATCACCTGCTCCCTCGGTGGCTCCACGCCCGAGACCGTCGAGGCCAACAAGACCGCCAAGAAGCACAACTGCCCGGTCGTCTCCCTCACCAACAAGGCTGGCTCCGCTCTGACCGTCGACGCCGACCACGTCATCGTCCACGGCTTCCACGCCAACTACGCTGCCAAGTGCGAGAAGCCCGGCTATGCCATCGCTCTTGCTGTCGAGATCCTTCAGCAGACCGAGGGCTATGACCACTACGAGGATATGATCACCGGCCTCACCAACATCTTTGATCTCTGCGAGAACGCCGCTCAGCACTGCAAGAAGCTCGCCAAGAAGTTCGCCGAGGACTTCAAGGACGACAAGATGATCTACTTCATGGCTTCCGGTGCCTCCGAGAAGATGGCTTATTCTCACGCCGCCTTCCTGTTCACCGAGATGCAGTGGATCGACGCCGCCGCCTACAACACCGGCGAGTACTTCCACGGCCCGTTCGAGGTTTCCACCGAGGGTAAGCCCTACGTCTTCTTCATGTCCGATGGCGCCACCCGTCCGATGGACGCCCGCGCCCTCACCTTCCTTAAGCGCATGGGCGCCAAGGTCGCTCTGATCGACTCCAAGGACTACGGCCTGGCTGACGCCGTGCCCGCGAGTGTCGTCACCTACTTCAACCCGCTGCTGCACCTCGCCGTTATGCGCGAGTACGGCAACCAGATCGCCGAGGCCCGTCAGCACCCGCTGACCATGCGTCGCTACATGTGGAAGCTTTCCTACTAATCACAAGTAAGTAGACCTTACGGGTTGATTGAGAGGGGATGGGGTTTGCGCCCCATCCCCTTTTTTGCTCTGGGGAGGGCGTGTCTGTCGCGTCATAAAACCCCAGATAAAACCTACCAAAATAAACCTGTCCCTTTTTGGCAGGTGGGAGGAGATGCGTATGATCAAGGCAGTGCTGTTTGACATGGACGGCGTGCTGGTCGATACCGAGTGGTTCTACAACCGTCGCCGCGTGGCATTTATGGAAGAGAAGGGGTTCCACTTTGACGAGATTCCCGATCTTTCGGGGTCTAACGAGCCGGCCATTTGGGAGGCGCTGGTGCCCGACGATGTTGAGCTGCGCGAGCGCCTACGCGTGGAGTACAAGCGGGTCTACAGCCCGGACCACCCCGTTCCGTATGCCGAGCTGCTCAACGAGCAGACGGAGCCGGTGATGCGTGAGCTGCATGAGCGTGGCGTGAAGTGTGCCATCGCGAGCTCGTCCTATCGCGAGTTGATCGACGAGCTGGTGGAGATTGCCGGTATCGCCGACGTGCTGGACTACACCATCAGCGGTCACGAGTGCAGTGCGTTTAAGCCCGACCCCGAGATCTACCTGCGTGCCATGGAGGCGCTGGGGGTGGAGCCTGCCGAGTGCTTGGTTATCGAGGATTCGCCTTTGGGCATCGAGGCTGGTAAGCGCTCCGGCGCCCGCGTCCTGGCGCTGCGTCCGCACGAGGGTGTCAACCTCGATCAATCGCGAGCCGATGCCGTTATCGATAATCTGACCGACATTTTGGTCGCTTTGTAGCGTCAATCCGCTGCGAGAAGCACTGATTCACGCGTCTTTTGCTGCGGATTGGCTTAATTTGTCATCTATTTGGATCCGTTTGGCTTCGATTGGTTGATTTCCGATCTCAGCCGAACACATTGAGCGAATAGGCCGTTCCCGCAGT
>CATVRV010000019.1:0-44819 GCA_958346515.1 uncultured Collinsella sp.
AACGATATGGCACCGTGGGGACACATGTATGTCAATCCTGGTCTAACAGAGCCTTTTCTTTTGCGGCGGCCGCATCTTCCGTCTGCAAGGCAACTGCACCGGTGGGGGAGCTGGTTTCTGCCGCGATCGCCGTTGCGGGGGCGATTCCCGCGACAAGTGCCGCGGAAAGGGCGATGCCCACAGTTGCTCGTCTTGCTCTTCTTGCGAGAATGTCGTTCATCTCGGCACCTCATTTCAAGGGTCGGCGACTAACTTGGTAGCACTAATGTAAGTATATCAGGCGGTCGACCCGACACTGGCTGGGTGTGCGCGTGCCTTTCCGCTTCTTTGGAAACCGAATCCCATTAGAAATGACGAGTTGTTTACGCTTCTTTTGGGCTCACCGTACTATCATGATTCGAATTGAGTGTGAATGATGATAGGGAGCGCCTATACATGATTGAGCTGCTCAGGCGTTTTGGTGGCAAGTTTCGCCGCTATATGGTGATTGGCCCTGCGTGCAAGCTGATCGAAGTGATCTTTGACCTGCTTACACCGCTCGTGATTGCCCAGATGATCGATAAGGGTATTGGCGCACACGATGTCAGCGCCGTTATCCACTACGGCATGGTACTTGGCGCCATGGCTGTGATTGGCATCTCGTTTACGCTTGTCTGCCAAAAGATGGCGGCGCTGACATCGCAGGGCATGGGCACCGACATTCGCGGCGCGCTCTACAAGCACATCAACAAGCTGAGCTATGCCGAGCTCGACCGCTTTGGCACGCCGTCGCTCATCACGCGCATTACCAACGACGTTAACCAGGTCCAGCTCGCTGTGGCGCTGGGCGTGCGCATGCTCATCCGCTGGCCCTTTCTAGCGGTGGGCTCCATGTGCGCGGCCCTTGCCATCGACCTTAAGCTCGGCATCATCTTTTTGATCTGCACGCCCGCCATTGGCCTGGTGTTCTGGGTTGTCATGGCGCGCTGCATTCCGTACTACAAGCAGCTGCAGGCAAAGCTCGACCGCATCGCGCTTATCTGCCGCGAGGGCCTTTCGGGCGCCCGCGTGGTTCGCGCCTTCGTGCGCGAAGATCACGAGCGCGAGCGCTTTGCGCAGGCCGCCGACGACCAGGCCAATACTGCCATCGCGGTGGGCAAGCTCTCGTCGATTCTCAACCCCGTCACGTTTTTGGTGATGAACCTGGGCGTGTGCGCCATCCTGTGGGTGGGCGGCATCCAGGTCAGCGTGGGCGAGCTTACGCAGGGCCAGGTCATGGCGTTTGTGAACTACATGACGCAGACCCTGACCTCCATCGTGTACGTCGCCAACCTGGTCGTGGTCTTTACCAAGGCGAGCGCCAGCGCGTCGCGTATCAACGAGGTGCTCAATTGCGTGCCGGGCATCGCTGACGAGGGCAACCAGCCGGTCGCGCTGCCCAAGCCGGGCAATGTCGCTTCAGTTCCCGCGCTGAGCTTGAGCCATGCGAGCTTCTCGTTTGGCGCTGGCGCGGCCAATGCTGTCAACGATGTGACGCTGGAACTCCCGCTGGGCAAGACGCTCGGCATTATCGGCGGTACGGGTAGCGGCAAGTCCACGCTCGTCTCGCTCATCCCGCGCCTGTACGATGCGAGCACCGGCAGCGTGAGCGTGATGGGCGTCGACGTGCGCACCTGGCCGCTCGACCAGCTGCGCCGTGTGGTCGCGACCGTTCCGCAGCGCGCATCGCTGGTGAGCGGCTCCATCCGCAGCAACCTGACCTGGCGCGATGAAGCTGCGACCGACGAGGAGCTCTGGGTGGCACTCGACATGGCGCAGGCCAGCGAGTTCGTGCGCAACAAGCCGCAGGGCTTAGACGCCCCGGTCGAGGCGGGCGGCAAGAACTTTAGCGGTGGCCAGCGTCAGCGCCTGACTATCGCGCGTGCCTTGGTTGGTTCGCCTCAGATATTGATCATGGATGACTCCGCGTCGGCGCTCGACTTTAAGACCGACGCGGCGCTTCGCCATGCCATTCGCGAGCGCAGCATGCGCGGTGCCGCCAAGGGCGGGCTGCCGCTGACCACGGTGATTGTGAGCCAGCGCGTCTCGACCGTGCGCGATGCCGACGTGATCTGCGTGCTCGACCACGGCTCGGTTGCCGGCCTGGGCACACATGACGAGCTCTATGCGACCTGTCGGCTCTATCGCGAGATTTGCCAGTCGCAGCTGCGCCGCGAGGAGCTTGAGGGCCAGCGGGGGAGCACAGCGCCCGCGCTCGCCCCAGGTGCCCCGACCGCCCCCGCATCCGTCTGCGCAAAGGAGGGCTGCTAAATGAATCCGTACACTTCCTCCGGTTCGGTCGCCACGATGACGGCCAACGTGTCCGGTAACGATAACCTCAACGACCTGGGCGACGGCCCGCGCCAGCCTGGCGACCCCGAGCGCTATCCCGTGGGTGCGGTGACCCGCCGCCTGCTGGGCTATGTTCGCCCGCACCGCGTCTCGTTTACGGCATCGTTTGTGAGCGCCGCAATCTCGGTGATCTTGCAACTCTATACGCCCATCCTCATTGGCGAGGGCATCGACCTTATCGTCGCCGCCGGACAGGTGGACTTCGATGCGTTGCTGCCGCTTGTCACCAAGCTCGCGATTGTCGTCGTAGGTGCTGCGGCCTTCCAGTGGCTGCAGGGCTACTGCGTTAACCGTCTGTCCTACGAGACGGTGCGCGACATGCGCGTGGAGGCGAGCGACAAGCTCAGCCGCATGCCGCTCAGCTTTATCGACGGCCATGCCCACGGCGACCTCATGAGTCGCGTGGTCAACGACGTCGATCAGGTGGGCGACGGTCTGCTGCAGGGCTTCACACAGCTCTTCACCGGTGTTATTACCATCGTGGGTACGCTCGCGTTTATGCTTTCCATCAACCTGACCATGACGCTCGTGGTGGTACTCGTCACGCCGCTTTCCATTTTTGCAGCCGGTGCTATCGCCAAGCTTTCCAACAAAAGCTTTACGGCGCAGCAGCGTATTCAAGGGCAGCTCGGTGGTCATATCGAGGAGTACGTAGGCGAGCAGAAACTTGTCGACGCCTTTGCCTATGGCCCCAACGCTCAGCAGCGCTTCGATGCCCTCAACGCCGAGCTCTATGCGGCAGGTGAGCGCGCGCAGTTTATGGGTTCGCTCTCCAACCCCGGCACGCGCTTTATCAATAACATCATCTATGCCGTGGTGGCCGTGATTGGCTGCGTGGGCGTGATCACGGGCGTGCCCGCGGCACTCACGGTGGGCGGCGTGCAGATCTTCCTGTCCTACGCCAACCAGTACACCAAGCCGTTCAACGAGGTCACCAACGTCATTACGCAGATCCAGACGGCGTACGCCTCGGCACGCCGCATGTTTGCGCTGCTCGACGCGCGCGAGCAGGAGCCCGATGCGACGGGCGCCGTGGAACTTGCCGCCCCGCGTGGCGAGGTGACCTTTGAGCACGTAGACTTTAGTTATGTGCCCGATCGCAAGCTGCTGCAGGATATCTGCATCGAGGCCAAACCCGGCATGCGCTTTGCCCTGGTCGGCCCCACGGGCTGCGGCAAGACAACGCTCATCAACCTGCTGCTGCGTTTTTACGATATTGATGCCGGACGCATCATGGTCGATGCCCGGTCTTCGCGTGACTACACGCGCGCGAGCCTGCGCCGCGCCTTTGGCATGGTGCTGCAGGATACGTGGCTGTTCGAGGGCACGGTGGCGGAAAACATCGCCTACGGCTGTCCCGACGCCACGCGCGAGCAGGTTATCGAAGCTGCCAAGCGCGCGCATGCGCACAAGTTTATCGTGCAGCTGCCAGGCGGCTACGATACGGTCATCGGCGAGGACGGCGGCACGTTTAGCCAGGGTCAAAAACAGCTGCTGTGCATTGCGCGCGTTATGCTCACCGATCCGGCGATTCTGCTGCTGGACGAGGCAACGTCGAGCATCGATACGCGTACCGAGCTGCAGGTGCAGGCGGCATTCGACGAGCTCATGGCCGGTCGCACAAGCTTTGTCGTGGCGCACCGCCTGAGCACCATCCGCAACGCCGACTGCATTCTGGTGATGCGCGACGGCCGGATTATCGAGCGCGGCACGCACGACGAGCTGCTAGCGGCAGACGGCTTCTATGCTGATCTTTACCGCAGCCAGTTTGCCCAGTGAGCAAGCCCGTGGGGCAAATTAATCAATCGACAGACGGTGGTTTACATCTGTCACGTTAGTACTAAGATATTCATCTAATAAATTGCAATAGTGGCTTTAGTTTTGGGGGAAACGAGGCAACGTGACTATGACGTGCTCTTTGGTGGTTAACAGCAAGAGCGGTAATACCAGGATGGTTTCGGGCGCGATCAAGCGCGCTCTGCAGGCTGCGGGTGTTGATTTTGTCCATGCCGCGGCGTTGAGCGACGATGCGGATGCAGATCAGGTTGCGCTCGAGGCGCAGGGCGCCTGCGCGGCCGACACGGTGCTCGTCGGTTTTTGGTGCGACAAGGGCGCGTGCACACCTTCGGTCGCGGCGTTGCTCTCCGCTTTGCACGGCAAGCGCGTCTTCCTGTTTGGCACCTGCGGTTTTGGCGCCGACCAGAGCTATTACCAGCAGATTATTGATCGCGTAACTTCTAATTTGGCTGGGGATGCCGAGCTTGCGGGCTGGGCGATGTGCCAGGGCAAGATGGGCCCCGCGGTCAAGCAGCGCTACGAGGCCATGCTCGAGCAAGATCCCGACAACGCGCGCTATAAGATGCTGCTCGACAACTGGGTTGCCGCGAAGGACCATCCCACCAAGGAAGATCTGGATAACATGGCCGCAGCCGCCAAAAAGGCCGTGCTGGGGGAGTAGCTTCGCCGTTCGCGGTGCCGCGCGTTCAATCGTACAAACGTGAAAGCCTCGAGATTCTCGAGGCTTTTTTCTTGACACGAGGTCGCTCCGTGGCAAGCGTTTGGGGTGGCATTTTCCATCACCCCGATGACGAGGCCGTTCTGGACAACACGCTCGCATATGTTCGCTGGATGTATTCAGAGTGGGACGGGCTTTCCGGATGGATGGGGTTTCGGAAAGTGCGTCCCAGAATTTGCCTTTGGAGTGGGATGCAGTTTCCCAACGGAGCCACAAGCGGAAACAGCATCCCATTCCGGACGTGAATTCTGGGACACGGTTTCCGGATGCAAAAAAAGCCACATGACGTGGCCTTCAACTTATATATGTTGCGGATACCCCTATGACAAGCCACGCTCCAACAACAGGGCGTCTGTCCGGGCGGAGGTATGTAAGGTTCATCGCGAGTTCCGCACGCAAAGGAGGCCACTTAATGTGGCCTTCGTCTTGCGCAGGACTGTCCGAGCAGGGAACCTTATATGCCTCCGCCCGGACAGACGTTTCAGTTATGAACTCGCAGCTAGTCGCTACTTGATCTTGGTCGTACCCGGTGCCAGGTTGGGGTCGGTCTCGTTGGCCTCGGTCTGGAAGTGCTCGGTGTACACGTTCTTGCCGTCGCGGAACATCTCGTAGTACTGCATCTTGGCGTAATCTTCGCGCGCCTTGGTGGCGGCTGCGGCATCGGCGTCGTCACCGGTGACGTTGGAGGAAAGCGCCCAGCGCAGGCTGGCGTCCTCGTAGCCCACCGAGTTGATAGCGGGCAGCGACTCGCGCAGCGTCATGTGCGCCTTCTGGTAGTCGGAAAGCGGGGCGCCGATCAGCTGCATAAGCTGGGTGGACAGGTAGTTGGTGGACAGGTCGTCGACCTCGCTCGTCTGGTCGCAACCGGCAACGTCGTAGTTAGCCCAAATGATGTAGTCGGTCTGCCACAGGCGCTCCTGATGCGTGGCATCGTCTTCGCCGGTAAACCACTTATCGTTGAACTTGGACGGGAAGAACGGCTGGTGGTCGCCCCAGAACACCACGACCACCTTACGGTCGAGCTTGCTCAGGGCGTTGAGGAAGTAGCGAAGCGCCTGGTCGGACTGCTCGATGCACGAGACATACTCGTCGACATCGGAGAGCGTGCCGTCCTCGACGGTCTTGGCGTCCAGATCGGTCGTGTCGATGTTGAGGTGCATCTGCTTGTCGACCGGCAGCAGACCCGTATCGTAGCCCGAGTGGTTCTGCATGGTCACGTCGAAGATAAACTGCGGATCGGCGTTCTGGTCGAGCAGCTCAAGAATCTTGTCGTAGGTAGCCTGGTCGGTCACCATGCCGCGCAGGGTATCGGCGCCCTGGAAATCGTTGATAGACAGGAACTGGTCAAAGCCAAAGTCCTTGTAGACGTTCTCGCGGTTCCAGTTGGTGGCGTGGTTGGGGTGCATGGCCGTGGTGGAATATCCGAGCGACTTGAACTGCTCTGCCAGGTTCCCGGTCGTTTCCATGTTGTAGATGGTGTAGGGGTACACGCCCGAGCCCAGGTTGGCCATGGAGTTGCCGGTCATAAACTCAAACTCGGTATTGGCGGTGCCGCCGCCGTAGGCGCTCACGTAGAGCTTGCCGCGGCTGAGGCAGTTGGACAGGTTCTTAAAGTACTGCGGGCCTTCGTAGCCGGCGCGCATGTTCTGGTAGATCGAAAGATCCGAGAAGGTCTCGTTCATGATGGCGATGACCGTGGGCTTCTCGCTGTCGAACTGCTCCTTTGCGGCGGCGCGCTCGTCGCTCTTGGCCGCGTCGGACTTGTCGTAGGCCTTGGCGTACTTTTTGAGCGTGGCCTTGGCATCGTCGACGGAGTAGTCGGCGGGTTTGGGCGGCTTGATGGACTGCGCTGCGCTAATGAAAGCGGGCAGGTAGCCCTCGCGCCAGTAGCTCTCGAGCGGGCGCCAGGTGTAGACGGTGATGCCGAGGGTGTTGTAGTAGTCGATGAGCGTGACGTGTGCGGTCACACCGCCCAGGCACAGCACGGCGACGAGCAGGTTGGTGAGCAGCATGCGCTTGGCGTTGGCGGCGCCCTTCTGACGGTGCGGTGCCACCAGGCCGGCGTACTCGCACAGCAGCATGGCGATGGCGGTAAAGCCCATGGACAGCACGCAGAACAGTGAGATCGAGAAGGTGTAGCCGGTGCCGGCGACCGCGGCGGCGGTGGAGATGGCCGAAAGGTCGCCCGGCTGGATGGGCATGGATTTAAACGTGATGACGAAGAACTCGGCAATGCCCAGGACAAAGAGGGCAAGGGCCAGGACCGCGGGAGCTGCGCCGTGGCGCTGGAACAGGAAGAACAGGCCGGTCATGAGCGTGGTGATGATGGCCCACTCGAGCAGGATGCACAGGGGGTAGACCCAGGTAAAGTCGTGGTTGGACGATACCTCCATGCCTAGCAGCGCAAAGACGCCGGCGAGCAGCAGGCACAGCACGGCGGCGACGAGTGGCTTGCCCACAAAGGCGCCGCGCAGGCGGGCGAGCTTGCCGGTGGGAGCGGGGGCGTCGGGCGCGGCGAACGCAAAGACGCGCGGGGCGATGCGGTCGCGTGCGATGCTGGCCCAAGCGCAGCCGGTGAGGATGGCGTTGGTCAGGATGAGCATCACAAAGGCGAGCGGCTCGTTTTGGGCGACGAGGCCAATGGCGCCCCAAATGGTCAAAAAGACCTGGAACAGGCCGAAGGCGACGCTCCACCCAAGAGCGCTTTTGGCAACGGTGCCCGACTGAGCGCGAATGGCCTTGGCCTCGCGCAAGACAAGGTAGACGGTCGCCGCAAGACCGACGAGCGAGATGGCGGCAGCGAACATGCTGAGACTCCTCACAAACTAAAACGTACGAAAGCGGGGGTTTACCCGATTGTTACCAAGATATGCGCTGCAATTGGTGGCTGCGCACAACAACCAGCCATATTAACGCGCACGTGTGCCGGTGTGACGCAATGTAGTGGCGACCTGCGCGATAATGGACGGGAATTACACGGAAACGTAAAGGCTTCTTAAAGAATTAGCGAGGATGAGGCGATGAACGAGCAGGTTTGCACCAAGGCTGTGGATACGTGTGGCTATCCGGTCGAGACCACGGGCAATGCGGTGCTGGACACGTTGGAGCACCGTTCCTCCACGCGTGCCTTCGCGCGTGATGACGACGACCGTCCCGTGGCGGTGACCGACGAGCAGCGGGCGGCGATTCTGCATGCGGCGAGTCGCGCGCCGTCGGCGGGCGCCATGATGATGTATTCCATCGTGAGCATTCGTGAGCAGGCTACGCTCGACCGTCTGGCCGACCTGTGCGACCACCAGCCCATGATCGCCAAGGCGCCCTGGGCACTAATATTTGTGGTCGATTATGCCAAGTGGATCGATCTGTTTGAGCACGTGGGCTGCTTTGAGCCCGAGTTTGTCGAGCGCACGGGCAAGGCGCCCCGTCGTGCACCAGGTCTGGGCGACTTTGCCATCGCGGCCCAGGACGCCGTGATCGCCGCGCAAAACGCCGTGGTTGCCGCCGAGGCCCTGGGCCTGGGGAGCTGCTACATCGGTGATATCGTCGAGAATGCCGAGGAAGTGGCCGAGCTGCTGGATCTGCCGCCCTATACCATGCCGCTGTCGATGCTCATCATCGGCACGCCCCGCAAGGAGCGCCCGGCCATTGCGCATCCCGTGGTGAACCTGGTGCACGAGGAGCGCTACTGCCGCGCCGATGCTGCGACCATGGACGCGCAGGTGGCCGAGATGGACGCGATGTTCCGTCCGCATGCCCGCGAGGTGGGCGAGCGCGTCGTGGACATCTATACCCGCAAGCACACGAGTCCCTTTATGGCCGAGATGAGCCGCTCCATGGAGTGGTGGTTCAAAAATTGGCTTGGAAAATGACGAATGTGACAAAGGGACAGCCCCTTTGTCACATTCCATATCGCCGCGGTGGCCTAAAGACTGTATAAATCTTTATCTAGCTGGGAAAACAGTGCATTAAAACATGGGCCGATTACCTATAATCCCCTCGAACGTTAAAGTTGGGAGGAAACCGGCTTATGGAACAAAAGGCCAAGGAGGCAGCCTCGCACGCTGCGATTCCTGTGAGCATCTCGGCGATGCTCGTCACGCTAGGCGTGGTGTACGGCGATATCGGCACCAGCCCCATGTATGTAACCAAGGCGCTCGTTGCCGGCAACGGCGGCATCGGAAGCGTCACGGAGGAGTTCGTGCTCGGCGCGCTCTCCCTTGTCGTGTGGACGGTCACGTTGCTGACCACTATCAAGTATGTGCTCATCTCGCTGCGCGCCGATAACCATGGTGAGGGCGGCATCTTTGCCCTGTACAGCTTGGTTAAGCGCTGCGGTAAATGGCTCATCATCCCCGCCATGCTGGGTGGCGCCGCGCTGCTCGCCGACGGCATCCTGACGCCGGCCGTTACCGTTACCACGGCCATCGAGGGCCTGCGCACCATCCCGGCGGTCCATGCCGTGCTGGGCGATGACCAAGGCCGCGTCGTCGCCATTACGCTCGCCATCATCATCGCGCTCTTCTTGGTACAGCGCATCGGTACGGCCAAGATCGGTCACGCCTTTGGCCCCATCATGACGCTGTGGTTCCTGTTCCTGGGCGGCACGGGTCTGTTCTTTGTCTTCCAGCACCCCGCCGTGCTGCTGTGTCTCAACCCGGTGCGCGGCATCGCCTTTTTGCTGAGCCCCAACAACCACGCGGGCATCATGATTCTGGGCAGCTGCTTCCTCGCCACCACCGGTGCCGAGGCGCTCTACTCCGACATGGGCCACGTCGGCCGCGGCAACATCTACGCTACCTGGCCGTTCGTTAAGTGCTGCCTGCTGCTTTCCTATATGGGCCAGGGCGCTTGGCTTATGAACAACGCTGCCAACCCCGAGCTCATGGGCATTGCCGATCTCAACCCGTTCTACCAGATGCTCGCCCCGGGCCTGCGCCCGTTTGCCGTAGGCCTTTCCACCGTCGCGGCCATCATTGCCTCGCAGGCGCTCATCACCGGCGCATTCTCGCTGGTGTCCGAGGCCAGCCGCCTGGACCTCATGCCGCACATGCAGGTCTTCTACCCTGCCGAGACCAAGGGCCAGCTCTACATCCCCATGGTCAACAACGTCATGCTTGTCGGCTGCGTCATCGTGGTGCTGCTGTTCCAGAACTCGGCGCATATGGAAGCCGCCTACGGCCTTGCCATTACGCTGACTATGATGTGCACCACGCTGCTGCTCTTCTTCTACCTGCACGAGGAGCGCAAGCTCAAGGTTGCTCCGTGGATCTTCGCGGCCTTCTTCCTTTTGCTCGAAGGCTTCTTCTTCGTGAGCTCGCTCACCAAGTTCTTCCACGGCGGCTACTTCACCATCCTCATGGCTGCACTCATCATGGGCATTATGGTGTGCTGGTACAACGGCACGGCGGTCGAGCAGCGCCAGTTTACGCTGCTGCCGCTGCGCAGCTACCTGCCGCAGCTCAAGCGCCTGCGCGACGACGATCGCTATGAGCGCATGAGCGACAACGTCGTGTACCTGACCAAGGACACCCATACCGACTACATCGACCGCGATATCGTCTACTCGATCTTGGACAAGCATCCCAAGCGTGCCCACGCCTGGTGGTTTGTGAACGTCGAGACCATGGACGAACCGCATACTTTTGCCTATTCGGTCGAGACGTTCGGCACCGATTACGTGTTCCGCGTGCATCTGTACCTGGGCTACAAGATCAACCAGCGCGTCAATGCCTACCTGCGTCAGGTTGTTCAGGACCTGGCTGCCACCGGCGAGCTGCCGCCGCAGACGCATGACTACTCGGTCTACAAGGATCCGGGTAACATCGGCACGTTCAAGTTCGTCCTGATCCGTAAGCTTCTGGCGCCCGAAAGCGATGTGGAGCCGAGCGAGCGTACGGCCATCACGCTCAAGTACATCATCCGCCGCGCCGCCGGCACGCCCGCGCGTTGGTACGGCCTGGAGAACTCCAACGTGAGCTTTGAGTACGTGCCGCTGTTCACCAAGTTTAAGGCTGTGAATAAGATGCAGCGCCTGGCCCCCAACGAGCGGCCGTAGTCGCCGACAGGCTGCATGGAGTTGGTTTTCGATGGACAAGATTGAGGCCGGGGAGGTAAACATGGATACAAAGGCGCTCGATGGCCGTGAGGCGGTGGTCGAAATGGTGCGTGAGGCGCGCGTCGACGCCGCCGAAGATCGGTTCTTTACGAATCGCGCCAACATGGACATGGCCGACCGCGTGATCTCGGTCGTGGTTACGCTGCTTGTCGCGGCGTGCGTTTGCGCGCTGCTCGCGCACGTGTTGTTTGTCTAGCGACCGCCGGTTGCAAAGGCTATACACTTGGAACCACCACAAGGGAAACCACCACAAAGGTGCCTGTCCCCTGTGGTGGTTTTTGTTTTTGAGAGAGGGGCGGGGCGCTGATGGACGTCCGTACGGACGGCGATATTGCCGATAGCTTTTGGTGGCGGCGCACAACGCTGACGCGCCGCACTCCTCTGTATGACGCCTGCGTATCGGTGGGGCTGCTGGTCGCGGCGACGATTGTGGGCGCGCTGCTCGACCATCCGGGTCTCGCGCCGAGCATCATGATTGTCTATGTGTTCGCCGTTCAGCTGTGCGCATTCTTTACCTGGAGTCGCCTGTATTGCTTGCTGAGCTCGGCTGCCGCCGTGGCGCTCTACAACTTCTTGTTTGTCGACCCGCGCTACTCGCTGTCGCTTATCGACCGCGGCTATCCCGGCATGTTCTTCATCATGTTTGTGGTCTCGCTTGTATCGAGCTCGATTGCGTTAGCCCTGCGCCGGGCCTTGGCGCAGGCTGCCGCCAGCGACCGCCGCACGCATATGGTGCTCGAGACCAACCGCATGCTGCAGCGCTGCGCCGACGAGCAGCAGATCGTTCACGCCATGGCAACGCAGCTGGCGCGTCTTTCGGGCTGTCCGGTCGTGTGGTACAGCGCCGACGCCGAGGGCGATGACCTGCTGCCACGTGCGACGTACACGGCCGTGGGCGATGCCGTGCCGGTGCACGAGCTGGCGCCGCAGATGCCGCCGCGGCTTTCGGCGTCCGCCTATGTGGGAACGCCGCTCGACGCCACGTTTGGCGGCTCGGCGTTTTATGGCATCTACCTGACGGTTCGCACGGGCGACGGCTTCGTGCGCTCGGGCGACCCCGCCTCGGTGGTGGGCGTGCTGGCTATCGTTGCCGAGCCCGACGTGCTGACGCATGAGGAGCGGACGCTTGCCGATGCTATCGTGAGCGAAGGCGAGCTGGCACTCGATCGCGCCCGCGCCATGGAGGCCCGCGAGGAGGCGGCGGTGCTCGCCAAAAACGAACAGTTGCGCGCCAACCTGCTGCGCTCCATCTCGCACGATCTGCGCACGCCGCTTACCAGTATTTCGGGTAATGCCGACGTGCTGCTCGACCAGGGCTCGACCGGCACCGCGGTGCTCGATGCCCAGACGCGCCGCGGCCTGCTCCTTTCCATTCGCTCGGATGCGCAATGGCTCAACGCCACCGTCGAGAACCTGCTCGCCATCACCAAGCTCGAGGGTGGCGGTATGCGCCTGTCGACCACACTCGAGCTCATGGACGATATCGTCGAGGAGGCGCTGCGCCACGTGAACCCTGCCGTGCGCGAGCACGACCTTAAGGTAGTGGCGTGCGATGAGCCGGCGCTCGTCAACGTCGATGCGCGCCTGATGGTGCAGCTGGTGGTCAATCTGGTGAACAACGCCATCACCTATACGCCTGCGGGCTCGCATATCATGATTTCGATTAGCGTCGACGATGGACGCGTGGCGTGCTCGGTGGCCGATGATGGTCCGGGCATCGCACCCGAGGATCGCGAGCGGATCTTCGAGTCGTTCTATACCGCCAACCACGGTCTGGCTGACAGTCACCGCAGCGTGGGCCTGGGTCTTTCGCTCTGCCGCTCCATTGCGCTGGCGCATGGCGGTAGCATAGAGGTTGCCGCGGCGGACCCGCACGGCTCGGTCTTTACGATTGAGCTTCCTGCCGCCGACGTTTCGTTTGATAAGGAGTAGCGCTGTGCCGAACTCTGCCGTAAAACCGCTCATCTTGGTCGTTGAGGACGACCCCGCCGTCCGCAATCTTATTGTTGCCGCGCTCGAGGCGCACGGCTTGCGCCATATGGCTGTGGAGACCGCCCATGCCGCTATCGCCGCCGCCTCGTCGCAGACGCCGAGCATTGTGCTGCTCGATCTGGGCCTGCCCGATATGGACGGCGTCAAGGTGGTGGAGTCGGTGCGCGCATGGTCGGGCATGCCGATTATCGTGGTCTCGGCGCGCAGCGAGGACGCGGACAAAATCCGCGCGCTCGATGCCGGTGCCGACGACTACCTGACCAAGCCGTTTTCGGTCGAGGAACTGCTCGCGCGCATTCGCACGACGCTCAGGCGCCTTTCGTATGCGCAAACGGGCGGCGTTGTCTCCGAGGGCTCGTTCGATACCGGTGAGCTGCATATCGATTTTGATGCCGGCATCGCCATGATGGATGGCGAGGAACTGCACCTGACGCCGATCGAGTACAAGCTCCTGTGCCTGCTGGCGCACAACGCCGACAAGGTGCTGACGCACCAGTTTATCCTGCACGAGATTTGGGGCACGGCAACCAAGAGCGACCTGGCGAGCCTGCGTGTCTTTATGGGCACGCTGCGCAAGAAGATCGAGTCCGACCCCGCGCACCCGCGCTATATCCAGACGCATGTGGGTATCGGTTACCGATTGGTCACCCAAGGGTAGAACGGCGTCCGCCATCCCACTATGAGTTGCGGTGAAATACGGTCTAAATTTGTCTAATTCCAGGCAAAACAGTCCGTATTCCACCGCAACGTTGTCTATTTGCCCTTGGGCTTGCTGGCGTAGAACTTCTTCTTTTTGGACTTGCCGGCAGGGGAGGGTTTGCCGGCAAAGTTGGACTTGCCGTTGCCGCGCGGCCCCTGGTCGCCTGCCTGCGCGTGCGCGGGCGCTGCCGCGCGAGGCTTGCGGGCCTCGGGGTTGCGCAGCTCCTCGACGCGCTCGGCAATTTCCTCGGCGCTAAAGCCGACCTCTGCCATGGCGTCCTCGATGGGCAGGCGGCGCACGATATAGCAATGATGCACCTTCTGGTTGCGTGCGAAATCCTCGGGGATGGTCTGCGCCGTAATGTCCTCCAGCACCACGCCCGCACGCGCGAGCTTGCGCGTTTCGGGGCGGAAGCCGCGCAGGTTGCAGCTAAAGATGGCATGGCCGCCCTGTGCGAGCAGGCGCGATACGCCGGCCAAAAGCTCAACATGGTCGCGCTGGACATCCCAGGTGCGGCGGCCCATCTTGGACGAGTTCGAGAACGTGGGCGGGTCGACAAAAATCAGATCCCAGCGGTTGCGCGTCTGGCGCTGGTCGCGAATCCAGGCGAGTACGTCGTCGCGCACAAAATGATGCTGAGGGCCCATAAAGCCGTTCTGGCGCATATTGCGCTCTGCCCAGTCCAGATAGGTGTTGGAGAGGTCGACCGTCACGGTCTCCTCGACGCCGCCGTCGGCTGCGTAGCAGGTGGCGGTGCCGGTGTAGGCAAATAGGTTGAGGAAGCGGCGCGCCTGCTTGGCGTGCTCGCGCACCAGGTTGCGCGTGACGCGATGATCCAGGAAGATGCCCACATCCAAATAGTCGTCAAAGTTGACGGCAAAGGTAAGGCCGCCCTCTTCGATGAGCGGCAGACGACGGCGCGCGATGTTGGCGCGCTCGCCCGATGCGCCTTTGCCGGCGCCCTGCTTGCCGTACTGCGAGCCGCCGCGCGAGCGCATGCGGGCCTTGGCGTGCACATGCTCGGCGGGAACATCTAGGATGCGCGGCGCGATGGCCAGAATGTCGAGCATGCGGGCCTGGGCTAGCGCGGGATCGATGGTCTTAGGCGCGGCGTACTCGGCGATGACGAGCCAGCGGCCCGGCGTCTGCGGGCAGCCCTCGTACAGGTCAATGGCGGCGGAGTAGTCGGGCAGGTCGGCATCGTAGACGCGGTAGCAGCTCACGCCCTCGCGCTTTGCCCACTTTCGACGCAGACGGGCGTTCTTGCGCAGGCGGTTGGCGAACTGCTCGGACTCCGGGATGAGCACGGGCAGCGGCTTGCCGTCGCCCAAGTCGAGCGTGGCGGTAGGTTCGGACATGGGGGTGTCGGCAGCTTCGTCCACGGCGTCCGCGGACTGTTCCTCGGCATCTACGCTGGTCGAAGCCTCAAACGCCGCGGCGGCCTGCTCGAGCGAAGGCCAGACTTCGACGGTCGCCTCCTCGTTGTTGGGCATGACGGCAATCGAGCGCTCGGGCTCGGCGTGGAGCGCGCGGGCCAGCAATCCGTCGCGGGTGAGCGCGGCGACCGGTGCCGAGGCAAGCTCGGGCGCGCGGCGCAGCTCACCGACCAGCGTCATGGCGTCGTGCATGAGCGAAAGCGGGGTTTCGGTGGTGTCTGCGACCACGGCGGCACCGGCGACGGCGCCCGCGTGGTCCAGCACGGTGGCGGACTTGGCGGCGCAAAAATCGACAAAACGCTTGTAGCCGGCGCACTTGACCATGCGCTCGGCGGTCTTGCGGGCGGCGGGGTCGATGTCTACGGCCACAATGCGTGCTTGGCGCTCGCGTGCTGCCGCCTCGCGCTCGCGTGCCTCGGCAAGCAACTGCTCCCACAGAGCGGCGTCGTGCAGCTGCCAGCCCTCAAAGCCCCAGTGGTCGCGGGCGGCGCCCGGTGCACGGTCAGTCAGGATATTCACGGCCTCCAGCAGCAGGCCGCCGCCGGCGCACGAGGCGTCGATCAGCGTGGGCAGGGCCTCGTTCTCGTAATCGTCGGCCGTCAGCTCGCGCTCGCACAGCGTGGTCCAGCCGACCTGCGAAAGCACCAGGGCGGCGTAGTCGGGGCGCAGCACGTGCGAGCCCTCGCCGGCACGGGTCGCCGCGGGCGGCAGGCGCTTGAACAGCGGGTCGCCCGAAAGATCCAGGCTGATGCTCGCGCGGCGCTGGCGCAGCGAAAGCAACAGGTGAACGTCGGGATCGGCAACGTCGACATCGGCGCGACGGCCCGTGGTCTCGGCCAGACGGTCGCACAGCGCGTCCTTGGCGCGCAGGGACGAGAAGCGCGTGTTGCGCAGCTGCTCGGTCACGCCGCGGGCGGTGATGGCGATGGTGGCGCCGGGGCGGATGATGGTCTCCCAGGTGATGTCGTAAACGCTATCGTACAGCTCGTCGGCATCCTGCGCCTCAAAGCGCCCGAGCACCGCAAACACGCGGCTCGCTAGGCGCGACCACAGACAGGCGCGGTAGCCTTCTTCGAGCTCGCCCTCAAATGTAGCGCGGCCCTTCAGCCGGCGAACATGCGAAAGCCCGAGGCGTTTAAGCTCATCGGCGAGTGCGGACTCAAAGCCCTCGGGGCAGCTTGCGTAAAATTCCATGGGTGACCTCTCTGGTTGCGTCGCTCCATTATATGATGGATACTTCGTTTACTCTCGCCCCCGAAAGGAACCCATATGATTGATGCGTGCCCCGATTCCGCCGTGCTCTTTTTTGACGTGGACGGCACGCTGACGTCGTTCGATCCCGACAACATGACCGACAAGGACTTTTCGGCGGTTCACCCCTCGCAGACGGTCGTCGAGGCGTTTCATCGTCTGCGCGACGCGGGACACCAGGCATTTATCTGCACGGGTCGTCCCCTGTGGCTCATCGCGGACAGCTTGCGTGCGCTCGATCCCGCGGGCATCGTTGCCATGGCAGGCGCCACGCTCGAGGTCGAGGGCCGCGTGGTGCATGAGGACTGCTTTGACGAAGACATTGTTGCGGAGCTCGCTCGCCGTATGGTCGCGGCAGGGATTGAAGCCTTTTTCGAGACCAACGTGGCTACTTTTGCCCTGGAACCCGCGGGCGTTGAGCAGTCGTCTCTGATCGGCACTTCTGTGGTGCACAGCACCGAGGAAATGCGCGTCGACGGCCGTCTGCGCGCGGGCAAGGTAGGCATCGTCGCGAGCGACCTGGCTCGCGTAGCCAACGATGATGGCTTTATCGATCGCGAGTTTGAGCTGTGCAACACCGGTGGTCAGAATCGCGAGTTGAGCCCCAAGGGCATCGACAAGGGCGTGGGCGTGGCGCGAGCGCTGGAATACCTGGGTCGCACCGGCAACGCGCGCACCTTTGGCTTCGGCGATTCGGGTAACGACCTGGGCATGCTCGCTGCGGTCGAGACGGCTGTCGCCATGGGCAACGCCATGCCCGAGGTCAAGGCGGTCGCCGACTACGTGACCGACGATGTCGCACACGACGGCACCGTCACAGCGATGCAGCATTTCGGCCTCATCTAATGAATCCCGCATTCTGACGTTTGCTCAAACTGCGACTCTTTGCTTTTGCATGCTCAATCGATTTATCAATCCAAACACTGAGGTGTTTATACCGTTCGCCGAGAAGATAAAAACCCGCAGCTCACGCCTTGATAAACATAGGTAAAGTGTTTAGCAGTTTATCGGCCGTATGCTAACGAAAGGAATCAGGCAGATGGCAATCAAGGTGTTCGCTGACGGTGCAAACCTCGAGGGCATGCTCGACATGTACGAGAACGGCAACGTTCAGGGTTTCACGACCAACCCGTCCCTTATGAAGAAGGGCGGCGTGACGGATTACCGCGCGTTTGCCAAGGAGGTCCTGACTCACATCACCGATGTGTCCGTCTCGTTTGAGGTCTTTGCCGACGACGTCGAGACCATGGAGGTCGAGGCCCGCGAGATCGCTACCTGGGCCGACAACGTCTATGTCAAGATTCCGTGCGTGACCACCAAGGGCGAGTCCACCGCCGAGCTGGTCCGCAAGCTTTCGGCCGACGGCATCAAGGTCAACGTCACCACCATCTTTACGCCCGAGCAGGTCGACGAGATGGTCGAGGCCGTTGACGCCGAGACGCCGTCCATCATCTCGCTCTTTGCCGGCCGTATCGCCGATACCGGCGTCGATCCCATTCCGTTTATAACGGAGTCGGTCAAGAAGGCTGCCGCCAAGCCCAGCTGCGAGGTCCTGTGGGCGTCCACACGCGAGCTCATCAACATTTACCAGGCCGAGGCCTGCGGTTGCCAAATCATCACGGTGCCCAACAGCATCCTGGCCAAGCGCAAGAACATCGGCCGTGATCCGTACGAGGTCTCGCTCGACACCGTCCGCGGCTTTGCCAAGGATATCGCCTCGCTCGGCTTCCATATCCTGCCGTAACGCGAACACTGGCTGCGCCGAGGGTTGTTCGCCCCGGCCTTTCCTTTCCCTATCGCTCACGCGCTTCGCGAGGGTCGCGCTAGGCAAAGGAAAGGCCGGGGCTGCCGACACGAACTTGCCAGTAGGTTGGTAATCGGCTTTCATATCCTGCCGTGGACAAAGGTACCCCCGCCTGCGACGTGCAAAATTGAGAGTATTCAGCAAGGTAAAGGTTTTTACCAGCTGGTTGAAGCACGGAACAGCCCCCGTTTTGGCTCTGACGACGCTAAAACGGGGGCTGTTTTTTGCTTTTCGTCTCTGAGAGGCATCCGGAGCGGTGGAATTTGCAGAATACTCGCTATTTTGCACGTCGCTGCAGGGGGTACCCTTGCTTTGGCGGTTTACTTCCCCTGCACCATGGTGAGTGAGATCTTCTTGCGGTCGCGGTCGACTTTCTCTACCCACACCTTGACCGTGTCGCCGACGCGCACCACGTCGTTCGGGTGTTTGACGAAGCGGTTGGCGAGCTTGGAGATGTGCACGAGGCCGTCCTGGTGCACACCCACGTCGACGAAGGCGCCAAAGTCGACGACGTTGCGCACCGTGCCCTTGAGTTCCATGCCGGGCTCCAGGTCGTCGATGGAAAGTGCCGAGCGGCTAAAGACCACCTCGGGCGCGTCGTCGCGCGGGTCGCGACCGGGCTTCTTGAGCTCGTTGACGATGTCGATGAGCGTGAGGGTGCCGCAGTCCAGGTCGCTTGCCAGCGCCGAGATGCTGCCCAGACGGCGCTCAATGTCGGGCACGCCGCCACGGCTGAGCTCGCTGGCTTTAACGCCTGCGCGCTCCAGGACGGACGTGGCCACCTCGTAGCTTTCGGGGTGGACGCTCGTCGCGTCGAGCGGGTTCTTGCCACCGCTGATGCGCAGGAAGCCCGCGGCGTTGAGATATGCCTTGGGCCCCAGTTTGGGGACCTTCTTAAGCTGGCGGCGATCGGTAAAGGCGCCGTTTTCCTCGCGGTAGGCCACGATGTTCTTGGCTACGCTCGGCGTAATGCCCGAAACGTATCCCAGCAGGCTCGCACTCGCGGTGTTCACGTCGACGCCCACGCGGTTGACGACGTCCTCCACCACGTGGCCCAGGGTGTGCGAGAGCTCAGCCTGGTCAAGGTCGTGCTGGTACTGGCCCACGCCGATGGACTGGGGCGGAATCTTGACGAGCTCTGCCAGCGGGTCCTGCAGGCGGCGGCCCAGGCTCATGGCGCCGCGCACGGTGACGTCCAGGTCGGGATACTCCTGGCTCGCGAGCTCGGAAGCGGAGTACACCGACGCGCCGGCCTCGTTGACGATGGTGTAGCGAAGGCTGGGCGCCTGCTCGGCAATGAACTCCGAGACGACTTCCTCGGTCTCGCGGCTGGCGGTGCCGTTGCCGATGACGATGGTGTTGACGCTGTCCTTCTTGACGAGGCGGGCGAGCTCGCGCTTGGTGCCGGCGACGTCGTGGCGCGGCTTGGTGGGATAGACCACGCCGTGGTCGAGCAGCTTGCCGGTCTCGTCCATGACG
This sequence comes from uncultured Collinsella sp., assembly GCA_958346515.1. Taxonomy (GTDB): domain Bacteria; phylum Actinomycetota; class Coriobacteriia; order Coriobacteriales; family Coriobacteriaceae; genus Collinsella. Next base: position 19,663 of record CATVRV010000019.1, read on the forward strand.
GCGACCTTGCAGCCGGTGCGGTAGCCCGGATCGAGCGCGAGCACGCGGGCGCCGCGCACGGGGCGTGCCGAGAGCAAGCCTTCGAGATTCTTGGCAAAGACGTTGATGGCCTCGGTCTGGGCGCGAACGGTGAGTTTGGCGCGGGCCTCGCGCTCCAGCGAGGGGGCCATGAGGCGCTTGTAGCCGTCGGCGATAGCGGCGTCAAAGACGGGCGCGAACACGCCTTGGCGGCGGGGCCAACGGCTGCCGAGGCGCGCCGTGGCGACAGCACCGTCGACGTTCACGTGCACGCGGAGTTTGCCCTCGCGCTCACCGCGGTCGATAGCCAGCACGCGGTGGTTGGGTATACGGCGCAGCGGCTCGTCAAAGTTGTAGTAGGGCTCGTAGGGAGTCTTTTCGGCGGGGTCGGTGGCCTCGACGACGATGTCGGCGGTGTTTTGCGTAAAGGCGCGCAGGTCGGCGACGTTCTCGGGATCTTCGGCTACCGTCTCGGCCACGATGTCGGCGGCGCCGGCGAGCGCCTTCTCGGGCGTGTCGAAGCCGGCCTCCTCGTTGACGTATGCCGCGGCGGCGTCGAGTGCGCTGCCCTTGGCCGAGGCCTGCATGATGATCATGTTGGCGAGCGGCTCCAGGCCGGCCTCGCGGGCCTTTTGCGCGCGGGTCATGCGCTTTTTGCGGTAGGGCTTGTAGAGGTCCTCGACACGCTGGAGCTGCGTGGCCTCGCGAATCTGCTGTTCGAGTTCGGGCGTGAGCTTGCCCTGGGCGTCGATGAGCAGAATGACGTCCTCTTTGCGCTGCTCAAGATTGCGCAGGTAGGACAGGCGCTCGTCGAGCGCGCGCAGGGCGACGTCGTCCATGCCGCCCGTTGCTTCCTTGCGGTAGCGCGAGATAAAGGGGATGGTGTTGCCCTCATCGATGAGCTTGACGGCAGCCTCGACGTTGGCGGCCTTAAGGTTGAGCTCGCGGGCGAGCTGGGCGATAAGATCCATGGGGCTCCTTGCGTTTAAGGTGCGTTTGCAGCACAGGGCTACCAAGGATACCACCCGTCCCAAAAGACTGTTTTGGGGTTGCGCCACGAAAGGGGCCTATCTACTACGTTTGAACCGTATGGGTCGACCATCCCCCGGTTTTCCGAAAATCGGCAAGCCGTCTACCTGCGGTTTTAATTTCGCGAAATTCGGCATGGTTGAGGGTAATCGGTTAAACGTAGTAGATAGGCCCATTTGGTGGCGAACGAATCAAGCCGAGGTGCAAAATAGCCCCCGCCCCAGAAAAATCGTCGTTAAGGTAGCAAAAAGCCCCGCGGGCAGGAGGCTGCTCGCGGGGCAAAGAAGAGGGGCATATTTGTGGCGGACCGAGGGGTTCGGCATGGGGTTTCTGCCGCGGCCGCTCTTAAGGCATTACAGCTCGACGAGCTGGCCGGTCTCGGCGGCCTCCTTGATGGCGTTAAGCAGCGTGAGCGTCTTAACGTTGTCGGCGGGGGTCACGACGGGCTCGACCTCGCGGCGAACGACCTTCACAAAGTGCTTGAGCTGCATCTTGTGCGGCAGCGCCGGGTCGACAGCCGGAATCTCCATCTGCAGCGGCTTGTGCCAGTTGGAGGCGCCGTCGTAGGAGAACTGGTGCAGGCGGGGCAGCGACAGGGCGCCCTTGGTGCCGCCGATAAAGTAGGCGTCGGCGTCGAAGGGGCGGTACTGCGGATCCTCGCGAGCGGTTGCCTCCCAGTTCCAGGGGCTGGCGGTGGCGTCGGAGATGGTCATGCTTGCGAGCGCGCCATCGGCAAAACGGACGTTGACCACGGCGGAGTCCTCGGTCTCAAAACCGCGGGCGGCGCTGGACTGCATACCCTGGACGGCAACAGGCTCGCCCAGCAGATAGCGGAGCAGGTCGACGTCGTGAACCAGGTTGACCAGGATCGGGCCGGCACCCTTCTTGCGGCGCCACTCGACATCGAAATACTCGTCATTCTTATAGATCATGTAGTGGAAGCTCGACACGGTGAGCTTGCCCAGCTCGCCGGACTCGATGATCTCCTTGGCCTTGTTGACGAAGGGGTTGTGGCGACGGTGCTGACCTACGAGCACGGGCACGCCGGCGGTCTCGGCCTCGGCGGCGAAGGCCTGGGCATCCTCGAGATCGTTGGAGATCGGCTTTTCGATCAACGGCACGATATTGCGCTTCACAGCCTCGCGGGCAACGCCCAGGTGCAAGTCGTTGGGGGTGGCGATAATGACGGCCTCGGGTTTGACCTCGTCCATCATCTGGGCGGGATCGGTGTAAAACGGCACGCCGGCGGCCTCGGCCGTGGCGCGAGCGCCCTCAAAGGCGTCGGCGATGGCGACGAGTTCGGCCTCGGGTTCCTCGGTGACAAAGCGGATGTGGTTGCGGCCCATGGCGCCGGCGCCGATAACGGCAATGCGGACGGGGTTGAGCTCAGACATTTCGACTCCTTAATACTGGTGACCGGTGGGATGCGACAAAGGGGCTGTCCCTTTGTCGCATCGGTAAAACTAGGCGGACTTCTTCTTGCTGTCGGAGACCATCATGTAGACGGTGAGCACGACGGCGATGGCGGCGATCACAATGGCGCCGTAGAAGGACTGCTGGTAGGCGGCGCTGCCGGCCTCGGCGTGATACAGCACGGCGGTGATGGGCTGGCTGATCCAGGTGGAAGCGGCATAACCCAAAAACATGATGCCGTAGTTGACGCCGATGTTGCTGGTGCCAAAGGCGCCACCGGTGAGCGGCGGGTAGATGACGAGCAGGGCGCCAAAGCTAAAGCCGAGCAGGGCGAGCGCCACAAAGAACATGCTCTGCGTAAAGCTCATCGACATGATGACGAGTGCGACGATGGTGACGACAAGGCTGATGAGCAGCGACTTATAGGCGCCGAGCTTGTCGATGATCTGGCCAAAGGACAGACGGCCGACCAGGTTGGCGCAGGTGTTGACGGAGACGACCACGCCGCCGAGGGCGACGGCCGCGGCGCTCGTGGGGTCGGCGAAGAGCTGGACGGCGGCGATGGAGGCAACCTTGCCCACGAGCAGGGTGCCCGCGGTGGCGGCAAAGGCGAAGGTGACGATGAGGACCCAGAAGCGCGGGGTCTTGACCATCTCGCCCGGGGTGAGGTCGCCGAAGGTGCCGGCATGTGCGCCACCCTTGGGGGCCTCGAAGCCCTCGGGCAGCCAGCCGGCCTCGGGGGCCTTCAGGAACAGGGCGGAGGCGGCGATTGTCACAAAGAAAATGACGCCGAGCGCCTTAAGGGCGCCAAAGATGCCCAGGCTCGGGATGAGCAGCGAGGCGAGCACCGGGGACAGCACGGCGGGGCCGGCGGTCGAAGCGGCCAGGGTGATGCCGGAGGCGAGACCCTTCTTGTCGATGAACCACTTTTGGCCGGTGGTGAGCGCCGGGTTGTAGCCCAGGCCGTTGCCGATGGCGGCGACGAGCGAGAACCACAGGTAGAACTGCCACGGCTCGGTGACGGTACCGGACATGAACCAGCCCAGGCCGTAGCACACGGCGGCGGCGATCACGACGTTGCGCGGGCCGATCTTATCGGAGATGCGGCCGGCGAAGATGCCCGTCACGGCCATGATGGTCTGAAAGACCGGGAAGGCCCAGGTAAGAGCGCTGGACCACTCGGGGTAGACGGCGAGCAGGTTCTTGCTCACGACGGAATACAGCGCGATGGAGCTGATGAAGAACATGGTGACGCACGCGGCGGAAAGCACGACGGCGCGACCCTTGTTGGAGTTGGTGGAAGCCATTGGACTCTTTCTGATCGATACGGGGGAGGAGCGGGCGTGTCCGCGGGACCTCCCTGTCAGGTTGGTTTACTGGTCAGTCGGCTTGGCGACGCCGGACTCATCGGACCAGAGCTCGACACCCTTGTTCTTAAGGTAGTTGTCGGCATAGGCGCGACGGCCGCCGGGCTTGGCGGTGAGGTCGCCCATCATGTTGGAGAAGCCGCCGTCGACCTTGATGGCGTCGCCGGTGGTAAAGTCCGATCGCGTGGACGCCAGGAACATGACGGCGTTGGCGATATCGCTGACCTCGCCGATGCGGCGCGTGGCGATCAGACGGCTGCGGCTCTTTTCGACCTCGGGGTCGGCGTAGAAGTTGGCCGACATCGGGGTCTTAACGAAGCAGGGTTCGACGCAGTTGGAGCGGACGCCGTAGGGGCCCCACTCGGCGGCGAGCATCTTGGACATCATGTTCACGCCGGCCTTGGTGGAGCTGTACACGCCCGAGAACGTCTCGGGGGAGTGGCTGGCGACGGTCGAGATGTGCACCAGGCGACCCTGGCCGGCCTTGATCATCTCGCGACCAAAGCGCTGCGAGGTGATGAAGTAACCGGTGAGGTTGACGTTGAGCACCTGCTCCCAGTCGCTCAGCGGCAGGTCCTCCATGGCGGCGAAGCGCAGGATGCCGGCGGTGTTGACGAGGACGTCGACGCGGCCGAAGTTGGCGATGGTGGCGTCGACGGCAGCCTGAACCTCGGCCTCGTCGGTGGCGTTCATCTTGTAGCCCTCGGCGTGGATGCCAAACTCGGCAGCGAGGTCGGCGGCAGCGGCCTTGACCTTCTCCTCGTCCAGGTCGAGCATGACGACGTTGGCGCCATTGCGGGCGAACTCGCGGCAGATCTCGGCGCCCATACCGCCGAGCGCGCCAGTCACGGCGCAGACATCGCCCTCGAGCTTAAGCCAATTGCTCATAGGAACTTCCCTTCTTGTGCCTCCCGGTGGGTCGCTCCCATTAACCGACCCACGTGGTTTTCACTGGTTATCGTATGCTTTGCATTTGCGCAGGTGAATTGCATATTTGTTAGAATGGCGTTAACCAATGGTTTATATCTTGCAAGACGATGTGTCCTTAATTGAGTGTGTGACCTGCCAAAAAGACCCCCTTCGGCAGTGCATGGGCATACGTCTGGAAACAGGAGAATGACGTGTACGATCGACGACTTGAGGCTATATCGGCCGCCGCGGAGCTGGGAAGCTTCTCGCGCGCCGCGGCAAAGCTGCGCGTGTCGACGCCGGCGCTCGTCAAGCAGGTGTCGGGCTTCGAGGCCGAGTTCGGCATCACGCTGTTCGAGCGCTCGCATTCGGGCGTCAAGGTGACGCCGGCGGGTGCGTTACTGGTAGACGACGCGCGCTCGATTATGCGGCAGTCCGAGGACGCGCTGCGCCGTGCCCGACGCGCCGCGGGCGATGGCGGTGCCGTGCGCCTGGGCGTGTCGATGATGTGCCCGGGGCGCCAAACGCTGTCGATGTGGTCGGGCATTCACGATCTGGAACCGTCGCTGCGATTTGAGATCGTGCCGGTAAGCGACCTCTACGATGAGCGCGAGACCGTCATGCGCAGCTTGGGCCGCGAGGTTGATGTGGTGCAGTCGAGTTTTTCGACACCGCGCTGGGGCGACACCTGTCAAAAGCTCCGCATCGTTAACGTGCCGTTTTATATCGACCTGCCGCGCACGAGCCCGCTGGCGCGCAAGACACGCATTACGGTTGCCGACCTGGAGGGCATGCGTCTGCGCGTACTGCGCCACGGCAACGACGCCATGGACAGCCTGCGCATCGACCTTTTGGCCGACGGCGGCGTGGACGTGATCGATGTGGATAGCTTCGACTTTGCGCTCTTTAACGAGGCGGAGGAAAAGGGCGACGCGGTGCTCACCTGCGGGGCGTGGTCGGGGGTGCACCCGGCCTTTGTGGGCGTGCCGTTTCTATGCGGGCGAGAGGTGCCGGTCTTTTTGCACTATCCGCTCGAGCCCACCCTCCAAGTCCAAAAATTCGTCAACGCCATGGCCCAACTCCTCAAGTAGCCAAAAGAGTCCCGTCCCAAATTAGCTACCCTTTGCTACGGGTTTAGCGGTCCTCGCGTTGCAGCCCGGCTGCCTCAGCTGTCTTTACGCGGTTCTTGTCGATGTACATGTTTTTGTCGGCCTGGGAAAAGAGCTCGCGCATCGTAGGCGGTTCATCAAAATCACTGGAAAGCGCGTAGCCCACCGCATAGCTGATAGGCATGTCGGGGTGAGCCCCGGAATACTCGTTCACGTTCGCACGAACCCGAGCGAGACAGGACTCCACGGCAGCTCGATCGGCATCCCGCAGCACCGCGATAAACTCATCGCCACCGTCGCGGCCCACAAAGCAAGTCTCGGACGCCACGCACCCCAGCTGCTGGGCAAAAGAACGGATGTATTCGTCGCCCTTCTCGTGGCCGAAGTTGTTATTGACCGTATGCAGGTTGTTAAGGTCGAAGACGCACACCGCAACGGGCGCCTCCGCGGAGACAGGACGCTCCTGCCCCAAGATCTCCTCGCACTTGTTCTTGTTGGGCAGTCCCGTGGCTTCGTCGAGATAGACTTTGCTCTGCAGCTCGCGGTTGAGCGCGGCAGTGCGCACCGCGCGAACAAGTTCGACCGCAAAGGTCGCCACCAAGCCCACGATGTCGATGATCACCAAGCCCTCGAGATAGTTGAGCGCCGACGCCTTCTCCTGAGAGTAGTCCTCTGCGAGTCGCGTAGCATCGTCGCAAATGCCAAAGAACTCCTCGCTCATGGAGATGATGTCGGTGTTCTCGTAGCCGACTTCGCGCACGCGGCTGATCTCGGCGCAAAGCTCATCATAATAATTTGCAAGCTCGGTCATCTTTGCCTGATACTCGTCGTCGTTGAGACGGACGAGGTTGAGGTCGTCACTTCCGTAACGCAAACCATTAATGTATGAATCCACGGCTTTGAGCAGGTCATCTTGAGGCTGGCCCGCGTCCTCGAGCTTAACGATTCGCTGCGTGGTACCGCGCACCAGACCGGCGTAGTTGACCACACGCGCCGTGCCCTGGATATCGGAGACGAGCAGCATAACATTGATGAAGAAGAAGATGAGAACTGCCGTGAGCACCATCATGAGCAGGCGCACCGCCTGGCCGGCCTTCTTGGCGACAGAAGTATTCACAAGTTCACTCCCTCAAATGGCAAAAGCGCAGGTGGCACCCAGCGTGCTGAAATTCACGTGAGGTCAACTCTACCATATGGGCCAACAGCCTCAAACTGTAGCAGACGCTCGTCCAAATTGGCGTGACGCTTGTCTTGTTGTTCTTGACCTGGCCGCGCTATCGAACATGTTTCTGGTCTTGGATCACCATGGGAAAGCTCATCCCGTTTTGTGCGTCCAGAGTGGGATGCGGCTTCCCAAAGGTGCCGTTAGGGGAAACCACATCCCGGTTTATGCCCTTGAAATGGGATGCCGTTTCCCGGAGGGGGCCCAGCGGGAAACGGCATCCCATTCTGGGCCCGAATAGTGGGATACGGTTTCCGGCCGGCATGAAAAAAGCCTCCGCAGCTCGTGTGGCTGCGGAGGCTTTATTCGTTGCGGCGCATTGTGTTTGGGTCGTTGAGATGAGTCGATTTGGCCCGAAAGAGGAGGGCATTGACCTTAGGGTCATGCCCGACGAATGAGCGGCAAATCGGCCATCTCGGCGAGCCGAACTACTCCAGCTCAAACGCTCCGGTGTAGAGCTGGTAGTAATACCCGCGCTTGGCGATCAGCTCGTCGTGATTGCCGCGCTCGATGATGCGGCCGTGGTCCAGACAGATGATTGCGTCGGAGTTGCGCACGGTGGACAGGCGGTGCGCGATGACAAACGTCGTGCGGCCTTCCATGAGCTTGTCCATGCCCGCCTGCACGATGGCCTCGGTGCGGGTGTCGATGGAGCTCGTGGCCTCGTCCAGGATCATCGCCGGCGGATCGGCGACGGCGGCGCGTGCGATCGAGATCAGCTGGCGCTGGCCCTGCGACAGCTGGGCGCCGTTGCCGGTGAGCATCGTGTCGTAGCCGTCGGGCAGGCGGGTGATAAAGTCGTCCGCGCCGGCGAGCTTTGCTGCCGCGATGCACTCCTCGTCGGTGGCATCCAGATTGCCGTAGCGGATGTTATCCATCACGGTGCCGGTGAACAGGTTTACGTCCTGCAGCACCACGCCCAGCGAGCGGCGCAGATCGGCCTTGCGGATCTTGTTGACGTTGATGCCGTCGTAGCGAATCTTGCCGTCGGCGATGTCGTAGAAGCGGTTGATGAGGTTGGTGATGGTCGTCTTGCCGGCACCGGTGGCGCCGACAAACGCGACCTTCTGACCCGGCTTGGCAAACACGGACACGCCGTGCAGCACCTCGTGGTCGGGCGTGTAGCCAAAGTCGACGTTGTCCATGACCAGGTCGCCACGCAGCGGCACGTATTCGATCTCGCCGGTCGCGCGGTGCGGATGTTTCCACGCCCACATGCCGGTGTGGTGGTCGGCCTCCTCGAGCTGCCAGGTGTCGGGGTTCACCTGCGCGTTGACGAGCGTCACGTAGCCCTCGTCGGCCTCGGGCTTCTCGTCGATGAGCTCAAAGATGCGGTCGGCACCGGCGAGGCCCATGACCACGGCGTTGATCTGCTGCGAGATCTGGCCGATCTGTCCGCAGAACTGCTTTGTCATGTTGAGGAACGGCACCACGACGGCGATGGACAGCGCCATGCCCGAGATGCTCAGGTTGGGCACGCCCAGCGCCAGGAAAATGCCGCCTGCCAGTGCGACCAGCACGTAGAGCAGGTTGCCCAGGTTCATAAGGATGGGCATGAGGATGTTGGCGTACATGTTGGCCTTCTGCGAGACCTCGAAGAGCTTTTCGTTGCGCTCGTCAAAATCGGCCTCGGCGGCAGACTCGTGGCAGAATGCCTTGACGACCTTCTGGCCGTTCATGACTTCCTCGATGTGGCCCTCGACCACGCCGAGCTCGGTTTGCTGCGCAATAAAGAAGCGCGCGGAGTTGGAGCCGAGCAGCTTGGTCATAAAGGTCATAAAGGCGACGCCTGCCACAATGACCAGGCACATCCAAACGCTGTAGTACAGCATGATAAAGAACACCGTGACGATGACGATGGTCGTCATGAGCAGGTTGGGCAGCGACTGGCTGATCATCTGGCGCAGCGTGTCGATGTCGTTGGTGTAGTGGCTCATGATGTCGCCGCGCTGGTGCGTGTCGAAGTAGCGAATCGGCAGGTCCTGCATGCGGTTGAACATCTTCTCGCGCAGCTTCTCGAGCGAGCCCTGCGTGACGATGGCCATGGCGCGGTTCCAGAACAGCGAGGACAGGATGCCGACGCCGTAGATGCAGGCGAGGGTGGTCACGAGCTGTGCGATCTTGGGCTGTGCAGCTTCCCAATCGCCCGACTGCCACGATTCGCTAATAATCTGCAGGGCGCTCTGAAGGAAGGTCGCGCCGATGGAGTTGATGATGGCGCAGAGCACTACGCCGACGACGACGAGGGGCAAAAGCACGGGGTAGAAGCCAAAGAGCGTCTTGATGAGGCGCGACATGGTGCCACCCTTGCGGTTGAGCGCGCGCTCGGCGGTCGTTGCCTTACTCATGTGCCTCGCCTCCTTCCTGGGTCTGAGCTTGTGTTGCGGATGCCTCGGTGTCGGCCTCGACGGCCTCTTCGCCCTCGGCAGACATCTTGTTCTGCGAGGTAAAGGTCTCACGGTAGATCTCGCTCGTCTTGAGCAGCTCATCGTGGTTGCCGATCTGCGCGATGCGGCCGCCCTCCATGACGATGATGCGGTCTGCATCCTGCACGGAGCTAATGCGCTGGGCGATGATGAGCTTGGTCGTGTTGGGCAGATAGCTTGCCAGCCCTGCGCGGATCTTGGCGTCGGTCTTGGTGTCGACGGCGCTGGTGGAGTCGTCCAGGATCAAGATCTTGGGGCGACGCAGCAGGGCACGCGCAATGCACAGGCGCTGCTTCTGACCGCCCGAGACATTGGAGCCGCCCTGCTCGATCCAGGTGTCATAGCCCTTGGGGAAGCCATCGACAAACTCGTCGGCGCAGGCCAGATGTGCCGCCTCGCGGACCTCTTCGTCGGTGGCGTTCGGGTCGCCCCAACGCAGGTTCTCGGCAATCGTGCCGCTAAACAGCACGTTTTTCTGCAATACCATGGCCACTTGGTGGCGCAGAGCGTCCAAGTCGTAGTCGCGCACATCCACGCCGCCCACGCGCACGGTGCCTTCGGTGGCGTCGTACAGGCGGGCGATGAGGTTTACAAGCGTGGACTTGGCCGAGCCGGTGCCGCCGATGATGCCGATGGTCTCGCCGCTCTTAATGTGCAGGTCGATATCGTCGAGCGCCTGGCGCTTCGCATGCGCGGAATACTTAAAGCTCACGTGGTCAAAGTCGATGGAGCCATCGGCGACTTCGAGCGCGGGCTCGGCGGGATCGGCGATCGTGGGCTCGGCGGCCAGCACCTCGGTGATGCGGTGCGCCGATTCGTCGGCCATGGTTACCATGACAAAGATCATCGACAGCTGCATCAGACTCATGAGGATTTGGAAGCCATAGGTAAAGATCGAGGAGAGCTGGCCCACGTCGAACAGCGTGCCCTGGCTCGTGATGATGAGCTTGGAGCCCAGGTAGATGATGACGACAAACGCGCCGTTGACGCAGATGTTCATCATGGGGTTGTTAAAGGCAAGCAGCTTCTCGGCGCGGGTGAAGTCCATCTGGACGTCGCGCGCAGCGGTCGCGAACTTCTCCTTCTCAAAGTCTTCGCGCACATAGCTCTTAACTACGCGCATGCCGGTGACGTTTTCCTCGACGGACTCGTTAAGGGCGTCGTACTTGTGGAACACGCGCGAGAAGATGGGGCGCACCTTAAAGATGATAAAGAACAGCCCAAAGCCCAGCAGCGGAATGATGACCAGGTAGACCATGGCGACGCTGCCGCCCATGATAAATGCCATGGTAAAGGCGAAGATCAATACCAGCGGCGCGCGCACGGCGATACGGATGATCATCATAAAGGCCTGCTGCACGTTGTTGATATCGGTGGTCAGGCGCGTGACGAGCGAGGAGCTCGAGAACTCATCGATGTTGGCAAAGCTGAACGTCTGGATCTTGTAGAACAGGTCGTGACGCAGGTTCTTGGCGAAGCCGCAGCTCGCATGGCTGCAGGTGACGCCGGCAGCGGCACCAAAAGCAAGCGACGTCAGCGCGATGAGCACCAAAAGGCCCGCGGTGGGAAGCATTTCGGCTACGGTGGCGCCGTCTTTGATGGCGTCGATCAGGTTGGCAGTGATAAATGGAATCAGCATCTCGCAGAGTACCTCGCCAAGCACGAGCAATGGCGTGGCAACAGTGACTTTCATATAGTCGCGGATGCTGCCCATGAGGGTTTTAATCATCCAGTTCCTCCCAGGTTACACGGATTTTATCGAGCATTTCGGCGAGGTCCTCGCGCTCGTCGTGGGTGAGCGCGCTAAAGGCCTGCTCTCTAAAGCGAATGCGGGCTGCCTGGTCGATGCGGGCGTTTTCCCGGCCGGTTTCGGTCAGGCGAATGGTGAGCTGCCGTCGATCCTTGGGGTTACGGCTGCGCTCGATGAGGCCGTTGAGCTCGAGCTTGGACAGGATCTCGGAAAGCGACCCCGGCTTGAGGTCAAAGTGCATGCCGAGTTCCTGCTGCGACATCTCGCCGCCGGGTTGCTTGGCCAGCAGGCAGATGATGGGCGCCTTGCCGGACACGCCTCCGCCATGAAAATGCATGTAATGGCCGCAAAAGCCCAGGCCATTGAGGATGCGCTTGGCAAGCTTGTCTTCTGAGCTAACCGCTTCGGGTGCATCCGCCGGTTGTGACGGGTCGCCGTCGGGCTCGTGCGAACAAAGGTTAAGAGGTTCATCGCACATGAATTAGTGTTGCTCCTTTCTTTAGTTAGGTAGTGGAATTGTTTTGTGCCTAACCAATCTAGGAGCATGAGAAATGAATGTCAAGGTACCAAACTTATTAAGTTACGGCGTTTTGCCAAACGCCGTAACCGCTCGACGCTGCAAACGCTCCTAAGCGGCAATCTGGCGTTCAATCGTCGTGCATGGCCACAAGGCCTATGCCCTCCTCTTTCACGCCACCTTGCTCGCTTAGGAACGTTTTCGCTGTCCGTCCTCAACCTGTGATTCCGCCACGGTCCGTTTCGGTGCATGCAATCCCTTGGGGACGGAGGAAAAGGGATCATTTTCCGTAACCTTTCCGCAACAATTTACCCTTCGCGCTGCTCGACTCCGCTCACAACGTCCCCTGCGCTACACTTAGTCGCACTGTGGCGCTGCTGCGCCGTGCCCGAACCAAGGGAGACCCTCATGAAGAACACTCAGCTGCTGCTGATCAACGATATGTGCGGCTACGGCAAGGTCGCGCTTTCCGCCATGCTGCCGGTGCTGTCGCACATGGGCTACCGCATCCACAACCTGCCGACGGCACTTGTGTCCGATACGCTCAACTATCCCAAGTTCTACATCCACGACACCACCGAGTACGTGCGCCAGAGCCTCGCCATCTGGGAGGAGCTCGGCTTTGAGTTCGACGCCATCTCTACCGGCTTTATCGTGACCGAGGAAGAGACGCGCATCATTTCGGACTTCTGCCACCGTCGCGCGCAAAAGGGTACCAAGGTGTTCGTCGACCCCATCATGGGCGACAACGGCAAGCTCTACGCCGGCGTGCCCGAGTCCACGATCGGTCTCATGCGCAGCCTGCTCGAGTGCGCCGACTATGCGGTGCCAAACTACACCGAGGCGTGCCTGCTCACCGATACGCCCATTGCCGAGCAAATCACGCCCGATGAGGGCCGCACTCTTGTGGATGCCGTGCGTGCCCTGGGCGCCAAGTCGGTGGTCATTACGAGCGCTGTGGTCGACGGTGCGAATGTCGTCATCGGTTACGACCATGTGGCGGGGGAGTACTTCACGATTCCCTTCGACCTGATCCCGGTCTATTTCCCGGGCACGGGCGACACGTTCTCGGCGGTGCTCGTCGGCCGCGTTATGGCAGGTTGGAGTCTGCAGCGCGCGACGTCCGATGCCATGCGCGTGGTGGCTGAGCTTATCGAGCGCAATGCCGACCAAGAGGATAAGTCGGCTGGCCTTCCCATCGAGGCCTGCCTGGACGTGATTGACCATGAGTAATGCTGGCGAGGGCGGCGCCAAGCCTGCGGGCGGGGGCAAGCCGCTCGGCGCGCCGCGTGGCAAGCGTCCGCGTATCCGCGTGAGCTGCGTGGACCAGCTGGGTGCGTGCCGCTGCCACCATGGTCACAAACCGGGCGACGTCTTCGACTTTGACCGCGACCGCGGCAAGATGTGTGCCATGGCCTGCCATGTGGGCTTTCCCTATATCGATATCCTGCGCTATGGCGGAACCGTGCCTGGCAACGAGCCTGGTACGGCAAAGTTCTGCTGCCCCGAGGTCGATACGCTGAACGTCTGGCTTGCCGAGATCGTTGACGAGTAGTCGAGCGCAATGTGGCAAAGGGACAGCCCCTTTGTCACATTCGCCGGGGCTGCCCCTTCTTTTTGCTTATAATCCTAAATCTCTGCATTTCATCCGATTTTAGGTTCTAAAAATCCTACATTTCATCGATAATTAAGCGCATAAAACTTTGCATTTCATTTGATGACACTGAGGGGAGAGCCTATGCTGCGCAGGAAAATAGCGGCAGAGCTGGAGCGTTGGCTGAAGTCTGCCGAGCAAAAGGCCTTATTCATCACGGGTTCTCGCCAGATCGGCAAAAGCTATTCGATTCGCGCATTTGGCAAAGCCAGCCATGCAACCTACATCGAGCTTAACCTCATGGAAAATCGCCAGGCAAAAGATGCTCTTCTCGAGGCGCGGGATGCCGATGATTTCATCAGCAGGGTGACGCTTCTTTCGGGAAAGTCGATTGCACCAGGCAAAACGCTCGTGTTTATCGATGAGGTCCAAGAGGCCCCCGACATCATGACGATGGCAAAGTTCCTTGTTGAGGACGGGAGGTGCCGCTGGGCGTTTTCGGGGTCAATGCTCGGGACCCAGTTCAAGGGCGTCAGGTCCTATCCCGTGGGGTATGTCCACGAGCTTAGGATGTTCCCGCTCGATTTTGAGGAGTTTTGCTGGGCAACCGGGGTGAGCGAGGGGGCTCGCCAAACGATACGTGACGCGTGTATCAGCGAGAGGCCCATTCCTGATTACATTCATGACGCGATGATGGCAAACTTCAGGACCTATACCGTTGTCGGCGGAATGCCGGAGGTCGTGCAGCGTTTCCTTGACACGCAGGGCGACCTTGCCTCTGTTCGTCAGCTACAGTCAGAGCTCAACGAACAGTACCGGCGGGATATCTCCAAGTATGCAAGCGGGCGAGCCCTGCAGGTGCAGAGCATCTACGATCAGCTCCCTATTATGCTCGAGGGCGAACACAAGCGTTTCGTGCTCAATTCCATTGACCCCAAGGCGCATTATGAGAAGTACCAGCGAGATTTTGTCTGGCTTGTCGATGCCGGCGTTGCTCTCAAAGCCGATATCGTAACCGAGCCAAAGTCGCCCCTGCTCAAGACGGCACGGCCATCGCAGTTCAAGCTATACCAATCGGATACGGGCATGTTGATGGCGCGCTACCCCGTTGGAGTCGCCCAAGCGGCGTATCTTGATAGCAAGGAGCCCAATCTGGGCGGCATTTACGAAAACGTGGTGGCCCAGCAGCTGACTGCCCAAAATCGCCAGCTTTACTACTATCAGACAAAAAAGCGCGGTGAAGTGGACTTTGTGGTCGACGGACCGGATGGGACGGCTGTTCCGATCGAGGTTAAATCGGGCTCCTATTACCACGCGCACGCTGCGCTCGGTCATGTGCTTGATACGGCTGAATATGGCGTAAGGCTCGGGATTGTTTTTTCGAGAGGCAACGTTGAGCGCAACGGAGCGGTTCTCTATTTGCCGCTATATGCGACCTGGGCCCTTTCGGATGTTTTGGGCGACTCCTGCGCCGAGGGGATAAAGCTGGAGGTCAAGCCGGTCTAGGGCCAGTCCCGGATGTGACAAAGGGACAGTCCCTTTGTCACATTCATGAGTGTGGATTTTCTCCCACCGAGATAACGAGCGTGGATTTTCTCCCGTTTAGAGCGCACTCGAACGCTCAAAGTGGGAGAAAATCCACGCTCGTTTTATGCCGATGGCGTGGCCCGTGTGCCCGCGCCGCCCGAGCGCCTACAGCTGCTCGAGCATGGCGGTGCAACCGGCGAGTACATCGCGGTAGGTGGCGTCGAAATTGCCGGTGTACCAGGGGTCGGCCACGTCGCCGGGGCGATCGGTCCAATCGAGCAGGCGCGAGATCTTGCCATCGGGGTCCTTCCCAAAAATTCGGTACAGGGCGCGGGCGTTCTCGTCGTCCATATAGACAATGTGGTCCCAGTCGCCATACTCCGCGCGACGTACCTGACGTGCGCGATGTGCGACGACGGGAATCCCGACCTCGCGTAGCTTGGCAACGGTACTGTGGTGTGGCGGGTTGCCGATCTCCTCGGTCGAGGTCGCCGCGGAATCGATGGCAAACTCCGCCTCGCGCCCAGCGCGGCGCACGAGCTCGGTAAACACCGACTCGGCCATCGTCGAGCGGCAGATGTTTCCATAGCAGATAAACAGTACACGTTGCATATGCGGTTTCCTTTCGATCGCCATCATCGAGCTCGAGTATCGCATCTACGCCTGCGCCATCGCCCTCTTGCGTTCCCAGCGAGCCAACTTAATCGTCACCAGCGTAAGCACCCAGGCCACAAGCGAGAACGCGGCACCCACTGCGCCTACATATGCAATGCCAACGCTGCTTACCACGGCGCCGCCCACTGCGGTGCCAAACGAGATGCCGACGTTAAACGCCATGGGCTCAACCGAACTTGCGAGTACCATCGACTTGGGATGGCGGCTGCGTGCCACGTCCATAAAGTGCGTGATGCACGACACCGAGAACAGGTACATGAGCAGCGCCAGGCTAAAGACAAAGACCAGCGCGAGCGGCATGGTGCCGCCCACAGCAAACAGTCCGAGTAACGCTGCAGCCTGCAGCACAAACGTCACGAGTAGCGCCTTCATGCCAAAGCGAGCATCGATCCATCCGCCCAGGATGTTCGAGATCAGGCAGAACACGCCGTAGGCCATGAGCGTGGTACTGGCTTCGACCGTGCCCATGCCCAGCACCTGCTCAAGATAAGGCGTCACGTAGCCGTAGAACACATAGACCGAGCCCACGCCAAACAAAAAGATGAGCATGCCGGTGATGATGCTCGGTTCGCGCAGCAGCCCCGCCTGCTCGCGAAAGGTGGCAGGTTCGTCGGTTTGCCCAGCGCGCGGCATAAACATCACGAGCGCTCCGCAGATCAGAACGGCAAAGGCCAGCGTGCCGTACATGGCCACGTGCCAATCGAGTGTGTCGGCCACAAACTTGCCGATCGAAGTGACAAAGACCATTGCCACGGAAAACGCACCATATACCACCGAGATGGCAAACGAAGTTTGCTGCGGGGACAGCAGCTCGGGGATGTACGTCACACCCACAGCGAGCAGTGCGCCAGAGACGGAGCCCAGGATGATGCGCGAGATAAACAGCACCTGGAAGTTGGGCGCCAACGCCATGACCAGGTTGCCGAGCACAAAGACGATGCTGTAGCACACGAGCAGCTGGTAGCGGCGAAAACGTCCCGTGCTGAGCGCAAGCACCGGCGTGGCGATGGCGTAGACAAGCGCAAACACGCTGATGAGCTGGCCTGCGGTGGCAAGCGATATGCCGAGCTCCGTCGCCAGGTCGCTCTCGATGCCGATGACCACGAACTCCGAGCAGCCGAGCGAAAAACCTAACAACACGAGCAGCGCCAGACAAAGATTGGTGCGCGCAGGTGAAAGCGCGGCGGCGGTTGACTTGCTTTTAGGCGTGGTTGCGGCGGTCAAGGCTGTCACTCCAATGTCGCATTAATAAGCGGGATTCAATCCCTGCAACTCTAACAGAATGTGACAAAGAGACAGTCCCTTTGTCGCATTGCGCTGCCGGCCAGTCGCCCAAACCGTCACAACATTCGGCGAAAATCTCGAAATCGAGGAAAAGCGTCGAATGTTGTGACGGTTTTTGTGTCCGGCGCGGGTGAGCTTCGGTGTCGTCTGGGGGTATAAAACTAGCGAGTGTTTATTTGCGAGGCCTAAGGGGCGCCCCGTATGGATATCGATAACTTTGAATGGTGGTATAGCGAGGGTGAGACTCCGGACGAGGGGTGGGACGAGCCCGCGCCGCGTGACGTGTCGAGCGACGAGGACGAGACCGGCAACGACGTCGCCGCCGACTCGGACGCCGCCCTCGACCCTGTCGAGCCCCTGACCTTCGAACAAGCTTGGGCCCAGGCCGAGGCAGACGAGGCCAAGGCCGACGCTACGGCCACGCTCGGCGAGCCAGCCGACATGTCGATCTCGCCGGCAAAGACCCCGCAGCCGCGTCACACCATCGATCCCGACAGCACGGCATCCTTCAGTATTCTCGACGTGCCCTCGCAGGGCGCTCAGGCGCCCGCACCCACACGTCGCCCCAATCTGTCTCGCGAGGAAGATGCAGGACGTCGCTCTCCGCTTGGCCCCATCCTTATCGCCTTCATGGCCGGCGTTATCGCATGCTCGGTAATTGGAAACGTCTGGAGCCATGTCGAGCAGCAGCGAAAAGACGCCGCCAGGGTCGAGATGTCTGTCGAGCAATCGCTCGGCCGCACGCGCTCGGTACATGTGTCGGTCGAGGTCAAGGACGGCGCGACGTGGGACACCGCGCGCGGCGACAGCCAAATGCTCATCCATATCGTGGGGCGCACGCTCAAAGGGCAGACGATTGACGAGTATCAATACGTCAATTCCGCTGGTGACGGCATCGAACTTAAGCCCGGCGACTACGAGCTCACCGTCGATGAACCGCCCGTCGCCACCGACGGCACGCGCTTCCGTGCCTCAAAGCGCATGGTTCCCGTGAGCTTTAACTCGCAGGCGCCCGATACGGTCGACACCACGCCACAGGGCGGGTTTGACCTTTACGTAGATACCCAGTAGGCGCTCGCCGCTCATTCCGCTATGGCTACTCAATAATCGCCTGCCGTCCCGTCCCGCCGCCAAGAGTGGGACAATAGCCCTCGACACTATTGTTTACTTTTGGAGGAAGTAGCATGTCTACCGTCACTACCATCAAGCGCGGCGGCCTCACCGCGGCCATCGATTCCATGGGCGCCCAGCTCACGAGCCTTGCTCTCAACGGCAACGAGTATCTGTGGCAGGGCGACCCCGCCTTTTGGGGCAAGCATGCGCCCATCCTGTTCCCCATTGTGGGTTCGCTGCGCAACAACACGGCAACGTCTGCGGCCGGCACCTGCGAGATGCCGCGCCACGGACTCGCGCGCATCGTCGAGCACAAGCTGGTCGAGGTTTCGGAGGACGGCTCCTCGGTAACGTACGAGATCACCGACACGTCCGAGTCGCTCAAGGCCTTTCCGTTCCACTTTAAGCTCAACATGACCTATGCCCTGACCGGCGACGCCATCCTCACGCAGACCTTTGCCGTCACCAATACCGGCGACGTGGACCTGCCGTTCTCGGTGGGCGGCCACCCTGCGTTTAACGTACCGGCTCCCGGTGCCGAGGACGAGGCATTCGAGGATTACGAGCTGGCGTTTACCGAGGCTTGGACTAACGAGGCTCCCATCATCACACCCGACGGTCTTATGACGTTCGAGGGCAGCTACAAGGCTCCCGATAACTCGGACGTGCTGCCCATCACGCACCGCAGCTTCGATAACGACGCCATCATGTTCACCGATACCCCGGGCTCCACGCTCACGCTGCGCGGCCGCAAGTCGGGTCACGGCGTCAAGATCGACTTTGAGGGCTTTAAGTACATTGGCGTGTGGTCTGCCGCCAACGACGCTCCGTTTGTGGCGCTCGAGCCCTGGACCGGTCACACCACCATGGACACCGAGGACGATGTCTTTGAGCACAAGGTCAACACCATCACCCTGGCCCCGGGCGAGACGGACAAGCGCAGTTTTAGCGTTACCTTGCTCTAGAGGTTCCGCCGCTCGGTCGATGCTGCGCGTCGTCCAGAGCGACAAGTTGTCATTCAAAAGGCAAGGCATAGACCTTCTGGTCATGCCTTGCCTTTTTCATGCCACTTGTTCGCTCTGGACGTCGCTCGCCGGCATTGCCAAAACATCGGCGTCCCCAATGACTACCGCGTGTCTATTAATTTTTCGAGCTTGTGCTGCGCTGCTAGTTGCTGGCGTATATCCTGTTAAGTCGTCAGCATACGATTCAACAGGGAAGGCAGATTATGCATTCTCCCCATCAACGCGACGCGCATCCACAGCCGGTATGCAGCCGTCGCATCTTTTTGGGTAGCGCTCTCGCTGCGAGCGCTTCCGTCGTCGCCGGCGCGCTTGCCGGCTGTCAGCGCCCGTCAACGCTCAAGGTGGTTCGGCCCACGACGGGCGGCGGTCGCGACGACCTGTCCGATTCCGTGATCGGCAAGGACAAGATCCGCATTGGCATGGAGGCGGCCTACGCCCCGTACAACTGGCAGGTCTCCGAAGCCAGCGAGTACACCATCCCCATCGACAACGTGCAGGGCGCCTATGCCGATGGTTACGACGTGCAGATCGCCAAGATCGTCTGCAAGGCCCTCGGCGGCGAGCCCGTTGCCGTCAAACAGAGCTTCTCGGGTCTTATCGATTCGCTCAACAACGGCCAGATCGACCTCATCATTGCCGGCATGAGCGCCACGCCCGAGCGCGAGGAGTCCGTCGGCTTTTCCGATCCGTACTTCATTGGCTACTTTGGCCTGTTCGTAAAAGAGGGTTCCCCCTACCAAAACGCGACCAAGCTCAGCGACTTTAGCGGCGCTACGGTGCTCGGGCAAAAGGACACCATGCTCGATACCGTCATCGACGAGATCCCGGGCGTTGTCCACAAAAACCCGGTCGACTCGGTCCCCACGGTGTTTTCGAATCTGCTGCAGGGCACCTGCGACGCCGTGACTTACAACACCGAGAATGAGAAGGGCTATATGGCCCAAAATCCCGGTATCGTCCCCATCCAGTTTGCCGAGGGCGAGGGCTTTAAGCAGGAGGTCACGGCAAATGTCGGTTGCCGCAAGGGCTCGGACAAGCTGCTTAAGCTCATCGACAAGACACTCAAGGGCATTAGCCAAGAGGAGCGCGACCAAATGTGGGACGCGTGCCTCGACCGTCAGCCGGCATAGGGAGGCAGCATGAAAACCATTAATCGCCTGGCCTCCTTTATCAAGGCCGACCACCGTTATGTATACCTGGGCACGAGTGTTATCGCGGCGCTCGGCCTGGCGTTTAGCCAACGCAACCCCACGCCGCTGAGCTTCTTGGCCCCCACCGGTATCTTCCAAGACTGCCTCTGGGCAATCCTTTGGGCCTGGCTCGTCGTGTCGGCGGCGGCGCTGGTCACCAAGCTCATGCACTGGAACGACTATCGCGAAAAGTCGCCGTTCGCATCCGAGCGCTGCCGTCGTGGCGCACGCCTGGGCAGCTACGTCGTGGTCGCCATCGCGGCAGTTTTCTTTATCGACCGCTGCGTCATGTCGTTTATCGACCTGGTGCAGGTGAGCATTGTCTCGGATTCCAACCCCAGCGACTTTTTGTCGAGCCTGGTCTACATGACCTACAAGAGCGGGGACTTCTTCATTCGCGGTATCGAGATCACCATCGCGCTTGCCACCTTCGGCACCGTCATCGCATTCTTCCTGGCGCTGCTCTTCGTGTTCCTACGCATTCAGACGTTCGACCGCGTGGATAACGACCTGGTGCGCTTCGTTAAGAGTATCGGCCGCGGCTTTGCGACCGTCTACTCCACCATCGTGCGCGGCACGCCCATGATGGTCCAGGGCCTGCTCATCTATTACGCGGGCTTCACCGTTTTGCGCGGCATGGGCTTCGAGACCGCCCAGGCCAACCAGATCTGGAGCACCTTCACCGCCGGCCTCGTCACCATCTCGCTCAACTCCACCGCCTACATGATGGAGGTCCTGCGCGGCGGCATCGAGTCCATCGATTCCGGCCAAGCCGAGGCGGCGCGATCGCTGGGCCTGTCGCAGTGGCAGGCCATGCGCAAAGTCGTGTTCCCCCAGGGCATTAAAAATGCGATTCCGGCGCTCACCAACGAGCTCATCATCAACATCAAGGATTCGTCGGTGCTCTCGGTCATCGGCGTGTTCGACCTTATGTACGCTACTACCACGGTCGCCGGCGTGTACTACCGCCAGATGGAGGTCTACTGCGTGGCGCTCGTGGTCTACCTGATCCTGACGCTCGTGGCGAGCCGCCTGCTCGAAGCCTTTGGCAAAAAGCTCGGTGCCGAGGCTCCGGCCACGCTGCCCAGCTCTAACTAGGCTTAAGACGAGGAGAATCATCATGGCAGATACCGCCACTACCGGCGTTGCGGCCGCCGCACAGACCAATGAGCCGCTCATCCGCGTCGAGGGCCTGCGCAAGAGCTTCGGCTCGCTCGAGGTACTCAAGGGCATCGACCTGTCCGTTAACCCCGGCGAGGTCGTCACCATTATCGGCGCCTCGGGCTCGGGCAAGTCGACCTTCCTGCGCTGCCTCAATCTGCTCGAGACCCCGGACGCGGGCCACATCTGGTTCCACGGCCAGGACCTCACGGCCGAGCGCTGCAACATTAACAAGCTGCGTGAGGACATCGGCATGGTGTTCCAGGGCTTTAACCTGTTCAACAACATGGATGTGCTCGACAACTGCACGCTTGCGCCCGTCACGCTCAAAAAAATGAGCAAGGCCGAGGCCGAGAAGGTCGCGATGGAGCATTTGACGAGTGTGGGGCTCGAGAAGTTCGCGCACGCCGCCGTGGGTCGCCTGTCCGGCGGTCAAAAGCAGCGCGTGGCCATCGCTCGTGCCCTATGCATGAATCCGCAGATCATGCTGTTCGACGAGCCGACCTCCGCACTCGACCCCGAGATCGTGGGCGAGGTGCTCGAGGTCATGCGCAAGCTCGCTGCCGACGGCATGACCATGGTCGTCGTCACGCACGAGATGGCCTTTGCCCGCACGGTGTCCGACCGCGTGGTCTTTATGGACAAGGGCGTGGTGCTCGAGGATGCCGCGCCGGCCGAGCTCTTCGGCAACCCCAAACATCAGCGCACGCGCGAGTTCCTCTCGCGTTATCTCGAGGACAAATAACCGACCGCAAACGCTTATGTGGCAGGGCCGCTCCGGTGGGGCGGCCCTTGTCGTCACAATCGAAAGGATGTCATGGCCGAGGTTTGGCGCTTTTTTGCGCATGAGGATGATTTTGCCGATCTGGACGAGGCTGGTGCGTGCGAGCGCCTGGGCCGCGTGCTGTCGTTTCCGACCATCTCGAGTATGGATGCCGAGGCGGTGAACTGGCAGCCGTTCGACGACCTGCGCGCGTATATGCAGCAGGCTTGGCCGCACGTATTTACGGCGGGTAAGGTCGAGCTTATCGACCATTCGCTATTGGTGACGCTTAGCGGTTCCGACCCTGCCCTCAAACCCGTCATGCTCATGGGCCACATGGACGTGGTTCCCGTGGTACCCGGCACCGAGGCTGACTGGACGCATGTCCCCTTTAGCGGACATGTGGACGACACCTACATTTGGGGTCGCGGCGCCATCGATATGAAAGACCAGGTCGCAGGCATTCTCGAGGCGGTTGAGTATGCGCTCGCACACGGCTGGGAGCACGAGCGCACCCTGCTGCTGGCTTTTGGCCAGGACGAGGAAACCACGCAGTTCGGTGCGGGTGCCATCGGCCGCGTGCTCGAAGAGCGCGGCATTGAGCTTGAGCACCTGATCGACGAGGGCGACTACCGCATCGTTCCGGCTGCCGAGTACGGCGCGGGCGAGGGCTGGCTTATGCATGCCGATCTCGCGGAGAAGGGCTACGCCGATATCGTGTTGAGGACGCGTAGCGAGGGCGGGCATTCCTCCAACCCCTACGGGGGCACTTCACTCGAGGTGCTCAGCCGTGCCATCACCGCAATCTGCGATATCGAGTGGCCGACGCGCGTGACCGACTTGCTTGCCGCCCAACTCGTCGAGTTGGGGCTCTACACGGCCGATGAAATTGCCGCCAACGGGGATGCCATTGTCCGCGATTGCCTCGCCAGCAAAAAGCTCTATCCGCTGGTGACGACCACCTGCGCGCCCACGCAGATCGAGGGTGGCAGCACCGGCGCCAACGTAATGCCGCAGGATATGTGGGCCAACATTAACTTCCGCATGCTCGAGGGCACGAGCGTGGCCGACGTTGTGGCGCGCTGCCGTGAGGCGGTTGCCGGGGCGGACCTTGCCGGTCGTGTCAAAGTGGAGCTGGGCCCCGGCAGCTCCGAACCCTCGCCGTCCCCGCGCATCGGTGGTCCCGGTCTCGAGGCGGTTCGCTCCATCGCCGTCCGCTATTTCCGTGATCCAAAGGGGATGGAGGAAAACGGATCATTCGAGCCAGTGGCAATTGTGCCCTCGACCGTGATCGGTGCGACCGACGCTGCCAACTACCAGCACATTTGCCCTGAGTGCATTCGCTTCTCGGCCTTTGTGGTCGATGATGACGAGTGCGACCGAGGCGTCCACGGCACCAACGAGCGCATCACCCGCCGCGCCTACCTCCAGGGTGTTCGCTTCCTCATCGCCCTACTCTATACGCTTTAGAATCCGACAAAGGGACTGTCCCTTTGTCGGATTCCGTGCGGGTTATATGCAGGTTTGCCTGCGCACGCTATCATATATGGGTTAGACCGCAACTATGTACCCCATACGCGAAGGGATGCGCATGTATCTGAAGATCGACATGCTCTAGCTGGACTTACCCCCGCAGCGGCGCCCCGCGCCCCATCAATTCTGCCGATTTTCGCCTTCACGCATATAAAGGAGTCCGTCATGCGCGACAAGCTCGAAAAGATCATCAAGGCCTACGAGGAGCTCGAGAAGAAGCTTTCCGACCCGGCCGTCGCCTCCGATATCAAGGAGTTCACGCGTCTCAACAAGGAGTACGCGCACCAGTCCGACCTCATTGCCGCCTCGCGCGAGTACATCGGCGCGCTCGATGACATCGAGGCTGCCAAGGAAATGCTGCACGATACCACCGATGCCGATGAGAAGGAGATGCTCCAGATGGACATCTCCGAAAACGAGGCCAAGCTTCCCCAGCTCGAGGAAGACATCAAGTACATGCTCATCCCGAGCGACCCCAACGACGACAAGAACACCATCGTCGAGATCCGCTCCGCCGCCGGTGGCGACGAGGCGGCCATCTTCGCCGGCGATCTGTACAAGATGTACCAGCGCTTTTGCGAGTCGCGCGGCTGGAAGACTACCGTGCTCGATTCCAGCCCCAGCGAGGCCGGTGGCTTTAAGTCCATCGAGTTCAAGGTCGAGGGCGACCGCGTCTACTCCGTCATGAAGTTCGAGTCCGGCGTGCACCGCGTCCAGCGCGTTCCCAAGACTGAGTCCCAGGGCCGCATTCAGACCTCCACGGCTACCGTCGCCGTACTTCCCGAGGCCGAGGAGATCGACGTCCAGATCAACCAGTCCGACCTGCGCATCGACACCTACTGCGCCTCCGGCCCTGGCGGTCAGTGCGTTAACACCACCTACTCCGCCGTGCGCATCACCCACCTGCCCACCAACACCGTGGTGCAGTCGCAGGAGCAGCGTTCCCAGATCCAGAACCGCGAGGTCTGCATGCAGATGCTGCGCGCCCGTCTGTACGAGATGGAACTCGAGAAGCAGCAGGCCGAGCTCGGTGCCGAGCGCCAGAGCCAGATCGGCCACGGCAACCGTTCCGAGAAGATCCGTACCTACAACCAGCCCCAGGACCGCGTGACCGATCACCGCATCGGTTTCAACTCCACCTACAACGGCGTCCTTCTGGGCGATCAGCTCGGCACCGTCATCGAGGCGCTCGCCGCCGCCGAGCGAGCCGAGAAGCTGGCACAGGCCGTTTAAGTTACGGCGTTTTACCAAACGCCGTAACTGCTCGACGCTGCAAACGCCCCTAAGCGGCAATCTGACGTTCAATCGTCGGTCGCGTACCAAAGTACGCTTCCCTCCTCTTTCACGTCACCTTGCTCGCTTAGGGGCGTTTTCGCTGTCCGCCCTCTACCTGCGGCGTTGCCTTGCTCCGGATGCGGGGTAGTCATTGGGGACGTTCTTAAATGACTAGGTTGGGTAAATTACTTTTCAAGTTTATTTAAGGCTCTGTTAGACCAGGATTGACATTCCGCCCCGTCATCTTCTTGCGATTG
>CATVRV010000020.1:0-44646 GCA_958346515.1 uncultured Collinsella sp.
CAGACCCGCGAGCACATCCTGCTCGCCCGTCAGGTCGGCGTTCCCTACATCGTCGTCTTCCTGAACAAGTGCGACATGGTCGACGATGACGAGCTCATCGACCTCGTCGAGATGGAGACCCGTGAGCTCCTCTCCGAGTACGATTTCCCCGGCGACGACATCCCCGTCATCCGTGGTTCCGCTCTGGGCGCTCTCGAGGGCGACGCCAAGTGGATGGACGCTATCCGCAAGCTCATGAAGGCCGTCGACGAGTACATCCCGACGCCTGCTCGTAACAACGACCTCCCGTTCCTGATGGCCGTTGAGGACGTTATGACCATCTCCGGCCGTGGTACCGTTGCTACCGGCCGTGTCGAGCGCGGTGAGCTCAAGCTCAACGAGCCCGTCGAGATCGTCGGCATCAAGGATACCCAGAACACCGTCGTTACCGGTATCGAGATGTTCCGTAAGTCCATGGACTTCTGCGAGGCTGGCGACAACGTCGGTCTGCTGCTCCGCGGCATCAAGCGCGAGGACATCGAGCGCGGCCAGGTTCTCTGCAAGCCCGGTTCGGTTACCCCGCACACCAAGTTCACCGGCGAGATCTACGTTCTGACCAAGGAGGAGGGCGGCCGTCACACCCCGTTCTTCGATGGTTATCGTCCTCAGTTCTACTTCCGTACCACCGACGTTACCGGTACGGTCAAGCTCCCCGAGGGCACCGAGATGGCTATGCCTGGTGACCACATCACCATCGAGGGCGACCTCATCCACCCGATCGCCATGGAGGAGGGCCTGCGCTTTGCTATCCGCGAGGGTGGCCACACCGTCGGTTCGGGCATCGTCTCCACGATCATTGAGTAAATTAGCTCTTTGATATAGCTGACTTAGAGAACCCGGCACTTATATGGGTGCCGGGTTCTTTTCTGCAATGGATATTGAGCCGTTGCTGGTGTCGAGAGGATCGATAATGGTCCTGGATGCACCGTCGATTAGATCTCGATGGCTTCATTGATGTGTTCCAAATATGAATGGATCCACCGAGAACCAATTGACTCGAGGTTTTCATTGACAGCACTTACGTGGAGCTGATAAAGTAACAACTCGTGCCCGTACGGGGCGGAAATGAAAGGTTCAGGATACATGCGTACTCTAGTTACTCTTGCGTGCACTGAGTGCAAGCGCCGCAACTATACGACCACCAAGAACAAGTCGACCATGCCTGATCGTATGGAGATCAAGAAGTATTGCCCCTGGTGCCGTCACCACACGCTGCACAAAGAGACTCGCTAGTCTCTAGTCACATACGCCAGTAGTTCAATTGGTAGAGCATCGGTCTCCAAAACCGAGTGTTGAGGGTTCGAGTCCTTCCTGGCGTGCCAGTCATTATTCCGTAAGCCCCTCTTGGGGGCTTACGGTTTACTCATGTATAAGCGCATTGCGCGGAGGTAACCCAAATGGCCAACAAGAAGAACAAGAAGAAGGCTCAGCAGCCGGCACCTGCCAACAGCGCTGCCGCCAACTCCAAGGTTGAGGCCAAGAAGGCCGTTGCCAAGAAGAACGAGAAGGCTGCGAAGTCCAAGAAGAACGAGAAGCCTGGTTTCTTCGCCCGCACCAAGAAGTATTTCGCCTCGGTCAAGTCCGAGATGAAGCGTGTCACGTGGCCCGATAAGAAGGAGCTCGTGAACTACTCGGTCGTCGTTTGCGCTTCTCTGATCGTCGTCGGCGTCGTCATCGCTCTGCTCGATGCTGGCTTTGGCGAGGCTCTTGCTCTGTTCTCTGGATTGAGGGGCTAAACCATGTCTAAGCGTTGGTACGTCGTTCACACTTACTCTGGATACGAGAACCGCGTTAAGTCCGATCTCGAGCATCGTATCGAGACTATGGGCATGCAGGACCGTATCTTTGATATCGAGATTCCTATGGAGCGTGTCACCGAGATTAAAGAGGGTGGCAAGCGTGAGACCAAGGATTCCAAGATCTTCCCGGGTTATGTCCTGGTCCGCATGGAGATGGATGACGATGCTTGGACGTGTGTTCGTAACACGCCTGGCGTCACCGGTTTCCTGGGTGGCAACGGCAAGCCCGCTCCGCTTTCCCGCGACGAGTACAACAAGATGACTCGTCGTCCCGGTAAGGGCGATTCGCCCAAGCGCACCTCGGTTGATATTGAGGTCGGCACATCCGTCCGCGTCACCGATGGCCCGCTTACCGACTTTGATGGCAAGGTCTCCGAGGTTAACACCGAGGCTGGCAAGCTCAAGGTTACGCTGATGATCTTTGGCCGCGAGACGCCGGTCGAGCTCGACTTTAACCAGGTCGCTGTCATCGCTTAAGTTTTCGTCCGTTCGCGCGAGCGTGCTTCTTCTGTGACTGCTCATCTCAGGAGTGCTTCTAACACGTGCGTGCTTACGATATAGCAAGTACTTCACACTCGTGATTCGAAAGGAATGACCATGGCTGAGAAGAAGGTTGCCAACGTCATTAAGCTCCAGATTCCTGCTGGTGCAGCTAACCCCGCTCCTCCCGTCGGCCCCGCCCTGGGCGCTGCTGGCGTGAACATCATGCAGTTCTGCCAGGCCTTTAACGCCGAGACGCAGGACAAGAAGGGCGACATCATCCCCGTTGAGATCTCTGTCTACGAGGACAAGTCCTTCTCCTTCATCACCAAGACCCCGCCGGCGGCTCACCTCATCAAGAAGGAGCTGAACCTCAAGTCTGGTTCTGCTAAGCCCCAGGCCGACAAGGTCGGTCAGCTCTCCCAGGAGCAGCTCACCAAGATCGCCGAGATCAAGATGCCGGACCTCAATGCCAACGACATTGACGCCGCCAAGAAGATCATCGCCGGTACCGCCCGCTCCATGGGCGTCACCATCGCTGAGTAGCGATTTCTTTAGGTAATGACGGGTGCTCCGACCGGGGCGCCCGTTATATGTGTGCAATAGGGCACACGATACGATGTGGGAGGGCTCACGCCCGTTTAACCACAGGAGGTAATGCACATGGCTAAGCATGGTAAGAGCTATAACGCCGCTGCCGAGAAGATCGACCGCGCCACGCTCTACACCCCCCTTCAGGCTGCCAAGCTCATCAAGGAGCTCGACACCGCCAAGTTCGACGAGACCGTCGAGGCCCACTTCCGTCTGGGCATCGATACTCGTAAGGCTGACCAGAACATCCGTGGTTCCATCTCCCTGCCCCACGGCACCGGCAAGACCGTTCGTGTTGCCGTCTTCGCCGAGGGCGAGAAGGCTCGCGAGGCCGAGGCTGCCGGCGCCGACATCATCGGTTCCGACGAGCTCGTCGCCCAGATCCAGAAGGGCGAGATCAACTTCGACGCCGCTATCGCTACGCCGAACATGATGGCCAAGGTTGGCCGCATCGGTAAGATCCTTGGTCCCCGTGGCCTCATGCCGAACCCCAAGCTCGGCACCGTGACCATGGACGTCGCCAAGATGGTCTCCGAGCTCAAGGCCGGCCGCGTTGAGTATCGCGCCGACCGCTACGGCATCTGCCACGTGCCCCTGGGCAAGAAGTCTTTCTCTGAGCAGCAGCTCGTCGAGAACTACGCTGCCCTGTACACCGAGATTCTGCGCGTCAAGCCCTCTTCTGCTAAGGGCAAGTACGTCAAGTCCATCTCCGTGTCTTCCACCATGGGCCCTGGCGTCAAGGTCGATCCCGCTGTCCAGCGTGACTTCCTGGCTGAGTAACTGCTAGTTACTGCCTGAGTACAGCAAGCATTGCTAAAGAAACCCGGTTCTGCCTTGTGCAGGACCGGGTTTCTTGCTATCGCGTCAAAAGCACCATAAAGGGGACAGTGTCCCCTTTATGGTGGTTACCAGGGTGTTCTGGCTGTTGAAGACTCGATGGCTTCGTGGCGTTTGAGCTCGCGGCGCATGGTTTGTGAGTTGAGCCAAGCTGCTTGCCAGCCGCGGATGGGGTAGTGCGTCTGGTCGAGCTCAAACTGCGTATAGCCGCAGGCGTTGATGATCGTCGTTCCACACACATGCTGACGCTCGCGCTGAAAATCACAACCGTAGCTTTGGTGCACATGCCCGTGCACCATGTAGTCGGGATTCCAGGATTCGAGTGCTGTGTTAAAGCACTCGAATCCTCGATGCGGCAGATCGTCCAGATCACCCATACCGGCGGCGGGTGCATGGGTAAGCAGAATGTCGCACCCGCCGACCATCCTAACCTTACGCGACAGCTTACGCATGCGCTTGGACATCTCGCGTTCGGTGTACATGTTGGCGCCGTCGCGATAACGCATGGACCCGCCAAGGCCCGCAATGCGAATCCCTAGGTACGTGTACACGCTGTCCTCTACGCAGATACATCCACCCGGTGCATGACGTGCGTAGCGGTCATCGTGATTGCCGCGCACGTAGATGAGCGGTTTGTTGATGACCGTAACCAAAAACTCAAGATAGTCCGGGTCCAGATCGCCGGCGGACAAAATCAGGTCGACTCCCTCAAAGCGTTCCTTGCGAAAGCACTCCCAAAGGCATCGTTCTTCGGTATCGGCTATGGCAAGGATTTTCATAGGGCAGGGACTTTCGGCTCATCGTCGAGCTGCGGAATGGTGCCTACCACGTTGTCCGCCAGCCAATTCATCTCGACAATCTGCGTGCTCGGCAGCGGAGGGAAGCCTTCGATCTGTACCACGCCGTTCTGGCTGTGGAGCTCGCCGCCAAAGGGGTTGATGGATCCCTCAACAATGCCGTTGCGGAGCAACTGCACGAGTTTGCGCGTTTGGTAGGGTAGGCCCGGAGCGTAACGGATGTCGATAACGCCGGAGCTCATGCCATACCAGTAGTTGACAGCGCGCACTTGGTTGTCGTCGCTGGTCTCGTCCCACGTGCCGTGAAGAAGGCTGCGAACGATGAGCTCGTAGTAACGGCCCCAGTTCCATACGGGCATGGCGATGCCGGTGACATTGCCGTCGACCAAGCGGTGAAGCCCGTAGGCCGTTGGGTCTTCGAGCGACTTTGACATGTCAGCGCCGGTCATGACGCTTACGCCTTCGCGGTACATGGCTTCGGCAAGACCACCGGCGGGAACATCGCCCCAGGTGAGGATGACCTGCGCGCGCGGGTCGAGCAGCGAGGCGCCAATCGCAAAGGCGTTGATCTCGCTGAGTGCGCCCGAGGCGAAGACCGACGCGTGGTAGCCGATGCGGTGGTTGTCCGCCATGCTGGCGGCAAGGGCGCCCAGGAGAAACTTGGCCTCGTACATCTTGCCAAAGTACGAACGGACGCTTTGGTGGGGAAGGCCGATAGAACAGTTGAGGAACCGAACCCGGGGATACTCAACGGCAGCCCTGAGCGTGTATTCCATCAGGCGGTGCGAGGTCGAGAAGATGACGTTTGCCCCATGTTTGACAGCCGTTTCCACGACGGCGTAGAACACGTCCGGATCGTGACAGTCCTCGAACGCCTCGGTGCGCACGATACCGCCAAAGTGCTCATCGAGATACTGACGCCCTTGGTCGTGCAGGCTGTCCCAGCTCGACGTCGCACACGGGAACTCATGGATAAAGGCGATGTGCAGGGGATTGGCCGCCGAATAGACGGTCTTGCCCATAAAGAAGTTGAGCACGCCGGAGGTGGACTTGGCGGGCGTCTCCTCCTCGTCGACGCTCGGTGTTTCGACAAGATCGACCTTGTCCTCGTCATTTTTGCCGGCAATGACCAGCTCGCGCCAAATCTTGCACAGGCGGTTTACGACGATATCTGTCGGCGTATCTAGCAGGCGGTCCTGGTTGTACACATTGAGGTAGACGAGCATGGCGTCGGCGGGCGTAATATCCAGGTGGTCGCCGCCTGCGCGAAGGTAGGCGCGCTTAAAGAGCAGGAAGGTGTGGCGCAGGTAGTCAACCTTTTTTTGCGGCCATTTTTCGATGAGGTTCTGACCGAGCATCTTGGCAAGCGTTTCGTAGCTTCCCTCACGCGAGAACTCGATCTCGTATAGGGGGCAGACGCGCCAAAACGCGCAGAACTCGCCGTACAGGCGGCTTTCGACGGAATCCCATTTGCCGGGGTAGAGACGGGTGACCCTAGCCGAAACTGTTGGAGCGTCCAGGAATTTGAGGACACTAACGCGTTTGTTGCCTTCCTGGACATAGAACCGATGCATGAACTCGGTGACGATGATGGGGTCGCGATAGCCCTCGGTTACCTGGATGTCGTAGAGGTTGGACCACTTGCGGGCGAACTCGGTGTTAAACGGCAACAGGGGCATGAAGTTGCATGAAAAGGCAGACTGACGGCCCTTGGTGACCGTGCCGACGACCATTTCGAGCGGAATATCCCTTAGGCCGACATTCTCTCGTTGACCTAAGGGGAGCTGGGCAACCAAGCTATCGAGGTCCGTAAGGTATGGATGCTCGCTTTGGCTGATGGCGCGACGGCGTCCCTGCTCGCCGCGCTTGCGTGCTTGACGATAGGCCTCTTCCATGGTGTCTACTCCCTTAGTCGTTTAAACAACGATATAAACCATGGTACCACGAATGAAAACCACTACAAAGATGCCTGTCCCCTTTGCGGTGGTTTAGGCGATGATGGGGGCGATGGCGCGGATGCAGGCGTCGGCTGCCGTGAAAGTAGTGCTGTCGTCGCTGACGATAAAGATGATCTTGCCCTTGATGCCAAAGTCGCCGATCTCGCTAAAGAGTACGTAGGGCTCCTTGTCAAAGCCCGAGATGGGAAGCACGGCGGCCTTGGTGGCGTCGGTGAGCTCATCTGCCAGCGCGTCCAGTGAAGCCCACTTGGACGTGTCCTTGACCGCGACGGGCACGGCCACGCGCCCAAAGGGCATCAAATGCACGAGCGTGTTCTTGGAGATGTTGGAATTGGGCACAATGATGGTCTGTCCACAGGCATCCTCAATCGTCGTATGGCGCCAAGTGATGTCTTGGACAACGCCGGATACGCCGCCGACCTCGATATTGTCGCCGGGTTTGATGATGCCCATAAAGGTCACCTGCATGCCGCCGATAAGGTTTGATAGCGTGTCCTGAAAGCCGAGCGAGATGGCGATGCCGCCGACGCCAAGAGCGGCGACGAGGGCGTTTGCATTAATGCCAAAACAGTTGTCGAGGATAAAGCTGCCGCCAATCATCCAGATGACGGCGCGCGCGATGTTGATGAAGATACTCGATGCCGGAAGCGGGTTATCGTCTCGGTTAAGCAGATGGTTCAGGGTCTTGGATACGACCTTGGCGGCGACGGCGGTGCCTATCGCCAAGATGACGGCCCAGATGATGTTGTGGACCCACCGTTGCTCAAAGAAATGAAGAATTGGCTCAAACAATTCCATGTAGGGAAACCTCCTAATGATCGTCCAACCATGATACCCACCAAGAAGCCCGTCCGATCAAATTCGGACGGGCTTCTGTGCTCGATATAAGGTTTACGCGGCGGGGCTGCAAGGCCCGGCGGTGTAGCTTAGCGTCGACGCTTCCAGATAATGCCGAGGATGATGACGATGATGCCGCCGATAAGGCACGCGCCAACTACTGTCAGCGTGCGGTCTCCCGTTGCAGCGAGCTTACCGGTCGTCTTCTTGGTGATGACCTTCGTGGTCGTCGTGTCCGTCTTAGGTGAGGGCTTAGGCGTCGGGGCCGGTGTGGGCGTGGGGTCCACGGCAGCGGAGCCAAAGCTGATGGTGCCCGCGAGCGAGGCCATCTTGCTCTCCCAGCTGTTCTGCCCGATCAGCGCCCTTAGCGCTGACTCGCAGGTACCCCACTCGGTGTGCTTGGTGGCGTTTGCGAAGGTGGGGAAGTCGGTCGTGTTGGTGATGATGTAGTTGTTGGTGGCGACGGTATAGGTCTTGGCGGGGTCGAGCGTGCTGCCATCTTTGGTGAGTGTGGCACTCACAATGTGCTTGCCTTCGGGCTGCGTCCAATCAATCGTCACGTTGATGCCGCCAAAGGAGAGAACGCTGCCAGAGTCATCGCGCCACTTGTACTTGTCTTGCGCCTCCTGCTCGGTGTGACCGGCCGCCACATAAGCCTGCTGAAGCTCGTAGCTGTCGTTGCAATCGTCGCTGATTTGTAGCGAGTGCTCGAGCGCTGCGAGGAAGTCCGCGCCGGTCATGGTCCAGGTCTCCACGGTGTTGCCGTAGGGCGAGATGGCGATGACGTTGCCGGCGGTCACGTTGCCCGCCGCGATGCCGCCGCGGATGCCGCCAGCGTTTTCGATAGCGAAGTCCGCGCCCGTCAGGGCAAGATAGGAGCCGCAAATCACGTGGCCGATGGTCTGGGCCTTGGTGGTGTCGCCCTCCTTGCTGGGGCGGAAATCGGTGGTGCGCACCATTTCCCAACCATGCGTGCCTGCGGCGTCCTCGCCGTAGAAATAGTTGGTGGTGGATGTGCCGAGCACCTTGTTCGATTCGTTTTCAAAGTCCTCGTCGAGCGGCTTGATCTTGTTGCGGACGGCTTCAAGGCGGCTTTGGTAGTCGGAGCCCTTGTCGGGGTCTGTCAAAAGGTCGTTGACGTTCTTGGCGGTGTAGAGCTTCTCGTCGCTGCCGTCTGCAGGGACCGTGACCGTGTCATCGTCGGTCGTCTCGGTGCCATTCGTGTCGTATTTGTACGGAATGGAAAGCAGCCCCACCTCGGCAAAGGCGCTGCCTGCCTCGACAACGTGGATCGTCTTGCCGTCGGCTCCCGTCACCTTCTCGTTAAGGTTGATGTGCTCGTGGCCTGCGATAAGGGCATCGACGCCACGGAGCCGCGTGGCAAAGGTCTTTGCGTCGAGCGTGTGCGCGATACACACAACAACATCGCAGCCCTCCTTGCGCAGCTGCTCTGCCTCGGCATTGATGGCGTTCGCGGCACTCGAGAAGCTGGTGCCCGCGACCAGGTCCGCGCGCAGCGAGGAACCTAGCGACTCATCCATGGCTCCGACGACGCCGACCTTGATTTTGTAGTCGAATGTGGAGTGATCCTCGCTATCCTCCCAGGTGCGATCGAGCGTCTTCGTGATGCTCGAGCTCCATACGCCGTTCGAGGACGTTGCATTCGCGCAGAGCATGGCGAAGGGCGTGCCGGTGGTGCTGTAGCCGGTCATGGTGTGGAGTTTGTCCGCGCCGTAGCTCCAGTCGTGGTTGCCTGGCGTGGTTGCGTCGTAGCCGTCGGCGTAGAAGGTGTCCATGAGCTCGGCGATGCTCTTGCCCTCGCTCATGGTGGCGAAGGACTGTCCGTGGAAGGTGTCGCCCGCATCGAGCAAAAGATCGGGGACGCTGCTTTGGGCGCTATAGAGAACCGCCAGTCCGTCAAAGCCCACAGTGCCGGTGCCCTTGCTTGCGTTGTAGCTGTACTTGTAGCTGCCGTGGATATCGTTGGTGTGCATGACGGCCACGGAGCCGTCAATAGCGGCGGGCAGGTTTCCCGCGAAAGCGAGGCTTGGGATGCCTGCGAGCGCGCCGGCAAACAACGCGGCGGCCAACGCAAAGCGGGGGAGTCTTTTCATGGCAGTTTCCTTAGTCCTTAGCCAGAATGTCTGATTGAATATCGGATTATCGACATAATATGCGAAAACCGCCGCAAGGGCCTCTGTCCCTTTGCGGCGGTTTTGGCGTTTGCGCAGATAAAACCTACCAAAATAAACCTGTCCCTTTTTGGCAGGTTTTAGCTTAGCAGCATGCGGTCGTTGGCGAGCTCGCCGCCCGAGACCTCCTCGAACTTCTGCAGCAGGTCGGCTACGGTGAGCGACTTCTTCTCATCGCCCGCCACGTCGTAGATCACATGGCCTTCGTGCATCATGATCAGACGGTTGCCCAGACGGATGGCGTCGTTCATGTTGTGCGTGACCATGAGCGTGGTCAGGTGGTTCTCGTCGACGATCTCCTCGGTCAGGTTGAGCACCTTAGAGGCCGTCTTGGGGTCGAGGGCCGCCGTGTGCTCGTCGAGCAGCAGCAGGCGCGGCCTGGTGAGCGTGGCCATCAACAGGGTGAGTGCCTGGCGCTGGCCGCCCGAGAGCAGGCCGACCTTGGCGTTAAGACGCGTGTCAAGACCAAGGTCCAGGCGCTTGAGCAGCTCAACGTACTCATCTTTCTCGGCCTTGGTAACGCCCCACGAAAGGCCGCGACGCTGGCCGCGACGCTTGGCGAGGGCCAGGTTCTCGGCGATCTGCATGTCGGCAGCGGTACCGCGCATGGGGTCCTGAAACACGCGGCCCAGGTACTTGGCGCGCTGCGACTCGCTCAGGCGCGAGATATCGGTGCCGTCGAGCTCAATAACGCCCGAATCGAGCGGGTACACGCCGGCGATCATGTTGAGCAGCGTGGACTTGCCGGCGCCATTGCCGCCGATCACGGTTACAAAGTCGCCGTCATTCAGGGTGAGGTCGACGCCGGTGAGCGCGCGCTTCTCGGTGACGGTGCCCTTGTTAAAGGTCTTCTTGACGTGCGAGAGCTTAAGCATCTGCCTCATCCCCCTTCGTGTAGGAGCTGCGGAGCTTATAGCGCTCCCAAACCACGGGCACGCACAGGGCCACAGCGACAATCACGGCGGAGAGCAGCTTCATGTCGTTGGCGTCCATGCCCAACTGCAGCACGATGGCGCGGATAAGGAAGTACACCACGGAGCCAAAGACGGCGGAGGCAAGACGGACGCTAAACTGCGTGAGGCCGCCGGGCAGCAGACGGCCGAGCACCTCACCGATAACAATGGCGGCAAGACCGATAACGATGGCACCGGTGCCCATACCAATGTCGGCATACTTCTGGCTCTGGCAGATGAGCGCGCCCGAAAGGCCGATGAGGGCGTTGGAGAGCACGAGGGCGATCATCTTGGTGGAGTTGGTGTTGACGCCCAGAGCGCGGATCATGTACTCGTTGTTGCCGGTGGCGCGCAGCGCCGAGCCGATCTCGGTGCCAAAGAACCAATACAGGATGGCAACGATAGCCACGGCGAGCAGGATGCCCAAGATGATGGCAACGGTGGACTGCGGCAGACCGGTCATATTGCTGACGGCCGAGAACACGGTGCCCTTGGCAAGAATGGGCGTATTGGAC
Organism: uncultured Collinsella sp.; assembly: GCA_958346515.1. Classification (GTDB taxonomy): domain Bacteria; phylum Actinomycetota; class Coriobacteriia; order Coriobacteriales; family Coriobacteriaceae; genus Collinsella. Next base: position 10,999 of record CATVRV010000020.1, read on the forward strand.
TTGCCCATGATGCGCAGGTTGATGGACCACAGGCTGATCTGGGTGAGGATTCCGGCGAGGATCGCGGGAATCTCGAAGACGGTGGTCAGAATGCCCGTGACGGCGCCCGCGATGGCGCCGGCGCACATGCCGGCCAGCACGGCGAGCAGCGGGTCGACGTTGTTATTGACGATGAGCACGGCGCAGACACAGCCGCCGAGGGCAAAGCTGCCGTCGCAGGTCATATCGGGAATGTCGAGCAGGCGGAACGTGATAAACACGCCAAGCACCATAATGCCCCAGAGGACACCCTGCGAAACGGCGCCCTGCAATGCAATGAGCATGCTTCATACCTCCTAGGATAGGGTGGACACGTGATTTTCCATAATAGCGGTAACAATGCATAGAAGAGTTACGGACAGACGTTTTGTTTTACCTGAAACAAGCAGGGCGGACGCCGGTCTACAGCGCCCGCCCCTGTGGCTCAGATATTGAATAACGCGGCTAAAGCGCGAGCACGGGCTCTAGACGCATGCCGCGTATGGCATTACGCGTCCAGGGCGGAAAGGTCGATGCCCAGGGCCTCGGCCATTTCGTCGTTCTTGACGACGACCAGGTCCTTGCTCGAGAGGTGCTTGATCGGCATATCCTCGGGCTTGGCCTCGCCCTTCAGGATCTTAACGGCCATCTCGCCCGCGGCGTAGCCCAGGTCCTCATAGTTGATGGAGAGGGTGAACAGGCCGCCGGCCATGCACATACCCTTCTCGCCAGTCACGAAGGGAAGCTTGTTTTCCTTGCAGATCTGGCCGACCTGCGAGGCACCCGCGGCGATGGTGTTGTCGGTGGGGGAGTACAGCGCGTCGACCTTGCCCACGGCAGACTCGACGACGGACTGAATCTCGTTGGAGCTCGAGACGGTGAAGTCAGCGTACTCGAGGCCCAGCTTGTCGAGCTCCTTCTTGGCGGCCTTGATCTGGACGTCGGAGTTGGACTCGGCGGTGCAGTAGAGCAGGCCGACCTTTTTAACGTCGGGCAGGACCTTCTGCATCATCTCGAGCTGCTCGGCGACCGGGGTGAGGTCGGAAGCGCCCGTGACGTTGGTGCCGGGCTTGTCGTTGTCCTGGACCAGGCCGGAGGCGGCGTAGTCGGTGATGGCGCAGCCCACGATGGGGATATCGGCCGTGGCGCCGGCGGCAGCCTGCGCGGCGGGCGTGGCGATGGCATAAATCAGGTTGACGTTGTCGCCCACAAACTTGTCGGCAATGGACTTACACGTGGACTGGTCGTTCTGGGCGTTCTTCTGGTCGATCTTGACCTTAAGGCCGCTCTCCTTGATGGCCTTGACAAAGCCGTCGTTGGCGGCATCGAGTGCGGAGTGCTCGGTGAGCTGCAGAACGCCGATGGTGTAGTCGGAACCGGCGGCAGCAGAGCCGGAACCAGAGTTGCCGCCGCATCCGGCGAGCGGGGCGAGCGCGAGCAGGCCGGCGGAGACCAGAAGGCTCCTGCGACTGATGGTGATGTCCTTCATATCATTACCCCCAGTATAAAAATGGCTGGAAACACTGCACTGGGACAAAGTGCAAGTGGAACTATAGTAGCGCTGATGTCCATTTTTACAACAGCCTGGCGGGTTTTTTAATACAGAATCGGATGGGCGGTACGGGTAGTCGAATGGGCGGCGGAGGGTCTTATGCGACGGAGGAGGCGTCGTCCTCCTCGTCGAGGGCGGCGAAGAGCTTCTTGCCGTCGAGGAGACGTGTGGTGACGTTTCTCATGCGGCCAATCTCTACGGTGCGCAGCGTGTCATCGGCACCTCGGGCGTCATAGACCGTTCCCAGCAGATACGAGATGCCATCGCGCTGCCTGATGGCAAAGGGACGGAGTGTCATCCGTGCTGCTTCGGTTTCGCCACGCGTCGTGACGCTTGAAATATCAAAACTCACCGTGGTTCCGTGGTCGATGGCCTGCTCGACGAGCTCGCACGTGTCGATGCGCTTGATGGGCGTGCGTGTTACCTTGGTGGCCTTGCTGCCTGCGCTTGGAACGGGTTCGGGTGTATCGAGGTAGCCGCGAACGTCGGCGCTCGCCATGGCAACTAAGTGCTGCGCCATGCTCTTGCGGATAGCGATAGGCGTGGAGCGGTTGCGCATGACCATACCGTGGAGCCGGATGATCTCTTCATCGGTGAGCGGGCGGGTAAGAAGTTTGTAGCCCACGCCGCGTTTGTACTCAATTTCGTATCCGGCATGGCGAAGCGCGGAGATGGCGGTGTAGATGCTGCGCCGCGCCGCCGAGATGGGCATGCGGGCGGGGTCGTCGGGATGGGCGAGGCGCCGGATCAGCTCATCGGAAAGCATGGCCTTGTCTTCGCCGGTGTTTTCGCTCAAGAGCTGCAGGATGCGAACGGCGCGATAGGCTGCCATCGAGGCGGCGCCCCTCGTCGTGGTGTCGTAGGTTTCAACAGCGGCTTCGGTCATGGTGCCCACGTCCTTTCCGTTTTGGGTGGCGACGGTATGGAGCCTAGGACGTGGGGCTTTCCCAGGGGCGCAGGGCGCTCTGGGCGGTCGGTAGTCGTCGGCAAACGGCGGGTCGAGTTTTCAACAGCCCTGCTCAACTGACCAAAAACTTGCCAGAAGCTTGACGGATGCTGTTGAAAAAAGCGTCTCTCGACCGATGTCGAGAGACGCTTGTGCGATGAGCGTTGGCGTGTGGCGACGCGAGCTAGCGTTCGGCGATTAGAAGTCGGCGTTGCCCACGGTGCGCGGGTGCGGCAGGACGTCGCGGATGTTGCCCACGCCGGTCAGATACATGACCAAGCGCTCGAAGCCCAGACCGTAGCCGGCGTGCTTGCAGGAACCGTAGCGGCGCAGGTCAAGGTAGTACTTGTACTGCTCGGGATTCATACCCAGGTCCTTGATGCGGGCCTCGAGCAGATCCAGGCGCTCCTCGCGCTGGGAGCCACCGATGATCTCGCCGATGCCCGGCACCAGGCAGTCGGCGGCGGCGACGGTCTTGCCGTCGTTGTTCATGCGCATGTAGAAGGCCTTGATCTCGGCCGGGTAGTCGGTCACAAAAGTCGGTCGCTTAAAGTGTTCCTCGGTCAGGAAACGCTCGTGCTCGGTTTGCAGGTCGATGCCCCAGCTCACGGGATAGTCAAACTTGTGACCGGCGGCGACGGCCTGCTCCAGGATTTCGACGGCCTCGGTATAGGTGACGCGGGCGAAGTCGGAGTTGGCGACATGGTCCAGGCGCTCGAGCAGACCCTTGTCCACAAACTTGTTGAGCATATTGAGCTCGTCGGGGCAGGTGGCCATAACGTCCTTAAGGACGTACTTGAGCATGGCCTCGGCGTTGTCCATGTAGTCGTTAAGGTCGGCAAAGGCCATCTCGGGCTCGATCATCCAAAACTCGGCGGCGTGGCGCGTGGTGTTGGAGTTCTCGGCACGGAAGGTGGGGCCAAAGGTGTACACGTCGCCAAAGGCCATGGCAAAGTTCTCGGCATTGAGCTGGCCGGACACGGTGAGGCTTGCATGCTTGCCAAAGAAGTCCTGGCTCCAGTCGACCTCGCCGGACTCGGTGAGGGGCGGATTTTTGGGGTCGAGCGTGGTCACGCGGAACATCTCGCCGGCGCCCTCGCAGTCACTCGTGGTGATGATGGGGGTGTTGACGTAGACAAAGCCCTGCTCCTGGAAGAAGCGGTGGATGGCGGCAGCCGCGACAGAGCGGATGCGGAACACGGCGCGGAACAGGTTGGTGCGCGGACGCAGGTGCTGCTGGGTGCGCAGGAACTCGACGGTTGCGCGCTTCTTCTGCAGCGGGTAATCCGGGGCGCTGACGCCCTCGACCTCGATGGAGGTGGCAGAAAGCTCGAAAGGCTGGGGCGCATCGGGGGTCAGCTTGACGGTGCCGGTGCAAATGAGTGCGGCCGAGACGTTTTGATGGGCGATCTCGTCGTAGTTGTCGAGTGCCTCGCGGTTCATGACGACCTGCAGGTCGCGGAAGCAGCTGCCGTCGTTGAGCGTAACAAAGCCAAAGTTCTTCATGTCGCGGACGGACTTGACCCAGCCGGCGACGGTGACGGTCTGGCCGCCGAGCGACTCGGCATCGGCATAGAGCTGCGCGATTTTGGTGCGGTTCACGTATCCTCCCATAACGGTTGAATGATAGTTATCCATACAGTTCGATATTTTAGCAGCTCGGCTCATTTGGGCTATACAGATAAGGCATTGGCGGGATGGTTTTTCAAACGAAAAGCGCCCGCGGCCTAATGGTCGTGGGCGCTTGACGAGGTGCCTTTTGGCTGTGTGGCGCGGGGCCTGGCTACTTGGTCTTGGCAACCAGCAGCGGGTCGCCAAGCTTGACGAGCGGGTTGCCGCCGATAAGCGTTCCAGACTCGCCGACATGGTCGATGCTCTTAAGACGATCGAGCTCGGAGACGATGACGGTCACGATGTCCTCGTGACCAGCGGCCTTAATGGCCTCGCGGTCGAAGCTGATGAGCGGCTGGCCTGCCTTGACCACATCGCCCATCTCGACAAAGCGGGCAAAACCCTTGCCGTTCATTTCCACGGTGCCCAGGCCAACATGGATGAACACGCGCAGGCCGTCCTCGGTAATCATGCCGATGGAGTGGTTGGTGACAGTGGTGGCACCGATGCGGCCGTTGGCGGGCGCATAGATGGTGCCGGTAATGGGCTCGATGCCATAGCCCTGGCCAAGCATGCCCGAGGCGATCGTCTCGTCGGGAACCTCGTTCAGGTTGACGAGCACGCCGTTGACGGGGGCATAGATGACGCCTTCGCGGGTAGCGAAGCTTGCTGCGGGCGGAACGGACGCCTCGCCGGTCGAGGTGAAGGTGGACTTAAGCGAATCGAGCAGACCCATAGTTGCCTCCAACTTAAATAGGCGCATATCGCGCGTTTGGTTTGCCGGAAACGTTTCATATGTGTTTCGCGGCTTGGTCAACGACCCTATTCTACGCTGCTCAAAGATACCTCTGAGCTGGGATTATGTGATATATCAGTTGAAGGGAAACTTATTGCCGGAGTGTTTCTGCGCCACGGGTTCAAGTGGGGTACGCTTGAAGGCAAAAAACAAGGGCGCTTAATTTGCGCGAAGGGAGCACATATGATTGTCGAGAACCATGCGCTGTGGGGCGAGGAGCCGACCGAGGAATATCCGGCGACCTTTACGTATTTGGGTGCCGAGCCGCTGCCCGATAAACCGAATGGCCGCCGCCCTGCCGTGATTATCTGCGGCGGAGGTGCGTTTACGCATATCGCTCCGCATGAGCAGGATCCCGTGGCGTTTGCGTTTTTGGATCACGGCTACCAGGCCTTTGTGCTCAACTATGTCACGAGTTCTACGGGTGACGTGAGCTTTCCGCACCCCCAGGCAGATCTTGCCAAGATGGTCGCCACGGTGCGCGCCAACGCTGACGAGTGGCATGTCGATCCCAAGCGCGTGTGCGTCGTGGGCTTTTCTGCTGGCGGCATGATTTGCGCTTCGCTGGCAACACAGTGGAAGACCGGCCCCTTCGCGGCACTTGCCGGGGCGCGTCCGGACGACATTCGTCCCGATGCCGTGGTGCTGGGCTATCCATTGCTCGACTTTGCCTATGTGCGCGACATGCAGACGCGCGATCCGCGCATTGACTTGCGCGTGCCCAAGACGGGCGGCAAGACGGGACGCGATTTGCTCAACGACTACCTGTCGATGGTGACGGGCGGCGAGGCAACTGACGAGCATCTGGCCGACATCTGCCCCACCACGCATGTTTCGCGCCAGATGCCACCGACCTTTGTGTGGGGCGTGTCCGACGACAAGACGGCGCCGATCGCGCAGGTCTACCCGTTTGCGCAGCGCATGGCCGAGGAGGGCGTTGCATGCGAGATGCACGTCTTCGACCAGGGTGGTCACGGCCTTTCGCTCGGCAACGCCAACACCGCGGTCGACAACGAGGACAAGCAGGTGGCAGTCCGCCCTTGGATTCGCCTAGCCTTCCGCTTCCTGGAGCGCCATCTGTAAGAGTCTCGGCATCCCAGCCCTTCAATAACTTGCGGTGAAATAGTTCCTATCTGGGGCATCAACCAGTCCATCCAGGAACTATTCCACCGCAACTTCGTTTTTGATGCCCCGCCCGGAAACTGCGTCCCAGTTTTGCCTTTCAAGGTGGGACGCAGTTTCCCATAGGGCCTCGACTGGGAAAGTGCGTCCCGTTTCGAGTGGGGATTCCGGGATGCATTTTCCGTAAGAGGCCTGTTTGGGAAACCATATCCCGTTTCGAGCCAGAATTCTGGGATGTAGTTTCCCCGAGGGGCCCCGTTGGGAAACTGCGACCCGTTTCGAGCGGGAATAACGGTACACGCTTTCCGCAAGGGCATCGTTTCCTACCAGACGGTGAACTGGGCGTTTTCTGTGTTCCAATGGACATCGCGAACGTAGTCGCGCACGCCCGTCGCATCTCGTGCTTCGAACAACTCAAGAATATGGGCATGTTCGTTGTTGGCTTTGTTGAGCAGTTTGCACGCCGTCTCCTGGTCGACAGTCTCGTAATCGCGCTTGATAAAGCAGCGCTCGAGCTGCGAGATCATATCGCGCAGACGGTCGTTGCCGCAGCGGTTGAAGTACGTCAGATGAAAGTCTCGCTGAATGTCGTCGTACTTTCGGATGAGACCGCCTTGGATCGCGAGGTCCATAGAGCCGACGAGAAATTTCAGCTGCGTAATGTCATCGTCGGTTAGGTTCGGACAGGAGAGATATGCGGCCTGCCCGTCGAGCGGTCCCATAATCTCAAAGACTTCAACGGCGTTTTGCTGATCGAACCCACGGACGCGGAATCCGCGGCGGGGGAGATTGTCCAGGTAGCCATCGCTTGCCAGCTGGATGAGCGCTTCGCGGACCGGCGTGCGCGACACGCCCATGGCATCGCAGATCGTCTGCTCGCTCAGCCGGTCGCCGGCGGACAATTCGCCGGCGTCAATACGGCTCGAAATATAGTCGTATACGTGGTCCTTCAGGGGCCTTCTGAGCGTTTCCATGAGCTTATGTTCCTTAACTGTATATTTCTAAAATTAAATACGTTTCGCTTGAATAGCTCAATTGAATTATAGAACGACCAGCTAAATCGTGCTACTTTGCGCCGATACGTAAGAATACGCTTACCGATGAATATCTACCGTTCAGTATTGTATACAATATACAAAACAGGAAAACCGCACTAAGATAAAGCCATCGAAAGGAAGGCGGGCGCGAAGAAGTCCCGCTCTCTGCTAAGAGATCCAAGGAGGATCATCATGACCAAGTTCAGCCACGTCATCATCCGCCGCCCCGGCAAGTCCCTGAGCAATGGCATCACGAGTGCCCCCGAGCTTGGCCAGCCCATCTACGAGCGCGCCATCGAGGAGCACTACGATTACGAGCATGCGCTCGAGCAGTGCGGCGTGGATGTCTCGGTGCTGCCGGCACTCGAGCAGTATCCTGACAGCTGCTTCGTCGAAGATCCGGCCGTTATCACTCGCTGCGGCGCCATCATTACCAACCCCGGCGCCGATAGCCGCAACGGCGAGAAGGACGAGATCGAGCCGGCCGTCCGTCGCTTCTTTGACGACGAGCATGTCAAGCACATCGTTTCTCCGGGCACGCTCGACGGCGGCGACGTCATGATGGTCGGCGACCATTTCTACGTCGGTCGCTCCGCTCGCACCAACGAAGAGGGCATCCGCCAGTTCTGCGAGATTCTCGAGGGCTGGGGCCTCGAGGGTTCCGAGGTTCCGCTGGAGGAGGTCCTGCACCTCAAGACGGGCGTCAACTACATCGAGGACAACAACATGCTCGTCTCCGGTGAGTTTATCGATAAACCCGACTTTGCCCAGTACAACAAGATCATCGTGCCCGAGGACGAGGCTTACGGCGCCAACTGCATCTGGGTCAACGGTACGGTCATCGTCGCCGAGGGCTATCCGACCGTGCTCAAGGCCGTGCAGGATCTGGGCTACAAGACGCTCGTCGTCGATACCTCCGAGTATCGCAAGGTCGACGGTGGCCTTTCTTGCCTGTCGCTGCGCTTCTAACGCGATGGCTGTAACAGTCTGATGATCGCTTGACCGATGGCCCGGCACCCGATTCGGGACGTCCGGGTCATCTTTCGTTCGATCACATGATGAAGGGGGTGCACATACAATGGCCTCTAAAGCTCAAAACGACGAGATTATCGACCCTAATGGCCTCGATCTCTTTCGTCTGACCATGATGGTCATTACCGCCAGTATTTGTGGCGGCATCTTCTCGCTTGCCGGCGATATGGCAGCGGGCGGGGCAAATACCGGTGCAGTTATCGTCTCGTGGGGAATTTGCTTTATTGGCGTCTTTGCGCTGATGATGGTGTTCAACGGTTTGTCTCAGGCCCGTCCCGACCTGACCGGCGGCATCTATGCATACGCTGCGGCCGGTTTTGGCGATTACATTGGATTCAACTCCGCCTGGGGCTACTGGATCAGCGCATGTCTTTCCAACGTGAGCTTTGCGCTCTTGCTGTTTAGCGCGCTGGGCTATTTCTTCCCTGCGTTTGGCGCGGGCAACAACTTGCTTTCCATCGTCTGCGCCAGTGTGTTTTTGTGGTTCCTTACCGCCCTTGTGCTTCGTGGCGTTAAGGAGGCTGCGGGCATTAACACGATCGTTACGTTGGCGAAGCTGGTGCCGTTGGGACTCTTTGTGCTGAGCATCGTGCTCCTGGGCAAGTTCAACGTCGATATCTTTATGGACAACTTCTGGGGAGAGCCGGCTGGTCCTGGCTTTGGCGAGCAGGTTGTCTCGACCATGATCGCCCTTGTCTGGGTCTTCACGGGCATCGAGGGCGCTGTCGTTATCTCGGGCCGTGCAAAGTACGTGCGTGACGTCGGCCGCTCGACGGCACTTGGATTCGCGGCTGTGTTCACGCTGTATCTGATCATCTCGATGCTGTCGCTTGGCATTATGCCGCGCGAGGAGATGGCACAGCTCGCAACGCCCTCCATGGCGGGAATTCTCGAGCGCGCAATCGGTCCTGTTGGCGCTGCCATCGTAAACCTTGGCGTTATTCTCTCGCTGGTCGGCGCGATGCTGGGCTATGTCATCATTGCATCCGAGACGCCGTTCGAGGCAGCGCGCCAGGGATCCTTCCCTCTGGCGTTTGCCAAGACGAACAAGCACGACGCCCCGGTGGTAACGGTTCTCGTGAGCTCCGGTATCACGCAGCTCTTCTTGGTTGTGTCGTATGTGGCGGCGAGCACCTACCAGTTCTTCTATAGCTGCGCGGTCAACACGATTCTGGTTCCGTACGTGTGCTCGGCAGCCTACTACATGGTGATTGGCTGGAAGAACGAGCATCTGGACGGGCCGCATGCGCCAAGCGTCGGCAAAGCCCGCTTCTTTGGCACGCTCGGCTTCATCTACACATTGTTCCTGGTGTGGTCGACGGGTCTCCAGGGCGTTATGATCACAACGATCCTTTTTGCTCCAGCCATTCCCGTTTATATGCTGGGCGAGCGAGGCCGCGGTAAGCCGGTGCTTCCTCATCTGCACGACAAGCTGATCGCAGCGGTGATCATTGTCGTGGCAATCATTTCGCTGTATCTGCACTTTGCCGGCATTGCGCCGATTGTCTAAGATTGCGGCAATCTTCATCGCTTGGTAAGCCGACGGAGGCATCGCGTATCGATGCTGTTTGGCAATCCATAACTGATGTGGGCCTCTATAACGTGCCTTTGTGAGCGCCCACCAAGCCCGCGCAGGTGACTACGGTTGCCTGCGCGAGTTTTTGCAGTTGCGGTGAAATGCTGCCGGCAGCTGGGGACGTTCCTATTGCCGGCACTCTGGGACACTCCTTGGATGTTCCGCATGCGACGGAGGGAACGGATCATTTTGTCGAGGGGCGGGCGGCTGTTTCGGTCCTCGGGGAAACCGCGTCCCGTTTCGAGAGCAGATTCCGGGCTGTAGTTTCCCCGAGGGCCCCATTGGGAAATCGCATCCCAGTCTGAGCGCCGATTCCGGGCTGCAGTTTCCGCTAGATGCCTCAACCGGAAAGCCCGTCCCGTTTAGGTGTTCCGGAGTGGGATTCGGTTTCCGCAACAGGCCCGTCTGGGAAGCAATGGCCCAGAATTCCCCTTGCACCGATCTGTCGATTGAACATCGTTGCGTGTTCGCGCTATCATGCATAGTTACAATTGGTTAGCCATGGCAAACGGTTAGCCATGGTAAACAAAATGCAACGCCCTGTGGGCGCCGGGGGAGGAACACGGACGTGAAGCTCGATACACTCGAGATTGGAAAGGACGCCGTTGTCGCATCGGTGGCATCGGACGACCAGGCACTCCGACAACATATTTTGGACATGGGCCTAACACCGGGTACCGAAGTCACCATGATGAAGTACGCCCCCATGGGCGACCCGCTCGAGATTCGCCTACGCGGCTACGAGTTGACGCTGCGCAAGGACGATGCCGCACGGATCGAGCTCGTGGGTGTTCACGACACAGATACGGGTCCGCGCGCTAACGCCGCAATCGGCACGACGGAGCACCCGGCACTCGGCGAGGGGACGTATTCGCCCCGTGCGGCAAAAACGGCCGTGCCCGAGGGCGCGCCGCTTCATTTTGCCCTCGCCGGCAACCAAAACTGCGGTAAGACCACGCTGTTTAACCAGCTGACGGGCTCCAACCAGCATGTCGGTAATTTTCCCGGCGTGACGGTCGACCGCAAGGACGGCACTATCCGTAACCACCCCGAGGCGAGCGTTACCGACTTGCCCGGTATTTACTCCCTGTCGCCGTACACGGGCGAGGAGATCGTGAGCCGCCAGTTTATCCTGGATGAGCATCCCGATGCCATCATCGACATCATCGACGCTACCAACATCGAGCGTAACCTGTACCTGACGCTGCAGCTTATGGAGCTCGACCGCCCCATGGTCATCGCGCTCAACATGATGGACGAGGTGACGGCCAACGGTGGCGCCGTGGACGTCAACCTGCTCGAGAGTCTGCTGGGCGTGCCGGTCGTTCCCATTAGCGCCGCACGCAACGAGGGTATCGGCGAGCTGGTGGACCATGCCCTGCATGTGGCGCGTTTCCGCGAGCGTCCCGGCCGCCTGGACTTCTGCGCACCCGATGGCCCAGACGGCGGTGCACTGCATCGCTGCATCCACGGCATCGCCAACCTTATCGAGGACCATGCCGCGACGGCGCACATTCCCGTGCGTTTTGCGGCGACTAAGCTGGTTGAGGGCGACGAGCTGGTGACCGAGGCGCTTCACCTGGATCGCAACGAGCTCGACGCCATCGAGCACATCATTACCCAGATGGAGGGCGAGGCCGGCACCGACCGCCTGTCTGCGCTGGCCGATATGCGCTTTAGCTTTATCGGCGACGTGTGTGGGCGTTGCGTCGTTAAGCCGCACGAGAGCCGCGAGCACGTGCGCTCCGTCAAGATCGACCGCATCCTGACAGGTCGTTACACAGCCATTCCGGCGTTCCTGGTGATCATGGGCCTCGTCTTTTGGCTGACGTTTGGTGTGATCGGCGCGGCGTTGCAGGGACTCATGGAGGACGGCATCGCGGTCATCATCGCCTCGGCCGATGCGGGCCTCAAGGCGTTCGGAACCAACGACGTGGTGCGCTCGCTGGCTGTCGACGGCGTGCTTACGGGCGTGGGCAGCGTGCTGACCTTCCTGCCGATTATCGTCGTGCTCTTCTTGTTCCTCTCCATTCTGGAAGACTCTGGATACATGGCGCGCGTGGCCTTTGTCATGGATAAGGTGCTGCGTCGCTTTGGCCTGTCGGGCCGCAGCTTTGTGCCCATGCTCGTCGGTTTTGGCTGTACCGTGCCGGCTATCATGTCGACCCGTACGCTCCCATCCGAGCACGACCGCAAGATGACGGTCATGCTCACACCGTTTATGAGCTGCTCAGCCAAGTTGCCGGTTTACGGCTTGCTGTGCGGGGCGTTTTTCCCGCAGGCGACGGTTCCCGCCATGGTCTCGCTCTATCTGATCGGTATCGTGGTCGGCTGCATCGCGGCTTTGGTGCTCAACCGCACGGCATTTAAGGGCGACCCGGTGCCGTTTATCATGGAGCTGCCCAATTACCGCCTGCCGAGCGTCAAGACGACGGTGATGCTGGCATGGGATAAGGCCAAAGACTTTATTACCAAGGCCTTTACCATTATCTTTGCCGCTACGGTGGTCATCTGGTTCCTGCAGACGTTCGATATCCGCTTTAATGTGGTCGCCGATCAGTCGCAGAGTCTGCTTGCGGGTCTCGGCAGCATCATCGCGCCGGTGTTGGCCCCGCTCGGCTTTGGCGACTGGCGCGCCTCGACGGCGCTCGTCACCGGACTTATCGCCAAGGAGAGCGTCATCTCGACCCTCACGGTGCTTTTGGGCGCGACCTCGCCCGCGGCACTGTCGACCATGTTTTCGCCGTTCACTGCCTATGTGTTCCTGGTCTTTACGCTGCTGTACCCGCCCTGTGTGGCAGCCATCGGCGCTGTCAAGAGCGAGTTGGGCGCGCGCTATGCCGTGGCCGTATTCGCGTTTCAGGTTGCCGTTGCCTGGATCGTGGCGTTTGTCGTGCATTCGGCGGGCATATTGCTGGGGTTGGCTTAGTTATGAATTGACGGCGCAACCTCTGTGTATCGAATTGTTTTCGGCCCCGCATCTGTACTGACGGATGCGGGGCCGTTGCTATATAATCGCCTCCGCTCAAAACGATTGGAGACGTTATATATGACTCAGACAAGGCAAGACAGCATCACGCTCAAGCAATGGCTCCCACTCGTCGGGCTCACCTGCTGTGCGTTCGTGTTCAACACGTCGGAGTTTATGCCCATCGGCCTGCTGACCGACATCGCCGCATCGTTTTCGCTCACCGAGGCCCAAGCTGGCATCATGATCTCGGTCTATGCCTGGGGCGTCATGCTGCTGTCGTTGCCACTCATGGTGTTTGCCTCGCGTTTTGAGTTCAAGCGGATGCTGCTGGGCGTGCTTGCCGTGTTCTCGCTGGGCCAGTTCCTGTCCGCCGTGGCGCCCACCTATCCCATCCTGGTCTGCGCACGCCTGGTGGTTGCCTGCGCGCATGCCGTGTTCTGGTCGGTCGCCTCGATCATGGCGTCGCGTCTGGTTGACACGCGCCATGGGGCGCTCGCCATCAGCATGATCGCTACGGGCTCGTCCATCGCGCAGATCTTTGGCCTGCCTCTCGGTCGCGCCATTGGCCTGGCCGTGGGCTGGCGTATGACGTTTGCCGTGGTCGGAGCGCTGTCTGCTGTCGCGGTCGTCTACCAGGCCACGGTGTTTCCTGCCATGCCAGCGGGCGAGCGTTTTACGTTCAAACAGCTGCCCGAGCTGCTCAGGAACCCGCTCCTCATCGCGCTCTACGCAGTCACGGTCTTCATGGCGACCGGCTATTACGCAAGCTACAGCTATATCGAGCCCTTCCTGGCGCAGGTCGCGCACGTCGATGCGGGCGCCATTACCATGACGCTGACGGCGTTTGGCTGCTCTGGTTTGCTCGGAAGCTGGCTGTTTGGCCGCCTGTTCGATGGGCATCGCTTCCCGTTCTTGGCTATCACGCTCTCCGGTGTGCCGGTGGCCCTGCTGCTCATGGGGCCGGCCGCATCGTCGCTCGTGACAGTGCTTGCCGTCTGCGCACTGTGGGGTTGCTGCGCCACGGCCTTTAACGTGGCGTTTCAGGCCGAGCTCATCAAGCACACGCCGGCAGATTCGTCGGCCGTCGCCATGTCGATCTTCTCGGGCCTGTTCAATCTGGGCATTGGCACGGGTACCGCGATCGGCGGAGCCGTGGTTTCGGGTCCCGGTATCGCCTGGATCGGCTTCGCGGGCGGGTCGATTGCCGTCGTGGGCGTCATCCTCGCTATCACGGTGATGTTCCCGGCCATTCGCCGCGCCAAGCCCGTCGCCTAATCACGTTCTCTCATCAATTGCGGTGGAATAGTTCCTGCTTGGGCCTTCAGAGGCCTTAAACAGGAACTATTCCACCGCAACTTATTTTGGGGAAGAGGATGCAAGCCGGGCATACAATGGATGTCGTTGTGTTGAGCTTACCGGGAGGTTGCTATGTGGGCATACGAGACGACGTTCTATCAAATCTATCCGCTGGGCTTTTGTGGAGCTCCGCGCGAAAACGCCGCCCCCGTTGCCGAGGATGAGCTCGCCCAGGCCGCCGATGCCACAGCTAGCCCCGATGCCCCCATCATGAAGATCGCCCAATGGGCCGACTACCTGCAGGAACTCGGCGTTGGCGCCGTGCTCATCAACCCGCCGCTCGAGTCCGATAGTCATGGCTACGACACGCGCAGCCTGCGCCACATCGACCGCCGCCTAGGCAGCGATGCCGACTTTGCCGCCGTGTGCGAGACATTGCATGCCCATGGCATCCGCGTGGTACTCGATGCCGTCTTCAACCACGTCGGTCGTGGCTTTTGGGCCTTCCGCGATGTGCAGGAGCGTAAGTGGGACTCTCCGTACAAGGATTGGTTCCACATCAGCTTTGACGGTGACTCGTGCTACGGCGACGGCTTTTGGTACGAGGGCTGGGAGGGCCATTTTGAGCTCGTGAAGCTCAACTTGCAAAACCCCGCCGTGGTCGATTACCTGCTTGAGTCTGTGCGTCACTGGGCCGAGGTCTTTGGCGTCGACGGTCTGCGCCTGGACGTCGCCTATATGCTCGACCGCGACTTTATGCGCCGCCTGCATACTTTTACCCGTGAGCTCAAGCCCGACTTTGTGCTGATTGGTGAGACGCTCCACGGCGACTACAACCAGATCGTCAACGACGAGATGCTCGACTCCTGCACCAACTACGAGTGCTACAAGGGTCTGTACTCTAGCTTTAACTCGGTCAACATGTTCGAGATCGCCCATTCGTTGCACCGTCAGTTTGGCGGCGACCCGTGGTGCATTTATCGCGGCAAGCATCTGCTGTCGTTTGTCGACAACCACGACGTGCCGCGCCTGGCGAGCATCCTTACCGACAAGTCCTGCCTGCGCCCCGCCTATGGCATGCTCTTTGGCATGCCGGGCATTCCGTGCGTCTACTACGGCAGCGAGTGGGGGATTGCCGGCGAAAAGGGCGGCCCCGATGGCGATTGGGCGCTACGTCCTGCGCTCGATGAGCCCGCGCCCAACGAGCTGACGACATTTGTCACGCAGCTGGCGCACCTACGCTCGGCAAACGACGCGGCGGCCCGTGCCCTCAACTACGGTGCCTATCGCAACGTGGCGATCCAGAACAAGCAGCTGCTGTTCGAGCGCGCCTGCGACGACGCGACGGTGCTCGTGGCGGTCAATGCCGTGAACGAGCCCTACACCTTTGGAGCCGGCGAACTCAGCGGCCCCTTCGTCGACCTGCTTGCCGACGATGCGCCCACGGTCGAGCTGACGGGCTCCCTTGAACTTGCGCCCTATGAGGTGCGTTATCTGCTGAGGGCCTAATTCATGACTGCGCCGGACGAGGGCTATCAGCATATTGAGCATGGGTTTGAGCCCGTGTTTGACGAACGCTCGCGCGTTTTGGTGCTGGGGTCGTTTCCCTCGGTGCTCTCGCGTGCCAATGCCTTCTACTATGGCAATCCGCAGAACCGCTTTTGGCGCGTGATGGCCGCGTGCCTTGGTGCGCCCGTGCCGCCCAACGAGGGAGACTCTTTGGCGAGCGGCGAGCCCGTGACGCTTGACGCCTCGATTGCCGCCAAGCGGGCTATGCTGCTGAACGGCGGCGTGGCCCTGTGGGACGTGATCGAGAGCTGCGACATTAAGGGCTCGAGCGATGCGAGCATTCGTAACGTTGTGCCGGCACATATCGAGCGCATTACCGGCGCAGCTCCCATTGAGCAGGTGATATGCAACGGTGGTACAGCTGGCCGGCTCTACAAGCGCTATCTACAAGAGCGCACCGGGCTGCCGGCCATCGTTCTGCCGTCGACAAGTCCCGCCAATGCGGCGTGGCGTCTGGAACGCCTTGTCGAGCGCTGGAGTGAAGCCGTTGATTGGCAGGCTTTTTCGATTTAGCAGTTTGAGTGCTCGGCAAGATGCCTCATAACGGCGTGCCAGATCGGTGTGGGCAGCGCAGACGTGGCGCGCACCATGCCGTCGGTGTCGACGCCACCCGTTGCGGCGCCACCGAGCTTCTGCGCGTGTTCGACGGAACACCCCATGCGAACGGCGCCCACGAGCTTGTCCATGGCCTCCGAAAACGGTCGCCGCAAGAGTCCCATGCGCGGGGAGCGACGAAGCGCTGCGATGCCGCTGCCGGCGCAGATGGCAACGCCGCCACACCACAATTGGTCATGGCGCTCACATGCCTTGTGCAGGCGAACGGCGGTCCCACGCGCCTGCTCAATGCTCTCTTGTGCGGCTCGAATCGCGGCATAGACGCGCGTTCCCGTACCGCCAAAGCGCTCAAGCGCCTGCTCGATGGCTGTCAACGTCTCATCGTCAGCCACATCTTCAATGGCCAGCACGATGCCGTCTGCAACGTTGTCGGCATCATCCGCCTCCAAATCAACCGGGCGGGGGAGCGCGGTGCCAGAAAGCTGAGCATAGGCGGCGATGGCATCCTGCAGGTCCCAGAGCAAAAACTCAAGATCGGCGCTATTGGGAATGCTGATATACGCAATGGTTTGCAACGTTTTTGGTACATCGCCGCGTGCGGTCGTCTCCATGCCGCCTCCTTTCCGGTTGGTTTCCGTTTAGGTTACACCGTCTGGCGGCGCCTCGCCGCGCTATCCTAGTGCAACCCTTACGAAAGGAACGCCATGCGTCTGCCCATGAATACCTCGCTTGCCACGCTCAAGCCCTCCGGTATCCGCCGGATCAACGCGCTCGCCGCCCAGCACCCGGGGTGTATCGCGCTTGCGCTTGGCGAGCCCGATTTTCCCACGCCCGATGTGATTAGCGCCGAGGTGACCGCCGCACTGGACCGCGGTGACACGCACTATCCGCCCAACAACGGTCGCCCCGCCCTGCGTGAGGCGTTATCTGCCTACATGGGGGACGCGGGCCTTACGTTTTCGGCCGACGAGGTCATCCTAACCGACGGCGCGACCGAGGCCCTGTCGGCAACATTCATGGCTATGCTCAACCCCGGCGACGAGGTCATCATCCCCACGCCGGCCTTTGGCCTGTACGAGAGCATCGTCGTGGCCAATCACGCCAAAGCGGTCTTTTTGGATACGGAGCCTGCGCAATTTCAGATTGATGAGGAGGCGCTTCGTGCCTGCGTGACGCCGGCGACCAAGGCCATCGTCATCTGCACGCCCAACAATCCTACGGGTTGCATCCTCAACGCGGCTTCGCTCGACGCCGTGGCGCGCGTGGCAGAGCAGGCGGGCATCTACGTGGTCTGCGACGACGTATACAACCGCCTGGTTTATGTGGATGGCTACGAGCGCTTTGCCCAGCGTCACCCGGAGCTGCGTGAACAGACGGTCATCATCGAGAGCTTCTCCAAGCCCTGGTCCATGACCGGCTGGCGCCTGGGCTGGCTCGCGGCAGCGGCACCCGTCATCGCCGAGATCGCCAAGGCTCACCAATACTTAGTATCGAGCGCCGTCTCCTTCGAGATGGACGCCGCAGCCCGAGCCCTGACCGTCGACCCAACCCCCATGCTCGAAGTCTACCGAGCCCGTCGCGAACGCGTACTCGCGGCCTTAGACGCCATGGGCCTCGACGTAGTAGAGCCCGCAGGAGCCTTCTACACTTTCCCGAGCATCAAAAAGTTCGGCCTAACCAGCGAAGACTTCTGCATCAAAGCCATCAAAGAGGCAAACGTAGCCCTAGTTCCCGGAAACTGCTTCGGCACCGAAGGCCACGTCCGCCTCAGCTATTGCGTTTCCGATAAAGACCTGGACGAAGGCCTCCGCCGCCTGTCCACCTTCCTTTCAACCTTTTAGCCCTCAGGGATGCAACACATCAGCCCACCGACCCAAGCATTATGAGTGGGGCACGTCGCTCAACGGACACGAGGATTCGCAGCAAAGTTACCGCAGCTCCGGTCCGAGGGGCCGGGTTGAGATTTTCGTAGATTCCGCACGAGCCGAAGAGCACTTAATGTGCTCTTCGTGCGAGCCAGGACTTGACCGAGCGAAAATCTCAACCCGGCCCCTCGGACCGGAGCGTATGCAGGGTTTGTGTACGAATCCTCGCGCCCGTTGACCGACGCCGGGGTCCCCGCCATAATACTTTCGGTTCACGCACGAATCCGCTGCCAGAGACAGCCGGCGCAAACGGGTCTTACCCGCGAGCTTAATGGGACATCCCGCCAGCCGAGGTGGTCGAGTAGATATGTCTTCTCGCCCCCGTCGCTCATGCAGCGCGGGGGCTTTCTTTTTGGACATGCCCCCGTCACGTCCTTGTGGCGGACCGTGCCCGGAAAGAATTCGAGGAGGTGTAATTCATGCCCCAGCAGTACAAAATCGACAAGGTTGCAGAGATCGAGTCCCGTATCGCCGAGAACGCCGGTCTGTTCGTCGTCAACTACAACGGTCTGACGGTTAAGCAGGCTCAGGAGCTGCGTCATCAGCTTCGCGAGTGCGGCGCCGAGATGAAGGTCTACAAGAACAACCTGGTCAAGATCGCCCTCAAGAACCAGGAGCAGCCCGAGATCGACGAGATTCTCGCCGGCCCCGTCGCTTATGTGTTCTACGAGACCGAGCCGGTCGAGGCCGCTAAGGCCCTTAAGGACTTCTCCGCTAAGTCCAAGGGCGTCCTTGAGATCAAGGGCGGTATCTCCGACGGCAAGGCCGTTTCCGCTGATGATGTTAAGGCTATCGCCGAGCTGCCCACCAAGGATCAGCTTCTCGGCCAGATCGCCGGTCTCATCTCCGGTTTCGCTCGCGACATCGCTGTCTGCGTCAACGGCGTTTCCTCTGGTCTCGCTCGTTCGATTCAGCAGGTCTCCGAGCAGAAGGCAGCCTAGTCGCTGTTTTCACCCGCGGCGGCAACGCCGCACCCCTGGCGCATTCGCGCCGTGTTTTAACTGATCTCCGTGCATCCGCACGGAAACCGAAAGGACTTAGAAATGGCTAAGCTTACCACCGATGAGATCATCGATGCTCTTAAGGAAATGACCCTTCTCGAGGCTTCCGAGCTCGTCAAGGCTATCGAGGACACCTTCGGCGTTTCCGCCGCTGCTCCTGCCGCTGTTGTCGCCGCTCCCGCTGCTGGCGCTGCTGAGGCCGAGGAGAAGACCGAGTTTGACGTCGTGCTCGAGGGCTTCGGCGACAACAAGATCCAGGTCATCAAGGCCGTCCGTGAGCTCACCAACCTTGGCCTGAAGGAGGCCAAGGAGGTCGTCGAGGGCGCTCCCAAGGCTGTTCTCGAGGGTGCCAAGAAGGAGGACGCCGAGGCTGCCAAGGAGAAGCTCGAGGCTGCTGGCGCTGCTGTCACCCTCAAGTAATCAGGCTTTCTCGCCAGATTTCTTTGCAGACGGGGTTCGCATTGCGAGCCCCGTCTTTTTTGTTTTTCGGTCCCTCGACATCGATTGCTCAAACTGCCATGTTCTGTGATTTGCGTCGTATCGGGTGCCCTGCCGTTGGACAATAAAATTGCACCATTCGAGCAATAATTTGCGTTGACCTGCTGAAGAATTGTCTCTGCCTTGTAGCGACATATAGTTCCAGCGGTAAGATGCTTGGGTATCGCAATTTGGTCTGCGGCTGTGTGCCGCACGCATGGGGCGCTTTTGCGCCTGCGAAAGGATCTTTGAATAACATGAAGGCAATCATCCCCGCCGCCGGTCTTGGCACGCGTTTTCTACCTGGCACCAAGTGCACGCCCAAAGAGATGCTGCCGGTGCTCGACAAGCCCGTCATTCAGTATGTCGTCGAGGAGGCGCTCGACCCCGAGGAGGTCGACGATGCCATCATCGTTACTTCTCCCGGTAAGCCCGAGCTACTGAACTACTTCCAGCCCGATCGCTCGCTCGAGAACCTGCTGCGCGAGCGCGGCAAGAACGCCTATGCCGACGCCGTCGCCCACGCTGGCGGTATGCCGGTCGACTTTCGCTATCAGTATGAGCCCAAGGGCCTCGGTCATGCTATTCGCTCTGCTGCCGACGCCGTGGCGGGGGAGAACTTCCTGGTTCTTCTGGGCGACTACGTTGTGCCTAATCGCGACATCTGCGACAAGATGCTCGCCGTTTCCAAGGAGCACGGTGGCGCTTCGGTTATCGCCGTCGCTGCTTGCTCGCCCGAGGAAGTCAGCCGCTACGGCGTTATCGCCGGCGAGCGCGTTGGTTCGCTCGAGGGCGCCGAGGGCGTTGCCGATGCCGAGCCGGGCGCTGTCTGGCGCATCGGCGGTCTGGTCGAGAAGCCCGCTCCCGAGGCGGCTCCGTCCAACCTGTACATCGTCGGTCGCTACCTGCTGAGCCCGCTGGTCATGGACCTGCTGGCCGATCAGCAGGCCGGCAAGGGCGGCGAGATCCAGCTGACTGACGCCATGGCCCGCTCGCTCGACCGCGAGGCCATGTACGCTGTCGTCATCGACCCGCTGTCGGGCTACGACACCGGCACGCCTTCTGGCTGGATGGCCACCAACGCCCTCATGGCTGCAAGCGATCCTCGCTTTGCCGGCGCCTTCTGGGACGCCATCGACGAGCGCGGCGGCTTGATGCGCAAGTAAGCCTTCGGACATCGACATTTACGGGCGCGGACCTCGGTTCGCGCCCGTTTTTTATAAGAGCTTCGATTGTCGACTCTCTGTTCACAGAAAATATATGAACAGATGTTCGATACACATACATTTACCTGCGTATTTTCTGTCGAAAAACTTTGCTACTCCAAAAACTCAATCGCGTCAAGGCTTTTCTTGCCCAACGGTCGGTACCTGATAAACTATTAGGTTGCGATAACTGGCGAAGCTATGCCTCGCCAACCCACCGAGCATTTCCGTGAAGGAGGAAAAACCTGGTGACCTACGCATATACTGCCACTGAGCGCAAGCGCGTCAGCTTCGGGAAAATCCCGGAGGCCATGGAGCTCCCCAACCTTATCTCTGTTCAAAGGGAATCCTTTGAGCGTTTTAAGGACGAGGGTCTTCGTGAGGCGTTCAAGGAATCCAGCCCCATCCAGAGCCAGAACCATGTTCTCGAGGTTACCTTCGGCGAGCATCAGTTCGGCGACCCCGCGCACACCGTCGAGGAGTGCCGCGAGAAGGATATGACCTATCAGGCTCCGCTTCTGACCGACGTCCGTCTCACCAACAAGGAGACCGGCGAGATCAAGGAGCAGCTCGTCTTTATGGGCGACTTCCCCATGATGACCGATCAGGGCACCTTCATCATCAACGGTACCGAGCGTATCGTCGTCTCGCAGCTCGTCCGCTCCCCGGGCGTGTACTACAGCTCCGAGATGGATTCGGGCAAGCAGATCTACAAGGCCCAGATCATTCCGTCCCGCGGTGCCTGGCTTGAGTTTGAGGTCGACAAGCGCGACCAGCTCATGGTCTCCATCGACCGTAAGCGCAAGCAGAGCGCCACGATGTTCCTGCGCGCCCTTGGCATCGCCGTCACCAACGACGACATTATCGAGCTACTCGGCAACTCCGATGTGATCAAGCGCACCCTGGAGCGCGACACCGCCCTCACCCGCGAGGACGCCCTCATCGAGATCTACCGTCGTCTGCGCCCGGGCGAGCCTCCCACCGTGGACGCTTCCCGCAGCCTGCTCGAGGGTCTGCTCTTCAACCCGCAGCGCTACGACCTGGCCCGCGTCGGTCGTTACAAGGTCAACAAGAAGCTCAACCTCACCACCGAGGAAGAGGTCACGGTGCTCACCGACGAGGATATCGTCGCGACGCTGCGCTACCTCCTGTCCCTCGCTGCCGGCGAGCAGGGCTTCAAGGTCGACGACATCGACCACTTTGGCAACCGCCGCATCCGTACCGTCGGCGAGCTCGTCGCCAACCAGTTCCGTATCGGCATGAGCCGTATGGAGCGCGTCGTCCGTGAGCGCATGAGCTCCCAGGACATCGACGAGATCACCCCGCAGTCGCTCATCAACATCCGCCCGATCGTGGCCTCCATCAAGGAGTTCTTCGGCTCCTCTCAGCTCTCGCAGTTCATGGACCAGGCGAACCCCCTGACCGGTCTGACCCACAAGCGCCGTCTGTCCGCACTCGGCCCTGGTGGTCTTGCCGGCCACAAGTCCGGCTCCAGCCGCCGCACCAACGTGCCGACGGCCGTCCGCGACGTTCACAATTCGCACTACAGCCGCATGTGCCCGATCGAGACCCCCGAAGGCCCCAACATCGGCCTGATCGGCTCGCTCGCCCTCTACGCCCGCGTCAACGAGTATGGCTTCATCGAGGCCCCGTTCCGTCGCGTCGAGAACGGCGTTGCCACCGATCAGATCGACTGGATGACCGCTGACGAGGAAGAGAAGCACGTCATCGCGCCGGCCAACACGCCGCTCGATCCCAAGACCAACGAGTTCATCACGACCGATGCCGAGGGTAAGATCGTCCGTCCGCACACCGTGATCGCCCGTACCCGCGACTTCGACGGCTCCTTCGGCGCTCCCGCCGACGTGCCCGTCGAGGACGTCGACTACATGGACGTCTCGCCGCGTCAGATGCTCTCCGTCGCAGCCACGCTGATCCCGTTCCTTGAGCACGATGACGCCAAGCGTACGCTGATGGGCGCCAACATGCAGCGTCAGGCCGTGCCGCTGGTTCACCCCGCCGCTCCCTATGTCGGTACCGGCATGGAGCGTCGCGCCGCTCTGGACTCCGGCGAGGTCACCCTGGCCAAGAACGCCGGCGAGGTCATCTTTGCCGACGCCGCCAAGATCATCGTCAAGCATGCCGGCGGCATGGACGAGTACCACCTGGCCAAGTACCAGCGCTCCAACCAGTCCACCTGCATCAACCACCGTCCGCTCGTTCGCGTTGGTGACACCGTTGAGCAGGGCGAGCCTCTGGCCGACGGTCCTTCGACCGATCACGGCGAGCTCGCACTGGGTCAGAACCTCACCGTGGCCTACATGCCGTGGGAAGGCTTTAACTACGAGGACGGTATCGTCGTGTCCGAGCGCCTGGTGGCCGAGGACCTGCTGACGACCATCAACATCACCCGTCACGAGATCGACGCCCGCGACACCAAGCTCGGCCCCGAGGAGATCACCCGCGAGATCCCGAACCTCTCCGAGGACATGCTTGCCAACCTCGACGAGGACGGCATCATCCGCATCGGCGCCGAGGTCGGCCCTGGCGACATCTTGGTCGGCAAGGTCACGCCTAAGGGCGAGAGCGCTCTGACCGCCGAGGAGCGCCTGCTGCGCGCCATCTTCGGTGCCAAGGCCCACGACGTCCGCGACACCTCCCTTAAGATGCCTCACGGCGCTTACGGCCGCGTCATCGACGTCGTCCGCTTTAGCCGCGAGAACGGCGACGACCTGGCCCCCGGCGTCAACGAGCAGGTGCGCGTCTACGTCGCCCAGCGTCGTAAGATCCAGCAGGGCGATAAGATCGCCGGCCGCCACGGCAACAAGGGTGTTATCTGCAACGTTCTGCCGGTCGAGGACATGCCCTACATGGCTGACGGTACCCCGATCGACGTTATCCTCAACCCGCTGGGCGTTCCTTCGCGTATGAACGTCGGCCAGCTGCTCGAGTGCCACCTTGGCTGGGCTGCTGCGTGCGGTTGGGATACCGAGCAGGCCGACTCCGACAAGTACGTCCCCGGTCCGTTCTTCACCGCCACGCCCGTCTTCGACGGCGCCAAGGAGGACGAGATCGCCGAGGTCATCCGTCGTGCCAACAAGAACATGCTCAACAAGGCTACCGCTGCCTTTGGCGATCACATGCGCCCCGAGTTCGTCACCCAGCTTGACGAGCGCGGCAAGACCCGCCTGTTCGACGGCCGCACCGGCGAGGAGTTCCGCGAGCCCATTACCGTGGGTACGTCCTACATCCTCAAGCTCGGCCACATGGTCGACGACAAGATCCACGCCCGTTCGACCGGCCCTTACAGCCTGGTTACCCAGCAGCCTCTGGGCGGCAAGGCTCAGTTCGGCGGCCAGCGCTTCGGCGAGATGGAAGTTTGGGCACTGTACGCTTACGGTGCTTCCAACGTCCTGCAGGAGATCCTGACCGTCAAGTCCGACGATACCGTGGGCCGCGTCAAGACCTACGAGTCCATCGTCAAGGGCGAGAACGTTCCTGTCCCGGGTATCCCCGAGTCCTTCAAGGTTCTCGTCAAGGAGATTCGCTCCCTCGCACTGGACATCGAGCCCATGCACGATGCTGACGAGGACGCCTCCGCCCCTGTGACCGCCGAGGAGACCTCTGCTCTCGACGACCTGGCTGCGCTCGCCGGCGTTGACGCCGACGTCGAGGCCGAGGATGCCGAGACCGACGAGGCGCCCGAGGCTGTCGCCGCCACGACCACTGATAAGGAGTAGTTGACTGTGGCAGATTTCGAAGCTACTGATTTTGACTCGGTAAAGATCTCCCTTGCCTCCGCCGACCAGATCCGTTCCTGGTCGCACGGTGAGGTCAAGAAGCCGGAGACCATCAATTACCGTACCCTCAAGCCCGAGAAGGACGGCCTGTTCTGCGAGAAGATCTTCGGTCCCGCCAAGGACTGGGAGTGCTCCTGCGGCAAGTACAAGGGCATCCGCTTTAAGGGCATCGTCTGCGAGCGCTGCGGCGTCGAGGTCACCTCGGCCAAGGTGCGTCGCGACCGCATGGGCCACATCGAGCTCGCCGCTCCCGTGTCCCACATCTGGTACTTCAAGAGCCCCACGAGCTTCCCGATGAGCCGTATGCTCGACATCAAGTCCAAGGACCTCGAGAAGGTTCTGTACTTTGCCAGCTACATCATCACCGAGGTCGACTATGAGGCCCGCGAGGCCGACGCCGACGACCTGCGCGAGGAGCTCGCCGCCGATCTGGAAGAGATCGATGCCGAGTGCGCCCGCCAGATCGAGTCCCTCAAGGAGCAGGGCAACCCCGAGAACTTTGACGAGTTCTCCGACGAGGAGCCGCTGACCCCCGAGGAGATCGCCTCTGGCATCGTCGACATCGAGGAAGAGTGCAAGGACGAGAAGCAGCTCCGCACGGACGCCTTCAACGCCTTCATGAAGCTCAGCGAGCGCGACCTCATTTCCGATGAGCCGCTGTTCCGCGAGATGACCCGTTACTACTCCATGTACTTCAAGGGTGGCATGGGTGCCGAGGCCGTCCGCGACCTGCTCGCTGCCATCGACCTTCCTTCAGAGGCCGAGAAGCTCAAGGCCATCATCGCCGACGAGGATTCCCAGAAGCAGAAGCGCGAGAAGGCCGTCAAGCGCCTCGAGGTCGTTGACGCCTTCCTGAAGGGCGGCAACAGCCCCGCGAACATGATCCTGGATGTCATCCCGGTCATTCCGCCCGATCTGCGCCCGATGGTCCAGCTCGACGGCGGCCGCTTCGCCGCGTCCGACCTCAACGACCTGTACCGTCGCGTGATCAACCGTAACAACCGACTCAAGCGCCTGCTCGACCTGGACGCCCCCGCGATCATCGTGAACAACGAGAAGCGCATGCTCCAGGAGTCCGTGGACGCCCTGTTCGACAACGGCCGTCGTGGTCGCCCGGTCTCTGGCCGTGGCGGTCGCCCGCTCAAGTCGCTCGCCGAGGCCCTCAAGGGCAAGCAGGGTCGTTTCCGTCAGAACCTGCTGGGTAAGCGTGTCGACTACTCCGGCCGTTCGGTCATCGTTACCGACCCCAAGCTGCTGCTGCACCAGTGCGGTCTGCCCAAGACCATGGCGCTGGAGCTCTTCAAGCCCTTCGTCATGAAGCGCCTGGTCGAGCTCGGCAAGGTCGAGAACATCAAGGGCGCCAAGCGCGCTATCGACCGTGGTGCCACCTTTGTGTGGGACATCCTCGAAGAGGTCATCGACGGCCGCGTCGTGCTGCTCAACCGTGCACCGACCCTGCACCGTCTGTCCATCCAGGCCTTTGAGCCGGTGCTGGTCGAGGGCAAGGCTATCCACCTGCATCCGCTGGTCTGCTCGCCCTTCAACGCCGACTTCGACGGCGACCAGATGTCTGTCCACGTGCCGCTGTCCAGCCAGGCTCAGGCCGAGGCTCGCGTGCTTATGCTCTCTGCGAATAACCTGCGCTCGCCGGCATCCGGCAAGCCGGTCAACATCCCTTCGCAGGACATGATCATCGGTGTGTACTACCTCACCCAGGTTCGCGAGGGTCTGCCGGGCGAGAACCACGTGTTCTCGAGCTTCGACGACGCGCTGCACGCCTATGACTGCCGCTCCGAGGTCGACATGCAGGCCAAGATCCAAGTCCGCGTGTCCGCTGCCGATGCCAACGTCATCAACGAGGACGGCACCCGTATCTTCCGCGTCAAGAACGGCAAGAACGAGTTTGTCGACTACGACGTCACCGGCAACAAGACCGCGCGCTTCGAGACCTCTATCGGCCGCATCATCTTCAACCGCCAGTGCCTGCCCGAAGACTATGAGTTCATGAACTACAAGATGGTCAAGGGCGATGTGGCCAAGCTGGTTGCCGACTGCTGCGATCGTTACCCCGAGGCCAAGGTCGGCCCGATCCTCGACGCCATCAAGTACTCCGGCTTCCACTACGCTACCCGCGCCGGCCTTACCATCTCGGTGTGGGACGCTCTCATCCCTGCCGAGAAGCAGGAGCTGCTCGATCGCGCCCAGGCCAACGTCGACCAGATCAACGAGTACTTCGAGGAGGGCTTCATCAACGAGACGGAGCGCCACATCGAAGTCGTTAACGAGTGGACCGCTTGTACCGACAAGGTTGCAGCGCTCATGCTCGACATGTTCGACGAGGAGAACCCGCTGTACATGATGGCCGACTCCGGCGCCCGTGGTTCTAAGACCCAGCTGCGTCAGCTCGGCGGCATGCGTGGCCTGATGGCAGACATGTCCGGCGAGACGATCGACCTTCCCATTAAGGCGAACTTCCGCGAGGGCCTGCTGCCGCTCGAGTACTTCATTTCGACCTACGGCGCCCGTAAGGGCCTGGTCGATACCGCATCCCACACCTCGGACTCTGGTTACCTGACCCGTCGTCTGGTCGACGTGGCCCAGGACGTCATTGTCCGCGAGGAGGACTGCGGTACGCACGAGGGCGTCACCTACAACCTCATCATCCCCGGCACCACCGACCTCAACACCGACCTCGTCGGCCGTTGCTTCATCGAGGACGTCGTGGCTCCCGATGGCACCGTGCTCTTTGAGCAGGACGGCTACATCGAGAAGGTCGCCGACATCCAGAAGATGGTCGATGCTGGCCTTAAGAAGGTCAAGCTCCGCGCGCTGCTCACCTGCCGCTCCAAGTACGGCGTGTGCCAGAAGTGCTACGGCTGGGATCTTTCCACCCGTCGCCCGGTCGCTATCGGTACTGCCGTCGGCATTATTGCTGCCCAGTCCATCGGCGAGCCCGGTACGCAGCTTACGATGCGTACCATTCACTCCGGCGGCGTCGCTGGCGTCGACGATATTACGCAGGGTCTGCCTACGGTCAGCCGTATGTTCGATATCGTCGGCAACGTCAACGAGAAGATTCTGGGTCGCGAGGCCGAGCTGGCTCCGTACTCCGGTCACCTCTCGATTAAGCCCGAGAAGTCCGAGTACGTGCTGACGCTCACCGACTCCGAGGATCACACCCGTGTCCTCGACGAGCGTCGCGTCCCCGCTTCGGTGCGCTTTATGCCCGAGATCGAGGACGGCTGCGAGGTTCGCGCCGGCGACCAGATCACCAAGGGCTTCGTCAACTTCCGCAACCTGCGCAAGCTGACCGACATCGAGTCGACGATGCACACCTTCGTCGAGAGCGTCAAGGACGTCTACACCAGTCAGGGCGTTGACCTGAACGACAAGCACATCGAGGTGCTCGCACGTCAGATGCTGCGTCGCGTTCAGATCACCAACCCCGGCGACTCCAAGTACCTGCTCGGTCAGTACGTCGACCGCTACGAGTTCGCCGACGAGGTCGAGCGCGTTGCCCGTCTGGGCGGTCAGGCTCCCGTGGCCGAGCCCGTCATCCTGGGTACGCTCAAGGTCGCGTCCAACATCGACTCCTGGCTGTCGAGCGCTTCGTTCATCCGTACCGCCGGCGTCCTTACCGAGGCTGCCATCGAGGGCAAGGTCGACCACCTGCTCGACCTTAAGTCCAACGTCATCGTCGGTAAGAAGATCCCGGCTGGTACCGGCCTCAAGCCGTACGCCAACGCTAAGCTGACGTATCGCACGGCCGACGGCTACGTGGACATCGACGGCCCGGCTTCGCCCAACGCCAAGTCGCTGCCCGAGTGGGCTCCTGTGGAGCTCAAGGACCTGGACGAGCAGCTCCCGCAGCAGCTCGACTGGGCCGGCTACGACGAGTTCGGTGGTGCTGACGGTTCGTTCACCCGCAACGGCCACACCATCTCCGCCGAGAAGGCTCGCCTGTACCTGTTCGACGACCTGGGCGTGTCGCAGCGCTGGACCAACAAGTTCAGCGAGGTCGGCATCGAGACGGTCGGCGACCTGGTCGGCAAGTCCGAGGAGGATCTGCTGCGCATTGATGGTATCGGTGCCAAGGCGATCGAGGAGCTCCGTGACGGCCTGGAGGCCCACGACCTGCTCTACATCCTCGAGAACAACGACGACGTTGCCGACGAGGAAGACCTCTCGCAGCTGCTGCAGATGGTCTTTAGCCCCGACGGTCCGGACGACATCCTGCTGGGCACCTCCGCCGCGCCGACGCATCACGCCGACGCCGACGAGGAGCTCCTGGGCGCCCCGATCGACGACAAGAAGGCTCCCGCCAACGGTGCCATCAACGAGGACATGGCTTCCCTCGACGAGCTGCTCAACCAGCTCGTGGACACCGACGACGCCGAAGAGGCCAAGGACAACGACGAGGAGTAATTAGTTCCGCCGTTCTAACGAACGGCGGCGACCTCCGTCGCTGCGCGGCCCCCAGAGCTACAATCTGTCATTCAAAAGGCAGGGCATGACCAAAAGGTCAATGCCCTGCCTTTTTCATGCCACCTTGTACGCTCTGGGGGCCGCTCGCTTGCGTATGCTCAACCTGTTGCGTTCCGTTGATCCCTTGCCAATAAGGGACAGAGTCATTTTGATAGGTTATTCCTGCTTGAATTTGAAACATTCCGTTCGGTCAAAGCGTATCTATGGTGAGGGCCTCATCGAGAACCATTAACGTCACCGGGAGGTGATTATGGAAGAACAAGCATTTAGACAGGCGGTCGAGGATCACCGTGATGTCGTGTTTCGAATCGCATTGACGTACCTGCGCGATCGTGCCGACGCCGACGATGTTGCCCAGGATGTCTTTCTTAAGCTGCTTAAAAGCGATGGACATTTTGAAAGTTGGGAACATCTTCGTCGATGGCTTATCCGGGTCACGATCAATGAATGCAAATCGCTCTTTCGAAAGCCATGGAGGCGTGTGGAGGATATTGAGAACCTGGCCGATTCGCTTTCGGCGGCGCAGGATGAGACCAAGGCGGTCCTGTCAGACGTTATGCGACTTCCGGAGCGATTCCGCGTTCCCATCGTGCTCTATTACTATCTGGGCTTTTCGACCTCAGAGATTGCCGAGTTGTTGCATGTACCAGCCGCGACCGTTCGAACGCGTTTGGCTCGCGGCAGGTCGAAGCTCAAGTTCATCCTAGAGGAGGGCGACCGTGAAATCCAATCAAATCAAGCAGGCCTTCGAGTCCATCCAAGCCGATAGCAATCTTGCAGATCGCGTCCTTAATACTGCTGCGGGTGAGCCGCTTCATCGAAAGGGCCACGCGAAGCCTCTCTATGTTGCCGTAATCGGGTGTCTTGTCGGAGTGTTGGCGACCGGAGGGGTCGCCTACGCAGTTATCAATTCCAGCTATTTTGCCTCAGCTTGGGGAAACCACGGCAACGGGGATTCCATTACCTGGACCAACGGCGGCTCATCGGGAACTAAATATACCTACACCAGAGAGTTTGGCGATGGCATCGCGCCCCAAAGCCTGGAAGGCGCAGTCCAGGAGGTTAATCTGTCCGTCGAGGGCAACGGCTATACGCTTGATATCCATGAGATGGCAATCGACCAAAACGGCTGCGGAGCCGTGACGTTTACGTTGTCCAATCCAAATGGCGTTAACTACTACAAGCCGGCAGCAGAGACAGGCGAACTTGTTCTCTATGGTGAAGAAGAACAAGGCATCGGTACGCCCAGCATGAACTTCGGCGAGGAATGGGCTGACACACGCTGCACAATTGATAAAGACACATCAAGCGACACGGTCATTAACGGCACGATGTACTTTGCATCTTGGAATCGCGATCGAGATTTACGACGCGCTGTCACTTGGAATATCTCCTGGACAGAGGGCGAAGGCGAGGATGCGAAGCCGTTCGAGGCATCGACGCCCGAGTTTAGCGTCGGAGCGTACGTCGATACAAAGGAACTCCGCTCCGATGACTCGCCTCTCGAGATCAGCCCGTTTTCCATCCAGACGCACATCGATGATCTGGGCATTGACGCAGTCACGAAAAAGTTGACCGTTACCTACAAGGATGGATCGGAGCAGATTATCGAAGATGATACTGCGGGCGCGTACAATTTCTATGTCTCGCTGACGCGCAATAGCGGAGAGAACATCTCGGTGCCGACAAAACTGATCAATGTCGATCAAGTGGTCTCGGTAACCCTTGAGGGCACGAGGTACACATCAACAGGAGAGACCGAAACAGAAGTACCCTTTACCATCGTTTATTCGTAAAGTCTGGGCCGCTTCCCAAGGGGGGAAGCGGCCTTTTTAGCGTTATATGGACGAGTGGATTGGACGTTATTCGTCTGATTCTCGGAAGAACGTGGCAAATGGATGCGGATCACCGTGAAGAGTGGCGTTTTCCCAGATAAAACCGACCAAAATAAACCTGTCCCTTTTTGGCAGGGAACGTTGCCCCGACGAGCACGTCGGATTCCCGGTCCGGGCGGCCCGCTGTTTAAGTTTGTCGCGAGTTCCGCACGAGCCGGAGGCCACTTAATGTGGCCTCCGTGCGAGCCAGGACTGTAGAGCAGCAAACTTAAACAGCGGGCCGCCCGGACCGGGAATCCGCCCCCGCGCACAGAAGGGGATTCCTTTTGTGTAGGCTTTGCGGAAATATGCTCATTTTGGGATACGCCCGGCGGCGTGGTCTGTTGACGGCACAGCTAACGCCACGTATCCTATCGAACTGCGTGTTTCGTAGGGGGATGCTGACCCCTCGATTCAAGCCGTTGCACTTTACAGAAAGCTGGAATCATTCGAGAAGGAGTACGCTTTGCCTACTATTAACCAGCTGGTTCGCCAGGGCCGTCGTTCCGTGCCCAAGAAGTCCAAGAACGCTGCTCTGCAGCACAACTCCCAGAAGCGCGGCGTGTGCACCCGCGTCTTCACCACGAGCCCCAAGAAGCCGAACTCGGCTCTTCGTAAGGTTGCCCGTGTTCGCCTTGTCAACGGCATCGAAGTTACCGCTTACATCCCGGGTGAGGGCCACAACCTGCAGGAGCACTCCATCGTGCTCGTCCGCGGCGGTCGTGTCCGTGACCTCCCTGGTGTCCGTTATCACGTCATCCGTGGCGCCTACGACGCTGCTCCGGTCCAGAACCGTATGCAGGCCCGTTCCAAGTACGGTGCTAAGCGCCCCAAGGCTAAATAAGCCAGATAACGTTTTGATACTTTCGCCGTGTGCCGCCTAAGCGCCGCACGGTAGACACTTAAGGAGATTTCACATGCCGCGTCGTGCAGCAGCTAATCGTCGTGAGGTTCAGCCTGACGCCGTTTACAACAACCGCCTGGTGACTCAGCTCATCAACAAGGTCCTTCTTGACGGCAAGAAGGCCACCGCTGAGCGCATCGTTTACACCGCTTTCGAGATCGTTGCCGAGAAGTCCGAGGGTGGCGACGCTCTCGCTACCTTCAAGAAGGCTATGGACAACGTCAAGCCCACGCTCGAGGTTAAGCCCAAGCGTGTCGGTGGCGCTACCTATCAGGTCCCGATGGAGGTCAACTCCCGTCGTTCCACCGCTCTGGGCATCCGCTGGATCGTCAACTTCTCCCGCGCTCGCAAGGAGAAGACCATGGCCGAGCGTCTCGCCAACGAGATCCTCGACGCTTCCAACGGCCTGGGCGCTTCCGTCAAGAAGCGTGAGGACGTCTTCAAGATGGCCGAGGCCAACCGCGCGTTCTCTCACTATCGTTGGTAAGTTAAGGTAAGGAACTAACATGGCTAAGCCTAAGTACAAGCTTTCCGATACCCGTAACATCGGCATCATGGCTCACATCGATGCCGGTAAGACCACCACGACCGAGCGTATTCTTTACTACACCGGCAAGACCCACAAGATCGGTGAGGTCCATGAGGGCGCTGCCACCATGGACTGGATGGTTCAGGAGCAGGAGCGCGGCGTAACCATTACCTCCGCTGCTACCACCTGCTTCTGGAACAAGGACGGTAAGGACTACCGCATCCAGATCATCGACACCCCGGGCCACGTTGACTTCACCGCCGAGGTGGAGCGCTGCCTGCGCGTCCTCGATGGCGCTGTCGCCGTCTTCGACGCCGTTGCCGGCGTTCAGCCCCAGTCTGAGACCGTTTGGCGTCAGGCTTCCACCTTCAACGTCCCCCGCATCGCCTTCATCAACAAGTATGACCGCGTGGGCGCTGACTTCTTCAACGCTATCGAGACCATGAAGGATCGTCTCGACGCTAACGCCGTGGCCGCTCAGGTCCCGATGGGCGCCGAGGACAACTTCTGGGGCGTCATCGACCTGGTCACCATGACTGCATGGGACTTCAAGGCCGACGAGAAGGGCATGACCTACCCCGAGCCGATGGACGAGATCCCGGCTGAGTTTGCCGACATCGCTGCCACCAAGCGCGAGGAGCTCCTCGACGCTGCTGCCAGCTTTGACGACGAGCTCATGGAGAAGATTCTCATGGAGGAGGACTTCACCGTCGAGGAGCTCAAGGCTGCTCTGCGCAAGGGCGTTCTGGCCAACGAGCTCAACCTCGTCTTCGTGGGTTCCGCCTACAAGAACAAGGGCGTTCAGGAGCTGCTCGACGCTGTCGTCGACTACCTGCCCAGCCCGCTCGACGTCGAGGCCGTCACCGGTACCGATCCGGACACCGGCGAGGAGATTCAGCGTCATCCTTCCTTCGACGAGCCCTTCTCCGGCCTGGTCTTCAAGATCATGACCGACCCGTTCGTCGGTAAGCTCACCTATGTCCGCGTTTACTCCGGCCGCGCCGAGTCCGGCTCCTACGTGGTCAACGCTTCCAACGGTCAGCGCGAGCGCCTCGGCCGCATCCTCGAGATGAACGCCGCCGAGCGTATCGACCGTGACGACGCTGCCGCTGGCGACATCGTCGCTTGCGTCGGCTTCAAGAACTCCACCACCGGTGACACCCTGTGCGCCGAGGGCAAGGAGATCGTCCTCGAGAAGATCGAGTTCGCTAAGCCCGTTATCGACGTTGCCATCGAGCCCAAGACCAAGGCCGAGCAGGACAAGATGTCCCTGGCTCTGACCAAGCTCGCCGAGGAGGACCCGACCTTCCAGGTGTCCACCAACCACGAGACCGGCCAGACCATCATCGCCGGCATGGGCGAGCTGC
>CATVRV010000021.1:0-41674 GCA_958346515.1 uncultured Collinsella sp.
TTGCGTTTGGCGGTCAGCCGTCGGCGCGCTTACACCAACATTTCCGACGCGATCACCTCTGTCTCGACAAGATGACGTAGACTAAAGTTTCCTTTAGTAAGAGAACGAGAACTATATCTGAAAGCGTTGCGATGGCGTGAAGGCACCGAGTCCGAACCGCCTGAATGCTACGTGCATCTGCATTGCCTTTTTGTTATCTCTGCCAGTTGGGTAGCACTACACTTGTCATCATTTACCCTGGTACATGCTGCCTAAATCCACTACCCCTTCTACCGCGCCGACCATCTCGTCATCGTGAGAGACAACGATGATCAGCTGGCTTTGCTTGTTGCGCTTAACATAGGCCGCAAGCTCGGCGCGGCTTACAGCGTCTAACCCAGTCGTGGGCTCGTCGAGTACCAAAACTGACGACTTGCGTGAAATCGCCGACCATAAGTACACTCGGCGCAGCTCACCGCCCGAAAGCGCGGAGCAACGTTTCCCGAGCAACTCCTTCACGCTGTTTTCCAGCGAAAGTAGGCCATCTACACCCCGGTGATAGGAAGAAAAGGGCGTGTCGAAATACTCTAACAGCTCTTTCACCGTTTCGTCCGGCGCGAAGCACGACTGTGGGCAGCACGATATCTCTCTCGCACGTATGTAATCCAAGTCGCATTCTTCGATTGGCACGCCGTTGTATTTTACTTTGCCTTTCGATGAGTATAGCCCGAGCATCAAGTAAAGAAGTGACGTCTTGCCTCTTCCGTTTTCCCCAACTATGCAATATGTACCAGGACCGGAAAACTTGAAAGAAAACCCGCCGAGGACCTCTCGGACAGATCCGTCTGGAAGGGCAACCGAGAATTCCAAATCAGATACCGAAATGTCATTTATTTCATCGAGTTTAGCTAAATCGGTCCGATTCCACCCCGATCTCTCCTTTTCTCTCGTCGCGATAGCCGTCCTATCCCATGATGCTTTGGCATCTTGATAGGATTTGAACAATGACATCATACTTTTCAAAGTCTTAAAGAGAACCGCGAAGTATGTACCGATGATAGTGTACTCGCCTATTGACATAGTTCCGTTAATGATTCGTACTCCGGAAACAACAAGTATCACCGCTTGAAACAACGCTGCGAAAAGACCATCGAGCGATGTCAGAGAATATGATAGCTTTCCGGAGCGCAAAACTTTGGGAAAATAGCTCTTAAACCCAGCGTCGAGCGCTTGTTCGCTCTTGCCGTACGAAGATGTCAGTTGAATGTTGAGAATCTGATTAAGCTGCGATGCAATTGCGGCGTAAAAGGCGCTGTCCGCCTCTTTCTTCTCATACGTGACCCTATACAAAAGTTTCCTCAACCCAGTAATTACACAGAAATACACGATGAGGAGAATGATGGAAAACACCGCGAGAGTTGAATCAATTGACCATATGATAAGCAATACGATGGGAATGGCTACAATGGACAGCGGCGCACTGATAAAATTCGCCAAAACGAAGGATGAGACCACGCTGGAGTCGGAAATAATCCGTTGCGTTGTATAGGCTGGATCGATGGTCCGACTCACCAAGTAATCGTCTCTTTCAAAACGCAAGACGGCCTCCCTGAGAAGATCAAAGGAAAGTCTCGTGGTTATGCGAATGGAAAGTGTTCCTGCAAAATAAGTAAAGAGGGTGGAGAAAACTCCTATTGACGCAACCAGGAGCGCGAAGAGTACGGCGTCTCTTTCGCTGCGGTTACCGAGAAGAAAATCTAAGAATTTCCCGTTCACGTATGGCATGGCATAGGAGAGAGCGGTTCCAATCACCGTGATAGCAATGAAGACGAAAGCCCCTTTTGCTCTGATGAACCTCGAGAGAACGCATCGAATCAAGGAAGGCCCCAATCTACCCGCCACAAAACATCAATCACTGATACCTTACACCTCAACACAACAGGAGCGAAGATTTGCCAATGAGACTGCTTTAAGATTGCCTTGGGCCAATACGATCTCAAGCTCTTCCTACAAGAGAGTCGGAATCGGACATCTCCTCCGACGAACCTGGCAATCGGGCGGTTGAAATATCTTTTTCAACCGCCCGATTGCCACAATAGATTTGAGCATCCGCCCACAAACGTCCGCGTTTTATACCCATCAAATCCTTTGCCTTTTGTCGTCTAGACTAGAAAAATCGCTCGAAATAACGCAACCGGCCTGCTCGCTTGAAGAAACCTAAGCCCGTAACGTAGATGTGCAAACTTCCGAAACGCCTTGCGCGGCATAGTGCGTATAAACTTCGTCAACCGCCTCAGAAATATCTGAGTATCGCGCCGGGTCAAAAGCATACGATGTCGCAGGTATACCCTGCACCCATTCGGAACGCGGATTAATTGAATAGCCACACAGCATCATCATACATGCATCTAGACCTGATTTCCCAAGTATCCGACGTATTGATGAGAGCATCGCGGGTCGCCCCTGCACCATCGTCGTCACCCCTATTAGCAGTATTTACCGTTTTTCTCTAAATGCGTATCGCCACCCTTAAGAATACGAAGTGTTTTATCCAGACCCGATTGTCCTCCATCTCAAACGAAGGGATAAGGAATCTCATCCGGAATCGGCAGTAACGGAGGATTCACAACGACAAGCGAAAAACATGAGTCATCTCTCAGAGGGGAGTAAAGGCTCCCCTCAAGCACCCTAGTTTCGTCATCCAAAGAGTTGATGGCAGTGTTTTTCTTACAAAGGTCGACAACAAAAGGGTTGATTTCTACAGATGTTACATCCATGCCACAGTTGGTAAGTATCAGGCCCTGTATTATGGGGCCAGAACACAAATCGAGAGCCTTCCGTGCGCTCTGCGGTGTAAGGCGCCAATCTCAGCAAATCTGTCCCACAATACTGCGCTGAAGAACAAGACGGAACCCCTGAGCCAAACTCCCCTATACCTTATTAAGGCTAAGACAGGCAAGTTCACGCACCCGGCATATTCCAGAATAACATCCTATTGTTTTAGATGCTCTACAAGCATGAACAGCCGCGAATCGGAAAGATCTTCTAGTTTCGCCCCGACTGACCGCCAAGGGCCAAAATGGCCCCTCCATCCCCGGGCGACTGGCTCTGGCGCGCCGAGGAGTGTCCCCAAGTGCCGGCAGAAAAGAAACGTCCCTATCTGCCGGCTAGAGAGCACCGAAGAGGATGGCGTAGGTAGTGGATTCGCCGAGCTTGAGCTCGTCGCCGGGATTGAGTTGGGCGGAACGGCCGGGCTCGACCTGAATGCAGACGCGCGTGGCCCCGTTTACCACCACGGTTCCGTTGGTGGACGACAAGTCCTCAACGTGCCAGATATTTTGAGCATCGCACCAGATATGGGCATGGCGGGCCGAGACATCGTCGCCGACGTCGGTAATATCGCCCTCACCAGTGGCCAGCGCGCCAATCTCAACACCCTGCTCGCTCGGCTGAATCCAGCGCGGGGCGCTCACGACAAAACTGTTTTGTACGCGCAGCAAGCCCAAGGGGTGCGCCGGGGCGGGTTCGCGTTCGCCCGCGGTCATCGACATGCCAAGCGAACGCGGCGTGGATGTTCCTCCGCCACAGGTCGCGTGCGCGTAGTCGATGGCATAGTTCACCGAGGACCGCACATCCGCCGAACAACCGACGGCGACAAACAGCACCAGCACGGCCTCGGCGCGCTCGACAGGCATGAGTTCTGCCGCCTGGGACAGGCGATCGAGCGCGTTGCGATAGAGATTCGTGTCCTGGTGGCACTCTTCGAGCGCGCGTACCATCGGTTCACCTGCAGGACCGCACACCATATTGATCACAGCCGTGGAGTCCATGGGATTTCGCTGGCGCAGGGCCAGTTGCGACATAATACGCGCAGCCGAGGTACCGTATTCGGCAAAGTAGCGCTGCTGAAGCGTGCCGACCGGCGCGCGAACGATGAAGCGGGAAACCCAAGAGCGATCGGCGGCTCGGCTCTGCGGGCTGCGGCCGTCGGCGAGCGGACGGGACGAAAGCACCAAGCCGCACAGCTCGATATGGCTCAGATGCGCCGCGCGCTTAAAGATGTCAAACATGGCCCCGCATGGGGTGAGCTCAACTTGAGATGCCATGACCTAGGCCTCCTTGGTCGTAGAAATAGAATCGGACGATACTTCGACAGGTCCGCCAAAAGTACGGGCAGCTGCGGCTCCACCGGCAAGCGGAGTCGCCATCTGGGCTTTTGTGCGTCGTGGTGCCGAAACGGGAAGTTCAAAGGCAAAGCCCATCGCAAGCAAAAACCACGTAAGCGTATAGGTCGCAACCAGAGCGGCAACAAGGCCGCCCATCACGGCGCGTTGGGAAAATACGCTACATGCAACCACAACCAGCACCGGAACCTCGCAGGCAGAAAGCGCAAGCACGCCCTGCAGGAAGCCCGAGCGCCGATCGCGCGCAAGTGCCCCCGCGGCAACGCCGGCTATGCCTGGCAGCGCCAACGCCAGTGCGGCAATAATACCCGGTAGCGACCCAGACCACACGAGCGATCCCAAAGTCGCCGTCACGCGAGCGCCCGACGCCAGCAGCGCGGCCGAAACCACGACCACAGCCCAAACCACGCTGCAAACGACCGCCGCACCGATCATCGCCGCGCGACGAACCGCGCGGCCAGACGCATCCATGGGGCACGGCGTGAGCGGCTCGCCGCGGAGCGAACGACCGACATTTTGCGCATAGTGGTCACAAAACGCCGAGAGCGCCGCCTCGACCGCCGCCGGCTCGGGACGATCTTTTTGATGGCTGGACAGACAGGCCATCACCACGTCGAACAGCTGGGCATCGACAAACGCCAGCGCATCGCGTAGCTCTTCGGAATCCGGCTCAAGCCCTAGCTGCTGGGCCTGCTCGGCCGCGGCGAGCGCCACATCGGGCTCACGACGAAGCAGCTGAGTCAAATCACAACCGGGCGCATGGGCACCAATGGGATAGTCGGGCCGCGTGTCCATCTTGAGACGGTAGGGGCTCGCGATGTCGCGCGTCTTCTTGCGCGAGCCCGAGGTCCCCGACGCGCCCGGTGCCGCCTCATACGGCGCGACGCCGGCGATGAGCTCGTAAACCGTGCTTGCCGCGGCATAGACGTCAATCGCCGGCGACATACGTAAAGCGCGCAGGTCGGGAATATCGTCGGTGAGCATCTCGGGCGGGGCATAGGCAACCGTCGCGCGACGCAGCGTGGCATAGCGCTCGGTAAAGGATGCCTTGCCGCCGGTACCGGCCACGGCCGACGCAGGCTCAAGCGCCAGCGACGAGCCAAAGTCGATCAGGCACAGGTCAAAGGTGCCCTCGGCAAGCTGCCGGTCAAGCGGTAGACGCGCCGTGCGCACCATAATATTAGCGGGCGAGATATCGCGATGGACAAAGCCCTCGCCCACCAGGCTCATACGGCAGAGCAGATCGAACAGGTCGCGACCCAGACGCGCCGCCACAAGCGGCGACAGGCGTCCGGCATCGTCCACGGCAAGTCGCGAACGCAAGCGGGCAAGCGTCTCGCCCTCGACCCATTCCATGACAATTGCAGGCACACCGTCGACCTCGCCCCAGCCATAGAGGCGGGGAAAGCCCTTGAGGCCCGAAAGGGCGCGATGGCATTCGTATTCCTCGCGAAACGCTGCCTTGAACTTGGCGACCAGCGCCTCGTGAGCGGCATCGTCGTCGAACTCATCGCGCGCCGGCAAGATGAGCTGCTTGAGTGCCACGGCCTCGCCTTGGGCGTTGACGGCACGCGTCACGCGGCCGATACCGCCACGGCGCATGGTGGCATCGTCGGCAAACAGCATCGTAAAACGACGCAGATAGGCAGGCAGTTCGTCCTGACCGAGCGCAATGGCCGGCTCAAACCCGTCGACACGCGCCAGGCGCAGACCGACCATGGGATCGCGACCGAGCGATTGTGGTGTGGTGGATGCAAGATCGGTCATCATAGGGCAAGCGCCGCCACGTTATTGTTGAAGTTACCGAGCGCGACGTCATCATCGCCGTAATGGCCGACCCATTGACATAGGTTGGTGTAACAGCCCCACAGATTGGCATACTGCTGATACCACTTTGACCGGGGCGAGAATGTCTGACGACCGAACTCGGCTCGAATGACAAACATCTCCCCGACCAGGCTGTCGCACGGCCTGGGATCTCCCGTAGAGTTATAGGTCGAGACCACGTCATTGGCACGAGAAACATAGCCGTCGAGCATGTTGTACTTGTCACAAGCCAACTGTGAATGCTCTCTTCCTCAGCAGCGGAAAGGCCGCCGGAGTTTGCATCGTTGTCAGTGTTGCCGCCCGTCGAGCCGCCGTTTCCAGGCCCTCCGGTAGAGGAACCCGACCCAGAGCCGCCGCCCGAACTCGATGAATCCGAGCCGGAGCCAGAAGTATCCGAGCTACCGGGCTTTCCGGACTGCTGGGCGTCCTGCTCCTTTTGCTGCTCGACCTTATTCACCGTTGCCGCCACGCTATTGTTGGACAATCGATCGATGATCTTGGTGTTGGTGAGCACGATGGTTTTGCCATTGGCAAGCGTGACTTCGTTGTCCGGGGCCTCGGCGCCGTCCGCATCGTCGGTGCCAAACACAATATGCCCGACCACACTTGCCCAAGCATATCCAGTCGTGGTGCCCAGATCGCTTTTGACCTCATGCCCCACGCGCGGTTCGCGTGCGGCATGCGCCTGCATCATGGACGGCACGGTCATGCCATAGGCAGAAACGCCAGCTATGACCAGCACCAGCGAGCACGATAGCAGTGCGTACGCCCGCGGCGCCAAGCCCAGTCGGCGTCGTATGCGCACCGCGGCGCCGCGCTTTGTCTGAGTGCCACCGGGCCGCATGCGTTCTCCTCCAACAAAAACACGCCGCTCGGGAGCGGCGCATTCATTCAAGTCCATATTTGAGTGTATCAGCGAACCCAAAAGGTTGCGCAACGAATGGGCAAATTAAGGATGCGAGCGGAAGCATCCATGCGATAAGCGGATACGAAGTATCTTTGTTGCACAACAAACTCACAGTCGCACGGGGAAATTATGACTACCCCGTGCGTCGCGAGAAAAACATACGGCAGGAGCAGGCTCGCCACCTAAATCGCGCGACGGGCCTCGATGGCGCGGCCAAGCGTAAGCTCGTCGGCATACTCCAAGTCGCCGCCCACGGGAAGGCCGCTTGCCAGACGCGACACCTCGACGCCCAACGGCTTGATGGTACGGGCCAGATAGCTCGCCGTGGTCTCGCCCTCGATGTTGGGGTTGGTGGCGATGATGACCTCATGGATATCCTCGTGGCCCAGACGCGCCAGCAGCTCGCGGATGTGCAGCTGCTCAGGGCCAATCTTGTCCATGGGGCTGATCACGCCGCCCAGCACATGGTACAGGCCGTGGTAGCTGCCCGTGCGCTCGATCGCCTGGACGTCGCGCGGCTCGCCCACCACGCAAATACGAGTGGTATCGCGCATCGGGTCCTGGCAGATGGAGCACTCGTCGGCCGTGGCGTAGTTAAAGCAACGGCTGCAAAAGTGGACCTCCTGCTTGACCTCCAGGATGGCCTCGGCCAGGCGGCGGGCCTCCTCGGCATCGGCCTCGAGCAGGTAATAGGCGATGCGCTGGGCCGACTTGGGACCAATGCCCGGCAGACGACCCAGCTCATCGAGCAGTTTTTGCAGACTGTGATTCGCACTCATATATATGCGTGTCTTAGAACGGCATGCCCGGGATGTTGAGGCCGCCGGTGATGGCGCCCATCTGCTTGTTGGCGAGCTCGTTGACGCCGCGGACGGCCTCGTTGACGGCAGCCATGATCATGTCCTGCAGCATATCGACGTCCTCGGGATCGAGGGCATCGGGATCGATGGTGAGGTTGACGAGCTCCATCTCGCCGTTAACGGTCACCTTGACCATGCCGCCGCCGGCAGAGGCGTCGACGGTCTGGGACTTGAGATTCTCCTGCGCGGCGGCAAGCTGCTCCTGCATCTTGCGAGCCTGCTTCATCATCTGCTGCATGTTCATACCGGCCATGATGGCTCCTTTACGTGCGGCCGCACGCCGAGCTGCAAGGGCAGCCGGAGCGCGGTGGGACTTTCAAACTCAAAAATCGTACCACGGCGCGGGGCAAGCAAGCGGGGCGGACACACTACCTCAGTCGATATACATGTCCTGGAGTGCAAGCCGCGCCCAAAGATTATGCAAAGTTGAATAATTCGCATCTGCATAATATTGAAAGCTAAATCTTGTAGAGCCGGAATCCGACATTTTCTGCGTACCACTAAATGGCTAAATGCCGAGCCACTACTCGAGGCGGCGCACATGGCGGTGGGGTATAATTTGATTGCTATAGATAGCAATTTGGAGGTACCCCATGAATGCCCCCGACGTGCTCCAAAACATCCGCTCAAAACACCCCGTTGCATATTTGGTTCTCTATCTCTTTGTCGGCTGGACATTGCTGGTTGTCAGCACCCATGCCATAGCTTTTGGAGCAGAACTGCTGATAGCCAGCTTGGACCAACCCGTCGTCAAATGGGAGACGACCGATGAGTGCACCGACGGAAGTCGAACCATTTACTACAACAGCCCGTCCCTCTACCAAGAGTTCAGGGTCAAGATAAAGGACTTCAAGATTGTCGATGCCGAACCGGGCTCATTATTGACAATCGGAGCAACCGTCAACGCCGAGCAAGTCGAGTACACGGACAGCCATGCGACGTATCGTATCGACCTCAGCATCCTAGGCCGACCGTCACGCACCTGTCTGCTCGAATGCGATATACGCGGCACTACGTTGCACATGTCCGAAATACAGATGCGCCCGGACAAAGAGACCTCTTCTTGAGCAGCATACCCGCCCGCACGGTTACTCCACCGGTTTGAAGATGGTGGACTGACCGAAGACGCTACGGATGAGGGCTTTGGCCTCGTCCTCGGTCTGCGGGATGCTCGGGGCTGCGCCCTGGTGACCGAAGGGGCTGCCGGCGCCGGGGTTGGACTCCCAAGGAGCTGCG
Source organism: uncultured Collinsella sp. (assembly GCA_958346515.1). Classification (GTDB taxonomy): domain Bacteria; phylum Actinomycetota; class Coriobacteriia; order Coriobacteriales; family Coriobacteriaceae; genus Collinsella. The sequence continues at coordinate 8,994 of CATVRV010000021.1, forward strand.
GGGGCGGCGTCGCCGGCGGGGACAGACGTCGCAACTGCGGATGCCGCGGGAGCTGCAGTCGAAGCGGCATGGTTGGGCGCGGGCGCCGCGGCAGGTACGTCGAACGGAGGCAGATCGTCCCCGCTCGCATCGCCGGCGAAGCCGCCGACCATGGCGTCGTCGTAGGGCACCTGCTCGGATTCCCACGGCGCAGCCTGCGCAGACGGCTGAGTCTTGGGAGCGGACGCGCGCTCGGGCGCTCGGGGCGCGGGCTCGGTCGGGAGCTTGCCCGTGGCAGGAGCGCCGGCAGGGTTGTCGGAGCGTAGCCAGGGGGCTTTGCCCAGGTCAGACGACTTGGGCTCGGGAGCCGGAGCAGCCGGTTTGGGCACAGCGGGTTCAAGCGCCGACGGGGTCGGTGCCGCTACCGGTGCCGCTTTTGGCTGCGTCGCGCTGGCGCTCGAGGATGCAGGGGCCGCCGAGGACACGGGTTGCGGGTCCGCAAATGCCGCAGCCCGTGCAGATGGAGAATGCTCCTCATGTTGAGGAGCCGGCGTGCCACCCCCATCCAGGACATAGTCGACGGCACGACGACCGAAGACTGCGCAGACCGTCGGCAGGACCACCGACTGTGTATCGGCGCGACCGAGCATCTTGATGGCAAAGGTCGAGCCCGCAGGGAACGAGACGGTGAGCTTGGAGCCGTCGTCGGCCGTGGCGCGGGCGTTGAGCAAAAGCCCTGCGTAGGAAGCCTGACGCGCCTTGACACGCTCGACAACCTCGGCCCATTTGCGCTGCAGCTCTCCGGCATCCTCGACCGCGGGCGTCTCGGCAGCACCGGCGGCGGCAACCTGGGCGGCATTGTTGGGCTGGGGCTTAGGTGCCGGAGCGGTGGCAGGCGCGGGGGCCGCAACGGGCTGAGGCGCAGGCGCTGCAGGCTTGGAGACTGACACGAACGCAGAACGGGACGCAGGCTGAGCCGCCGGAGCGGCAGCACCACGGTCCCAAGGCATACCGCCCTGGCGCGCGGACGTAGCAGCGGGGGCAGCGGTCGCCGCAGGAGTAGCGGCTCGGGCACCCGAGATCAGCGTCGGCTGCTGGACAGCGGGTGCGGATGCAGCAGGCGCACTCGCTTGAGCAGCAGCCACGCTCGCCGGAACGGCGGCGTTGGCAACCATGGCCTCCAAGCGTGCCACGCGCTCGGCCAATGCCTCAATCGTTAAATCAGCCTCAGGACGCGCCAGACGCGTGCAGGCGATCTCGAGCACCAGGCGCACGTCGCTCGCGCCCCTCATCTCCAGTGCGGCATCGTCGAGCACTGTCAGCACACGGGCCAGGCGGTCGGCAGGATGCTCGCCAAAGGCAGCGGCCTCGGCAGCAAGCGCCTCGGCCTGCTCGGAGCCGCCCTCAAACAGCTCGGCACGGGCACCGGCAACGCAGGCAACGTACACGTCACGCACATGCGCCACCAGGTCGCGCGTCAGCTCCAGCAGGTCATTGCCCTCCTCAACCTGCGCACGGATCAGCCCATAGAGCTCGGCAACATCGCGATCGGCAATGGCGCGGGAAAACTCGCCCAGAATCTGGTCCGAAACCTCGCCCAAAAGCGAGCGGGCGTCGTCCGCATGCACAGAACCGTTGCCAAAGACGCTCAGCTGCTCCAGCGTGGACAGCGCGTCGCGCATGCCGCCCTTGGCATGGCGCGCCACGATAGCGAGCGCCTCGTCGTCGTAATCGAAGCCCTCCTGCTCGCACACGTATGCCAGGCGATGCTCGATATCCTCGTTGCCGATACGGTGGAAATCGAAGCGCTGGCAGCGCGAGAGGATGGTCTCCAGAATCTTTTGCGGGTCGGTGGTGCACAGCACAAAGATCACGTGCGCCGGCGGCTCCTCAAGCGTCTTGAGCAGCGCGTTAAACGCCGCCGTCGTGAGCATGTGGACCTCGTCGATGATATAAATCTTGTACTTGCCGCGCACCGGGGCAAAGTTGACGGAGTTGATGATCTCCTCGCGCACGTTGTCCACGCCGGTACGGCTTGCGGCATCGAGCTCGTAGACATCCGGGTGGTTGCCCTCGGCAATGAGCTCGCACTCCTCGCAAGTACCGTCGGGCATGCAGCCGCTTGCACCCTCGGCGCGCGCTGCCTCGGCATTACGGCACAGCAGCGCCTTGGCCAGAATGCGCGCCATGGTGGTCTTGCCCGTGCCGCGCGGTCCGCAGAACAGGTACGCGTGGGACAGGCGTCCCTCGGTGATGGCGTGCTCGAGCGTCGAGACGATATGCTGCTGGCCCACCACGGAGTCGAAGGTGAGCGGGCGATACTTTCGGTACAACGATTCCATGGGTGCTCCCCCGGGTATACTGAGTCTTGTTGCCGCGACGGCCATGCGGTCGCACGGCATACTGCATTCATAATAACCCGTACGGCGAGCCCGCCGCGATAGGAGTCCAAAGAGCATGGCAGACGCAGAGAGCAACCTCGTTCCCTCCGAAGCAGCCGACCAGGTCGAGGTCGCGCTCGAGGAGCAGGCCGCAGCCGATGACGGCATCCTGTACCTCAACGAGTACCAGTACGAAAACGACCTGGTCACCGACTTCGCCCGCCTGGTCGCCTCGCCCAGGCGTCGCGGCTCGCTGTATGTCGCCGCGGCAATTGCCGCGCTCATCGGCATCGGCATGCTGGTGGCCGGCGGCAACTGGATCAAGTTTGGCGTCGTGTTGATCGTGTTCGGCGCCTTTTTGGCCTGGTGGAGCAAAAACCTGCACCACACCCTCGCCCGCGACTTTATCGATTCCGTCGAGGCCGACGAGTCCATGGGTGGCCGCTATCGCCGCGTCGCCGCCAACGAGGACGGCCTGATGGTTTGGGGCAAGAGCGGCAAGTCGCAGTTTTTCCCGTTTGAGAAGCTCGACCACGTGCTCGACGGCGAGCGCATCTTTGTGGCCATGTTCGCCGACCAGGGCGTGACGATCCCTAAGGAAACCTTTATTCGCGGCGATGCCGAGCAGTTTGGCACCTTCCTTAAGGCGCGCATCAACAAAAAACTCCGCATCGAGACCAAGCGCAAGAAGATGAAGGCTGAAAAGGCCGCCGCCGAGGCCAAGCAGGGCGACAAGCCCCAGGAGACCAAGGGCAAGCAGCGCAAGCAGAAGAAGAACAAGAAGAAGCGCTAAGGCCAAGACAGACAGGCAGCCTCGCATCCCGTTATCCTCGCCATCCGCCCGAGCGTGCTACACTAGCAGCATCTATGCCACCGCGAATGGCTCGGCCCCGCGCCCGCCGCTCGCAAACGAACTTTAAACGCACGAGGGTTGGCCATGCCGCTTTTCTCGCAACATACCGCCCGGTTCTCGCCGGACGTTCCTTTGGAGGGCACCAGCTCTCGCGAGCTGCTCAAGCGGTACCAGCCGCTCGAGACACTTGCGACCGGCGGTTTTGGCTCCATCGAGATCTGCCGCGACACGCACCTGCGCCGCCGCGTCGCCATTAAGCGCATCCCCCTTATCAACGGTGCCGGCATGCCCGCCAGCGACATCATGGATGTCCTGCGCGAGGCGCACACCGCCGCCATGCTTCAACATCCCAATATCGTGCAGGTCATCGACTTTACGCACGACACAGCCTATGCCTACCTGGTTATGGAATATGTCGATGGCATGTCGCTGGCCGAATTTTTGCATCGCGTGGACGGCCACTCACTTACCTTTGACGAGGCCGCGGCCATTGCCGATGCCCTGGGCCAGGCGCTCACCTTCGCCCATAGTAATGGCGTGCTCCACCTGGACATTAAGCCCGCCAACGTGCTCATCGACCACTCGGGCAATGTAAAGCTCACCGACTTTGGCATGGCGCGACTGTCGTCCGCCGGTGGCTTTGGCGGTTCGCGCGGCGGCACCATCGGCTACATGCCGCCCGAGCAGCTCGATATCGAGACCGGCACGGTCGACGAACGCGCCGATGTCTTTGCCCTTGCCTGTGTGATCTACGAGGGCCTGTGCGGCAGCGCTCCCTTTATGGCGGCCACGCCCGCCGACTCGCTCGGCCGCATCATCGGCGGCGCCACCTATCCCAGCGAGCTGATACCACACTTTCCCCCGGGAGCCGAGGCCGCGCTCATGAGCGCGCTCTCCCCCATGCCGCAGGACCGCCCCAACAGCATCGAGGCATTTTGCGACCAGCTCCTTGCCGGTCTGGGCAGCGTGCGCGAAGGCCGTCGCAGCCTGGAGCAAATGGTTGGCGAGCTTTCGGATGACGAGCAGGAGCTCGACGATATCGAGCCGTCGCACTACGAGGGCGACGCCATCGAGGTCGACCCCGCGCTCGGCTGGGCGGGCACGCGCTGGAGCCATGCGCGCGACTACACCATGCGCACTATCTCGGCGCTAACGTGCGGCACCTTTAGCTTTTTGCTGATGCAAACGGCCGGGGTCGCGGCGCTTCCCGGCCTGGTCATTGCGGCTATCGCGATCGGAGCGGCGGCTGGCCTGGCCCCCCAGATTGGCTCGGCCATCTCGGCTGTGGGCTTTTTGGTGCTCATGGCCAACGCCACCATGCAGGCGCAGGGCATCCTGTCGATGCTGCCCGTCGCGGTGATCTTTGCCGCCGCCATGTCCGGTTGGTGGATCGCCTGGGGTCGTACCGAGGCTGCCGCGAGCGCCGCGCTCACCTGTGCGCTCGCGCTTGGCTGTCTGACCGGCAATACCTTCCTGGCAGCTGGGGTCGCCGCCAGCGTCGCGTCATTTTGGCTCGGCCCGGCAAGCGCCGCCGCGGCAACGGGCATGGGCGCGCTTTTTGCCCGTCTGGCCACGGTCGCGCTTTCAGCCGGAGGCGTGCTGGGGCTCGGTAACGTTGCCGCAGCGCTGGGAGACCCGCTCCTTTGTGCTGCCTTTGTGCTGGCCGCGGCAACTGCCGCAGCGTCATCCGCGCTGCTCAATGCCCATGCCAAGCGTGCCGATCAGGGCTCAAACCTTGCCGCAATCGCCGCCATCGCTGTCACCGGCATCGGCTGCGCAGCGGCGTCCTGTCTTGCACACCATATGGAAATTGCCAGCCTTGCAGCCGCGGTCGTCGCCAAGGCGGCGGTTGCGGGAACCCTATCCTCTATAATCGTTGGGATATGCCTATATTTGCTCGGATACCAAAGAACCTATACGGAGAGTGATCTTTCGTGAACTTCCTGAACATCTTCGAGGACCACGTGGCCGGCATCTTCGGTGCCACCCGTGCCCCGTTCTCCTTTAAGAAGCTTGCCAAGCAGGCCGCTCGCGACATGGAGGATCAGACTCTGGTGATTAACGGCGTCAACACGGCGCCGGCACTCTATACCATCCTTATCGCCGCCGACGACGATCCCATGCTCGCCCCGTTCTACCCCGAGCTTTCGCGCGAGGTCCGCGAGTTTGTGAAGGCGCAGGCCGAAAAGCGCCGCTATGTCTTTGTCGGCGAACCCCTCGTGCGCTTTATGATCGATCCGCAGCTGCGCGCCGGCAAGTTCTCGGTCTTTGCCGAGAACGTCGATGCCCCCACGCTCGGCCGCCTGTACGAAGAAGAGCGCGCCTATCAGAACGGCCTGGGCCAGAACAACTCCGCGGCAAGCCGTGCCGCCAGCGCCCCGCGCGCCGGCCAGCAGCAGTTTGCTGCCCCGCAGCAGCAGCGCCCCGCCGCCATGCCCCAGCAGCAGCCGACGCCTCGCGCCGCCGCTCCCGACCCGCTTGCCGTGGCAGACCCCTTCGCGCCTAGCGTCCCCGACCCCGCCGCCGCACCCATCCCGGTGCCTCAGACCGTCTCGCGCGACGCGCTTGCCGGCATGGGCGGAGCCGCCGCGACCGGTGCCGCCGTGGGCCTAGGCGCCGCAGCCGGCATCGCCTCCAACATGGCGAGCACTCGCGCCCCGCAGCGCCCGCTCGCCCAGCTCGTCGACGTCGTGAGCGGCGAGAGCCATAGCATCACCTCCGCACAGGTGACCATCGGTCGCGAGCGCTCAGTTTCCGACATTGCCCTGCGCGACCCCAACGTGTCGCGCCGCCACGCCCAGCTCACCTTTACGGGCTCGGATTGGTCGATCGAGGACCTCAATTCCACCAACGGCACGCTCGTCAACAACCGCCGCATTACGCGCTGCCCGCTGCGCAACGGCGATCTGCTGACGTTTGGCCTGAGTACCTTTGAATTTAGGGGATAGTCGCTTATGAACATCGATATCGTCCTTTTTGCAGGCCGCATCGTCCTGGTCGCCCTGCTCTATATCTTCTTGTTCGCCGTCATGAAGACCGGCGTGGGACTTGTGCGCGGGCAGCGCCGCGACTCGGCTATCTGGACGATCGATGTGGACAAGGGTCCGCGCGGTATCCGCGGCATCCACGTAGACATGCTCGGCCCCGTCATCGTCGGTCGCTCGCCATCTTCGGACATCTGCATCAACGAACCGTTCGTCTCGGCCTCGCATGCGCGCTTTTCGCTGCAGGGCCCGGCACTCATCATCGAGGACCTCAACTCGCTTAACGGCACGCTCGTCAACGGCCGCCAGCTCGTGGAGCCCGCAACGCTGCGCGAGGGCGACGAAGTCCAGATTGGCGACGTGGTCATGAAGGTGAACCGTCGATGATCGACGAGGAGAACAAGTCCGCAACTATGACCGAGGCACCGGCCGCCACCACAGCTGCGCCGGCCCACGCCGCTCCGGCAGGCTCCGCACCCGTGGAACCCGAGGACACCGTGTTCTCCCTGCCTCTTTCGCATGTAACGCATGATATTTCGGATCTCGCCGATAACGAGGACGAAGAGGATGCCGTAGCGGCGCCCATCGGCGCACATGCTGCGGAACAGCCCACAGCGCCCGAAGCAACCCCGGCGCCGGCTCACTTTGCAGAGCCCGTCGCCGCGGCAATCAACGAGAGCGCTGCGGTGTTTGCGGCACCCGAGCCCGACGCGCCGGCGTTTCCCATAGCCCCGGCATCCGAGGTTGCGCCCGCGTCTACGCCGGCGACCGAGCCTATAGACGTCAGCCCGCAAGATGACGAGTCGACCGCCCGCGTTTCCGAGGAGCCCGACTCCCCGGACACCGGCGATTCCGAATCAAACGCCGTGACCGACACCGTCTCTCCCGGTGACACCGCCGAAATCGACGTTGCCGCCGTTGAGGCCAAGCTCAAAGACCCCGGCTCGACCATGAGCTTTGAACCCCTGACCGAGGAGCGCATCGAGACCGACTCGACCTATGATGCCGGCACCACCACGCAACTCATGTGGGGTGCCCGCTCCGACGTTGGCTGCGTGCGCCCGCACAATGAGGATTCCTACCTGGTGCAGTCGCCGCTCTTTTGCGTATGCGACGGCATGGGTGGTCACGCTGCCGGCGAGGTAGCCTCTTCCATCGCCGTCGAGACTATTGCCAAGACGGCCCCACAGTCCGCCGACGCAGCACGCCTGGCCGCAGCCGTCGAGGCAGCCAACGCCGCCGTAATCGAGGCGGCCCTGAACGGCCTGGGCAAGCCCGGCATGGGCTGCACAGCCACCTGCGCCTACATCGAAAACGACACGCTCGCCATCGCCCACGTGGGCGACTCTCGCGCCTATCTGCTCCACGAGGGCACGCTCATCCGCGTGACCCGCGACCACTCCTACGTGGAGGAGCTCGTGGACGCTGGCGAGATCACGGCAGACGAGGCTCGCGTCCACCCCAACCGTTCGGTCATCACCCGTGCGCTGGGCTCGGACCCCGCCATGTATGCCGACCACTTCACTCTGCATATCGAGGAAGGCGACCGTCTGATCCTGTGCTCCGACGGCCTTTCGAGCATGATTCCCGATAGCGATATCGAGAACATCGCCACGCAGTCCTCAACCGCGCAAATCTGCGTCGACAACCTAGTGGACGCGGCGCTTGCCGCCGGCGGCCACGACAACGTAACCGTAGTAGTCGTTGACCTGGTTGACGATGGCGTTATGCGCGAGGCGCAACGCGTGCGTCGCCGCAACGTTACTATCGCCGCCATCCTGGCCCTCGTCTTTGTGCTGGCAGCTGGCATCTGGGCCTACACGGGTGTCACCGGCTCGTACTACCTGGGTACCTACCAGGGCAATGTCGCCGTCTGGCGCGGCCTGCCCGGCAAGCCACTCGGACTCAAGCTCCACTGGCTCGAAAGCGAAACCAGCATCAAGCTGTCCGACCTGCCCGAAGACACGCAAAACCGCCTCAAGGCGGGCATTCCGCAAACAAGTGTCGACGATGCGCAGGACACGATATCCAAGTACCGCCACCAGATCGACGAGGAACAGACCCGCCAGGTGATCGACGCGCAAACGATTCGCGACAACACCAATCAGGGATCGACCTCCGAATCAGATTCCGAGAAAACCGCCGAACAGTCCGCCGAGGCCGAAGCCTCCGATAAGAATTAGAAAGGGAGTGCCGCTTATGAGTCGCCGCAACACCGAGCTGCTCTTGCTCATCGCCTCGGCGTTCCCCGTCATCCTGCTGTATGCGATGTACGTCCTCACCGCGGGCGCTGCCATCTCCTTTGAGACGCTCGCCGTACCGATCGGCCTCTTTGCCGCCTTTGCCGCGGCCCACATTGCCGTGCGCATCTTGGCGCCCGGTGCCGACCCCGCCATCCTGCCCATTGTCTTTGTGCTTTCGGGCATCGGTATCACGTTCGTGACGCGTCTCGCACCCGCTCTCGCGATCTCACAGCTCATCATCCTGTTTGTCTCGGTGGCCCTGATGGTGGGGACGCTCGCGTTGGTTAAGAACCTCGACGTGGTCATGCGCTACAAGTACACCTTTGGCATCATCGGCATCATTCTGCTGATGCTGCCCATCTTTATCGGCACCACGATCTCGGGTTCCAAGCTCTGGATTCGCATCGCGGGCTTTACCATCCAGCCCGGCGAGTTCGCCAAGGTCTTTATCGTCCTGTTCCTGGCCGGCTACCTGGCCGAGAACCGCGAGCTGCTCTCCATCTCCAACCGCAAGATTCTGGGCTTTAAGATCCCTCGCCTGCGACTGCTGCTGCCGCTGTTTGCCGTGTGGGGTGCGTGCCTGCTTGTCGTCGTCTTCGAACGCGATCTGGGTTCGGCCGTGCTGTTCTACACCATCTTCTTGCTGATGCTCTACGTTGCCACGGGGCGCTTTTCGTATGTCGTTATCGGCCTTGCGCTCTTAGCCGTTGGAGCCGTGGGCGCCTACAAGTTCCTGTCTCACGTTCAGGTGCGTTTCCAGGTTTGGCTCGATCCGTTTAAGGACGCCCAGGGCCAGGGCTACCAGATCGTCCAGTCGCTCTTCTCGCTTGCCGATGGTGGTCTGGTCGGTGTTGGCATCGGCAACGGCATGGCCAACAACATCCCTGTCGTCGAGTCCGACTTTATCTTCTCGGCTATCGGCGAGGAGATGGGCCTTTTGGGCGGCGGCGCCGTGCTCATCCTGTTTATGCTCTTTGCCGTGCGTGGCCTCACCACGGCTGCCCGCGCTAAATCCGACCTCGCCGCCTTTAGTGCCACAGGCCTTACGGCCGCCATCAGCTTCCAGGCCTTCTTGATCGTTGGCGGCGTAACCCGCCTGATCCCGCTGACCGGCGTCACTCTGCCCTTTATGAGCCAGGGCGGCTCCTCTCTGCTGGCGAGCTTTATCATCGTCGCGCTCCTGCTGCGCGCCGGTGACGAGGCGACCGGACGCGAGGCCGAGCTTACCGGCACCGGCACCATGGCCGCCATCACCGATGATCAGGTCGCATCTGCCGCCGCCCCGACGGGCACGCGCTTTGCCACCTCGTCTTCCTACGGCAGCGGCAGCCATTCCATCGGCTCGCGTATGCGCCGTCGCCTGCTCGACACGCCTGAATCCGGTGTGCTCGGCCGCGTTGCGCTCGCCAACCGTCTAACCCGTGCGGTGCTCGCCTTTACGGCGCTGTTCGCCATCCTTATCGGCAACCTCACCTATGTCCAGGTCATCAAGGCCAAGGACTATCAGGACATGCCGACCAACAACCACACCATCGCCCGCTCCAAGTACATCCAGCGCGGTTCCATCATCACGTCCGACGGCGTGACGCTGGCCGAGTCGCTGCAGCAGGAGGACGGCACCTACGTACGCTCCTACCCCAACGGTAACCTGGCAGCGCACGTGGTTGGCTATGTGAGCCAGCAGTATGGCACCACCGCCATCGAGAGCGTCATGAACGACACGCTCACCGGCTCTAAGGATTACTCCAGCTGGAACAACGCCATCGCGTCGCTCGCGGGCCAGACCCAGCCGGGCAACACCGCCAAGCTCACCATCGACTCGCGCATCCAGACGGCTGCTGAGCAGGCGCTGAAGGGCTTTAAGGGCGCTGTAGTGGTCATCGACCCGCGTACCGGCGCGGTGCTTGCATGTGCCAGCTCGCCCACCTACGACAACACCAACATCGATGCCCTGCTGCAGACGGGCGGCGGCGAGGACGGCTCCATGTACAATCGCGCCATGGACGCGCTGTACACGCCGGGCTCAACGTTTAAGGTCGTTACGCTTTCCGCGGCACTCGAGACCGGTACCGCCAGCCTTACCAGCACCTACCAGGCACCCGGCTCCATGGACATCGGCAACGCACCGGTCACCAACTATGCCAACGAGAGCTACGGCACCATCAGCCTGCAGCAGGCCTTTGCCGTGTCCTCCAACGTCGTCTTTGGCCAGGTGGCAAACGAAGTTGGCGCAAACACGCTCGTGCAGTTTGCCAACGCCTTTGGCTACGGCCAAAAGCTCGGCCAGGACCTGACCTCCGCGGCCTCCATCATGGCCGACCCGTCGCTCATGACCGAGTGGGAGACCGCCTGGGCCGGCGCCGGCCAGCCTGTCGGCATGGACCACACGCCCGGCCCGCAGACCACCGTCATGCAAAACGCCGTGATTGCCGCCGCCATCGCTAACAGCGGCGTGGTCATGGACCCGTACTTTGTAGCCCAGGTACTCGCCCCGGACGGAACCGTGGTCAAGACCACGCAGTCCCGCTCGCTTGGTCAGGCCGTCAGCTCCGCCACGGCCGACCAGGTCAAGCAGGCCATGCTTGCCGTCGTCCAGTCCGGCACCGGCACCGATGCCCAAATCCCCGGCGTCAAGGTCGCCGGCAAGACCGGCTCGGCCGAGACTGGCGGCACCAACGTCAACTCGATGTTCGTTGGCTTTGCACCTTACGATTCACCCACGGTCGCCATCTCGGTGGCCTTGGAGGATTTCGACAAGCATGACGTCAAGGCCGCCAAGATCGCCGGTATCGTCCTGACCGCGGCGCTTGCCGCACAGGGAGCGTGATGCCCATGATCGAATCGGACACCCGAGGCGCGCCGCGGCCTAAGGGTTAGCGGCAACGCGTCACACGGCCCCAGCGGCCACATCGTAGGTACTACACACATCGTTGAGCGAATAGTTATGTTAGGAGCAGGAATGGAACAGAGGGTCCTCGGGGGAAGATACCTCCTCAAGGATAAGGTGGGAACAGGCGGCATGGCGACCGTCTACCGTGCACAGGACCAGGTTCTCGACCGCACGGTAGCCGTCAAGATCATGCTGCCGCAGTATGCTGGCGACGCGACCTTCGCCGCACGCTTTAAGCAGGAGGCCCAGGCAGCAGCCGGCCTCTCCTCCCCCTATATCGTGGGCGTCTACGATTGGGGCAAGGACGGCGACACCTATTACATCGTCATGGAGTACCTGCGCGGTACCGACCTTAAGAGCGGCATCAAGAGCCACGGCGCCCTCGACCCCAAGAAGGTCGCGCAGATCGGCTCGCAGATCAGCTCCGCGCTTTCGGTCGCCCACAAGCACGAGATCATCCACCGCGACATTAAGCCGCAGAACATCATGGTGCTGCCCGACGGCAACATCAAGGTGATGGACTTTGGCATCGCGCGCGCCAAGAACAGCCACCTCACGCAAGACAACAACGTGCTGGGAACCGCCCACTACGTCAGCCCCGAGCAGACCCGTGGTCAGGACCTCGGCCCCACCTCGGATATCTACTCGCTGGGCGTCGTGATGTACGAGTGCGCCACCGGCCGCGTCCCCTTTGACGGTGACGACGCTATCTCGGTCGCACTCAAGCAGGTCAACGAGCTGCCTATTCCGCCGAGCCAGATCAACTCCGGTGTCGACGCCGACCTTGAGCGCATCATCCTCAAGTGCATGGAGAAGGACCCGGCAAACCGCTTCCAGACCGCCGACGAGCTGCGTCAGGTGCTCAACAGCTACCTGTCGGGCCGTGCCGTCAACGTCTCGGAGCCCACGCGCATCATCGGTGCCCCCGGTGAGCTGGGCGCCACCAAGACTCGCGAGCTTTCCGATCAGACGCGCGCCATGGTGCGTCCCGTCTCGGGCGTGAGCGGCCAAAATACCGCCCACAGCTCGGTTTCGGGCTCCACCGGCTCCTACGAGGTCGAAAAGCCCAAATCCAACAAGAACAAGATCATCGCCGCCGTGGTGGCAGCCGTTGCCGTCATCGGCATCGTGGTGGCCTTTGCCACAGGACTCTTTGGCGGCGAGCAGGTCACCGTGCCCGATGTGCTGGGCAAGGACCAGCAGACTGCCGTCGAGCTGATCAAGGAAGCCGGCCTCGAGGTCGGCACCATCGACCAAAGCTACAACGACGATGTCGACGAGGGCAAGGTCGCCGAGCAGACGCCCAACGGCAACACCAAGAAGGCCAAGGGCACCAAGGTGAACCTGGTAATCTCCAAGGGCCCCAAGCCCTCCGAGAAGGTTGAGGTTCCCCGGCTTGTCGGCCTGACCAAGGACCAGGCAGAAGCCGCGCTGGCAAGCGTTGGCCTGAAGGGCAACGCCTCCGAGGAGGCCAACGAGGCCGATGAGGGCCAGGTCTTTGAGCAGAGCACCGAAGCCGGTAAGGAAGTCGCGAAGGGCACGACCATCTCGTACAAGGTCTCGGGCGGCCCGGATACCACGTCCGTCCCCGATCTGACCGACATGACCGAGGCCCAGGCGCGCAACGCCCTCGATATGGCAGGCTTTGGCGTCGACGTTAGCTACCAGGAGAACGACTCGGTTACCGAGGGCACCGTGATCAGCTGGAACCCCAGCGGCAAGCAGAAGCCCGGCGCCACGATTACCGTCGTCATTGCCAAGAAGTCCGGCAAGGCCACCGTCCCGGGCAACCTGTACGGCAAGAGTATTTCCGCCGCCGTTACCGCGCTCAACAACGCCGGTTTCTATAACATCGGCTTCTGTGACCAGAACGGCAATCCCGTGAGCGGTAACGAGGATGCCACCGTTACGGGCGTCTCCCCCACCGGCAAGCAGTCCACCGACAGCACGATTACGCTGACGGTCGCACTTTCTGGTTCGGACTCGGGCTCGGGCACGAGCACGGGCGACGATTCCGGTACGACCAACTAGTCGCCACCCCACCACTCATCACGGCTTTCGCCGCAAACATATTCGCTCACAGGCGCCCGCTTGCTCCCCCAGCAAGCGGGCGCTTTCTTTATCTGAAGCAGCGAATACTCCGGCATGCCTTAAACCAGAAGAGCCCGGCACCGTAGCGGTACCAGGCTCGATATTCCTCTAGTGCCCCCCGGGCGGATTCGAAAACTCCCCCCCCCGCGGGGAAATTGGTGACGCGGGTGTCGACGGCTCGAATCCTGCCGGCGGTCCCCACAAACCAGAAACGGCGCCGCTCTCGCGACGCCGTCATAATCTTCTGGTGCCCCCGGGCGGATTCGAACCGTCGACACCCGCTTTAGGAGAGCGGTGCTCTATCCCCTGAGCTACGGAGGCATGTTGTACTAGTGTAGCAGATTTACGCCGTTGTAATACAGCGTATAGCCACTCTTCGAAGTTGCGGTGGAACAGCCCTCCGGAAAGTGTGTCCCACTATCCAGGCAAATTCTGGGTCAAACTTTCCCAATGGGACCTCGCTGGAAACTGTGTCCCAGAATTTCGGCTCGAAACGGGACACAGTTTCCCAAACGACCCCGTTCCGGAAACTACATCCCGGAATCGGCGCTCGAACTGGGATGCACTTTCCCAATCGAGCCCCATGGGAAACTGCGTCCCACTTTGGGGGGCGCTCTTTAATGACTAGTTACCTTTGTGGAAGAGGTTTTTGATAACGGAGGGGATGCTCTTGGCGCCCTTGGCCGTCACATCGATAAAGTCGGGCGAACGCACAAGCTTATCCTCGTCGACGTACTTGCGGACAGCACGAAGCGTCTCTTTGTCGTCGCGCGTCGAAAACGTAAAGTGACCGTTGTCCTTGGTGAAGATGGCAAAACGCGTGATCTTCTTGGTGCCGCGTAAAACCTCGGCGGCAATATAGTCGACCTCGTCCCACGGGATTTGAATATAATCCTCGGGATTGCGCTCGTTGTAATACTCGAACGCCTTATTGCCCACCATCACGTTACCGTGGCTGGTAAGCCCCATCAGGCAGGTTGCCGGCGTTGCCAGATCGACCGTGCTGTTCTGAGATTGCGCCATACGCGCCTCGCCCTCCAATAAAAACAATCGGACCGCATCCAGTGTACCCACCGGGTGCGGTCCGTTTCAATGGCTCAAAAGCCCTTACCTAGCAACTCTCGGTCTTAAGCCGAAACGTGCTTACATGAAGCCGCAGACGCGACCGATGATGCCGATGGCGAAGAGAGCCAGGATGATGACGATCGGGCTGACCTTCTTCTTGAGGAGCTTGCAGACCAGCAGGGTCAGGCACACGGCGGCAAGGCCGGGGATGAGCTGATCGAGGTTGGCCTGAAGCGTGGTGACCTTCACCTGATCAAGGGCGTTAGCACCGATGGAGTTATACATCGTCAGCGCTTCCTTGATACCCTCGGAACCGGAGGGCAGGCTAGCCCAGTCGATAAAGGCGCCAGCAGACTGCGTGACCCTGGAGACGACCGGGGTGAAGGAGATGGACACCCAGCGCTCGACCAGGGCGCCGATGATGAACATACCCAGGATGGAAGCACCCTCGGTGACCTTGCCCATCAGACCGCCGGAGAGGTCCTTGGCGATGGAGGAGCCGACCTTGTAGCCAAACTCCTGCGTGTACCACAGGAAGGCGTAACGGATGATGTTCCACGCGAAGAAGAACAGCAGCGGACCGGCGATGCTGCCGGACAGGGCCAAGGAAGCGCCCAGAGCACCCAGAATCGGGCGAAGGGTGAACCAGAAGGCGGGGTCGCCGACACCGGCGAGCGGGCCCATCATACCGACCTTGACGCCCTGGATGGCGACGTCGTCAATCGGGGCACCGTTGGCGCGCTCCTCCTCGAGAGCGAGGGTAACGCCAATGACGGGGGCGGAAACATAGGGGTGGGTGTTATAGAACTCCAGGTGGCGCTTAAGAGCGGCAATCTGGTCATCCTTGCTGGTGTAGAGCTTCTTGATCGCAGGGATCATTGCGAAGCACCAGCCGCCGTTCTGCATACGCTCGTAGTTCCACGAGCCCTGAAGGAACTGATGACGGAAGCAAACCTTCTTGCGGTCAGCCTTGGTGAGCTGAATCTTGTTCTCTGCCATATGTATCACTCCCCTCCTACTCGTAATCGTTCAGAATGTCGCCGAGCGGGTCGCCGGAGCCACCGCCCATGCCGCCACCCTGCTTGGCCAGATCCTTAAGGCCAAGGTAGATGAGGGCAAGGGAGATGCCGATGAGGCCAAGGGCGATCAGCGTGAGCTGAGGGATGGCAGCAAGGACAAAGCCGAGGATGAAGAACGGCCAGGTCTCCTTGGTGGCCATCATGTTGATGACCATGGCGTAACCGACGGAAGCGACCATGCCGCCGCCGACAGCCATGCCGCCGGACAGCCAGTCGGGCATAGCGTTAAGCGCGTTGGTAACGGCCTCGGCCGGGATGATGCACAGAAGTACTGCCGGGATGGCGATACGAAGGCCCTGCATGAGGATGGCAGCGTACTGCCAGCGCTCGATGCCGGAGAAGTCGCCCTTCTCGGCGCAACCGTCCATGGCGTGAGCGATAGCGGTAGCAATGGTACGGCAGATCATGGTCAGGAACAGACCAGCGACCGACAGCGGGACGGCGACGGCGATGGCCGCGGTAACGGCCTTGGCCGAATCAGTGGCGCCGCCGTTGAGGGCGAGCACCATGATGATCGAAGAAGCGACCGAGGCCAGAGCGGCGTCAGGCGCGACGGCGGCGCCGACGTTAGCCCAGCCAAGGGCCATCATCTGGAGCGAACCGCCCAGGAGGATGCCCTCCTGAAGGTGACCGGTTACGAGACCGATAAGCGTGCATGCCACGAGCGGCTGATGGAACTGGAACTCATCCAGAATGCCTTCCATACCGGCAAGCAACGCGACAATCGCAACAAGCAGAATAGTGATTGCAGACATGTATCGGACCCTCCTTTACTATGCTTGAGCGGCCAGTTCGGCCTTAGCTTTCTTCAACATGGCGTCGAGATCCTCGGAAGCATCCGAAGGAACCTTGCGGACCTCGAACTTGACGCCCTTGGCCTTGAGGGCCTCGAGAGTCTTGACGTCGTCATCGCCCATAGCGACGGCGTTGGTGACGACGACCTTGCCCTTGGAGTGAGCCATGGAACCGATGTTGACTTCCTTGATGTCGACGCCGGCCTCGATGGCCTTGAGCAGATCCTGCGGGTTCTCAAAGAGCAGCATGGCCTTGGTGTCACCAAAGCGCGTGTCCTTGACGACCTCGGCCATCTTCTTGATGGGCACGACGTTGGCATGGACTCCCGGAGGGGCAGCCTGCTCGATCATGGTCTTACGGAGCTCATCGTGAGCAACGCCGTCGGAAACCACGATGATGCGGTTGGGGTTGATCTGCTTGGTCCACGTGGTGGCCACCTGACCATGAAGCAGACGGGTGTCGATACGGACGTGGGCAATCTTGATGTGCCCGTCGCCGATGACCGTTCCCGGAGGGATGGCGCCTGCAGGAGCAGCGGCGGCCGCAGCCGGCTTCTTCTCCTCGGGCTCCAGAGACTCGGGCTTGACGCGCACGCCAGCCTTAGCCTCAGTCACGAGATGTTTTGCGATCGCATGTGCAGTGTTCTTTGCGTCAAAGCGCTGCGAATATGCCTCGATGAGCATAGGCAGGTTGACACCGGTGACGATAGCCCAGGAATCGTGGCCCTCGATGAGCCCGCTGATCTGGTTGAACGGCGTGCCGCCCCACAGATCAACGAGGAAGAGCACCTGCTCCTGGTCTTCGAAGGAAGCGATTGCTTCCTCGACCTTGGCACGGAAGTCGTCGGGGCCCATGCTCGGCTCGAGCGAGACCACGGCAACAGACGGCTGATCGCCAAAGACCATCGAGCCCGTCTGCTTGATTCCAGCTGCCAAGTCCCCGTGGCTAGCAAGAACAATACTTACCATCACATAACCTCCTTTTTGTCTACGTATTTCCTACACGACATGAAAGGAGTATACCTGTTTGGATTGTGGAATTATAGCTAAATCCGCAAAAGGTTGGATTATTTGTTTAAACGTCTAGGTTTGTTACAAGTTGATTACGTTACTGCTTTTTGACTCATTACACGACAAGGCGTCGCTCATCAAGCTATGTATTTTATAGATACAAGCAAGCTGTTCATTAATATCGATATTAAGCAAGTGCGAATGTGCTCGTACTGTCACTATTTTGTTTAAACAGACATGGCTTGACTATTTTCGTGACTTATGGTCTATGAAACCACTCAAAATAGTTGCGGTGGAATAGTTCTTGTTTAAGAGCCAGAAGGCTGAATTTAGGAACTATTTCACCGCAACTTATAGGGAATCCTAGGCGATGTGGAGGGGGTTGGCGGCGTCGACGGCGTCGGGGACGTCGGAGAGGCCGTCAGGAGCAGCGTCTGCCGGGTCCTCGTCGGGGGTCTCGATCTGTTTGATCATGACCTCTTGGCCCTGCAGCAGGTATGTCTCGCCGCTACCGCAATGGGGACAGGTCTTGCCGTGCTCGACCGTCGCGTAGTCGCGGCCGCACGCCTCGCAATGTGTCACGGCCTCGACGGGCTCCACGATAAGCTCCGCGCCCTGCGCGATAGGCTTTTTATCTGCTGCCCAGCGCCAAGCGTCGAG
The DNA here is from genome assembly GCA_958346515.1 of uncultured Collinsella sp. Lineage (GTDB taxonomy): Bacteria > Actinomycetota > Coriobacteriia > Coriobacteriales > Coriobacteriaceae > Collinsella. Next base: position 27,024 of record CATVRV010000021.1, read on the forward strand.
TAGCAAGTCGGGAACGACGCCCGAGACCTCGCCCAGCAGCAGCGTGACGCTCGAAACGCGACGCACGCCATTGGCGCGCGCCACGTTCTCGACATCGCGAATGATGTGATAGACGATCCCCAATTCATGCACTTTTTCTTCCGCCGTTCCCGTTATGGCTACTTACTTGCGACCGAACTTAATCTTGATGGCGCGCTTGAGCGCGTACTTGCCCAGGCTTGGGAGCTTTTGCTCGTATTTGACCATCGTGGAGCACTCGGGGCGGTCGCGATCCAGATGGATGGCGTCGAACGCGCACTTGGTGGTGCACAGGCCGCAGCCGATGCACTTGTTGGGGTCGACGATCGAGGCACCGCAACCCAGGCAACGGGCGGTCTCGGCGCGCACCTGCTCTTCGGTAAAGGTCTCGACGTACTCGCTAAAGGGCGCAGCCTTCTCGCGGTCGCGGTTAACATGCGCCACCTCGCGGCTCGCGTTGTCATAGCTCTCGATCACGACATCGTCGCGGTCGAGCGCGGTGTAGCGGCGCTGGTTGCGGCCGATGGTGAGCGTGGAGCCCGGCTGCACAAAGCGATGGATGGACACGGCGGCCTCGTGGCCGGCGGCGATGGCATCGATGGCGAAGCTGGGGCCAGTATAGACATCGCCGCCCACAAAGATGTCGGGCTCAGCGGTCTGATAGGTCTGGGGGTCGGCAAGGGCACCCTGGCCGCGGCCAAGCTCCACCTTGGAGCCAGCCAGCAGGTCGCCCCACACAATGGACTGGCCAATCGACATGACCACACGATCGGCATCGACACGGCGCAGATCGTTCTCGTCGTACTCGGGCGCAAAACGGCCCTCGTCGTCAAAGACACGCGTGCAGCGCTTGAAGGTGATACCGCACACACGGCCGGCCTCGTCCAGGTGAACCTCCTTGGGACCCCAGCCGCAGCTGATGTGAGCGCCGTCCTCAACGGCCTCGCGACGCTCTTCCTCGCTGGCGGGCATCTGGGCCTCGCTCTCCAGGCAGAACATCTCAACATGCTCGGAGCCCAGACGGCAGGCGTTGCGGGTCACGTCGATAGCCACGTTGCCGCCGCCCACTACGATGGTGCGGCCGGACAGGGTATCGATCTTGCCGCTGTTAACCTCGCGAAGGAAGTCGACGGCCACGGTCACGTCCTCGGCATCCTCGCCCGGAATGCCGGCAAGGCGGCCGCCCTGGCAGCCAATGGCAACGTAGAAGGCCTTAAAGCCCTGCGCGCGCAGCTCGTCGAGCGTCACGTCGCGACCGACTTCCACGCCATAGCGAAACTCGGCACCCATCAGGCGAATGACCTCGACCTCGGCCTCGATAACGTCCTTCTCCAGCTTAAAGCTGGGAATGCCATAGGTGAGCATGCCGCCCGGGCGCTCGTTCTTCTCGAACACGACGGGCTTGTAGCCCTTCTCGGCCAGATAGAAGGCACAGGACAGACCGGCCGGGCCGGCACCGATGATGGCGATCTTCTGATCGAAGCCGCCGGCGCGCGTCGGCGTCACCACGGGTGGGACATAGCGGGTCGCGGCATCAAGATCGCGCTGGGCGATAAACTTCTTGACCTCGTCGATAGCCACGGCGGCGTCCACACGGCCACGGGTGCAGGCATCCTCACAGCGGCGGTTGCACACACGGCCGCAGATAGCGGGCAGCGGGTTCTCGCGCTTGATGAGCGCCAGCGCCTCGTCATAGCGGCCCTGCGCCGCGAGCTTTAAGTAGCCCTGGACGGCAACGTGCGCGGGGCAAGCCGTCTTGCAGGGCGCGGTGCCGGACTCGTGCGTCTCGATACGGTTATCGTTGCGGTAGTTGGGCGACCACTTGGTGTGGTCCCACTTGGTGGCATCGGGCAGCTCCTGGCGCGGATACTCGGGCACCTGTCCGCCGGCCTTTTTGCTGCAGAGCTTCTGGCCGAGCTTGGCGGCACCGGCCGGGCACACCTCAACGCAGCGACCGCAGGCCACGCACTTGTTCTTCTCGACCTTGGCGACATAGGCCGAGCGCGACAGGTTGGGCGTGTTGAACAGCTGCGAGGTGCGCAGGGCATAGCACACGTTGACGTTGCAGTTGCAGATGGCGAAGATCTTGTTCTCGCCGTCGATATTAGTGATCTGGTGCACAAAGCCGTTGTCCTCGGCCTGGCGCAAGATGTCGTAAACCTCGTCGCGGGTCACGTAATGGCCACGATCGGTCTCAACCACGTAGTCGGCCATATCGCCCACGGCGATGCACCAATCGGCCGGGTCGTCGGCGCAGCCCTCACCCATCACGCGACGGCTCGCGCGGCAGCTGCAGGTGCTGGCGGCATATTTGCCATCGTATTTGTCGAGCCAATGCTCGATATGCTCGATCGGCACCGAGGTGCTCGCGGCGTCGATGGCCTTCTCGACCGGAATGACGTGCATGCCGATGCCGGCGCCTCCGGGCGGCACCATCGGCGTGGCCTTGGACAGCGGTCCCTTGGACGCCTGCTCAAAGAACTTGGCATAGACCGGGTGCTCCTCGAGCTGGCTCACGCGCATGTTGAGGAACTCGGCAGAACCCGGCACCAGCATGGGCAACACCCATTGCTTGGCGCGCTCGGGGTTTTCCCAGTTGTACTCGAGCAGACCCGTGTAGCTCATGTCGTCGAGCATCTTCTCGATCTGGGTCTCGGGCATGCCGGTGAGCTTGGCCATCTCGGGCAGCGTATAGGGACGGCGCATCTTCATCTTGCAGAGCACTTCGGCCTGCTCGTCGGTCGCGGCCTCGGCAAACGACCAGTACTCGTAGCCCAACAGCTCGTCGCGATGCAGCAGACGGTTGGTGCAGTGCTCGCACAGCTTGACGATGGCCTCGCGCGGATGCTCCGGCAGCGGCGGCACGAACTCCGAACCGATGTCGGGCTCGGTGTAGCTAATCCCCGGTCCGTTGAGAATCATGGTTGTCCCTTCTCTTGCCACAGCCCGACGAGGCCGCAGCGCCCCTCTTTTTTTTGCAGGCCGGGCATGCCCCATGCCGTTCACCCGCCATTGTTGACATTGTGTCAAAAATAGTATTGACGAACCGTCAACAATATTCAAGACTGTTAGGCGAACGGTCAGGCAAAAGAGGATGAAAGGCGGCAAAACATGGGCAACAACACAGCAGGTACCTCTGTGGTCGATGCCGTCCCCGCATCCGATAGCGCGGCAAAGCGCCTGACGGGCGACGAACGCCGTCGCGAGATCCTCGATGCCGTGCGCACCGTAAGCTCCGAGCTGGGCGTGTCCCACCTATCGGTATCGGCCGTGACCAAGCGAGCCGGCTGCACGCGTTCATTGTTCTACCACTACTTCGCCGACATGGACGCCGCCGTCACCGCTGTTATGGACGAGGCGATCGACGGCTTTATCTCCGAACTCGAGCGGTGGAACGCCGACCGCACCGTCGGTGATATCGAGGGCGCGCTCGACACCGTCGCCCCGCTCTTTAAGCGCCTGGTCGCCAGCGGCCACGAGCTGCCGAGCACGCTTACCTCGAGCAGCGGCGCGCTCTACGGCGGCTTTTTGCACAACGTGGTCCAGCGCGTGGCGCAGTATATCTGCGACACCACCGTAGTGGATTTTGTCGCCCATCATGAGCTACGCATCGACCATGTCTACGAGACGTTCTACACCCTCATCATGGGCCTTTTGATGTATATCCGCACGCACCCCGATGTGCCCGACGAAACGGTCAAGGAAATCATCGCCTCGACACTCCACATCGAGGGCTATACCGCCAAGTATCCGGAGCGCAAGCCCCAGAACTGACGACATTTGGCCAAACTGCCCGCGATCAGAAGAGGGGCCGCGGGCGTGTGAAAGGAGAGCAGCATGCTGTTCGATGTTTGGGGTAGCGATACCCTTATCCACTGGGCCGGCTGGGCCATGGTCTTTATTGGCCTGATCGTGCTCAACGAAGTCGGCCGCCGCACCAAGCTGGGCGCGGCAATCATCTTTGGCGTGGCTCCGCTGGCCATGACCATCTACTGCGTCGCCATCGCCATCGGCGTCTCGCAGGGTGCCGAGTGGGCGCTCACCAACCCCACCCATGTGTACCAGAACAGCTGGTTCCACTACGCCAAGGTATACGCGGCGCTGGCCGGCTGCTGGGGCTTCATTGCCATTAAGTACCAGTGGGGCAAGATCGGCAAGGCACATTGGTTCCGCGCATGGCCGTTTGTGATCGTCGCCATCAACATCATGATTGCCGTCGTATCCGACTTCGAGAGCGCCTATCACTTCTTTGTCCTGGGCGAGTCCACCTGGGTCACCTCCGAAGGTGCTACGCAGCTGGCCGGCTGGAACAACGTGTTCAACGGCATCGCCGGTATCATCAACATCTTCTGCATGACCGGTTGGTGGAGCGTCTACGCCTCCGAGGATCAGACCGATATGCTGTGGCCCGATATGACCTGGGTCTACATCATCGCCTACGATATCTGGAACTTCTGCTACACCTACAACTGCCTGCCCACCCACTCCTGGTTCTGCGGCTTTGCGCTGCTGCTGGCGCCCACCGTCGCCGCCTTTATCTGGAACAAGGGCGGCTGGATCCAGAACCGCGCCTTTACGCTGGCCATTTGGTGCATGTTTGCCCAGGTGTTCCCGTACTTCCAGGAGGAGTCCATCTTTGTGACCCACTCCACGCTCGACCCCGGCGCCGCTACCGCGGTCTCGATCGCCGCACTGGTCGCCAACGTCGCCGCGATCATCTACATCGCCTACCGCGCCAAGAAGCTCGGTCGCAATCCCTACAAGCAGGATGTCTTTGAGGGCACCAGCGATTGGGAGAAGGCCACCGCTCGTCGCGCCAAGGTCGATTACGCTCACGCCGAGTAACATGTTGGTCGCTGTTGGCGCCTGGGCATAGGCCCGCCCGCCAGGTTTTTCATCCAATGCCTCGCAGAGCCCCCGGAAAGCGTTTCGCTCGCTTTTCGGGGGCTTTTGTCGTTGCGTCTCTATTCATCTATTCAAAAACATGCGCATATATAAAATCGGATTTCAAATCATGAGGCGGCTCTATGGGGTCCCGTTTTTGGGTACAGTGTTGTCCCGATATTGAGCTTGGGGGATGTATGAATGATGAGACGATGGGCCAAGAGGATGCGGCCCAAGATGCAGAAGCGTGTGCCGAGGCCCTGGAGAGCCTAGACCGGATTTCGCTTGACGATGTTGCGTTTGACGATTCGCGCGTTGATGTGCAGGATGAGCCGGAAATCGAGGCGCAGCCCGATGATCAGGATACAGGCGACGTTGAGCCTGCCGAGGATGAGGCAGATCACGAAGACACCGAAAGCGAGGCCGACGACCAGCCCGGATCCGACACGAGCGAGGAAACCATCTTGCTCGACAACTTGCCGGCCGAAGATTCGCTGACCCGCGAGCTCCCTGGCTTAGGCTCTGCGCCTGCCGTGGACGAGACCATCGCCATGGGCGATATTCCCCTACCGTCCGTTCCTTCGGCACGCGAAGCCGAGGTTCGTCACCGTAAGATGTCGCCCAAGCGCCGCAACCTGATGGTGGCAGGCGTCGTAGCCGTCGCGCTTGTCGCCGGCGGCGCAGGCTATGCCGCTTGGAATGGATACCGGCAAGAGCAGGCCGCCGTGGTTGCCGCAAACGCCCATACCATGATGTCGGTGCAAATTGGCGTACATGCCGCGGGGCTCGACTGCTCAACTGGCTCCAAGATTCCCGTGCAGGTGAGCGGTCAGGATTCCGACGGTTCTTCCGTGAGCGAAACGCTCTACGTTGACGAGCACGGTCGCGGCATTAAGCTGCTGCCCGGCGATTACACGTTCTCCATCGCCGCCTCCCCCGTCACGGCCGACGGCACCATCTACACCGTCCCGACCACCAAGGCCCAGGTTACGGTCAAGAATGACGGGCAGGATCTGCGCGCTCAAGCCACCTTTAAGCTTAAGGTGCCCTCAGCCGACACGGTGACCGACGACCAGATCGATGCCGCCGCCAAGTACGCCGAAGAAGGCGGCGCGAGCTCTGCCGCCGCGGCAAAGATACTCCAGCAGGCGGCAATTACGCGCCGCGATGCCGCCGCCAACGCCGTAAGCGCAAGCGAGGCTCAGTCCGCCCGCGATGCCGACGCTCGGCACAAGGCGACGAACCTGTATCAGCTCGATATTCCGGTTGAGTGGTATGGCAAGGTCGCAACCTGGCAGAACGGCAACACGCTGTGCATTTATCTGGACGGCGACACCAACACACCGCTCGTGACGCTCGTCGCGGTGCGCGATGGCGAGACCTTTACGCCCGACGACGGCGATACGGTTTTGGGCACGGTCGGCCTAGGCAACGGCTACACCGTCTACGCCAGCGGCCCTGTCTATCCGTACGTGATTCCGCAAACCGTTAATGGACACACGCAGAACCCCGTGTCGACCTACCCCATGGATACGGCGATTGAGCTTGTCGAGCTCACGACCGGCAACCGCTACACATACAGCCAGATCAAAAACGACCTGGTCGGTAAAGACGGCAAGGCCGACGCCGCGACCAAACTCGAGACCGACTACCTCGCCCAGATTCTCCTGCCGAGCATCAAAGCCCAGGACTAGCTGGCCCGAAGACAGCCGCCCAACACCCCATCCCTAACGCAGTTGCGGTGAAATAGGGACTGTTTTTGCTGGTCAAACCGCAAAACAATCCCTATTTCACCGCAACTTATTGGTGGCCTTTTGGGTGGCACTCAGCGCCACGGATCGGCTTCGAACATCGGCTCGCGCTCGGGGCGGCGATCGCTGTAGGGATCGTAGCCGTCGTCGTCCTCGTTCTCGGCACGGATGTAGGGGTCGCGCGGCTTGGGTGCCGGCTTAGGCGCAGGCTTGGGTGCGGCATCGGTCGCCGGCGTGTTTGTCTTGCTCTTGTCTATCATCTGCATATCTCCTTGCCATGTACTCACGTTCAACAACATCGATTGTCGCACGAAAAAGGGCGGCGGACCCATTGGATCCGCCGCCCTTGGCGTTTAGAGACGGCTGGCAGATTTTAAGGCATGGCCCAAAACCTACTCGGCGTCGGGGACCTCGTAGGTGGCCGCCGGCGTGTTGTCGCACACGACGGTAAAGCCGCCGTCCTTGTCGACATCGACCGTCACCTGATCGCCCTCACGCACCGTGCCATCGATGATAGCGGCGGCGATGGCATCCACGACCTCGCGCTGAACCAGACGCTTGAGCGGACGGGCGCCAAAGACCGGGTCCAAGCCGCCCACGGCGAGCATCTGCTTGGCCGCCGGGGTGATGGCAAGCGTCATGCGCTCCTTGGCCAGACGTGCACGGACGTCGGCGAGCTGAATATCGACGATCTTCTCGATCTGCGCCATGCCAAGCGGATGGAACACCACGATATCGTCGATACGGTTGAGGAACTCGGGACGGAAGGTCTGAGCCATGGCCGCGTCGACCTGATGGCGCATCTCCTCCTCGTTCTTGCCGGAAAGCTCAGCGATAGCCTTGGAGCCCACGTTAGACGTCATGATGATGATCGTGTTCTTGAAGGATACCTGGCGACCCTGACCGTCGGTCAGACGGCCGTCGTCAAGCACCTGCAGCAGCACGTTGAAGACATCCGGGTGAGCCTTCTCCATCTCGTCGAGCAAGATCACGGAATACGGACGACGGCGCACGGCCTCGGTGAGCTGGCCGCCCTCGTCGTAACCCACGTATCCCGGGGGCGCACCGATCAGACGCTGGACGCTGAACTTCTCCATGTACTCGGACATGTCGATACGCACGAGCGCGCGCTCGTCATCGAACAGGCACTCGGCCAGCGCCTTGGCGAGCTCGGTCTTGCCCACGCCGGTGGGACCCAGGAAGAAGAAGCTTCCGATGGGCTTGTCCGGATCGGAGAGGCCCGCACGGCTGCGGCGCACAGCTGCGGCGACGGCGGAGACGGCCTCGTCCTGGCCGATGACGCGCTTATGCAGCTCGCCCTCCAAGCCCTTGAGCTTGTCGAGTTCGCCCTGCATCATCTTGGACACGGGCACGCCGGTCCAGGCGCTCACGACCTCGGCGATCTCATCGGAGGTCACCTGTTCGTTGAGGCCCTCGCCGTCCTGCTGCTTTTGCGCCTCGAGCGCGGCCTCGGAATCCTGAATCTGCTGCTGCAGGCCCGGAATCACGGAGTAGCGCAGCTCGGACGCACGACCCAAATCGCCATTGCGCGTCGCGCGCTCCTCTTCGCTCTTGGCCTCGTCGAGCTGCCCCTTGAGCTCTTGCACGTGGTCGATGGCGTTCTTCTGGTTGAGCCAGCCGGCCTTTTGCACGTTAAGCTTTTCCTGGACCTCGGCAATCTCCTGGCGCAGGGCCTCCAGACGCTCCTTGGAGGCGTCATCGGTCTCTTTCATGAGCGCCTGTTCCTCGATCTGCAGCTGGGTGAGCTGACGCGTGGTGGCGTCGATCTCGACCGGCATGCTGTCGAGTTCCATGCGCAGGCGGCTTGCCGCCTCATCGACCAGATCGATGGCCTTGTCGGGCAGGAAGCGGTCGGCGATGTAGCGATCGGAGAGGTCGGCAGCTGCCACGAGCGCGCTATCGGTGATATGCACACCGTGGAAGATCTCGTACTTCTCCTTCAGACCACGCAGGATCGAAATGGTGTCCTCGACGGTAGGCTCGCTCACCATAACGGTCTGGAAACGACGGGCGAGCGCCGCGTCCTTCTCGATGTACTTGCGGTATTCGTCGAGCGTGGTCGCGCCGATCGCGTGCAGGTCGCCACGGGCGAGCGCCGGCTTGAGGATGTTGCCGGCGTCCATGGAGCCCTCGGTGGCACCCGCGCCCACGATGGTGTGGAGCTCATCGATGAACAGGATGACCTTGCCCTCGGACTTCTGGACTTCCTTGAGTACGGCCTTCAAGCGGTCCTCGAACTCGCCGCGGTACTTGGCGCCGGCGACCAGCGCGCTCATGTCGAGCTCGATAAGGTCGCGGTCGCGCAGGGTGCTCGGCACGTCGCCGGCCACGATACGCTGGGCGATGCCCTCGACGATGGCCGTCTTGCCGACGCCCGGCTCACCGATGAGCACGGGGTTGTTCTTGGTGCGACGGGACAGGACCTGGATGGTGCGGCGAATCTCATCGGTACGGCCGATGACCGGGTCGAGCTTGCCGGCGCGGGCCAGATCGCAGATGTTGCGACCGTACTGCTCCAGTGCCTCAAACTGAGTCTTGTCCTCGGCAGACGTCACGCGGTCATCGCCACGCAGCTCCTCGTAGACTTGCTCGATGCGCTCCTTGGTGACGCCGGCGTCGCGCAGCACGCGGCCCGCCTCGCCCTTGTCCTCGGCAAGCGCCATCAGCAGATGCTCAGTCACCACAAAGCTGTCGCCCATCTTGGTGGCCTTCTTCTCGGCCTTTTCGATGACGCGGACGAGCTCGTTGGACAGGCCCATCTGCTGGCCCTCGCCCGAAACCTTGGGCGCGTGGTCGATGGCATCCTGTGTGGAGCGTGCGAGCTGAGCCGGGTCGGCACCGATGCGCTCGATGATCACGGAGATATTGCGCTCGCCGGCACCGAGCAGGGCAGACAGCAGATGAATCGGCTCCACCGCGCCGGCCTGCGCGTCAGCGGCCGTGCTCATGGCGGTCTGCAGCGCCTCGCGCGACGTCATTGCTAGCTTATCGATTCTCATGGAATCACCTCTCTTGGGGCGGCCGCCCTACGGGGCGGCTTCACGTTGTTCGAGAAGTATTGTTGCCAGCTTTGCGCGATCTTATACACAAATCTAAGTCTCTATATATAAGATTTTCTGAGTGATTGATGGATAGGGTACTGAGATGTCAGCCCGCCGCTGCCCAGGCGCACTACCATCTCGATCTGTAACATCTAGCAGCCATTTTTGGTCCTAGGTGTTACAGATCGAGATGAAATGCTCAGCGGCGCCCGTTTATCTAAATCTGTAACAACTACTCGGCAAATAGGGCCCCATCTGTTACAGATTGAGACAAACAGAAGACACCCGAATCGAAAATCTAAATCTGTAACACCAGGCCCACTTTTAGCGGCCAAGACGTTACAGATCGAGACAAACCGAGAACTACTACAAAGGGGACGGGTACCTTTGTGGTGGTTGCAGTCTCTATTTACTTGCCGAACCCGTGCTTCCCGATTCGCCGCTCCAGGGCATCTCATCCTCGAAGAGCCATATACGGGCAGACCCACTATCGCGTGCAGTCTGCGGGTCGGGCAAGCAGGTCTGTTCATAGGCATCTTGGATACACTGACCCATAAAATCGTTGAGCTCGGCCTGGTCGCCCTCCATGACATAGGCTGCATCGCCGGCCATGATATAAATACCCGGACCCTCATTGCCCTCGTAACCCGGATCGTACGAGACATCACATAACTTTGCGCCGTTTGCAGTGTCCAGCTCGATGGAAGAGTGACATCCGCCAACCATGTCGTTCGCTTTTGCCCGATAGGATGCATATCCGTACCAACGCTTAAATGTTTTGCCCTTGAGTAGCTCGGACGCCCTATCGATCAGGCTTGTATCCGTGGTATAGCGCATGGCCCCAAGCTGAATACTCGGATAATTGCTAATACCCAGCACAGCCGGCTGCTCATCAAAATCAACGGTAATGGTCTCGGGCTTGTCGTCGCCGGTCAGAAGTTCGACAGATTGAGCCACAGGCTTGACCAACGGCTCCGTCACCGCAGCAGGTAGAAATGCCATACCGACAGCGCCCGCGCCAACCACAGCGATCGCAAGCGCCAAGACAATCAATCCAATACGGGCAGAACGGCTCACGGCAAAACACCCCACAATGCAAACCTTCGCCACCTGCACTAATGATACCGCCAGCTAACACTATTACCAAAAGAAGCCGCGCGCTCCTCACCACCACAAAGGGGACAGGCACCTTTGTGGTGGTTTTCGACGCTAACGGTCGACCATCTCGCGCCATGAGATTAAACTTGAATTGTTCTCTGAACATATCCATTTCTGCCTATCCTCAACAGATCTTTGTCTCGAGGAGCGCATATGAAGCCGTCTCATTCCACCGGTCGCAACGTCATCGCCATTCTCGCCATACCCATCGTGATGCTCTTCCTTATCGTCATCACGCCCTTTTCTTTTGGTATCGCCTCGCCCTTCGATCTTTGCGGGATGATCGACGCCGGCTCGCGTGCCACCTCGCTCTCCTTTGTCTGCCGTGGCGTGTTCTACGAATATGCAATTCCCACCGGAAGTTGGCAGTCCAAGTTACCGTTGCTCGGCAAGGTCGACGGATGCTCCCCCTATTTCTGCCTTGAACCTCAGGCGCTAAACTATCTGATCGACGACCAGCCACTCGACTCCATCACCCTCGCCTACGACTACGCACCAAACACCGATGAGCGCCACATGAACCAAGTCCTCGACAAGCTGCTTGGACAGTGCGGGCTCACCGCGGAAGCCGGTCGAACCATCTATAGCAACCAGAAATTAAAGCGAACAGAACTCCGCCGTGTCGGAAAAATCAAAGGGCGAAACGGGGCCGCCTACTGGGATGCCTGGGCAACACGCGACAAGGGCGAATTCGGACACAGCACCTATATGGTCACTGTCTACACCAAAGACGGAATTAAGGACAATGTTGACGATTTCGCGTCATCCAAACTCGGCATCCCCAAAACAACCAAACCCGCCAACCCGGATGAAATTCTGTAGAGCCGCTCATTAACATACCGCTCAACGATCACAACAACATCGAGCTCGTTCCCCACCGCCACAAAGGTGCCTGTCCCCTTTGTGGCGGTTTTCGACAAAAAAGAAGCCGCCCCGATAACAGAGGCGGCTTCAAGCAAGTCTATTTTTAGCGTCCCTCAAGACCCAACGAGAACGCAGAAATGTAGCCCGGGGCTTACCCTTTCCCGAACGCGACCCTCGCGAAGCGCGTGAGCGGGCGGGAAAGGGTAAGCCCCGGGCGGACAATTAAGTGCGTTACTCGGCAGCGGCCTTGAACTTGTTGTAGTTGATCAGGCAGCCGGCCTTGACGATGGCACGCTCCTCGGCCGTCATATCGGCAATGTAGAGCTCAATCTGCTCGACCGTGCCGTCGGTGCGCACCACGTACGCGGCGATGTCCTTCAGGTCGCCATCGAGCGCAGCACGGATACCCGGCACGAAGACGTAATCGCCCACCTCAAAGTTGGGCTCGGCCTCCATCTGGAAGGGCACCATGCCCCAGTTCATCACGTTGGAGCGATAGCGCTTGGTGGCGTACTCGTGGACGATGTTGGCCAAGCCGCCAATCACGCGCTGACAGCTCGCGGCCTGCTCGCGGGCAGAACCGTCACCGGGCTTCTTGGCATAGAGCATGGAGCCGTACTCAGTCGCCTTGGCATCGGCCGCGACACCCGCGCCGGTCAGCGCCTCAAACACGCTGGCAAGCTCGGCATCGAGTGCCGCCAGGACGCCCGCTGCCTCGCCGGCAACGCGGCGCTTTTCCACCGCGTCGACCTCCTTGGAGCGGCCCACGTAGGCAGGGTCGCGACGGCTGAGCGTAAACTCGGCCAGACCCAGCGGGTTGGAGCGGAAGGAGCTCGTCTCGCCCGAGGGAATGAGCTCGTCGGTCGTGGTGACCGGGTCCATGATCTTGGAGCACACCTTGAGCAGGATGTCGTCGCCGAGAGGCTCCATCGCGGGCCACGGCTTGATGTTGGGACCCTCGACCAGCTCGTCGGCAGGCTCCGCCTTGCCAAAGCCCCAGTACACGCGCTTCTTGTACGGCGCGTCGTCAAAGGTGTACTCGCAGGCCTCGTCCCAAGTCTCCTCGGGCAGGTCGGTCGCCGGCGTCAGGACGCCGCCGTTGGCAGCCGTCGCCGCAATGGAGCGGGCGTCCATCAGGGCCACGGCGCTCAGCTGACCGTTGCCCGGCTTGGAACCCTCGCGATTGGGGAAGTTGCGCGTGGTGTGGCGGATCGAAAGGCCGTTGTTGGCAGGCGTGTCGCCGGCGCCGAAGCACGGGCCGCAGAATGCCGTGCGCACAATCGCGCCGGCCTCCATAAGGTCGTAGATGTAGCCGCGGCGTGTAAGCTCGAGTGCCACGGGCTGGCTCGTGGGATAGACCGACAGCGAGAACTCGCCGCAGCCGGTGTTAGCGCCCTTGAGCACGCGAGCAGCCTGGACCACGGAGTCGTAGTTGCCGCCCGAGCAGCCGGCGATAACGCCCTGCTGCACGTGCAGCTTGCCGTCGACGATCTTGTCGAGCAGGCTAAAGTGCGTCTTGCCCTCGCCGATCTTGGCGGCCTCGAGCTCCACCTCATGCAGGATGTCCTCGAGGTTCTCGTTGAGCTCGTCGATCTCAAAGCCGTTAGAAGGATGGAACGGCAACGCGATCATGGGCTTGATACTCGACAGATCGACTTCGACGCAGCCGTCGTAGTAGGCAACATCGGCGGGCTTGAGCTCGCGGTAGTCCTCGCCGCGACCGTGCATGGTCAAAAACGCGTGCGTGTCCTCGTCGGTGGCCCAGATGCTCGACAGGCAGGTGGTCTCGGTGGTCATGACGTCGACGCCGTTGCGGTAGTCGGTCGTCATGCTCGCGATACCGGGGCCCACGAACTCCATAACCTTGTTCTTAACGTAACCCTTGGCAAAGACGGCACGGATGATGGCGAGCGCCACGTCGTGCGGGCCAACGCCGGGGCGCGGAGCGCCCGTGAGGTAGATGGCAACGACGCCGGGATAGGCGACATCGTAGGTGTCGCGCAGCAGCTGCTTTGCCAGCTCGCCACCGCCCTCGCCCACGGCCATGGTGCCCAGAGCGCCGTAGCGGGTGTGCGAGTCGGAGCCCAGGATCATCTTGCCACAGCCGGCGAAATTCTCACGCATAAAGGAGTGGATGACGGCGATGTGCGGCGGGACGAAGATGCCGCCGTACTTCTTGGCAGCCGAGAGACCAAAGACGTGGTCGTCCTCGTTGATGGTGCCGCCCACGGCGCACAGCGAGTTGTGGCAGTTGGTGAGCACGTAGGGCAGCGGGAACTGCTCCATGCCCGAGGCGCGCGCCGTCTGGATGATGCCGACAAAGGTGATGTCGTGGCTCGCCATGGCGTCGAAGCGAATCTTGAGCGCCTCGGGGTCGCCGGACGTATTGTGTGCCTGGAGGATCGAATACGCGATGGTGCCGCGCTTGGCATCCTCGGGCGTCTGCGTAATACCGCGCTCGGCAGCCTCGGCCTCAGGCACAACCTCGCTGCCACCGCGCAGGTAGATGCCGTCCTCGTACAGCTTAACCATACTGTCTCCCACTCTGCCCAAAAGATTTGGGCGCATAGCATACATTCGTTCAATATCGTGCCATAGAACGGTTGCGAGTGGGTTACGAATCTGCACGTTCACTTTATCTCGGTAAAGTAAGGTACGAACCCGGCGAGGGCCGGCAGATTTGGTGCAAGAGTGTCCCTTTCGACTAGTCATTTAAGAACGTCCCCAATGACTACCCTACCGTATCCGGAGCAAGGCAACGCCGCAGGCAGAGGACGGACAGCGAGCGGGCCGTATTTCCAAAGTGAGGAACGTCCCCAAGTGCCGCATCCGGGCCATGGCAACGCCGATATTTTGGCGCGGACAGACACTATGACCCAATCCGAGGGCACTAAAAAGATAGGAGCCCCCGCTC
>CATVRV010000022.1:0-41041 GCA_958346515.1 uncultured Collinsella sp.
TCTTTCTTGCTTCTTACCGCAAGCATCACATCGACATCCCTGCGACTAAATATAGCTTGATTTAGAGAAGTCTTTAAGCTTCGAATCCCTACCCAAGGGGCGGGCGCCCATTTATCAATCTCATTATTTTTACGATTACTCTGACCAGGGCAGGGAGACTCAATCAGGAAAATGAACTATACGCATCCAACTAGAGTCTTCCAGAACCTGTTGCGGCAGGGGCTCGTTTAGCCATGAAGTTCGAAGTATTGCCATGTCTACCTCAAGCTATAGCTTTACAATCAACATCACAATGCATTTCTCGACATTAGCAAAAAACTCCCGTACGAGAGGCTTCTTAAGAGTCTCAGGCATTTCAATCTGTCGTTTCATGTCAAATCGCATCTTTATATTCCTATCGTAAGATATATCGAGATTTATCGGTTTATATAAACTTGTATAAGCTTATCGCGGAATATCGTTTGTTTCGACCCGCTAAATCCAACATATCGAGACAGGCAATTACCACAGGATAGAAAGTTGCTACACCTGTAAAAGTCATCGGTTCGCTCTAACAGACATGTTGATTGACCCGTTACCCACTGCTTGAGGGAAATCGACCCCAACATGGTAAAGTAGTCGCAACAGGCAACCATGGAGGAACAATGCTCAGCATTCACTACGGCGACAGAGACGATGTGATTTATGACACGTCGACATTCTTTGATTACAGCTATTCTCCCTCTTGGCTGCAAGATCCCCTGTCACAGCGCATTATCAAATCTATTGATAATGGCACTGTCCTTGGCGCAAACGCAATTGACACCAAGGTGCTTGGCGTTATTCCGCCAGAGAAACTATCAACGGGCACCAAAACACTTCTACTGATGCTCTTTATGCCTCAAAACCTCTACAACGCCTCAACCTGCGGAGATAATTGCGCCTATTGGATCTTGCGCATCGCCGCCAAACATGACATCACCATCAACCTCTACCATATGATGGATTTTGGCAAAGCGCGTTTTACAGCCCGTGTCATCAATTCCGGACAGATTGTTCATACCATGGATGAGCTTGTCCTTATCTCGGCAAAATGTCTGAGGGAGGCTCGAGCATGAGAGGGGAATACCAGCTGACCGTAAGGACCAATAAAGTTCAGGTCAAACTCACCATTCGCCGAAACCTCACCATCATCCAAGGCAAAAGCGCAACAGGCAAAACCACCCTGCTGGACAGCCTCCGTGCATACGAAAACCTAGGAGCCCAAAGCGGGATAATCGTTAATTGCGCAGCCCCCTGCCGCGTCATCGGCGGCATCGATTGGGAAGCGCAACTCAGCCTCATCGATAACAGCATCGTGTTTGTGGACGATACACAAAAATTCGTAAGGAGCCATGCATTCCAGCATGCAGCTCGACACAGTTCTAACTACTACGTCATCGTTGCGAGGGACGAATTGCCTCAGCTCCCCTATAGCGTGGATGAGATCTATGGCCTCAAAAACACCAACAGGGCAACAACAAAATATCCTGTCTACACACGCACGTACACTTCTACCTACCGCATTTACGGAGACGAGCTCTACGATGGAGATCGGCCAGAAGAAGTCATCGTCGAAGACAGCAATGCCGGCTATGAGTTCTTTAAAGTCCTGTGCGCCAAAAGTCAAATTCGCTGCGTAAGTGCCGGTGGCAAATCAAACATATACGAAACCGCTCTGAGCTCCCCAGCCCAAAAGTTGCTCGTAATTGCAGATGGGGCCGCTTTTGGGCCCGAGATGCCCTATGTCTATTCGCTCAGGAGATTTAAGGAGATCGAGCTCTTTTTGCCGGAATCGTTTGAATGGCTTGTGCTGAGATCGGGACTCTTCAGCGATGTCGAAACGCAAGACATGCTCCTTCATCCTGCCGATTTCATCGACTGCGAGAAGTTCTTCAGTTGGGAGCAGTTCTTTACTAAACAGCTTAGGGAACTGACCAGAGACAGCTACCTAGCCTATAGAAAAGAAGCTCTCAATCCCGCCTACCTACAGCAACATGAGCTCAACACGATTGCTGAATCGCTACCCAAACTCGGAATCACTTCGCGCTAGATCGAGAAGTACTCGCTCTCAGCGGATAAGCTCGGCCCCAACCACGGATCACCCGTCAAGAAGAACTCAGGCCAGCGTTGCATGAACAGAGCTTGCTCGCGCTTCCAGCGGCGCAGCTTTTCCTCGTTGGCCTCTTCCCTACCGCGCGAGGTGAACTCGTAGTGGTACAGCTCGGCATAGGGCGTAAAAATGGTGCGGAAGCCCGCCTCCCACACGCGCAGGCAAAAGTCAGCGTCGTTAAAGCCAACGGCAAATTCCTCGTCATAGCCGCCGACCTGCTCAAATACGTCGCGTCGCACCATCTGACAGGCGCCCGTCACGGCACTAAAGTTTCCCGGACGCACGGCACGGGCAAGATAGCCCTCGCGCTTTGCCGAGAAGTCCTGGTTGGCATGGGCAAGTGCGTCACGTACGCCAACCAAAATGCCGGCATGCTGCACCAGATGATCGGCAAAGTAGAGTTTGGCGCCCACCACGCCCGCATCGGGACGCTGCAGATAGCTCATCATCTCTTCGATAAAGTCGGGGCTTATGGCCTCGGTATCGTTGTTGAGCAGCAGCAGATAGTCGCCCTTGGCATGCTCCACGCCAAAGTTAATGATCTGGGAGTAATTGAACTCACCCGGCCAGTACACAACGCGCGCGATACCCTTGTCTTCGGATGCCGCAGCCACGCGTTCCGGCAGGGTTTCGTAATACGCAAACGTCTCCGGGGCTTCGCTGTTGTTCTCCACCAAGACAATCTCGTAGTTGGCATACGTTGCCTTCTGGGCGATCGACATCACGCAGGCATCGAGCGTCTCAATGTGATCCTTGGTGGGAATCACAATGCTCACCAGCGGCGCAGGCTCCGGCAGCGCATGGCGCATGCGGTAGACAAACGGCGTCTCGGCCTCCTCGACCGTTCCGCAAATGCCCAGCTCGTTAAAGTGGCGCTGAAGCGCAAGGCGCCCGGCTTCAATAGCATACGGCTTGCTATCGGCAGAACCGTCGGCGGTTGAACCGGGATGCACGCGCCAGTGATACAGTACGTGCGCAACATGTTCAAACCGCGCGCCCGCCGCAAGGCAGCGGAGCGTCAGGTCGTAATCTTGGGCGCCCGCGACGTCTTCCGGCGACATGCCAATGCGATCAATAAGCGCCTTCTGCACCATCAGGAAATGCGTCACGCAGTTATGGCTATAGAGCAGGTCGACGTTGAGCTTGGTCTTAAAGACCGGCTGGCCCCACTCCCCCGTTTTCTGGAACATGTCCTCGTCGCAGAACAGGACCTGGGGACGCTCGCCCTCGGTCGCCTTATTCAGTGCGGAAACATACTGGAATAACGCGTCCGGTTCCAGAATGTCGTCATGGTCCAAGAACGCGACGTAGTCTCCAGTCACCTGCTGAATACCAGCGTTGGTGTTGGCCACAATGCCGCCGTTGCCGGGAAGCTCGATGCGACGGATGCGCTCGTCGTTGGCGCCTGCCGCAAGGGCGGCCACCGCATCCCATTCAGGCGAGGCATCCATGAGGAGCAGTTCCCAGTTGTCATAACTCTGGGCTAGCACCGAGTCCAGCAGCTCGCGCAGGTATTCCCGATCAGTCTTGTAGCACGGCACCACAATACTCACGAGTGGTCTATAGGCAAAAGCCACCGAAGCGACACGCTGGCACGCTAAATCGCCCGGCTTTGCGCGATGTTGCTCAAACCAACGTCGATAAGCTGCGTCGTCTGCACGCGCGTCCTTCATGCGGTTCCAGTTGTCGTCGACCATGCCGTTGTACAGGCGACCATCCATGGTGCAAAAACCGCTCTGGATTAGGCCCGTGGGATCAGCCGCAATCGCGACAAAATCACGTATATCCTGGGGCATCTCAACGCTCAAATACGTTTTATTGACGCGGCATCCGTTCTGCTGCGGCACATCGATCTGCGATTCAAACACATGCACGGTGACATCGATGGCATTCATATGCGCATCGAAAATCTGGAGCTCAGGGGTGCACTTGAAGTCTCCCGCCCACGTAACCTCATAGCGCCACACCGCGCCGGCGTCTGCCGGCAAATAGCGAATGGCATCGATCTCGTAGCGACCGCAGCATTCGCCACGCTGCGCATCGCGGATAAGCGCACACAACGCAGGCTTTGCTTTGTAGTTAATCTTGGATTCCAGCTTGGCCACGCGGCTATCGAGGCGAATAGAGCCCAACCTTTGGCCACCGAATGCAAAAACGGCATCCATCGACGAGCCATCCAAAAACGGAAGCACCAAGACGGCGAGCTCGCGTTCGTAATCGGAAACGGAAGGGCAAAGCGCCAGCACACGGCCATGATCGACCGGGAGTACCAGCGACGGCACACAAGAGCCGCTCGTCGTCGCATGGGCAAACGCTTGAGAACCCTCCCGCTCAATAAGCGCGGTGACATCCTGACCGGCAAAACGAAGCAGCACAAACAGACGGCCCTGACTGCGGCAAAGCGCCAAACGCTTGATACTCATCTACACTTCTCGCTTTCCCAGGGCGTTCGCTGCCATGCGTTTGCAGGCACCCAGGCGCCCAAACCTCAAGACGTCGTAATCGAACATGAGCTTTTTACATGCACGGGCATTGGGGGCCTTGCTGGTAAGCGCCGCACGCACCATAGCAGCAACAGAAGGAGCGCATTGTGCGAGCGCAGCATCGCTGCCCACGGCAGAACCGGCAAGCGCCGTGGCAACGGCAGCAAACACCTTGCCGCAGTCCGAACCCAGCAACCTGAGCGCATCGTACAGCACCAGATCGCATAGGAAGTACGCCAGGTCATCGGCATACTGGACATCGAGACCGTCGCGCTGCCAGTCAGCCAGCACAGCGGAGTAAATCTTCACATGCTCTAGCAGGCGCGTCTCGTCGTCATAGCGCATGGTATCCATGAGCGAACCCTTGCGCGCCACGCGGTAGTCATACAGCTTGCTCGAGATAAGCGCGGTCTTGTGCGAACGACCGTACACGGCAAAATCGAAGACCTGGTCCTCGCCATACTTAACGGTTTCGTCGAACACGATCCCGTTGCCCAGCAAAAACTCACGCTTGCAGGCAGTGCGCCATGCAAAGGGGCGAGAAGCTTCCTTAAACAGCAGGTCGGAGCTATAGCCTTCAAACGACACATCGCGCGGGCTCAGCACATAGTTAAGCCACGGATACCCCGCCTCCAGCGGATACGGATTCGCGCCAAAGGTCAAAACGTCGCAGTCCTCGCGCTCAAAGGTATCGACGATCACGCAGCATGCATCGGGCGTAAAGCGGTCGTCGGAATCCAAAAACGCGACGATAGACGCCGTGGACGCAGCGATGCCTGCATTACGTGCACTCGACAGGCCGCCGTTCTCCTTATCAACCAGCCTAAAGCGCGCGTCCTTATCGCAATAGGCAGCCGCAATATCGCGCGAACCGTCCGGCGAGCCATCGTTGACTAACACGCCTTCCCAATCGGGCATGTCCTGCGCAAGCAGGGAGTCCAGGCACCAGGCCAGGCACTCCTCCACTTTGTAGATGGGAACGACAACGGAAATCTTGGGGGTAGCCATAATCACTCGCTCCTACTGTGCGGCGGGAACGTCATCAGGGTGCGGGTTGTCGCCGTAGGTGCGCTGATACGTCAGCACGCGCCACACCAGCGGCAGGCCGCCAATCTTAAAGTAATGCTTAAACGTATTGATCTTGCCCGGCTTCTTAAAGTCAAAGCGCGAATCGATATAGGCACGAGGCGACTTGACCATCAGGCGCAAGTCGGTCTCGCCACGCGGATCAAACAGCGACAGGTCAAAGCGACCGGCATCCCAATCGGCCTTGAGCTCGGACGAGGCTTTCTTCCAAAACTGCTCGCGCAGCTCATCGACCAGACGCTCATCATTCCAACGGTACGTATCGACCTTCATGCGCATTAAATTGCCCTGGAGCTGAGCCTTGAGCTCGGGGCGCTCGTCCAAAAAACGTTGCATCTCGGCATATTCATCGCACACGCAAAACACCTTGTTGGGCGAATTAACGGAGCTCTTCTCGTTATCCTGGCGATAGCACAAAATGGGGTCCGTAATAAACGCAGCACGCTCGGCGCAAGCCCAAACCTTAAAGTTAAAGCCTGCGTCCTGATACGAGGCACCCGGCGTGGGAAGGAACCGAATCTGATTGTCGTTGAGGAACTCGCGCCGATAGATAGCCGACCAAATGGAAGGTTTGCGGTAGAAAATGCCCGGGCGATCGACGGGGCAATACGCGGCGCCCGTCATATGCTCGTCAATGATCCCAAACAGCTCACAGCGCTCGGTGGGCGTGGACCAATACAGGTAAAAGTCGCCCTTAACGACATCGGCATGCTCAGCATCGGCCTTGGCGACCAGCTTTTGGAGCGAATCCTCAAACATAAAGTCGTCGGACTCAAGGATGCCCACGTACTCGCCGCGCGCCATCTCCAGGCCGCGGTTCATCGAGTCACCGTAGCCGCTGTTGGCTTTGTCGATCATCTTTACACGGGGGTCGCGCTCCATGTACTCGCGGATGATATCTGGCGAGCTATCGGTGGAGCCGTCGTTGATGCAGATGATCTCGATGTCCTTGAGCGTCTGCGCCACGGCGGAATCGAGGCACTCGCGCAGGTAGCGCTCAACATTGCAGATGGGAACAAGCAGCGAAACTTTAGGGGTATCAGAGTTCTGCAAGAGAACCTCCTGTTGAATAGCGTGTAACAGGGTTATTTTAGCAGCCGAGTTGCGGCGGGCGACAGCGCTTGGAATTAGAGAAAGCGCTCCAAGCAGGCTTTGAGACCGCGAGTCGAAAGATAGAACAGCGTGGCATCTGCCATCGAAACGCCCGAGGTCGCTGCAACGAGCTTGTGGGCAACACGGCGAACGGCGCCCTTAGCAGGCATATCCGCCCACGCCGTTCCCAAAAACGTCGTGAGATCCATGTTGACGCGAGCGGATACACGGCGGTAGTCGTTAGCGTCCAAGCGTGCCAAATCAAACACAATAAGGTCCAGGAACCAGGTGATCAGCTCGCCGGGGCACAGGTCCAAAAGACCGTAGGCCGCCCAGTCCTCCAGGACCTCCTCGAGCATCCTCATGTGGGCGTCAAGCTTTTTGGCGCGAGACTCGGCACTGTTGAACTCGTGCGTCGCCGATTCGCTCTCCATCACGTAGTGGTAGAACTTGTCCGGCATGACGACGGTCTTGCGGGCAAGCGCATAAGCCGCGAATTGGAAGACGACGTCCTCGCCCAAAGCCAAACCGGGGGCGAAGCGAATGCCTTCGCGATTGAGCAGCTCGCGCGAAAAAGCCGCACGGCAGGCATAGGGCTGCGCATTCGAATGGAACAGCAGTTGGGGATCACGGGCGCCGAAGGTACCAGCTTTGGGGCTCATGAGTTGCTGAACGCGTTTGGGGGCAGCATCGGCAGGTTCACAGGCGCCGCCAAAAACGGCGGCCTCGGCATCCGCAGACTCCATGGCATGCAGCACGCGCTCGACCGTCTGGGCATCGATGTAATCGTCGGCGTCCACAAAAAAGACGGTCTCGCCCTCGGCGACATCGATACCGGCATTTCGAGCACACGAGACACCCGCGTTTTCCTGGTCAATCACCAGTACGCGATCGTCGGCCTGCGCGATCTGGCGCAACACGTTCAACGAATCATCAGTCGAACCGTCGTTGACGCAGACAACCTGAATCGAACACTCAGACTGGACCAACAGCGAATCGAGGCATCGCTGAATGGAGCGCGACGAATTGTAGACGGGAACGACAATGGTCGCTTTGGGGGTCAAAGTCTCTCCCATGTCGACCTACCCCCTCAGCGATTCGATGAGGAAAGCGGCGACCACGCCTGGGCCTCCAACCGAGGCGTAATACTTAGCACGCCCCAAGGCACCATCCGTCGCAAAACTCGGATGCTCGTCAACCCAGCCCTCAGGATCTTTGAGGATGGCAGCGAGATTTGCGCGCTTCCACGGCTTGAGATCGTCAAGCGAAAACTCCCCCGCGTCCAAGGCCGCTTGGAACTCCTTGGCCATCTGAACCAGGAACTCCTTATAGAACTTAGGCGCTAGGCGCACGTAGTTCCACATGTACGAATCGTACTTAATGAGCTGATTGAACTTGAGCATGCGCGCGACGTCATCACTTGCGTGGTCACGGGCATAATCCTCTCGAATCCAACGCTCAATCTCGGCATACTCGGTATTGACGCAAAAGACCTTAGCCGAAGAATTGACCGAGGAATTCTCGTTGTCCTGGCGATAAGACAACACGGCATCATGAAGGTAAACAGCCTTATCGGCGCACGCGATCACCTTAAAGGCGAATGACGTGTCCTGAAAGGATGCCCCCGGAGTCGGCAGGAACGTAATGCCGTTGCGCTCAAGAAAATCGCGACGGTACACGGCCGACCAAATCGACGGCTTTTGCTTAAAGAACTGCGTCGTATCGCTCGGGTGCACCGGCTTGCCGCAATCCTTAGCTTTGAACATCTCGTGCAGCGAACGGCGCTCCTCGGGCTTAGACCAGTAGAAATCAAAGTTCGCCTTCGCGAAGTCGGCATTATTGCTATCGGCGGCCGAGACAAGCTTTTCGAGTGCGTCGGACGCCATAAAGTCATCGGACTCCAAGATGCCCACGTACTTGCCACGCGCCATCTCCAGACCGTGGTTCATCGAGTCGCCGTAGCCGCTGTTGGCCTTGTCGATCATCTTGACGCGCCTATCGCGCTCCATATACTCGCGAATAATCGCCGGCGAGTTGTCGGTCGACCCATCGTTAATGCAGATGATCTCAATATCCTTGAGCGTCTGCGCCAGGGCGGAATCGAGACACTCGCGCAGGTAGCGCTGAACATTGTAAATGGGAATAAGCAGCGACAGAACAGGGCTGCCAGAGGCGTTAGTAGACAAATGTGCTCCTTAGGAAATACCTGTCGTTTCATGGTATCAAAGGGTCAGCGCGCCAGCGGGCGTTTATATAATCTATGGAGCCTCTTGCGGGCAAAGCAGCCCCACGTCATGCGGCGGGCCCATGGCAGGTTCCTGCGTTTTATTCAAAGCTTGCCGCCAAGGTGCGCCGAGCCTTTACAATAGGACAGTCCCAAGGACGTATTCGATAGCTTCCGCGCAGCACTCGCCCGCCGCGCGTGAAAGGATATATTGCCTCATGCCTTCAACCCTCCCCGCTCCCATCGACAAGCTCGCCATCGTTGTCGTCACCTATAAGCGCCAGGAACTCCTGGCCAACCTGTTCGACTCTATGACCAAGCTCACTGCCGCGCCCTGGCGCATCGTGATTGTCGATAACGAGAATTCGCGCGAGACCGAGGCCATGTGTACCGCATTCAACGAGCGCCTGGCCAACCTGTGGGGCATCGACACCGAGCAGCCTGACGCGCAGAGCGGCACCGACCGTGTCATCTACGCCCCGCAGCTCGAAAACGGCGGCGGTGCGGGCGGCTTCTCCGCCGGCACTAAATGCGCCTACGACCTGGGCGCCCAGTGGTTCTGGGTGATGGACGACGACGTGCTCGTCATCCCCGAAGGCATCGAGCGTCTTGCCAAGTGGACCGACCGCTACGATGTCATCCAGGGTTCGCGCCTAGACTTTGACGGCGGCGCCTTCTTTTGGCAATACCAACTCATCCTTTCGCTCGGCATTCCCAACCCAGTCGCCAAGTGGGACTTGGGTCCAGAGGGTTATCGCGCCATGAACCAGCTGTGCTTTGAGGGCGGCATGTTCTCGCGCCGCGTGGTCGACAAGATTGGCCTGCCCGACGCGCGCTTCTTTATCTACGGCGACGATGCCTGCTACGGCTACGTAGCCAGCCAGCACTTCCCCGCCGCCGTGGTCGCCGACGTGGTGCTCAAGCGCGCCCGCGCCGTCTCCAACTGGGATATCGCCGGCAAGCGCCAGCTCAACTCCACGAGCGACACCAACCGCTACTACATCATGCGCAACCGCGGTTATCTGGCCCGCTACATGCAAATCTACGGCGACTATCACCCCGTGCTGTTCCGTCTGGGCAACGCCGCGACCTTCTGCAAGGAGTTCATTCGCCTGGCAGCCGTTGACAAGTGCTTTAAGACCGGTATTCCGGCGCTGCGCCGTGGCATGAAGGACGCCCGCAAGATCATCAAGGATCCTAACTGGAAGCCCATGCCGCCCATGAAGGACACCGAGTAACGGAAGCCGGAAACACCTCGGCGCTTAAAGCCGCTGGCACACCGTAGCCACATGCTGCCCATCAAAACCGA
Source organism: uncultured Collinsella sp. (assembly GCA_958346515.1). Lineage (GTDB taxonomy): Bacteria > Actinomycetota > Coriobacteriia > Coriobacteriales > Coriobacteriaceae > Collinsella. Next base: position 10,326 of record CATVRV010000022.1, read on the forward strand.
ACCCCCAGCGCATGCGACCCACGCCGGGGCGCGGTACACGGATTTCGTCGATGCCGTCGCGCTCTATGTCGAGTAGCGACTGCACGGCCAGCAATTCCAGTCCCAGCGCATCCACATCGGGGTCATACATCAAGTTAATCGTTATCAGCGGGCGCTCGTCCAGCATGCCAATCGTATCTGCTACGTCGAACACAGCACCCGTAGGGAAAACCTGGATGTCCCAGCGACCTGCGCCACACTTTCGCCTCGAGGCAGGATTGGCATAGCCCGGTAAGCCAAAGCAGAGCCCCTGCAAGAGCAGATGATATGGCAGCGACTTATCTGGGTCGGTCTCACCGATTCCCGCATCCCCCAGGATGCGGCTTAGCGCCCGCCTCACGGTATCCTCGTTCCCACGGCACAGCCCGTCGCGAAACGCATCGACGTCTCGAATGTCTTCGGCAGCGCACTCAAACCACTCAACAATCACTAGACGCAAGGCCTGTCGAAGCTCGTTATTGGGCAATCGCAAAGCACGGAGGCGATTGCCGTGCTCTGGCTCCTCAGTCATATCCGTCGTGAGAAAACCGGACAGATACAGCGCTGTCCACATGCCATCGTCAGGCGAGACATCTGGCTCTGCAGTGCCCAAACAAAGCGAGACCTCAGCGCACCCATGGGCCTCGAGCAAATCAAACAAGACCGAAAGGCGGTCGAGATTCCACCCGGCAACTACCCTACTCAGGCAATCGGCATATCCATACAGATCGGCACGCACAGGCGCCGTGCAGCCTCGGCCAAGAAAACCGATCACACGCTCTGGACTCGAGCAATAGGCCCTGCCAAACCGATACCCCTCGAGCCATTCACGCGCATCATCCAGGTATTCCTCGCGCCCAGCATGATTCAAAAGAGCCTCGACCTCGGCATCCGAAAAACCGAAACATCGGTCACACCACGCCGACAGCGGCGTCGTCAGACAATACGAGCAGCCGCGCGAAGAAAGCGCCGCTTCGGCAGGACCGGGACACTCCCCCATCAGACACGTCAGCCGCAACGAATCGCGCGCAGTGGCAATGGCGTCAAACAGCACACGGTCAAGTAGTTCTGCCGGATCGGCGTCGGAAGCGTCCCTCGCGCTCGCACGGCGAGACCACGCCGCATCGTACCCATCAACGAGCAATACAACCTGCTCATCGCTGGCAATCTCCAGCAGCTCTATGAGCACGCCAAGCACCGAGGCGACCTCGTCCTCGCTCGCCGCGCCACGCGCAACACGTTCGATGTGACGCACCTTGTCTCGAGCTAAATCTGGAGCCTCCAAAAGCGCCAGCAGGCGGGCGCACTCGCCCGAAAGAGCATCGCGCACGACGTCGGCAACAGCGGGGCCACGCCTCGCAGCGCCAGAAAAGTCCAGCGATATCACCGGATAGCAAGCGTACTCATCCCGATAGCGCCCGCCGTCTGCATCCCAAATCTGAGCATCGGCAAACAAACGCTGACCAGAGCGACCGACCGCTGGACGCTCCAGAAAAGCCCTGAGCATCGACAAGTTCATGCTCTTGCCAAAACCCTCGGGTCGACAGCACACCAGAACGGACGCGTCGCAGTCCAACACATCGGCAATAAACATGGTCTTGTCAACCAGCATGCAGCAACCAAGGGCCTCCGCATAGTCGTGCATGCCAATGGGCAAAACCACATCGTCGGCACAGCCGATCAAGCGCACGCCAAAGCCAGCAGTACAATCAACATTTGCCTGTTCAGACACCAAAACGTTCCCCCTAAATCGCAACACGATGCCAATTGTAATGACCGCCTCGCGCGTACCGATGTCGCCGCGCAAACATATCGGGCAACGGTAGCAACAAGAGGTATGAGGGGGCATAACTAATCGTTGCACAACAAAACGGGGCCCAATGTATTCGCACCGGACCCCGTCCCAACTCTTTAGTTATCTAGCAACCAAGAGGCTACTCCTCCGAGCCGTCCTCCCCAGAAGCTTTCTTCTGCTGATCGAGCTTATGCTTACCACTTACGATAGACGTAGCGCCCAGTGTGGCCAAGCTTGCACTGGCAAGGCTCGCCATAACGATAAGGTCGCCCGTCTTGGGCATGTTACCGCCAGATGACTTGGTCGTTGTAGTCGTCGTGGTTGTAGTGGTCACCGTCTTGGAGTCATTTTGCTCTTGGGCCTGGTTGTCAGCACCGCTCTTGTCGTCGTCTTCGGGCTGTTTCTTTTCGCCCTCGGTCTTGCTCTCGTCCTTCTTCTGAGCAGATTTGTCGTCCTTCTCCTCAGAGCTAGAACCCTTATCAGATTCGGTCTTCTCGGAAGCCTTGTCCTTGGAGTCGCCCTTTGCGGCCTCGGTCTTTTCCGTGGAAACCTGATCAGAGTTGTCCTTGTTCTGGGCCGAGCCGTTATTGACGCCAGCCATCAGCGAAGAACCCAGCGTAGAACCAAGCTGCTCGGAGAAAGAAGGCTTCTTGTCCGGCGAAGCAACGGGAGCGTCCGGCGCTTTATTCGAGTCGTCCTTGGAAGCATCGGAATCAGGGGTTGCGTCAGAGCCGGAGCCGTTGTTAGAGCCGGTGTCAACGAACGAATCGCTCGAGCCGGTGGATGAGTTAGAGGTGTCAGCGTCGGTCGAACCAGAAGCGTCGCTGTCCGTATTGCCGGCAGAGCTTGAAGACGAATCGCCCGCAGCAGAGCCGTTCGAATTGGAGCCGTTCGAGGTAGAGCCGTCGTTGGTAGTGCCACCAGCAGAGCCATTACCGTCAGCATCGGTCGAGGGCGCATCCATCCTGTCATCGTTGGCATCGTCACTCGAGTCGTCATTCGAATCAGGTGTCGGCGAGGGCGCCGGTGTGGGCTCGGGCTGCACGGGCGTCGCGGCGGCAGCCTCGTCCTCAGCGATATAAACCAAGCAGTCCTTTAGCTCGTTGCAGTAGCGGTTCTTCCAGCCTTCATGATACTGGGGCTGGCTCGAATACTTGGTCGCCACGTTGTTGACCACGCTATTGGAGAGCGCCGTCACAAACTCGCGGTCGGACATATCGTTGGAAAGATTTGCCCAACGGAAGAAATCCCTGCAACCACCGGTGCCGCACATGTTGGTGATGCTCCACACCATGCCCTTGACGCAATCGGCGCGGCCGGAGATGTCAATGCCAAGAGCGCTCTTGAGCCACGCCTCGGTCACCGCATAGTACGAGTTGTACGCATAAGCGTCCTGAAGCGCCGAGAACTCGACAGGATCGGTGTTATAAGCGCCCTGGAAGGCCTCCTGCGCAATACGGCCCAGCTCGGTAAGTTGGCCGTTCTCGTACATGGCATTCCTCGCGTTGGAAATCTCGCCGCCGCGATCAATCGCATCCTTGAGCATGCTGTATTTTTCGGGGTTGTAGTTGTAGGCCTGCTTCATAAACGGAATGAGCGACCAACGACGGTCGAACTGGTAATAACCCAGCGCGTTATAGCCGTCACCGTACGAAAAGCCCTGGTTGTAGTTGCCATGGCTCTCGTACTTGGTAAAGTACTTTATCTCGGGAGTCACGTTGACAAACGAAACGCCCTGGACCGACCTCAGCACGCCCGAGAAGGACTGCTGGGTGTAAAGGCCCTTATCGATATCGGTGGCATCCGAGGCAACGCCCGGCGTGGGCTCCTCGGCAGCGGCGGGCGCGGGCGCGGTAACGGCGCCAAACGAAAGCGCCAGCGTCAGGCCCGCGACAATAGCAGAATGCTTGGGCTGCATAAGATCCTCCCTGCATTGGTATAGTTAAAGTGCAGTTTGCAAAGATAGAAATAAGTATTGCAGCTCGCCCGTTGTTGCACAACAACCCCTCGGTAAACGGCAACAACCCTCCGCGAAATCTTAAGGAATTAGACAAACTGGTCGTCGGGCGCCAACAGAAGCTCGCCGTAACGTTTCGTCAGCCCGTCTCTCAACTGACAGAAAGCGGGAATATAGACGTTCAAGATGCGCTGAATCAAATCTTGAGCGAGCTTGTTGTCGTAGATATGGACGTTCGTATTGCGGTCTCTGAGCATATCCAGCCAGGCTGCCTCATCAATAAAGTCGTAGAATCGGTAGGGCTCCTTCAAGATGGCACGAGGAGACCCCGACGCGGCAAGCGTGGCGCCCTCATACTCGAGCAGACGCTTAAGGAGCGTAATTGAGAGACCGAAAACCTGCTCATAGATATATGCACATCCGGAGACAACATAGTCGTTATCGAAATCTTGGAATCGAGCTGTCTCTAGAAGTGCCAACCGCAAATCAAAGGCTTCGTACGACTTCACGAAAGCCAGCCCCTACAGCTTAATGTCAAAGTTGATCTCGGGGACGGCGGCCAGGTCGGCCAACGTCACGCCGTCGACGTACTTTTCGATCACGTCGTCCAGGCCGCGCCAGAACTTGACGGTCGAGCACAAATCGCTGCGGGTGCAGCTGTTGTCGATGCCGTCGCACGCCACGGGCGCCGTGCTGCCCTCGACAGCGCGCAGGATGTCGCCAGCACGCACCTCGGCCGGGTCCTTGGCCATCATGTAGCCGCCGCCCTTGCCGCGCACGCTCTTAAGCAAGCCAGCCTTCATAAGCGGACGCACCAGCTGCTCCAAATACTTTTGCGAGATATGCTCGCGGTCGGCAACCTCGCGCAGAGCAATCTTGCCCTCGGCGTCACCGAGCGCCGCGATATAGATCATCAGCCGGAGGGCATAGCGGCCCTTGGAAGAAATGAGCATACCTACCCTCCCATCGCATCTGGGACAACATAACCAGGTTTGTTTGTCCCAAATCTTAAGTAAGTGGGACAAACACAACAGGTTATTTTGTCCCAGAATTTGAAAAGTCGAGTGGATTAGTCGGGTTTTCCCTTGACTAACGCCGAACCCATAGTAACTTTATTCCGAGAAGATTCCTAGGGTTTAGTACACCTATGAGTACACCATATACAGAGAGGGACAGCATGAGCGCAAATCCGCTGCTTTCCATCGAAGGTCTCACCGCCTCCGTGGACGAGAAGACCATCCTCCACAACGTCAACCTCAACGTCGCCGCCGGCGAGACCCATGTGCTGATGGGACCCAACGGCGCCGGCAAGTCCACCCTCGGCCACCTGGTCATGGGCGACCCCGTCTACACGGTCAACGACGGCCGTATCGTCTTTGACGGCCAGGACATCACCGAGCTCACCACCGACAAGCGTTCGCGCGCCGGCCTGTTCCTGAGCTTCCAGGCCCCGGTCGAGATCCCAGGCGTGCCGCTGTCGAGCTTTTTGCGTGCCAGCATCGCCGGCCGTCCCGGCCTGGAGATGAAGGGCAAGGAATTCCGCCGTCGCGTCAAGGAGCTCGCGGCCGAGCTCAACATGGATACCGCCTACCTCAACCGCGAGCTGGGCGTAGGCTTCTCGGGCGGCGAGAAGAAGAAGGTCGAGATGCTCCAGCTTCTGCTGCTGCAGCCCAAACTCGCCATCCTGGACGAGACCGACTCAGGCCTGGACGTCGACGCCCTGTCCACCGTCAGCCACGGCATGGACGCGTACCGCAAGAGCTGCGACGGCTCCATGCTCATCATCACGCACAACACGCGCATCTTGGAGCACCTGGATGTCGACCGCGTCCACGTTATGGTCAAGGGCCACATCGTGCGCGAGGACGATGCCTCGCTCATCCCCTGGATCGACAAGAACGGCTTTGAGACCTTCGAGCGCGAGGCCGCCGAGCAGCGCGCCCAGGCCGAGTCTGCCGCTGCCGAGCAGCAGGCGTAAAGGGGCGACGCAATGACCAAGAACCGCACCGAGGTCGCGGACATCGACCGCAGCCTCTACGACTTCACCTATGGCGAGGAGGGATTCGAGCGCCTCGACGCCGGCATCACGCCCGACATCGTGCGCGAGATCAGCGCCAAAAAGGACGAGCCGCAGTGGATGCTCGACCTGCGCTTAAAGTCCCTCGAAATCTTCAACCGCTTCCCGGATCCGACGTGGGGCCCCTCCATCGAGGGCCTGGACATGGACAACATCGTCACCTACGTCAAGCCCAACACCGACCAAAAGCACGACTGGCAGTCGGTGCCCGACGACATCAAGAACACCTTTGAGCGCCTAGGCATCCCCGAGGCCGAGCGTAGCTACCTGGCGGGTGTCGGCGCGCAGTACGACTCCGAGCTCGTCTACCACAACATGCAGGACACCGCGTCCAAGATGGGCATCGTCTACTCCGGTATTGAGGAAGCCCTGCACGATCCGCAGTGGGAACCGCTCATCCACGAGAAGTTTATGACACTCATCCCGCCCACCGACCACAAGTTTGCGGCCCTGCACGGCGCCGTATGGTCCGGCGGCTCGTTTGTCTACGTGCCCAAGGGCACCAAGCTCGATTTCCCGCTGCAGAGCTACTTCCGCCTCAACGCCAAGGGTGCCGGCCAGTTTGAGCACACGCTCATCATCGTCGAGGACGATGCCGACCTGCACTTTATCGAGGGTTGCTCCGCGCCCAAGTACAACGTTGCCAACCTCCACGCCGGCGCTGTGGAGCTCTTTGTGGGCAAACGCGCACACCTGCGCTACTCGACCATCGAGAACTGGTCCAAGAACATGTACAACCTCAACACCAAGCGCGCGCGCGTGGACGAGGACGGCGACATCGAGTGGATCAGCGGCTCCTTCGGCAGCCACGTGGGCTACCTCTACCCCATGAGCGTGCTCAACGGCCGTCGCGCCCGCTCGAGCTTTACCGGCATCACCTTTGCCGGCGCCGGGCAGAACCTCGACACCGGCTGCAAGGTCGTGCTCAACGCGCCCGAGACCTCGGCAACCGTCGAGACCAAGGGCATCTCCAAGAGCGGCGGCATCCAGACGTTCCGCAGCTCCATCGTGGCCACGCCTAAGGCCGAGGGCTCCAAGGCAACTGTGAGCTGCCAGTCGCTCATGCTCGACGACCAGAGCCGCTCCGACACTATTCCGGCCATGGACATCCGCGCCAAGAATGTCGACATCGGCCACGAGGCCACCATCGGCCGCATCGGCGACGACAAGGTGTTCTACCTGATGAGCCGCGGTATCTCGGAGGAAGAGGCCCGCACCATGATCGTCAACGGCTTTGCCAACCCGGTCTCCAAGGAGCTGCCGCTGGAGTACGCCGTCGAGATGAACAACCTGATCAAGCTCGAGATGGAAGGAGCGATCGGATAATGAAACAGACCACGAACACCGCTGCTACCACCCTTGAGCAGGTCAATGCGATGCCGGCCGCCACTTGGGGCTGGCTGAAGATGAATCAGACCAAGCTCGAGCTCTCTGACGAGCTTGCCGCCGCTCCCGCCGAGACCGTTGAGGTCGAGGGCTTGGACGAGCAGTTTACTGGCGTGGTAGACGCATTCGACGCCGCCATGGACGCCATGGCCGAGCGCTTCCCCGAGCGCCGCGCCTCCGCCCCGGGTGATGCCGCCGACCGCGCCCGCGTCACGCCCGAAACCGAGCTCGACGTGCCCGCCACCTCCATCTACCAGGCCGGTGCCATTAAGCTGGAGGAGGAGCTCTCCCCCGCTGAGGCCTTCGAGACTGGCATGGGCGAGGCTGCCTACACCTACCTGGCCGACCACGCCACTAAGCGCGTCGTCATCGATGTGCCCACATACCAGCACGCCACGGTTACCGTGCGTGTGAGCGGTGTCGATGCCGCCGCGGCCATCGCCGCCATCGACGTCATCGCCCGTCCCCAGTCGACGCTCAATCTGCATATTGCCCTAGACTCCCCCGTTACCGGCGAGGGTGTCGTGGGCTCCGTGCTACGCGTGTGCGCCCACGAGTACGCCACCGTCAACGTGACCTGCACGCAGACGCTCGACGATAGCTGGATCGCGCTCGACGACACCGGCCTGTTCCTGGACGAGGGCGCGCGCGTCAACGTGCAACACACCGTCCTGGGTGCCGGCGCCAGCGCCACCGGCCTTGCCGGCGACCTACTGGGCGATACCGCCAAGGTCACCATCGATACTGACTACCTGGGCGCCCGCGAGCAGGTGCGCGACTTTAACTACGAGCTGCGCCACCGCGGTCGCAAGACCGAGTGCGAGATCGACGCCAACGGCGTACTGACCGGCACGTCCAAGAAGGTCTACCGCGGCACCATCGACCTCGTGCACGGCTGCAAGGGTGCCGTCGGCACCGAGCGCGAAACCGTGCTGTTGGCCAACAAGGGCGTCGACAACAAGACCGTCCCCGTCATTCTCTGCGACGAGGACGACGTTGCCGGCAACCACGGCGCCACCATCGGTCACGTCCGCGACGAGCAACTGTTCTACCTCGCCTGCCGAGGCCTTGACCAAAACGCCGCCGAGGACCTGTTCATCCGCGCCAAGCTGGAGGACGCCGCGCTTTCCGCCACCGACGAGCGCACCCGCGCCGCCGTCGTCCGCCTGGGCAACAACCTGATCGACAACTTTGAAGAGGAGCTCGCATGATCGACACCGAGCACGTTAAATGCGACACCTGTACTGCCCCCGAGCCCATGGAGCTCGACGCCAGCGACGAGGCTTCGCGCGGCTGGCCTACCGTCGACATCGAGACCAATCCCTACAAGGCACAGTTCCCGCTGTTCCAGCAGCACCCCGAGATCGCCTTCCTCGATAGCGCCGCCACCGCGCAGCGCCCTGCCTGTGTGCTCGACGCCGAACGCGACTTCTACCAGCGCATGAACGCCAACCCGCTGCGCGGCCTGTACTCGCTGTCCGTCGAGGCAACCGAGGCCATCGCGAAGGTGCGCCAGCAGATCGCCGACCTCATCGGCGCTCCCCAGGCCAACGAGGTCGTCTTCACCCGCAACACAAGCGAGTCGCTCAACCTGGTCGCCAAGAGCTTTGCGCCTACGGTGCTCGAGCCCGGTGACGAGGTCGTCATTACCATCATGGAGCACCACTCCAACCTAATCCCGTGGCAGCAGGTCTGCCGCGAGACCGGCGCCAAGCTCGTCTACCTCTACCCCACCAAGACCGGCCAGCTCACGACCGAGGAGGTTCTTGCCAAGGTTGGTCCCAAAACCAAGATTCTGGCCGTGGGTCAGGTCTCTAACGTGCTGGGCGTCGAGAACCCGGTCAAGAACCTCGGCAAGCTCGTGCACAAGTACGGCGGCTACCTGGTCGTCGACGGTGCGCAGTCGCTGCCGCACATGCCGGTCGATGTGGCCGACCTGGGCGCCGACTTCTTTGCCTTTAGCGCGCACAAGGCCATGGGCCCCATGGGCATCGGCGTGCTGTGGGGAAAGATGGACCTGCTCAACGCCATGCCGCCCATGCTCACCGGCGGCGAAATGATCGATTCGGTCACCGAGCAGGACGCCGTCTGGGCGCCCGTCCCCGAGAAGTTCGAGGCCGGCACGCAGGACGCCGCCGGCATCTTCGCCACGGGTGCGGCACTCGACTACCTGGTCAACACCGTGGGTTACGAGAACATCCAGGCCCGCGAGCAGGCACTCGTCCACTACCTGATGGGCGAACTCATGCAGCTCGACTTTGTCCAGATCATCGGCTCCATCTACTGGGACAACCATCACGGCGTCGTCAGCTTTAACGTCAAGGGTATCCACCCGCACGACGTCGCGAGCATCATGGACATGGACGGCGTGTGCATCCGCGCCGGTCACCACTGCGCGCAGCCGCTGCTTACCTGGCTGGGCGTCGAGAACCTCGCCTGCTGCCGCGCCAGCGTGGCCTTCTACAACGACAAGGCCGACATCGATAAGTTCATCGCCGGCCTGCATCACGTTTGGAGCACGTTCAATGGGTAATCTGTACACCTCCACCACGTTTATGGAGCACAACTCGCACCCCGACTACAAGTACGAGATGGATGCCCCCACGCACGAGCACGACGGCATCAACCCCAGCTGCGGCGACGAGCTCACCTTGCAGCTGCGCGTCGAGAACGGCGTGATCGAGGAGGCCTCCTTTACCGGCCACGGCTGCGCCATCAGTCAGGCCAGTGCCGACATCATGGCCGACCTCATCACCGGCGAGACCGTCGAGGAAGCTCACCGCCTGGCAGAGCTCTTCCTCGCCATGATCCGTGGCGAGCAGCTCTCCGAAGAGGACCTGGAAGACTTGGACGAAGCCGCCCAGCTCCAGGACATCTCGCACATGCCCGCCCGCGTCAAGTGCGCCGAGCTCGCCTGGCGCACCCTCGACGGCATGCTCGAGGGGCAAAATAATCAGTAGTATTTATCCCAAATCTTAAGAATTTCGTTGGCCGAATCGCTTGACTAAGAGCGGTTCGGCCATTTTCTTTTCTGCCTTTATTTCGATCCCTCGACCTGCGCGTCCACCTGAGCATAAGCGCGCACGATACGAGAGACGGTACTTTTGCCAATCCCGGCATACCGCTCAATCTGGCGCACCGTAAAGCCGGCATTGTTCAATCCAACAATAACGGTATCGCGCTGCGCCGGCGGTGCAGTTTTAACCCCATTGAGCGGAACCCCGAGGCGCTTCGCCAACTTGTTGGCAAAGGCGTGGCGTTCCCACTCCGTCTCTTTCATATCGCACAGCGCCGGCTCGCTACCGTCGGGTGTCGAAAGCGAATAGGCAATAAAGCCCTCGGCAGAATCAAAAAGCTCAAGCACGCAAGAAGGATCAGAAAATCCCCTCGCGACATCGGCCGCGTCACCGTCGTAAGCGCACAAATGCTCCGGAAAGCTGCTCCAGGGATAACGCTCAATGAGACTGATGCCCGCCTCCTGCGGATCGGCGTGAACGGAGCGAATAGCCTCCATCACCTGCCAGTCGGTATCGAGCGAGCGCCGGTCAAAACGGTTCTGGAACAGATGCCCTGTGCGCCCCGTGCGTTTATTGAACCGCCGCGCGTACGTCAAAAGCAGCCGGTGCATCGCCGCGCTCATCGCGTCCTCGTAATCTGCAAGCACCAGACGCACGTGATTGCCCATAAGGCACCAGGCGATAACCGTCACGCCCGCCTTGCGGCAGCACTCACGCATCAGCTCCAAGAACTCCCACCGGTCTTCATCGCCCTCAAAGATGAGCTGCTTGCCCGTACCGCGGGCACAGACATGGTAAAAGCCGGTAACCGTTCTCCAAACGCGCTGCATGGCGCTCCCTTCGCCGGGATCTGCTTGCCATCCAATACAGCACGATTGAAGCGTGCCATCAAAACATTCACGCAAAACAATTCGCTCACGCGGCCAAAGGCAGTAAACAGGCGGCGAACGGCACCGTTGCAACAGGTCAACCCCTGCAACGCTTGCAAGAGCGGACCAAAAGCTTGCCCAAGACGGACGCCCTCTACGGAAGTTCGCGACCACAGACCATAGAGTTAAACCGTTTCAATTAAAACTTCCGGACTTCTCGCTACGAAAACTGAGCCGTTCGCCGAATATTCCGTGCATTTCGCGGTATTATAGGGGCTGCATGTCATGTCCCTTTCGAAGGGTCGCCCGGCAATCGCCAGCCACGACCCCCAGACGGGACGCCAACACGATAGAGAGGAGAGGCATGCAGTACTCACAGGAAGTGGAGAACATGTGCCCCGTTGCCAAGGGTGCATACCACGGCCCCGCACCCATCCCCGAGGAGGGCAAGTGGGTCCAGGCTAAGGAGATTTCCGACATCTCCGGTCTTACGCACGGTGTGGGTTGGTGCGCACCTCAGCAGGGCGCCTGCAAGCTCACGCTGAACGTCAAGGACGGCATCATCGAGGAGGCCCTCGTTGAGACCATCGGCTGCTCGGGTATGACCCACTCTGCCGCCATGGCTTCCGAGATCCTTCCCGGTAAGACCATCCTCGAGGCCCTCAACACCGACCTCGTCTGCGACGCCATCAACGTTGCTATGCGCGAGATCTTCCTGCAGATCGTTTACGGCCGCAGCCAGACCGCGTTCTCCGAGGGCGGCCTGCCCGTGGGCGCCTCCCTCGACGACCTCGGCAAGGGCCTTCGCTCTCAGGTCGGCACCATGTTCGGCACCAAGGCCAAGGGCGCTCGTTACCTCGAGCTCGCTCAGGGCTACGTCACCCGCATGGCTCTCAACGACAAGAACGAGATCATCGCATTCGAGTTCCTGAACCTCGGCAAGTTCACCGACGCCGTCAAGGCCGGCAAGACCCCCGAGGAGGCCATCGCTGGCGCTATGGGCCACTATGGTCAGTGGGAGAACGCTGCCAAGTACATCGACCCGCGCACCGACGAGGAGACTCACTCCGTCGCCAGCGTGTTCCCGGTTCACGAGTAGAAAGGGAGGGAAATAACTATGACTGTTACGTTCGAAGGTTACGAGCGCCGCGCTGACAAGATCAACAAGTGCCTCGCCGACAACGGCATCGCCTCCCTCGAGGAAGCTCTGCAGATCTGCACCGACAAGGGCTTCAACCCGCGTGAGATCGTCAACAACACCCAGTCCATCGCCTTCCAGAACGCCGAGTGGGCCTACACCCTCGGATGCGCTCTCGCTGTCAAGCGTGGCGCCAAGTCCGCTTCTGAGGCTGCCGCTATCATCGGCGAGGGCATCCAGGCCTTCACCGTTCCCGGCTCCGTCGCCGAGGACCGCAAGGTCGGTCTGGGCCACGGCAACCTGGGCGCTATGCTGCTCTCCGACGACACCGAGTGCTTCGCCTTCCTGGCCGGTCACGAGTCCTTCGCTGCCGCTGAGGGTGCTATCGGCCTGGCTCTGAACGCCAACAAGGCTCGCAAGAAGCCGCTGCGCGTCATCCTCAACGGTCTGGGCAAGGACGCTGCTCAGATCATCGCCCGCATCAACGGCTTCACCTACGTGAAGACCCAGTTCGACTACTTCACGGGCGAGCTCAAGGTCGTCGAGACCATCCCCTACTCCGATGGTCCCCGCGCCGCCGTCAACTGCTACGGCGCCGACGACGTCCGCGAGGGCGTTGCCATCATGTGGCACGAGAACGTCGACATCTCGATCACCGGTAACTCCACCAACCCCACGCGCTTCCAGCACCCCGTCGCTGGCACCTACAAGAAGGAGCGCCTCGAGGCTGGCAAGAAGTACTTCTCTGTCGCTTCTGGTGGCGGCACTGGCCGTACCCTGCACCCGGACAACATGGGCGCCGGCCCTGCCTCTTACGGCATGACCGACACCATGGGCCGCATGCACTCCGACGCCCAGTTCGCCGGTTCTTCCTCCGTGCCTGCGCACGTCGACATGATGGGTCTCATCGGCATGGGCAACAACCCCATGGTCGGTGCCACCGTCGCCTGCGCTGTCGCCGTCGAGGAGGCCCTCAAGGCCTAATCGCGCCCGCGCGATGCTCATATAGCTGAGCTTTGGAGCCGCTACCCACCCGGGTAGCGGCTCTTTTTGTTTGCGCTGTCGCAGGGTAGCTAATGCCGATATATCAGTTGGGGCGAAATACTAGATGTGATGAGATGGAGCGTCAGAGCGTCCATGACGCCCACCTGCCATATTTGCCCTTTACCGATTTGCCGAGTTTTTGCGGCCCCATTGCCGATCACCCGTGCGACAATGCGCCGGACGAGAAAGGAATCCGATGGAATCGACTGATGTACTGGTAATTGGATCTGGCATTGCGGGCCTTTGCGCCGCCATCGAAGCGGCACGCACGGGTGCAACCGTCACTGTGGCAAGCGCCGGCAAGACTATGAGTGGATCGAGCTTCTTCCCCGGAACCTGGGGCCTAGGGCTTATCGGACCCGTTAACGAAGACGACGAGCAGGACCTCATCGACACCATCCTGGCCGTCGGCGGCGGCGTTGCCGACCCCGAACTCGTCCAAGCGTTCGTCCACGGCATTCCCCAAGCGATTGACTGGCTCGAGCAAGACCTGGGCGTTGAGCTCCAGCGTCCGCAAAGCGCCAAGAGTGCTCAACAAAAGCAATTTATCCCCTGCTTTGACCACAAGACGCGCATGTGGCGCGGCCTCACCCGCAAGCCCCTTGAGGACGCTCTGACGACCTGGATCGAGTCGCTCGGCATTCGCCTGCTCCCCCGCCATGAGCTTATCGACCTTGTTGAGGACACGAACGGCAGAATAACCGGAACCGTGCTCTACGACCTCACCGAAAATCGAATCGTGCCCTTTGCTGCCAAGGCCACGATCATCGCAGCCGGTGGCACAGGCGGCCTGTTTGAGCGCAGCCTTACGTCGGCCGATGTGCTCAGCTCCTCGCAGGCCATCGCACTCGCGCACGGCGCATCGCTTACTAATATAGAGTTCATGCAGATGATGCCCGGCTTCATCGAGCCCAAGCGCAACCTGGTCTTCAACGAGAAAACCTGGCGCTACGTACATGTAGACCAGCCGGCAGATATTGCCGACGACAAGCTGGACGACCTGCTCGAGCAGCGCTCTGGATATGGTCCCTTCACGTCACGCTTGGCCTCCCGCGCTATCGATCTCGTCATCGATCAGGCAGGTGTCAAAGGCCTGGCACTCCACTACGACTTCCCCCGCGAGGATGTCCCAGAGTTTGTGCAGACCTTTGCCACCTGGCTGCAAGACGAGCACGGCATCGCGCCGACCGACGAGATGCGCGTTGCGATGTATGCCCACGCCGCTAACGGCGGCATCAAGATCGATAAGACCGCGCACACGGGCGTTGAGGGCCTCTACGCTTGCGGCGAGGCGACAGGCGGCATGCACGGCGCCGACCGCATTGGTGGCTTGTCAAGCGCCAACGGCATCGTATTCGGACGTATCGCGGGCGCATCGGCAGCCCTCACAGCGCAGAAAGAGCCTGAAGTGGCCCTGAAGGCGGATATCACCCTCCCCCAGTGCGGCATTGCCACAACAGATGCCGATCGCCTGACACACAGCCTTAGGCACACGATGAGCACCTTTTGCATGATCAACAGGACCGAAACAGGCCTATCCGAGGCCCTGCAACAGCTTGAAAGTCTGCAAGACAAGACCATGGCGCTGAGCAAGCCGCATGCCGATGACAGCGAGATCGCAGCCCTCGCCCGCCTACAGTCGCAGATTCGACTAGCACAGGAAATGGTCAAAGCCATGCGCAAGCGAACTGAAAGTCTCGGGTCGCACTATCGAGCGGATTAAACCGGACACCTATCTAAAGCAGAACACAACCAATCGATATCCATGGGCCCCGTGAGCTCGAAGCAGCACGGGGCCCATTCGTGTCCGCACGACAGCGTATCCTTATTCTGAATACAGAGCGGACAAAGCCCGCATAGAAAATAGACCAGCGAGGAGGAGATATGGACAGTAGAGATATCGAGAAGTGGCGTATCGAACTTGATAGCTACGCCAATGTGGAAGACGGCGTTGAGTATTGGCTCGCACGCGATTTAATGGAACCCATGGGGTACACTCGATGGGAGAACTTCGCCGAAGTTGTTAAGAGGGCAAAAGTCTCATGCGAAACAAACAAAACTCCAGTTGATTCCCATTTTCGTGACACCACGAAAATGGTAACTGCCGGTGTCGCCGCTCGCGCGGTTAAAGACTACAAACTTACGCGCTATGCATGCTATTTAATCGCACAGAACGGAGATTCAAACAAGCCAGAGATCGCGCTCGCCCAGGCATACTTTGCCGTGCAGACGCGCCGCCAAGAGCTCATAGAGCAGCGCTTCGCAGAGATTCAGCGCTTGCAGGCGCGTCACTCGCTATCCGATTCAGAGAAACAGCTCTCGGGTATTGCGTTCAAACGCGGCGTGGACTCCAAAGGATTCGCGATCATCAAGTCGAAGGGCGATGAGGCGTTATTCGGCGGCAGAAGCACGGCGGAAATGAAGCAGCAGCTCGGCGTACCCAAGAGAGCGGCATTGGCGGACAGGTTAGCCGATGTCCTCATCAAAGCAAAGGACCTTACGAACTCGATGACGGCCTTCAACGCCGAGGAACACGACCTGTACGGCCTGGACCAGATCAAGCAAGAGCACGTCGAGAACAACACAAGCGTGCGTGGCAGCCTCATCGACCGCGGAATTGTCCCCGAGAACCTACCGCCTGCCGAGGATACAAAAAAGCTCGAGCGTCGCGTGAAGACAGACGAGAAGAAACTCAAGGAGGGTACTGACGGTTTTACCGATCCCCAGGGTAGGCTCGATCTGTGAAAGCGGCTGTGCCCTTTCGGGTTCGACCCCATGCGAGGTCAACAAAAAACGACCAGCCTGAGCCAGTCGCTTTAACAATCTTTGGGTGGGCCGTCAGGGGGTCAGCCTGCTGCGCAGGCGGTCGCTGCGGCGTTTCGCGCCTTGCGCGCTGCGCTGGCAAATGCTTACGCATTTCCTCAGCTCCGCGCCCCGACGGGTTCGACCCCATGTGAGGTTAACAAAAAAGCGACCAGCCTAAGCCAGTCGCTTTAACATGCTTTGGGTGGGCCGTCAGGGGGTCGAACCCTGGACCTTGGGATTAAGAGTCCCCTGCTCTACCAACTGAGCTAACGACCCAAAGCTAAAGTCCGTTGTGGCGAACTTTAGAGGAGATATCGTGTGGTGGGCCGTCAGGGGGTCGAACCCTGGACCTTGGGATTAAGAGTCCCCTGCTCTACCAACTGAGCTAACGACCCGATATCAACACGAAGCAAGAACTGGGGTGGGTAAAGGGACTCGAACCCTCGACCTACGGGACCACAACCCGTCGCTCTAGCCAACTGAGCTACACCCACCGTGTCCTGTGCGCTTCGCGCTCGACTATTATTGCAAGGAACGCCACGCGATGCAAGCCCCAATTTTCAAGAATTTTGAAAAGAGTTTTTCGAGACCATTTCGAGCAAATCCCACCGGTTTCATAGGAGTAAACTTGCCCCACTGCAAATCCTCGAAAGGACCGTCATGAAAGAACTCTCCAACCGCACGGCAAGATTTACCGATTCGGTCATCCGCCGCATGACACGCATCTCCAATAAGTACGGAGCTGTCAATCTCTCGCAGGGCTTCCCCGACTTCGATCCCCCGGCGCAGCTGCTCAACAGCCTGAGCGCCATCGCCAGCGACCCCAAGCCGCTCTATCACCAGTACTCCATCACCTGGGGCTCCCAGGCCATGCGCGAGGCGCTCGCAGCAAAGCAGGAGCACTTTATGGGCATGCCGGTCGACCCCAACCAGAATATCGTGGTCACCTGCGGCTCCACCGAGGCCATGATGGCCGCCATGATGACGGTCACGAACCCCGGCGACAAGGTCGTCATCTTCTCGCCGTTCTACGAGAACTACGGCGCCGACACGATCCTTTCGGGTGCCGAGCCCATCTACGTGCCGCTCAACCCACCCACATTCGACTTTGACCGCAAGACACTCGAGGCGGCCTTCCGCGACAACGACCCCAAGGCCATCGTCCTGTGCAACCCGTCCAACCCCTGTGGCAAGGTCTTTACGCGCGAGGAGCTCACCTTTATCGCTGACCTCTGCAAAAAGTACGACGCCTACTGCATTACCGACGAAGTCTATGAGCACATCGTCTATGCGCCCCACGAGCATGTCTATATGGCCACGCTGCCCGGCATGTTCGAGCGAACCATCAGCTGCAGCTCGTTGTCCAAGACCTACTCCATCACCGGTTGGCGCCTGGGCTACACCATCGCTCCCGCCGAAATCACCGAGCGCATTAAAAAGGTCCACGACTTCCTCACCGTGGGCGCCGCCGCTCCCCTGCAGGAAGCCGTTGTCACCGCCCTCAACTTCGACGACAGCTATTACGATGAGGTCCTCGACCTCTACACCGCCAAACGCGACTTGTTCTGCCAGGGGCTCGATAGCATCGGTCTTGAGCATAACGTGCCGCAGGGCGCCTACTACGTCATGATGGACATCTCTGAGTTTGGCTATGACAGCGACCTCGAATTCTGCGAGGACCTCGCATCCAAGGTGGGCGTGGGCGCCGTGCCCGGCTCGAGCTTCTTCCGCGAGCCCGTCAACCATCTGATTCGTTTCCACTTTGCCAAGCGGGATGAGACGCTTAACGCGGCACTGGAGAACCTCAAGTCGCTACGTGATAAAATCAAGCCGCGCGGGTAAGGACGGCCCGGCAACTAAAGCAACCAAAGAAGCCCCGCACCGCCCGCCACGTTGCGAGGCTTCTTCTTTTTATAGCGCTTTCTTAAATGGTTTAGAGCCCTATACTTTAGTCACGGAGCAACTCGTCCCAGAAAGAGGAATACTATGGCAGAACAGCAGCTTATCGGAGCGCTCGAGGCCGGCGGCACCAAGATGGTCTGCGCCACGGGCTATGCAGACGGTACGGTCCTGGAGCGTGAGCAGATCGCGACCACGACCCCGCAGGAGACCGTTGAGGCCGTCAATGCATGGTTTGCGAACAAGGGCATCGCCGCGCTGGGCATCGGCGCCTTTGGACCCACCGCAGTCAACCCTGCCTCGCCCCAATACGGCAAGATCCTGGAGACGCCCAAAACGGCATGGCGCTACTTCGACCTGCTGGGCACCATCCAAAACGAGCTCAATATCCCCTGCGGCTACGACACCGACGTCAACGTCGCCTGCCTGGGCGAGGTCACCTTTGGTTGCGCCCAGGGCCTCACTGACGTTGTGTATCTGACCATCGGCACCGGCGTGGGCGCCGGCGTGCTCTCGGGCGGTAAGCTCGTACACGGCATGATGCATCCCGAGGCCGGCCACATCCTGGTCACGCGCGACCCGCGCGACACCATTGGCGAGCACAGCGCCTGCCCCTTCCACGACAATTGCCTCGAGGGTCTCATCGCCGGCCCCGGCGTTAAAAAGCGCTGGGATGGCAAGAGCGCCGGAGACATGGCCGATGACCCGGAGGCCATGGACCTGCTCGCAGGCTATCTGGCACAGGCGCTCATGACCTACACGCTGTGCTACGCGCCGCAAAAGATCATCATCGGTGGCGGCGTGGCCGACCACACCCCCATCGTGCCGCTCGCGCGCAAGAAGTGCGCCGAGATGCTCAACGGTTATATCGTCACGCCCGAGGTCAACGACATCGATACCTATATTGTCAACAACAGCCTTGAGGGCAAGCAGGGCATCATGGGCTGCCTGGCCCTGGGCGCGCAGGCGCTTCAGTAACAGACGCACCCACAGGGCGTGGCGCGCCCGGCAAATCCAACCTACGGAACGACGCCACCACGCCCTATATAAGCCCTCTAATAAAAAAGGCCGCCTAGCACCAAGCATACGTCCTAGGCGGCCTTTTTGGCACATATGAGCGATCGTAGTAGATATCGGAGCACAACGCCCGTTGCCGCTCCACAGCAGTCGATCATCACATCGGTGATCATGCCGGCGCGTCCCGGCACAAAGAGCTGAATCGTCTCGTCGATCGAAGGAATCAGCAGCAGGAACACCGCCGTGGGCAGCAGCACGTCAAAGGTGCGCCGGCCCTCAAAATCAAAGGCGTGCGTTGCCAAGATGCCGAGCACCATATACTCGGTAAAATGCGCGCACTTGCGAACAACAAAGTTGGTCACCCATTCATATGGAAGTCCCACGCCGTGCAGGAAACCGCGGATAGCTTCCATGACCGTTAGGCTCAGCGAGCCCGACCCCGAGCCGGGAACCAGCGAATTGCCCCAGATCAAGAGCGCCATCAGGCAGGTCACGACCGCCCATTTTCGATTGATCTTAACCATGCAGAAGTTATGCCTCCGCGCGGAGCGGCGCGAAGCTGGCGGTACCGCCCTCGATAACGCTCAGGTAGGCACGGCCCGTACGCTTGGCGGTAGAGGACTGCAGGCGCTCGATCTCCTCCTCGAGGATCTGATTGACGCGCTCGTGACGACGGTTTTCCATAATGCCGGCGGCAATAGCCTCGGCCCGCTCGATGCTCTCGCGCGAGATACGGGCAGTATCCTCGGGGAACACAGCGCTGTGACGGCCGACATAGGCGGGGGCAGCAGGCTGAGGGGCAGCGACGGGAGCGGGGGCTGCAACAGGAGCAGGCTCGTCAATCTCATCCAGAATCGCGGTGGCGGCGGCCCACATGTCCTCGTGGCCCGAGTAATCGGCCATGGGGACATCAACCTCGAGTGAGGCATCCGGAAGGTCGCCGGTGTCGATGCGATCTTGGGCATCAATCGATGCGGTGATGGCTGCAGGCTCATCGAGGTCATCGAAATCGATATCCGCGGCACCGGAGATGATAGGCATGCTGGCGAGGTTTACATTGTACGGCGCAGCCTCAGCCGCCTGCTGCTGGGCAGGAGCGCCCCACAGCGAGCTT
Source organism: uncultured Collinsella sp. (assembly GCA_958346515.1). Lineage (GTDB taxonomy): Bacteria > Actinomycetota > Coriobacteriia > Coriobacteriales > Coriobacteriaceae > Collinsella. The sequence goes on from CATVRV010000022.1 coordinate 30,462, forward strand.
TCGGCGGCACGGCGGGCGGCAACGGCCTCCTCGTCCGCAGTCATGGCTTCATCAACGTACGAATTGTCGGCAGAAGCGTTCGCGTCCGCCGAGGTAGCGCTGTAGGCGTTATTGGCTGCCGCGTTGGCGACGAGTGCCACGAAAGCCGCCGTGCTGCCCGCAGGGGCGGCCTGGGAGCCAGACACGGCGCGTGCCGCGGCGGCGATGTCGTCGCGATTGAAGGAGCCGGTCTGCCCGCCGTTGGTGAGCTCGTCGATGGCGACTTGATAGACGTCGCGCGAGTGTGCAGGGTCGCAGCTCACCGGCGAATCGTCGTCAAGCATACTGTCGATCATGGACCAAGCCTCGTCCTCGTCCATAGCATCTGCGGCTCGAGCGATGGTAGGGACACCATCATCGGCATGACGGCGCTGGAACGCACCAGTCAGGCCGGAAAGGAATGCCGAGGTAGACTGCTCCGCCTGAGCCTGAGAAGCAGAAGCCGCAGCGTAAGGAGTCGCATCCTGCTGCTGAGCTGGAATCGAGGCGGTCTTGAACTCGCTTTGATGCTGATTGAGATTGGCGGCACCGCCCATGGCATCGGGCTGGAACAGACGCTCTTCACGCTGCGCACGGTACTCGGAGATACCCAGCGAGGCGGCATAGATACCCACGCCCGCCACTGCGCCCACGGCGAAGGGAACCGCACCCGCCACGACCGTCTCATTCACCGACGAAAACGGCAGCGTCGCGGCATACATAACCACGGGAGCGGCAAGGCCGATCCCGCACGAAAGTCCGGCAAGGACTGCTCGTTGTGTTGCATCAGAAGAAGCCATGAGCTCTCCCCATCTTCCAGCACCCAAATCGCATCATTCAGTTGGCTGCGCGAGAGAAGATGAAGCGGGGCTATGCCCCAAAGCAACGGTATATGGTTCGTTTCATCTGCGTTTTCCGTCGCGAAGCTTAAAAGCTATTATGCGAAACCGCCCAGTCGATTGCAAGCGACGATGTCGGATTGAAACGGGAAACCTGCTGCTTGCCAGTCTTATGGTCAAAAAAGCGCGGAGCGACGATATAGAAAAGGGCCGAGGCTCAAAGCCCCGACCCTTTATTGCATTGATGACTATCGCTGCGTGTGGATGACAACCTAGAACGTCTGCTCGTAGTCGCTGTGCTTTTTGGCCGAACGCACCAGGAACTCCTGGTTGGTGTTGGTGCCCTTAAGACCCTTGATAAACGACGCGGCTGCGCGCTCGGTGTTGTTCATGCCGGCAAGAATGCGACGCAGGCCAAAGACAAACGGACGCATCTGCTCGTCAACCAACAGGTCCTCGTTACGAGTACCGGAGGCAACGGGGTCGATAGCCGGGAAGATGCGGCGATCGGCCAGGTCGCGGTCGAGCTTAAGCTCCATGTTGCCGGTGCCCTTGAACTCCTCAAAGATGACCTCGTCCATCTTGGAACCGGTGTCGATGAGGGCAGAGGCCAGGATGGTGAGCGAGCCACCGTTCTCGATATTACGGGCTGCGCCCAGGAAGCGCTTGGGCGGATACAGGGCCGCCGAATCGACGCCGCCCGAAAGGATGCGGCCCGAGGCGGGCGCCGCCAAGTTGTAGGCGCGGGCAAGACGCGTGATGGAGTCGAGCACCACCACAACATCGCCGCCCAGCTCCACGATGCGCTTGGCGCGCTCGATGACGAGCTCTGCCACGCGAGTGTGGTTGTCGGCGGGCATATCGAAGGTCGACGCCACAACCTCGCCCTTGATGGAACGCTGCATATCGGTGACCTCTTCGGGACGCTCGTCGACGAGCAGGCAGATGAGGTGCACCTCGGGGTTGTTAATCGAGATAGACTGGCAGATCTTCTTGAGGATCGTGGTCTTGCCGGCCTTGGGCGGGGACACGATCAGCCCACGCTGACCCTTGCCGATCGGCGACACGATGTCGATGGCGCGACCGGTAATGGAGTCCTTGCCATGCTCCATGCGCAGCGGCTCGTTGGGATAGACCGGGGTGAGGTCACCGAACTTGGGGCGGTTGCGAATCTGCTCGGGGTCTAGACCGTTGACGGTCGTGATTTTGGCGAGGCCGGCGCGCTTGTCGCCGCCGCGCGAAGGACGCAGCGAGCCCTCGATAACATCGCCCGTGCGCAGGCGCGCGGAGCGGATGAGGTAGGCGGGCACGAAGGCGTCGTCGTTGGACTTCATGTAGCCATGGGCGTGGATGATGCCGGAGCTGTCCGGGCGAATCTGCAGAATGCCCTTGATGTCGCGGAAGCCCTCGGCCTTCGCAGCGGTGGTGTAGATCTCTTCGACGAGTTCGGCCTTCTTCTTGCCGGTCGTCTCAATCTCGAACTCCTTGGCCTTCTCGCGCAGCTCGGCGACCTTCATGGCCGCGAGCTCCTCGCGCGAAAGCGTGGGCTCAGTCGGAGCGGCATTGCGCTCCTTGTTGCGCTGTTTGCGATCGCGCTGGCGGTTGCGACGGTCGTTGTTGCGCTCGTCCTTGCGCTCATTGCGCTCGTCGTTGCGCTTGTGCTGGCGACGGTTGGGGCGAGCGCCGTCTTCGGCCTCGGCGGGCGCGGCGCCATCGGTTGCGGCGGCGTCGGCATTGGCCGCAGCGGCGTCATTGCCCTCGGCGCCAGAATCGACTTGCGCTTCGACATCAGCCTGCTGCTCGGACGCCTTGGCCTTAGCGGACTTCTTACGACCGCGCTTGGGCTTCTCGGACGCAGGCCGTTCGACGTCCTGGGGCTCGGCGGCATCAATCGATGCATCGACGGTCGTCTCGGCGGAATCCTCGGACGCACCCTTCTTGGCAGCCTTGGCCTTGGACGTGCGCTTAGCAGCAGTACGATGGCTGCGACCAGGACGGACATCAGCGAGCTCGACATCGGCGGGAGCGGCCTCGGAAGTCGTAGCATCCTGGACGGGTGCATCGGCAGCGGTTGCAGACTCGGCGGTCGCCGCAGCATCCCGAGCGGCTGCAGCTGCGGCTGCGGCCTTCTCTGCCTCGACGAAGGCCTTGGGCTTGCGACCGCGACGGTGCGGGCGCAAAGCCGGATCGACAACGGGAACTTCGCTGGCCTCGACAGACGCAGCGGGCTCAACAGGCGATGTGCCCTCCCCTGCCATGGAACGGTCCGAAGCCTCAGTGAGCTCGGGGGTTACCTGATCGGCAACCTGCTCGGCCTTAGCAGCCGTGCGACGGCGTGTGCGCGGTACCGGCTTCTCGGTCGGCTGGTCGGCGACAGGGGTCTCGGTGGCGGCAGGTGTCTCGGGCACAGACGGAGCTGCAAGCTCGGTCAGAGCCGCGGCCTCGCGCTCGGCAGCACGACGGCGGGCGCGCACCACCTGAGCCTCGCTAATCTGCGCCAACGCACGCGCCTGCGCGACCTCATCGGAAATCGGCTCCGAGGAGTCAGCTGCAACGGTGCGCTTGGCGCGCGTCGTGCGCGTGGTACGGCGCTTGGGCTTGGTGACCTCCTCGCCGTCAGCAGCAGGCTTGGCCGTGCGGCGCGTACGCTTGGGCTTTGCCGGAGCAGCCTCCTCACCAGTTGCAGGCACGGCCTTCTCAGCCGTTGCAGGCGTAGGCGTCGAAGCAGCCTTAGGCGTCTCAGGAGCCGAGGCATGCGCGGGCGCCGCGACCTGGTCCGACGCAACCGGTGCAGCGGGAGCGGCTTGCGTCGTCGTTATTTCGTTTTCTTGCTGTTGATCAGACACAGTGTTTGCTCAACTTTCTTTTCAAGCCCTGTGATCACATGCTCCCTGCATAAACCTTCAGGGCGGCTAAACAGTCTAGTTCCGTTCAAAACGACGGACATCATTGATCTGTATCGAGATGATTGCGTCATATACGCAGCGTTAGTGTAACACAACCGCAACCACCTGCAACTTAGTCATTGGGAACGCTCTTAAACGACTAGTTAAAGGGGCACTCTTTGGTTTAACACCCACAAATCTGACTGCCTCCGCCAAAACTATGGCGGTTTACTACGATGAATCGCTCAACCGCGACCACTCCGAAACTTGTTGAACTAAAACCGCAGGTAGATGCCTTGCACTTTTTTGCGAAAAGCCGGCGTGGTTGGAATTTCTCATTTCATCGTAGTAAACCGGCATAGTTTCGTATTTCCAGCAGTTCCAAATTCGTCAATACGTCGGCGTTTGCAAAAAGCCCGACCTCCGTGGGAGATCGGGCTTTCAAGGCTCAGTTAAACCAAACTTGCGCGGTCAAATGACTCGCAGATTACATCTGCTCGGGCGCGGAAACGCCAACGAGGGTGAGCACCAGGGCGAGCGTCACGCGGACGGCGTCGCAAGCGGCCAGACGGGCGCGCGAAAGCTCGGGGTCGACGGGACGGCCCTCGCTCGGCAGAACCTGGCAGGCAGCATAGAAGCTGTGGAAGTCGCCGGCGAGTTCCTCAGCAAAGTGCGTCAGACGGAACGGGGCGCGGTCGCGAGCGCAGCTGGCGATGAGGTCGGTGAGCTCGTTGAGCTTGCGCGAAAGGGCGAGCTCGGTCGGGTCGGTCAGCAGCGAGTAATCGACGTTCTCACCGATGGCCTTGGCGGCGACGGCCTTCATGCCCATCTCGTCAGCTTGCTCGGGCGTAACGTCAGCGGCACGGCGCAGGATGGAGCACACGCGGGCGTGAGCGTACTGCACGTAGTACACCGGGTTGGAGTTGTCGCGCTTCTTAACGGCCTCGATATCGAAGTCGACCATCTGGTTGGAGCTCTTGGAGATGAGCGTGTAGCGAGCGGCATCGGAGCCGACCTCGTCGACGAGCTCCTGCAGGGTCACCATGGTGCCCTTGCGCTTGGACATACGGACGGGCTTGCCGTTACGCAGCAGGTTGACGAGCTGGCCCAGCAGAACCTCAAACTTGCCGGGATAGCCAAGAGCGTCGCAGACGCAGCGGACGCGCTCGATGTAGCCGTGATGGTCGGCGCCCCAGATGTCGATGACGTGGTCGACGCGCTGGAACTTATCCCAGTGATAGGCAACGTCGGAGGCGAAGTAGGTGTACTCGCCGTCGGACTTGATCAGGACGCGGTCCTTGTCATCGCCCAGGTCGGTGGAGCGGAACCACAGGGCGCCGTCCTTGGTGTAGAGGTAGCCCATCTTGTCGAGCTTCTCAAAAGCGCGGTCGACGGCGGAGGTGCCGGCGGTCTCGCCCTCGGTGTCCTTCACATACAGCGAGCGCTCGGAGAACCAACGATCGAAGTCGCAATTGACGGCGTGGCAGAGGTCGCGCATGTTGTCGACCATCTTTACATAGCCGCGCTCGCGGAAGCTCTCCATGCGCTTCTGCGGATCGGCGTTGACCCACTTATCGCCGTCGGTGCGCCAGAACTCGGCAGCCTCGTCGATAATGTAGTCGCCGCCATAGGAGTCCTTGCCCAGGGTCTCGGCAAAGTTTTCCTGGTACGGATGGGTCTCGGGATGCTCGTCGTTCTCGTCGGCAACAAAGGCATCGCGGTCGGCGATCAGCAGCTTGTGAGCCTCGTCGATATCCACGCCCTGCTTGGCGATGATGTCGGCAAGCTGCATATAGCGCGTGCTGATGGAGTTGCCGAAGGTGTTCATCTGAGAGCCGTGGTCGTTGATGTAGAACTCACGCTGGATGTCGTAACCGGCGTGGTCCATAACACGGCAGAGCGAGTCGCCCAGCGCGGCCCAGCGGCCGTGGCCGATGTGCATGGGGCCGACGGGGTTGGCGGAAACGAACTCAACCTGGGTCTTCAGGCCACCACCGACGTTGGACTTAGCGAAGTCCATACCCTTCTCGCGAGCCTCGCCAAAGATGGCATTCTTGACGGCAACGGAGAGGTAGAAGTTGATGAAGCCGGGGCCTGCGATCTCGACTTTCTCGATCGCGGGGTCCTCGGGCATATGGGCAACGATGGCCTCGGCGATCTTGCGCGGGGCGCAGTGGGCCAGCTTGGCGGACTTCAGGGCCATGGTAGAGGTCCACTCGCCATGAGAAGTGTCAGCCGGTCGCTCGATAGCGCAATCGTCAAGTTCAAATGCGGAAAGGTCGCCGGCCTCCTGGGCCGCAGCAAGCGCAGCGCGTACCAGCTCTTCAATCTTCTCGGGCATAGATCCTCCTTGTGTTAAAGCCCCCGAGCTCTTGGTCACTCGTAGGGCAAAAGCCAGAGTTTGTAGCACTCTATCACAAGCGACGGGCACTGTCGCAGGGTAAAGCTAATAGATATTGCATATGCACAAAAATGACTACAGCTTGTATGGAGTCACTCAAAGATGCCAGTCTGCCTGCAGATTATGCAGGCGTTGAAAATGCATAAAGGTGTGTATGAGCTGCGTCTGTTATCGAATACTCTTACCTATCAGAGTTGTGTGCTTTTCCTGCATAAAGTAAGGGTTTGCGCACGTCAGCGTGTTATTCTAGACATACGTAAATTCGTATAAGTTGGAGGTAGCATGTTCTCAATCGGTCAACACGTCATTCATCCGGGCCAGGGAGTCTGCACCGTCGTCGGTTTTAGGGACGACACACCGCAGCCCATGCTGCTGCTCGAGACCAAGCAGGGACATGCGCAGACGATCCTCATGTACCCCGTGGCGCAGGCCGACCGTTTGCACGCCGCCATCTCGCAGCAAGATGCCGAGCACCTGCTGAGCCACTACGATGAGCTGGAGTGCGACACCTTTACCGAGCGCAACAGCTCGCTTGAGGAGACACACTTTAAGCAGCAGCTCAAGCTGGGCGCACCCGAGACGGTCCGCGTGGCAAAGACCATGATGCACCGCATTCGCCAGGCCGAGGAAGCTGATAAAAAACCCAGCTCCTACTACATGCGCGTACTCAAGGAGGCCAAACGCCGCTCCATCGAGGAGTTCGCCGTGGCCCTTGGCGTCACCGAGGAGGCCGCCGAAGCCCGCCTAGCCCAAGCCGCCCTCAACTAACCCATCCGCGCCAAAAACCACCACAAAGGGAACAGGCACCTTTGTGGTGGTTTTCTTGTTCTAGTAGTATTCATTCTTATCGATACCCACGAGCACAAGGAGTCTCTTATGGCAGAGCCGCTTACCGCCGGAATCACCCGCGACCGCGCGTTCGAACTGCTCAACGAGCATAACAAGGACCCGTTCCACATCACCCATGGCGAGACGGTCGAGGGCACTATGCGCTACTTTGCGCGCGAGTTCGACCCCGAGAACGAGGAGTTTTGGGGCATCGTCGGTCTGCTGCACGACCTGGATTGGGAGGAGCATGAGGACGACCCCATGAACCACACCATCTATGCTGCCGAGATTCTTAAGGGCGAAGGTGCGTCTCCCGAGCTCATTCGCGCCATCCAGACGCACACGTCGGACTTCAATACCTCGCTGCCCAAACCCGAGCTGCAGATGGAAAAGATCCTGTTTGCCTGCGATGAGCTCACCGGCCTGATCGGCGCTGCAGTCATCATGCGCCCGAGCAAGAGCGTTATGGACTTTACGACCAAGTCGCTCAAGAAGAAGTTCAAGGACAAGCGCTTTGCCGCCGGCTGCTCGCGCGACGTGATTTCGCAGGGCGCCGAGATGTTGGGCTGGGAGCTCCCCGAGCTCTTTGACCGCACCATCGCGGCCATGCAGTCCTTCGCCCCCGACCGCGATACCTTCCAGGCCTAACCGCCCACGCCACCTAAAACCACCACGAAGGGGACAGGCACCTTTGTGGTGGTTTTCGTTTACGAGGGGTTTAGGGGCGGACCTGGCCGGTGCCGCGGAGCTTGTATTTGTAGGTGGTGAGGGCCTCGGCGGCAAAGGGGCCACGGGCGTGGAGTTTTTGGGTCGAGATGCCGATCTCGGCGCCCAGGCCAAACTCGCCGCCGTCGGTGAAGCGCGTGCTGGCGTTGGCGTACACGGCCGAGGCATCGACCGCATCCAGGAAGCGCTCGCAAGCATCCGTGTCCTCGGCAACGATGGCCTCGGAGTGCATCGTGCCGTAGCGGTTGATGTGTGCGATGGCCTCGTCCTCGTTTGCCACGACCTTCACGCTCATCTCGAGCGCCAGGTACTCGCGACCCCAGTCCTCCTCAGTCGCGGCGACGTAGTCATCGCCCTCCACAAAGCCGGCGTCGGCGCACGCGGCGCACGTGGCCTCGTCGCCGTGAATGAGCACGCCGTGGTCGTGCAGCACGGCAACGACCGCAGGCAAAAACGCGTCGGCCACAGCACGGTCGACCAGCAGCGACTCGGCGGCATTGCACACGCCTACGCGCTGGGTCTTGGCATTAACGATAATGTTGAGTGCCTTATCAAAGTCGGCGGATTCATGCACATAGATGTGGCAGTTGCCCGTACCCGTCTCGATCACCGGCACGAGCGACTCGCGCACACAGCGCTGGATCAGGCCTGCACCGCCGCGCGGAATGAGCACGTCGACAATACCGCGGAGCTTCATGAGCTCGCCAGTAGCCTCGCGGTCGGTGGACTCGATCATCGACACGGCCTCGCGCGGGAAGCCCTTGGCCTCGAGCGCATCGGCCAGCAGCTCGGCGATCATGGCACACGAGTGATAGGCCAGCGAGCCGCCGCGCAGAATGCAGGCGTTGCCGGTACGGATGCAGATGCCTGCGGCGTCGGCCGTCACGTTGGGACGCGCCTCGTAGACCATAGCGACCAGGCCCAGCGGCACACTCACACGGGTCAGGTCCACGCCACTTGCAAGCACGCGGTGGTCGAGCACGCGGCCCACGGGATCGGGCAGCTCGGCGAGCTTTTCCAGACCGGCGGCCATGCCCTCGACGCGCTCGGGCGTCAGCAGCAGGCGATCGAGCAGTCCGGCCGAGGTGCCCGCATCGCGCGCGGCGGACATATCGAGCTCGTTGGCGGCGACGATGGAGTCGACACCGTTGCGCAGTGCTGCGGCCATGGCGCGCACGGCCTCCTGGCGCTGCTCATCGCTCGCCGTGGCAAGCGAGGCCGACGCTGCCTTGGCGGCAACGGCAAGATCGTGGACATACGTGGCTATATCGACCGACATGGGCGGCCCTTTCTCCTAGAAGTTTGCAACCATGGTAGCCGATTTGCGCATGGCCTCGCCCGCGGCGGTAGAATTGGTCAACCCGAAACACCGCAACGAACGGAAGACTCACATGGCCCTCATCACTTCGTACCACGTCCCCGGCCTTTATGTCGAGGACCACAGCATCGACGTCCCCCTTGACTGGCGCGGCCTGGAGCCGATGCTCCTGGCCGTCGGCAGCACCATGCGCCGCGGCGCTATGCCGGCACCAATCGCCGGCGCGCCCGAGAGCATCAAGCTCTTCTACCGCGTGGTTTGCGCGCCCGGCCGCATCAACGACGATCTGCCGCTGCTCCTGTTTTTGCAGGGCGGCCCCGGCGGCGAGAGCTCGCGTCCGCTGTCGCCCACAAGCGACGGCTGGATCGAGGAGGCCGTCAAGCACTTCCGCGTCGTCCTGCCCGACCAGCGCGGCACCGGGCGCAGCAGCTGTGTAGACGGGCGCACGATTGCCGCACTGGGCGAGCGCGCGACGGCGGCCGACTCCGATGCCGCACGCTCGCAGGCTGACTTCCTCAAGCGCCACCTTGCCAGCTCCATCGTGCGCGATTTTGAGTACCTGCGTCTGGTGGGCTTTGGCGGCAAGCCCTGGGTCACGCTCGGCCAGAGCTACGGCGGCTTTTTGACGTTGAGTTATCTGTCGCTCTTCCCCGAGGGCGTGGCGGCGAGCTTTACCTGCGGCGGCATCCCCCACGTGCCGGCGAGCGCCAGCGAGGTCTACGCGCACACCTTCCCGCGCATGGCCGCCAAGACGCAGCAGTATTACGACCGCTACCCCGCCGACATCGAGCGCGTGGCAGCCCTGGCCGATGCGCTCGAGGCACAGAAGCCCGTGCTGCCCGACGGCTCGCCGATGACGGTCGAGCGCCTACAGCTCATGGGCAGCGACTTTGGCATGAAGCCGAGCTTTGAGCGTATGCATTGGATTATCGATCACGCTTTTGTTGACGGCGACGGCACGCTGACCTGCGGCGCCTCGGTATCTGACAGCTTTTTGATGCGCGCCTTCGAGCGCACCAACACGCGCACGAATCCGCTGTACTGGACGCTGCAGGAGTTCATATACGCCGACGGCGACACTATGCCCATTGGTTGGGCCGCGGCCGAAGAGAAGGCACACCGCGCCGAGTTCGACACCCTCGCGCGCCCGCTCATGTTTACCGGCGAGGCCATGTTCCCGTGGATGTTCGAGCAGATGCCCGAGCTTAAGCCGTTTAAGCCCGCCATGGACCTGCTGATGGAAGACACCAGCTGGGACAAGATCTACGACCCGCAGCGACTGGCGTGCAACGAGGTGCCCCTGCAGGCCGCGGTGTATTTCGACGACATGTACGTGGATTCGGGCCTGCAGCTTGATACGCTCAGCCGCGTGGGCAAATCGCATGCCTGGGTGACCAACGAGTTCGAGCACGACGGCCTGCACGGCAGCGTGGTATTCAAGCACCTCTTCGACGAGGCCCTCAACCGCGGAGACCTGCGCCGGATCTTCTAACAAAGGAGTGTCCCCACCTGCCGGCACAGACGATATGAGCAGGACATAAAAACATTGAGAGCCCCTGCTGCAT
>CATVRV010000023.1:0-38254 GCA_958346515.1 uncultured Collinsella sp.
CGCCGCTGACCGGTGGACGGCACCGAGCCGTCATCGAACTTGGAAGGGGGAGGCCACGCGGCCTCCCCCTTTTTTGCGTTTACGGGCTCTTGTCTCACATAGTAGCTGTGTTTTATAACCCTCGTTTGTCGCATCTTCTGTGAACGGGCTACAATAACTTAGTCTGTGCGATATGGAGGTGAACATGGCTGAAGCTGGTATCGGCGTTGATATCGTCGAGATTTCCCGTATGAAATCAATACTTGAAAAGACGCCGTCGTTTGCTCGGCGTGTGTTTACCGAAGAAGAGCGTGCGTATTGTGATGCATCATCGCGCCCCGCTGCTCACTATGCTAGCCGCTTTGCTTCGCGCGAGGCGGTACTTAAAGCTCTCGGCACGGGTTTTAGTCAAGGCGTTGGTCGCAAGGATGTTTCGGTTACGCGTGATAAACTCGGCAAACCGAAAGCGCTGCTTTCGGGCCGTGCTCTCGAGATCGCTCAAGAGCTGGGTGTTGTTGAGGTCGCTCTTTCCATTACGCTTACAGGAGACTTAGCCGTTGCGAATGCCATCGCGATTACCGAAGATGCTCGGCCTAAGCCAAAAGAGGAAAAGGTGAGTACCAAGAAACGCGTAGCGCAGACATTTAAAGAGGCTCGCTCTGTTTTAGATGAGCTTGAGCAGCTGCAGAATTCAGCATTGACGGAGCACCTGGGCGATGCTTCGCAAGATACGCTAGGAGCATAGATGAAACCGGTTTTGAGTACCGAAGAAGTCGTTCGTCTCGAGGATATCATCGAACGCGAAGGGACTTCGAAGGCCGAGCTTATGGAGCTAGCGGGTGAGTTTGCCGCCAACGAGGTCTTGAAGCTCAATCCCGATCGGGTTCTCGTTCTGGTCGGTTTTGGTAATAATGGCGGCGACGGTTGGGTTGCCGCCGATATTCTGAGCCATAAGGGTGTGGACGTCGATATCGTTTCTCCGGTTGAGCCGGATGAGATTCCTGCTGCTCTGGCACGTCATGTTGCTCGTCGTACTGCCGGCCGCGATGTGCACGTTTGCGTCGGCCCCTCGCGTGACGAACTCGAGGTTTTGATCGATAAGGCCGATGTTGTTGTCGATGCCATTTTTGGTACCGGTTTCCACGGGAATCTGCGTGCGCCGTTCTCCATCTGGATTCCTACGGTCAATGAATGCGCCGATTGTGTCGTATCCATTGATGTCCCCTCGGGCCTGAATGCCGAGACGGGCGTTGTTGATGACGACTGCATTCGTGCCGAGCATACGGTGACGATGATTGCGCCCAAGATTGGTCTGTATAGCGCTGATGGTCCTGAGTATGCTGGCGATTTGATCTGCGGCAATCTTTACGACCGTCTTGACGAGGTCATCGATGATGTCGAACACGCCGCCGAGATTGTCGAGCCCGGTGACTTAGTCGATTACTTTGCTCCACTTCCTACGAATATCGATAAGTATTCCCGTGGCTCTGTGCTTATTGTCGCCGGATCTGCGCAATATCCTGGTGCTGCCATTATGGCGGCCAAGTCTGCAGCTCGCGCGGGTGCTGGTTACGTGGCAGTCGCGGCTCCTGACGCCTGCGCCAATCTTATTCGCATGGCACTTCCTTCGATTCCCGTCTTTGCTATTCCGTCTGATTCCCGCGGCTCCTTTGGCGCCGCTGCGCGCATGACGGTGTGCGAGATTGCAAAGAAGTACAGCTGCGTACTGTGCGGTCCCGGTATGACGACGTCTGCCGGCGCTATGCAGGTGGTTTCGGGCTTGCTCGAGCTTGATGTACCGCTTATTTTGGATGCCGATGCACTCAACTGCCTTGCTAAGATTGCCATTGACGGTATTGATAGTAACCCCGAGATGTATCGTCGCGAGCAGCCGTTGGTTATGACGCCGCACTATCGTGAGCTTTCGCGTCTGGTTGCCGGTGACGAGGTGAACGACCTTGGTACCGCGATTGCAGCCGCGCAGAAGGTTGTCTGGGCTGCAGGCTCCGACAATCTGGTGGTCATTGCCAAGGGGCCGACGACGGCTATCTGTGGCGTTGAGCGTGTACTGCTGCCGCTCTCGGGTCCGGCTTCTCTGGCAACTGCCGGTTCGGGTGATGTTCTCGCGGGTATTTTGGCCGGCACGCTTGCCACCATGCGCGACGAGATGGATCGTTGGGAGTTGCTGTATTCGTACGCCGTCGCACTTCACAGCTACGCCGGTTTTGCCGCGGCGACGGAGTATGGTGAGAAGAGCGTTATCGCGACCGATCTTATCGACTTGATCGGTCCTGCCATGGAGCTGGCGGCAAAGGATGCGCTCGAAGATCTGGGAATCATGGACGAAGGGTCGGATGACTAATCATGAATAAAGCCGATTTGACGCGCTGGTCCTGGGTCGAGATCGACCGTGGGGCGCTCCGTCGCAACACGAGGGCCTATAAGAACTTGCTGAATCCACGTCAGCGCCTGTGCTGCGTGGTCAAGGCCGATGCTTATGGTCATGGAGCTGTTGAGTGCGCCAAGATCATGTATTCGGCCGGTGCCGACATGTTTGCCGTGGCGACGGTTAACGAGGGCGTTGAGCTCCGACAGGGCGGGATTACGAAGCCCATCCTCATCCTAAGCGAGCCGCCTATCGAGGCCATTCCGACGTTGCTCGAGTTTGATATCATGCCTTCGGTCTATACGTCTGACTTTGCTCTTGCGTATGGCGAATGTGCCGTCGCGGCGGGCAAGGTGGGCAAGTATCATCTCGCCATCGAGACGGGCATGAACCGCATTGGCGTACATTACACGCAGGTGCTCGACTTTGTCCGCGGTATTAATTTCCATCGCGGTATTCAGTGTGACGGCGTATTTACGCACTTCGCCACGGCCGATGAACCTTCGGGCTGGGACTACAAGCTGCAGTGTCAGCGCTTTACCGAGGCCGTTCAGGCCATTAAGGATGCGGGTTTTGAGTGCGGTATCGTGCACTGCGCCAACACGCCGTCCTCGATGCTCGACCCCTCGATGCATTTTGATATGATCCGCGCCGGCGTTGGCTTGTATGGCATGCAGCCGTGCGAGCTGAGTGGCCGCGTGATGCAGCTTGATCCCGTTATGAGCGTCCATGCGCGTGTGACGCGCGTGGCACACCCTGCGATGGGTGAGGGCGTGGGCTACGGTTTTACCTACCGCGTACCGCGTACGCGCGTTCAGATCTGCACGCTGCCGATCGGTTATGCCGATGGCCTATCGCGTACGCTTTCCAATCATATGGATGTGCTGTATCGCGGCGAGCGCGTGCATCAGGTTGGCAATATCTGCATGGACCAGTTTATGGTCGCCATTCAGTCCAACCCGGCACACGAGATTCCCGAGGCCGAGTATGGTGACGAGATGATTATTGTCGGCCGCGATGGCGATGCCGAGATCACTATGGACGAGATGGCCCGACTGCGCGGAACGATTAACTACGAGGTCGCCTGCGGCTTTGGCATGCGTCTCGACAAGGTCTACGTGTAGGAGCCGCTATGGGCGTCATGCACATCCCCGGCCATACCCATCAGGCACCACGTGAGGTCGCACTCGAGGAAATTGAGGCCGTTCTGGGCGATTGTCACCTCTGCCAGCTCTACCAGTCGCGTCACAATATCGTGTTTGGCGTGGGAAACCCCCGCGCTCGTGTGATGTTTATTGGCGAGGCGCCGGGCCGCAATGAGGATTTGCAGGGCGAGCCCTTTGTGGGGGCGGCAGGCGAGGACCTCAACGGCATTTTGTCGCTGGCGGGGCTCAAACGCGAAGACGTCTACATTGCCAACGTGCTTAAGTGCCGCCCGCCGGGAAACCGCAATCCACGTCCCGAGGAAGTGCTGGCTTGCTCGCCGTTTTTGCGTGAGCAGATTCGAAGCATCTGGCCCGATATTATCGTGACGCTCGGCAACCCCGCGACGCACTTTGTGCTTAAGACCGAGATTGGCATTACTAAGCTGCGCGGCAGGTTCCACCAGATGGGGCATTTTGTAGTAATGCCCACGTTCCATCCGGCAGCAGCGCTACGCAATCCGGCGTGGCAGGAACTGCTGGAGGAAGACTTTAAGATGCTGGGCGACTATCTGGAGCGACATCCCGCACCAGAGGACGCCTCGGAATAATAAGGAGCATATATGTCCCTGGAGCGCCTGGGGGTAGGTACTTACAAAACGACTTGCGCTGCCGATACGGAGTACTTTGGCGAGCTAATTGCACCGTGCCTTGAGGACGGCGATGTGCTTATCCTGACCGGTGGCCTGGGAGTGGGCAAAACTCACTTTACCAAGGGCGTCTCGCGCGGGCTGGGCGATGGGCATATGGTTACGAGTCCTACGTTTGCGCTCATGGCCGTTCACGATCAAGGTCGTATTCCGCTGTTTCACTTTGATCTATACCGCCTGGAGCATGCCTACGAGCTCGAGGATACGGGCATTTTCGATGTGCTGGGCTATGAGGGTGCTTGCCTGCTGGAATGGGGCGAACAATTCCAGGACGAGCTGACGGATGAGTATCTTTCGGTGACGCTCAAGCGTGATGAGGGCGACAGCGATGTGCGAACGATAACGCTTGAGGCGCACGGTGACCGCGCAATGGAGCTTTCCCATTTGATTGATAAGGCTGTACAAGATGAGCTTGCATAACGACAACGCGCTGGTGGTGGCGCTCGATACCTCGACCGACATGCTTGCCTGCGCGGCAAGCTGGATTGATGGGCAGACGGGCGAGACGAAGCTCGTGAGTGGCGACCACATGTGTCGCCGTCACGCCAACGTTGAGCTCGTGAATACCGTTGATGGCGTGCTGGCTCAAGCCGGTCTGGATCGCAGCGATGTTGGTTGCTATGTGGTCGGTCGCGGCCCGGGGTCCTTTACGGGTGTGCGCATCGGCATCTCCACTGCCAAGGGCCTCGCGCGTGGTGCCAATGTTCCGCTGCTGGGCGTGTCGACGCTCGACGCTTGCGCTTGGACGGCGTGGAAGGCTGGCGTGCGCGGCAAGCTTGGTATCTTGGCCGATGCTATGCGCGGTGAGGTATATCCGGCGCTGTATATGCTGGTCGATGAGGGTCCCGAGCGTCAATTTGAGCGCGAACACGTGGTCAAGGCCGCCGTGGCGCTCGATGAGTGGCGCCGAGCAGCGGACTGGGACCAGGTTCAGCTGACCGGTGACGGTCTCGTGCGCTATGGCAAGCTGCTGGGTGAGGACGAGACCGCCCGCTGCGTGGAGCGCGACCTGTGGTGGCCTTCGGGCGAGGGCTTGCTGCTCGCGCACGCTGCGGGTGACGGCGATCCGGCCCGCGTCCTGCCGATTTACACGCGCCTTTCGGATGCCGAGGAAAACGAGCGCAAGCGTCTTGGTCTTGCCGAGAGTGCGCAGAGCGGAATTACGGGCGTTGCCGATGAGCTCGCCGGTCGTCATCTGCAGTTCCGTCCCATGGGCGCGGCGGATGCCGAGGGCGCGAGCGCGCTGGAAGCTGCCTGCTTTGAAGGTGCCGGACACGAGGCGTGGACGCCGGGCATGTTCCTGTCCGAACTGGGCGAGGACGTCGCTGCGCCGCGTAGTTGGTGGGTGGCACACGACGACGGCAAGCTACTGGGCCTTGCCGGCGGTATGGTCGTGGACGGTGATGTGCAGATTCTGGATGTCGCCGTCGACCCGGCACATCGCCGTGAGGGCATTGCCCGCAAGCTGCTGTCGCATGTGAGCTATGATGCCCAGATGCTCGGCTGCACCACGGCTTCGCTCGAGGTCGAGGACGGCAACGAGGGAGCGATTGCGCTCTATAACGCTCTGGGCTTTACCGAGGCTGGCCGTCGCCGCGGCTACTATGGTGCCGGCAAGGACGCCATCGTCATGACGGCCCCGCTGCCCCTGGTACTTCCGGTCGACAATGCTTCGCCCGAGCCGACGGCGGCAGAGCAGCGCGTGTGGCCGCTGCCTGCGCCTGGGCGCTCCGAGGGGGAGCGTGCCGAAATTGAGCGCCGCCGCCTAGTGCTCGCTATCGAGAGCTCCTGCGACGAGACGGCCGTGGCGATTATCGATGCGGATGGCAATATGCTGGCCAACCAGGTGTCGACGCAGATTGATTTTCACGCCCGCTTTGGCGGCGTGGTGCCCGAGATCGCCTCGCGCAAACACGTCGAGGTGATTGTGAGTGTCGTGGATGCGGCGCTCGAGGATGCCGCAGCATCGCTTGGTCTTGAGGATGGAGCCATTGCCCCCAGCGAGCTTGCCGCCGTGGGCGTGACACAGGGCCCGGGCCTGGTGGGCGCGCTCGTGGTTGGCGTCGCCTTCGCCAAGGGCTTTGCCTACGCTGCCGGCAAGCCGCTCGTGTGCGTCAACCATCTGGAGGGGCACCTGTTTGCCAACCTGCTGGCGCAACCCGACCTCAAACCGCCGTTTATCTTCACGCTTGTCTCGGGTGGGCACACCATGCTCGTGCACGTGAAGGCGTGGGGCGACTACGAGGTGCTCGGTGAGACGCTCGACGACGCTGTGGGCGAGGCCTTCGACAAGGTAGCCAAGGCATTGGGTCTGGGCTATCCCGGTGGCCCCATCATTTCCAGGCTGGCCGAGACGGGCAACCCCAAGGCGATCGATTTCCCCCGTGCGCTTAACAGCAGAGGAGACTATCGCTTCTCGCTTTCGGGCCTTAAAACCGCTGTGACGCTCTACATTGAACAGGAGACCAAGGCCGGGCGCACGATTCACCTGCCCGATCTGGCAGCTTCGTTTGAGGCAGCTGTCTTTGACGTGCAGTACAAGAAGGCCAAAAACGCATTGCACGCTACCGGATGCAAGGAATACTGCATCGGTGGCGGCGTCTCGGCCAACCCGCATCTGCGCGAGATGATGATCAAGAAGCTTGGGCGTCAGGGGATTCGCGTAACGGTGCCGCCCTTGTCTGCCTGTACCGATAACGCAGCCATGATTGCGGAGGTCGCTCGCCGTAAATTCGACCGAGGTGAAATCTCGCCGTTCGACGTCGACGCCGATCCAAACATGACGCTGTAGCTGGTACGGCGCGGTCCCCGGACGGAGGGGCCGGATATAAGGTTTCCTGCTCTACAGTCCTGCGCAAGACGAAGGCCACATTAAGTGGCCTTCTTTGCGTGCGGAACTCGCGATAAAGTTCATATGCGCCGCCCGGCTCCCGCGGCCCTCAGGGGCATCTCTCATGCAAAAACTTTTGTCGGGTAAAGTCCGAGGTCATTGGCGTTTTATACCGAGAAATCCAAAAAAGTTGAAAATTCATTACAAATTTGCGTTGACTTTAGGTAACTAAAGTTTCATACTCCTTTTCAACCACTGGGGGATGTGAACACGCACGGATCGTTCGCATCATGATTGAAGAGGATTTCTTAGACATGTTCACGCATCAGCTAAACATTATCAGCGTAGTAATTATCTGATGCGGGTTAGCACATACAGCTAGCCCGTACGATAACGGGCGGCTGATGAAGATGAGGGCCGTCGAGCGCAACCGACGGCCCTCATTTTTTATGTCTAGGAAGTTCTTTTTAGAGGAGGAAATGTAATGAACGGAGTTTTGCTCATGGTTGTGGCCGCGGCGGTGCTCGCCTGCGGCTATCTGGGCTATGGTCGCTGGCTGGCCAACAAGTGGGGCGTTGACAAGGATGCCCTCACGCCGGCCAAGCGCATGAAGGACGGCAACAGCTTCTCGCCCGTCTCCGCCTTCACCGCGTTCTCGCACCAGTTCAGCTCGATCTGCGGTGCTGGCCCCGTCACGGGTACGATCGTCGCCATGGCCTTTGGCTGGCTGCCCGTCGTGCTCTGGGTCCTCGTCGGCGGCATCTTCTTTGGCGCCGTCCACGACTTTGGCGCCCTGTACGCCTCGATGAAGAACAACGGCAAGTCGCTCGCTCAGCTCATCGAGAAGTACATCGGCAAGACCGGCCGTCGCCTGTTCCTGCTGTTCTGCTGGCTGTTCTGCATCATCGTCATCGCCGCCTTCACCGACATGGTTTGCAAGACGTTCATGTTCACCCCGGCCGTTGACGCTTCTGGTGCTGCTACCGGTGCCATCGACTTCACCAAGTCCTATGCCGCCGGCTGCGCTGGTACCATCTCCATCCTGTTCACCTTCGTCGCTATCGCCTTTGGTTGGGCCCAGAAGAAGTTCAACCTTACCGGTGCTGCCGAGTTCGTCACCGGCGTGGTCCTCATGGTTCTCATGTTCGCCGTCGGTATGCAGTTCCCGGTCTACCTGGATAAGTTCCAGTGGTTCGCCGTCGTCATGGTCTACCTGGTCTTCGCTGGCGCTATGCCCATCCAGATGCTCAAGACCCCGCGTGACTACCTCACTTCCATCATGATGATCGTCATGATCGTCTGCGCTGTCCTCGGCATCGTCGTCCTGGGCGTCAACGGTCAGGCCACTATCACCGCTCCGGTCTTTACCGGCTTCTCCACTGCCTCCGGCATGATGTTCCCGGTCCTGTTCGTCTCCGTCGCTTGCGGTGCTCTCTCCGGTTTCCATAGCCTCGTTTCTTCCGGCACCTCTTCTAAGCAGGTCGAGAAGGAGCAGGACGCCGTCAAGGTCGGTTACGGCGCCATGATCGTCGAGTCCTTCGTCGGCATCCTTGCCATCATCGTCGCCGGCATCATGTTCTCCGACATGAACACCGCCGGTACCGGCGCCCTCAACGCCGGTGTCGCTTCCACCCCGTTCCAGATCTTCGCCGCTGGCATCTCCCGCGGTATGCAGGCCTTCGGTGTTGACGGCACGCTTGCTACCGTCTTTATGACCATGAACGTCTCCGCTCTGGCCCTGACCTCGCTCGACGCCGTCGCCCGCATCGCCCGCACTTCGTTCTCCGAGTTCTTTGCCCAGACCAACGATGCCCTGGCCATCGAGTCCAAGGCCGGCTACATGAAGGTCCTCGGCAACCCCTGGTTCGCCACGGTCGTTACCCTGCTTCCCGGTCTCGCCCTCGCTTTTGGTGGCTATGCCAACATCTGGCCGCTCTTTGGTGCTTCCAACCAGCTGCTCGGCGGCATGACCATGATCACCCTCGCCGTGTTCTGCAAGTGCACCGGCCGCAAGGGCTGGATGCTCTACGTGCCCGTCGTCTTCCTGCTCTGCTGCACCTTCACCTCGCTGGTCCAGAGCGCCATGGGCTGCATGACCGCCGTCCAGGCCTACGGTTTCTTCGGTACCATCCCGGCTACCGCCACCACGGCCGCCGTCTCCGTCGCCGCCACCAAGGGCCTGCAGCTCGTCTTTGCCGTCCTGCTGATGGTCCTGGGCCTCATCGTTGCCGTCAACTGCCTCAAGGAGTTCTTCGGCAAGGAGGCTGGCTCCATGCCTGATGAGGAGCCCGAGTGGTCCGATATGGGCAAGGCCGAGTACGGTCGCGCCGCTGCCGCTGAGGCTCCTGCCGACGCCGAGGCCGCCAAGGCCTAGTCGGTCGGACGGGTTGAATCTCCCATCCATTTGACTCGGAAAGACCGGGTCCGCGACTTCGCGGGCTCGGTCTTTTTTCATGCAAAAGCGGGTGACGCTCGAGTGTTCTCGCAGATGTTTTGCGTGGATAAGGGCGCGCGTTGTACCATATAGACGTATATGTGTACATATGAAAGGGGCCCCGTGGCCAAGACGGTATATTCCGATAACCAAAATAATGTCGATGCCCTGGCTGAGCGTCTGAGCAGCCAGACATCGCTTTCTGCTGAGCGTGCCAAGCTGGTTGCCTACGACCTGCTTTGCCGCAAGGCGCTCAAGATCAAGTCGAGCGCGCTGGCGCAAATTTTCCGCTCCGTCGATAAGGAATGTGACACCAAGGCGATGCGCGATGAGCTTATCGCGGCAAATATCGTGACCAAGATCGAGGGTAGCGGCATTAACGGGCGCCCGGCGTTCTATACCATCAATGCCGAGATCCGCGATGCCCAGGAGCAGCCTGCCGAGTCCGTCGAGGATTTTGTCGTCGAGGATCCCGCTGACGTGCCTGCTGTGGAAGAAGTTGCCCCGCGTGAGCATGTCGATACCGATGAGTTGCTCGATGAGAACGTCGTGCGTGCCTTTACGGCCAAGGCAGGACGCGGCGGTTTTGGCGGGGGTGGCAAGCGCGATGCGCAGCGCCGCGCCCAGCAGGAGCGCTTCCGTCGCGCCGTTGCTCGAAAGGGTGAGACGGATGCTGAGGCTGTTGAGACCGAGGTTGCTGCCGAGTCGCAGAAGCCCGCGAGGGAGCAAAAGCCCGTGGAGGCCCAAGAGCCCAAGCGTCGTCGCGGTGCTCACTTTAAGACTGCACAGCAGGATGCCGCGCGTGAGGTTGAAGAGTCTTCTGAGGTTGCAGACGATGTTGAGGGGTCTGCCAAGAAGGCTCCGGGTTCGTGTCGTCCCGGCCGCGGTTTTGCGGGACGCGCGTATCCCGTAAAGCATCAGGAGAAGGGCGAGTCGGTTTCGACCACCCAGGACGAGAAGGCCGTTGAGCCGGAGGCTCGCGAGCAGAAGCCTGTTGAGCCGCAGCTTGAGGTTGATGCCGAGGCCAAGGGCCAGCAGCCTACTGATGAGCAGACGGAGCAGGGCGCGTCGAGCAAGCCTCGCCGCCGTCGCCATCGTGGGGGCCGCAGTTCCCATGCCGAGACTGCAACCGAGAAGACCACGCCGCAGAACGAGGATGCGAAGGCCGAGGTTTCTTCGGGGCAGCCTAAGCGCCAGCCGGCGAAGGAGAGCAAGTCCGTTCGTCCGCAGAAGCAGGCATCTATGCCGAAGCGCGAGCGCAATTCCCAAGGCGATTCTAAGCGCAAGTCTCAGAAGAAGCCGGAGTCTGCCGCAGCAGATACTGCTGCCCAGCAGCCCAGGCCGGACGTTCACGGCGAGGTCTCGGCGTTTGCCCTTGCCCGCGTTTTAGGCAGGCAGCTGCTCAAGGTTGTCCCTACGCCCACGGCGCTCTCTAAGATCAAGGAGCAGCAGACACAGATCGTAAAGGTTGAGGGCAAGGACGGCAAAAAGGCTCCGCAGCGCACTCAGCACAACGAGATGTCCAACCGCAAGATTGCCGAGGAAATCGCAATCATCCAGGCTTGGATCGAGCAGAACCGAGGTGCCGATACGCCGGTTGCCTCGCGCCGCCAGCGTGCCTACCAGATCTTTAACGACGAGAAGGCTTTTGACGGCAAGCACGGTGAGCGCCTGATCAGGCGTATGACCGAAAAGGGCATCAGCATGCAGGCGATCAAGGTCGCTCCCAATCGCCCCGTGCACTTTACGGGTTTCTTTACGCTGGGTGCCGACAAGCCGTTCATTATGGTCGAGAACCTGGACACCTACGACGAGATCGTCAAGCTGCTGCGTGGCCGCAAGCACGCCAAGCTCTTTGGCATCAAGGTGGGCGGCGTGATTTTTGGCGGCGGATGCAAGGCAAGCGTCTCGCATGCCCTGGACGATTATCTGGCTGAGATTGGCTATCGCTTTAACTACGTCTACTATGTGGGCGATATCGACCGCGAGGGCGCGCGCATCGTCGAGCAGGCTCGCAATGCCAATGTGGTTGAGATTCGCCTGCATGCCGGCATGTACCGCGCCATGCTCGCCGAGCATAGGCGTCGCGTGAAGGCCGGCGGCGCGTGCGAGCCCGCTGCTGCCAACCAGGGCGTGCCGCAGAACCTGGCAGCGACGATCAAGGATCTGCCCATGGTTACGCGCGTGCAGTTCCGCAACGTGCTACGTGAAGGCGGGCGCATTCCGCAGGAGATTCTGATGACCGCCGACTATCGGGATGGCGACTCGGGAAGCTTCGACCGCATGCTCAACAACTAGGGCGTTCGGCCCCGGGAGAGCGGGGACACCGGCTTAGGTTTCCTGCTCTACAGTCCTGCTCACGACGGAGGCCACATTAAGTGGCCTCCTGTTCGTGCGGAACTCGCGATAAACCTAAGCCGGTGTCCCCGCTCTCCCGGGGCCTGCGGCTACTTGGTTGTCGCATGCGGCTCGCTTTTCGGAACAGGGCTGATAATTCTAGATGCAAGGCGCTCTTGGTCGTTATGGGCCTGGGGCGTCTGTCTTATATAGGTAGATTCCTTGCGGGTTCGAATCCCTCCGCTTGCCCACAAGAAAGCGCCCTGGGCCGTTATGGACTCAGGGCGCTCAATTTTAATGGCTGGGACGGAGGGATTCGAACCCCCAACAGCCGGCACCAAAAACCGGAGTTCTACCGTTGAACTACGTCCCAATGTGTGGTGTTGCCCAAAAGCAACTCGTTTAGTTTACCTAATCTGCGAGGGCATCGCAAACGCCATCGAGCAGGCGTACGGCGAGTGTCTGCGCGTCGCTGGCCGTGAAGGTGCCGTTGTAGCGCGTCATGCCCGTGAGCTCAATGCGAATGCGTGCCGGCTTCTGCTGTGCGGCGACATTGGCAGTGCGGATGCGCTGGGCTAGGTTGTGGCACTCGGCGAGGGCAATCGTGGCGCGCGGTGCGGCGTCGGCGGGCAGCTCGTCGCTTGCGATCTCGAGCACCAGGTCAACGTCGGTTGGGACCTCGGAGTCGCAGAGCATCATGCCGCTGTTGTCGGTCGTTGCCGTGGCGATATTCCACATACGCGACGCAACACTGCGTGCGATGGGGTCCTCGCCGATAACGGCAATCTGAAAGCGCTCGAGCA
Source organism: uncultured Collinsella sp. (assembly GCA_958346515.1). Lineage (GTDB taxonomy): Bacteria > Actinomycetota > Coriobacteriia > Coriobacteriales > Coriobacteriaceae > Collinsella. The sequence continues at coordinate 12,622 of CATVRV010000023.1, forward strand.
CGTTGGCGGCGCGAGCAAAACCGATGCGGGACTCGGCTTCGGTGACCGAGGGCTTGCCCTCCCACACATGGTGCAGGCGGTTGATGTAGGCGTAGGTGTCCTGGAAGGCCATGCCGTCGGCAAACAGGCCGACATTTTCCTGGAACTGCTGCAGGGCGGCCTCGGTATGCGGACCAAAGTAGCCGTCGTCTTCGCCACAGGCAAAGCCCAAAACGTTGAGAGCGCGCTGCAGGGCCTGCACATCGGCGCCATGGAAATTGGGCATGCGCAGATAGAGGGTGCGGTCGCCCAGCTTATACGAAGCGTCTACAAGGGCGCTCCAACAGGGGATATCGACGGCATGACCGGCAGCAAGGCCGCTGTCGAGCCTGAAGGTGCTGACGGCCTGCTCAGTGGTGGCTCCAAAGTACTTGTCGGTGACTTCGGCGGCATCAATCGTGTAGCCGAGCTGCAGGAGACGAGACTGCACGTCCTCGACGGCTGCTCCTTGCATGCCCGTTGTAATAGGTTCCATGAACGAACCCCTTTCGGCGTACCATTCGTACTATTTGAGCGTCTGTCGGATAGACAACGCAAAGGGATGCATAAACATGCACTCAACAGTGTAGCAAGTTGTGCCTAAATACGCTGCTGACAGGTTTTATAACCCCCGTTAGTTAAGGCGCTCCACAAAGAAATCTGCCATGGAGAGGAACAGCTCGCGTGCGTGCGGATCAAGCTCAACGTTCTCGATGGCCGCTTTGGCCTTAGCGGTCAGGTCGAGCGCGTAAGTGTGGGCGTAATCGATGGAGCCGGTCTCCTGGAAGATCTCCACGGCGCGTGCGAGCTGCGCGGGATCATCGGTGCCTGAGGAAAGAATCGCCTCGACCTCGTCGTGGTGGCGCTCATCAGAGAGGGCGTGTACGGCGACAAGCGTGCGCTTGCCCTCGGTGATGTCGGTGCGGAAGTCCTTGTTGGCGGCTTCCTTAGTGCCGACAAGGTTGAGCAGGTCGTCCTGAATCTGAAAGGCAAGGCCTGTGTGCAGGCCAAAGGCGCGCAGCGCTTCGATTTGCTCATCGCTGCCGCCGCCGATAATGGCTCCGGCGGCAAGCGGCGTGGCTCCGCTGTAAAACGCGGTCTTGTGCGTCGCCATGTCCAGGTAGTCATCAACCGAGATATCAAAGCGCCCGTCGCGGACCCAACCCAGGTCGAGTGCTTGACCCTCGATGGTGCGGACAATCATCTCGGTAAGCTCGTGGAGCACGCGCAGCTTCACGTCGGACTCCAGCGTAGGGTCGTCGAGAACCGTCTTGGTGACCATGGTGAGCGCCAGGTCGCCACAATTGATGGCAAGGCCCGTGCCCTCGGTAAGGTGCATGCAGGGCTTGCCTCGACGAAGCTGTCCGTTGTCGGCGATGTCGTCGTGGATGAGCGCGCCCGACTGGAAATGCTCGATAGCTGCCGCGGCGCTGCGGGCGCTCTCGAAGCTACCGCCCACTGCGGTTGCGGCGAGCATGCAGATAAGCGGGCGGTGGCGCTTGCCGGCGTTGGCCGTAAAAGTCGAGAGCGGCGCGTACAGGTAGCGCTCGATATCGGCAGAGGTCGCCTGTCCGTCAAAGAACGTGGCCAGATAGTCGTTAATCTGGTCAAAGTGCTGGGCTAAAAAGCTGGTAAACGGACTGGACACGGGTTCTCGCATTCTTTCTGAGGTTGCGTTGATGCAATATGCAGATAACATATTGCCACATCAGGGCGTTTGGCGCGGCAGTTTTGGCGATTTAGGACAACGGGCGTGCGTTTGATGGAGCGCGCCTAAATCAGCCTAAAATGCTCGAGCGCCGCAACGACACCGTCGTGATCGACGGTGTCGGTCACGTAATCGGCCTTATCCTTGAGATAGTCCGGTGCGTTGCCCATCGCAATGCCGACATCGACGGCGTTCATCAGCGAGACGTCATTGCTGGCGTCGCCAATGCCGTATACGGTTCCGTGGTGGGGGTCGAGGGCGTCGAGTACAGACTGGATGCCCCCGCGCTTCGTGCATTCGCGGGGCGAGATTTCGGTCACCTCGAGTTCGAGCTCGTTAAAGCACAGCAGCGGCTCAAGTGCCTTATCTTGAGCGATGTGGTTGGCGAGCGATGTAGACATCAAGATCTTGTAGACACTGTAATGTTGCAGCTGCGTGACTGCGTCGCCCAGGGTGCGCGCGTATCCGGGAGCATCGGGCGCATCGGCACTCATGCGCACGACGCCGTTGAGGCCCTCAAAGCGGATGACCTCGCCCGATTGCTCAAGGTAAGGGGCAAGACGCTGCAGCATACTGGGCGTCATCGACAGATCGCGAATTGCGTGTCCGTTGATCTCGGCGTAACCGCCCGCAAGACAGACGATGCCGGTCCAAGGCAGCTCAAGAAGTTTGGGGTGGATGCAGCTGAGGGTACGTCCCGTGCAGATAAAGGCCATGTTGCCGTTGGCGACAAACTCTCGGATTGCCTGCGAAACCGCCTCGTTGGGATAGGGGGAGAGGTCCCGCTCGTCTTCGGGAAGGTCTTGGGCGAGCCTGGGGTCTTGCCAGGCGAGCGTTCCGTCGATATCGAAGAAGCAAATATCGCCGCGCTTATGGGCTGCGCTGGCGGCAGGGGAGGCCGAGGTGGTGGGCACAAATTCCGGCTCGAGGCCCATGATCTGGTCAAAATGCTCTTTAACGCGGGGAACGGAGATGCCGATGACCACCTGGGCGGTCTTGCCCGTAATGATGAGGCCCTTGGCGCCCACCGCGACAAACGACGCGTTATCTGCAACGATGGAAGGGTCTGCGACCTCGACGCGCAGGCGCGTGGCGCAGTTGGTTGCGCCCACGATATTGCCAACGCCACCTAAAAGCTGAATTACCCGCTCAGCGAGGACGTGATCTTGATCGGATCGACTATCGACCTCGTCATTGGGGGATTGCTCTTTGGCAAAGTCGCTTCCCGTTAAACAATCGATTGCTGCGCGATTGGCAACATGATCCTCGCGGCCCGGTGTCTTAAGGTCATAGACCAAGATGAGTGCTCGAAAACTAACAAAAAAGATGAGGCTAAAGGCAAGGCCGATACCGAGCGCCAAAAGATAGGCACCGGCATGCGTGCGCATGAGCGGAATAAAGTTGAAGGCTGCCATCTCCATGAGGCCGCCCGAGAAGATGCCGACGATACCAAAGAGATTCATGGTTGTGGCAAGGCAAGACGATAAGACGGCGTAGAGCAAAAAGAGCCCGGGGTGGGTGAACATAAAGAGAAACTCGAGTGGCTCGGTAACGCCGCAAACCGCCGAGGCGATGATGGCGGGAACAAGGATGACCCTGAGGCCGGCGCGGCGCTCGGGTTTTGCGGTGGAGTAGAACGCAGCTGCGATGGCAGGAAGACCAAAGAGCTTGACCCAGCCGGTGGCGGTAAAACCGGCCCACGGCGCAAGCTCATTAAGGGGGCGCGTGCTATGGGAGAGGATGGGGAGCAAGCTGCTCCACGTGGCGTAGATGCCGTCGTTAATGACCAGGTTGTCGTAGTAGATCGGCATGTAGAGCAGGTGGTGCAGCCCCATGGGCTCGAGCGCTCGCTCCAAAAGCACAAAGATGCCCACGCCAAAGGGACCGACGCCTGCAAGCGCGTGACGCAGCGTATCGGTTACATCGTATACGTAGGGCACGATGGCGGCCGAGATAGTAGCAAGGGTAAACACGGCAAAAAAGCTGATGAGGTAGACCAGCGAGGAGCCCGAGAAGGTGCCGAGCCAATCGGGAACCTTGGCATCGTAGAAGCGGTCATGGATGGCGACGACGGTTGCCGATACCGCCAGCGGGCCGATAATGCCGGTGTCGAGCGTCTTGATGCCGTCGATGATGGTGATGCCGCTAGCGGAGGTCAAAGACGACGGGTACTTAAGTCCAAGATTGTCTCCGCTCAGCTTAATGATCTCGCTCAAAAAGAAGCAGTAGGCAAAATAGGCGACGAGAGCCTCGAGGCAGCAACGAGCCGGTTGTTTTTGGGCAAGACCGATGGGCAGCGCTACGGCAAAAAGGAGCGGGAGGCGTTTAAAGACCGTCCACGAGCCGCGCTGGATGATGGTCCAAAAAGCGTACCAAGGGGTTCCGTATACGGCGAGATCGCCGACGATGTCCGCAGTCGTTGCGAGAGCGGAGACGCCGACCATGAGGCCTGATATAGAAAACAGCATGGCGGGCGCGAACATTGCCCCGCCAAAGCGTTGGATTTTTTGCAGCATGTTCTGCCTTCCGAATATCGAGGCGCGTTGCGCGTGGGGAAACGTTTAAACAATGGATTCATTGTAGAGGACCAGACGAGTGTCGTACCGGCAGTTTTGAGCGAAACCGATTTGGGCATGACAGAAACCGTCAACGGCTAAATCCTGTCGCTTCACCGATATTCGGTTTAAACAACTTTAAGAAATGCTATCGTGCCTAGCCGGAAATGAATAATGTAGAGGTGAAACAATGCCAAAAGCGATATACGAAGGAATCTACCGAGAAATACGCTCGCGCATCATTAATGGGACCTATGCGTTTCAGGAGATGCTGCCAACCGAAGCCGAGCTGACCGCGGAATTTGGCTGCACGCGCAATACCGTCCGCCGCGCTTTGAGCATGCTGGCCGACGGGATGTTTGTGCAGCCCATACACGGCAAAGGCGTGCGCGTTATTTGGCTTAAGGGCGAAACCGACATGTTGGGCGCACTCGAAGAGGTTGAGTCGTTTGGCGAGTTTGCAAAGCGCAACAATGCCGTTGCATCGACGGACGTTAAGTCTTTCGAACATCTGGTTTGCACCGAGCAACTCTCTCGTCACCTGGGCTTTAAGGTGGGCGAGGAGTTGATTCGCGTAGTGCGTGTCCGAAGCCTCAACGGCAACGCGCGCCAAGTGGACCATGGCTATTTTTTGGCGTCGATCGCCAAGGGCCTGACTCCCGAGATCGCGGCAGATTCTATTTACGGCTATCTGGAGCACAAGCGCGGTGTCAAAGTGATGGCGAGCCGTCGTACGGTGAGTGTCGAGCTCGCCAACGATGAGGACTGCAGCTATCTTGACCTCGGCAAATACAACTGCGTTGCCGTCATGGAGAGTCAGTCGTACACCTCGGATGGCATCTTGTTTGAGGTGACGCACACTCGCACACACCCCGAGATCTTCCATTACCGCGTCAATTCCAAGCGATAGCCGGCTAGCTCGCAGCCTGACGAGACTCATGGCCTCAAAGAGAAAACGCCCGGTCAAACCGACGGTACATCGGCTTGACCGGGCGTTTTCTCTGCATTAGATAACAAATAATTGTTTATACAAAACTTGTCAAGTATCAAGTTGAAATTACCGTTCACCGAAGTTTTTCTACCGCTCTAGTAATACTTGTTCAAACAACTAGCCAAATAGCGTATCGTTCAAATCAGCAAAAGGGGCAAAGTCCCCGAGCCAATCTCCGAAGGCGGCGGCAAAGGGTGCCGCCACGGTGTGAAAGGGTGGATTGTAATGAAGAACGAAATGAGCAGAAGGCAGTTCCTGGGCTTTGCTGGTTCCGCGGCTGCAGTTCTTGGTCTGGGCCTCGTGGGTTGCGGTGGTTCTGCCGGCTCCGGCTCCTCTGCTTCTGGTGACGCTGCCGAGGTCTACTTCCTCCAATTCAAGCCCGAGGTCGACAAGGAGTGGAAGGAGATCGCCAAGGCCTATAAGAAGGAGAAGGGCGTCGAGGTCAAGATCGTGACCGCCGCTTCCAACACCTACGAGGAGAAGCTTAAGTCCGAGATGTCCAAGAGCTCCGCTCCGACCCTGTTCCAGGTCAACGGCCCCACCGGTCTTAAGAACTGGAAGGATTACTGCGCCGACCTGTCCGATACCAAGCTCCGCGGTGAGCTCATTGACGACTCCCTGGCTCTGCAGTCCGACGGCAAGGATGTGTGCATCGACTGGGTCCAGGAGAGCTTCGGTATCATCTACAACAAGCAGCTGCTCGAGAAGGCTGGCTACAAGGCCGAGGACATCAACTCCTTCGACAAGCTGAAGGCTTGTGCCGATGACATCCAGGCCCGCAAGGACGAGCTTGGTGTCGAGGGTGCCTTCACTTCCGCCGGCATGGACGACTCCTCCAGCTGGCGCTACACCACCCACCTTGCCAACATGCCGCTCTACTACGAGTTTGAGAAGGAGCACAACCAGGAGGACGACGAGATCAAGGGTGAGTTCCTCGACAACTACAAGCAGATTTTCGACCTGTACATCACCGACTCCACCTGCGATCCTTCGCAGCTTGCTTCCAAGACCGGCGACGACGCCACCAACGAGTTCGCAACCGGCAAGGCCGTCTTCTACCAGAACGGCTCTTGGGCCTACTCTGACCTCGTCAAGGCCGGCATGACCGACGATCAGATTGGCATGATGCCGATCTACATCGGTGTTGACGGCGAGGAGAACCAGGGCCTGTGCTCCGGCGGCGAGAACTACTGGTGCGTCAGTTCCCAGGCTTCCGAGGATGCCCAGAAGGCCACCGAGGACTTCATGTATTGGTGCGTCACCGCTGACACCCCGACCAGCATCATCGCCGACAAGATGGGTCTGACCGCTCCGTTCAAGAGCGCCAAGGAGACCACCAACGTCTTCTCGCAGCAGGCCGTTGCCATGGCCAAGGACGGCAAGAAGACCGTCGCTTGGGACTTCGTCTACATTCCCTCCGAGGAGTGGAAGAAGAACCTCAAGCAGGCTCTGATTGCCTACGCTGCCGATAACAGCAAGTGGGACGGCGTCAAGAACGCCTTCGTCGATGGCTGGAAGACCGAGAAGGCCGCTTCCGAGTAAGCAGTTGCTGCCCAAGCTATCTGATTAGCGACAGGGGGCGGGCAGACGTTGGTTTGCCCGCCCCCTGCATATTGAAAGGACCCTTTTATGGGCAAAGCACTCAAGCGCTGGTGGCCGCTCTTTATGCTGCCCACGTGCCTGGCGTTTATGATCGGGTTCGTGATCCCTTTTATCCAGGGCTTCTATCTCTCGTTCTGCCAGTTTATTATCATTAGTAACGCGCACTTTGTCGGTATCGAGAACTACGTGCGCGCGCTGTCCGATCCGCAGTTCTCCACGTCGTTCTTCTTTACCGTGGCGTTTGCCTTCCTGTCGACGGTGCTCATCAACGTGATCGCCCTGGCCATTGCGCAGGCGCTCACCCGCAAGGCGCTCAAAGGCACCAACATCTTCCGTACGATCTTCTTTATGCCTAACCTGATCGGCGGCATCGTGCTGGGCTACATTTGGCAGATTCTGATCAACTGCCTGCTCTCCAACGTGGGCGCCCAGCTCATCGCTCTTAACTCTGCTGCTGGCTTCTGGGGCCTTATCATCCTGACCCTGTGGCAGCAGGTCGGCTACATGATGATCATCTACATCGCTGGTCTGCAGTCCATTCCGTCCGACTACATCGAGGCCGCCAAGGTCGACGGCGCTACGGCATGGCAGACGTTTTGGAAGGTTAAGATCCCTAACCTGATGCCGACCATCACCATCTGCCTGTTCCTGTCCATCACCAACGGCTTTAAGCTGTTCGACCAGAACCTCGCCCTTACCGGCGGCGCCCCCGCGCACTCCACCGAGATGCTCGCCCTGAACATCTACAACACGTTCTATTCGCGTGCCGGTATCGCATGGCAGGGCATTGGTCAGGCCAAGGCGGTTATCTTCTGCATCCTGGTCGTGGCCATCTCCATGATCCAGCTTAAGGCCACGAGGTCCAAGGAGGTGCAGCAGTAATGAAACGCGATAAGGTTATCAACCGCGCGCTCTCGTTTTTCTTTACGATCCTGTCGCTCGCGTGGATCTACCCCGTGTTCATGATTGCGCTTAATTCTTTTAAGAAAGCGACCGCAATCAGCACCACCACGGCATTCGATCTGCTCACGCCCGAGACGTTCAACGGCCTCGCAAACTACATGCACGCCCTTAACGAGCAGGGCTTTGCCTCGGCATTTATGTACTCGCTCATCATCACGGTCACGTCGGTCGTGCTGATCTTGGTGTGCTGCTCCATGTGCGCTTGGTACGTGGTTCGTGTCAACAACAAGATCTCGAACTTCTTCTATTACCTGTTCGTGTTCTCGATGGTCGTGCCGTTCCAGATGCTCATGTTCACGCTGTCCAATTTGGCGGACCGCATCGGCTTTAACACGCCGTTCAACATCTGCTTTATCTATCTGGGCTTTGGCGCGGGCCTGGCGGTCTTTATGTTCGCCGGCTTTGTAAAGAACATCCCGCTCGAGATCGAGGAGGCGGCCATGATTGATGGCTGCAACCCGGTCCAGGTGTTCTTTAAGATTGTCCTTCCCATCATGAAGCCCACCTATCTTTCGGTCGGCATTCTCGAGACCATGTGGGTCTGGAACGACTACCTGCTGCCCTACCTTACGCTCGACTCCACCAAGTACAAGACCATTCCTATCTTGATCCAGTACTTCCGCGGCGGCTACGGCCACGTCGAGCTCGGCCCCATGATGGCCTGCATCATGATGGTCGTTATCCCCATCGTCATCATGTACATCCTCTGCCAGAAGTACATCATCGACGGTGTGGTGGCAGGTGCCGTCAAGGGCTGATGCCGTAACTGTTTTGCAAGTTTTGGCGGCGTCCCTCAGCGCGGCGCCGCGTATCGAAAGGTAAAGACATGGCCGAGATTGTTCTCAAACATGTTCAGAAGGTGTATCCCAACAACGAGTCAAAAAAGAAGGGCTTCTTTGGCAAAAAGAAGAAGACCGAGGAGAAGAAGCACAACCTCAAGGTTACCGAGGACGGTGTGCTCGCTGTAGAGGACTTCAACCTCACCGTTCACGACCAGGAGTTCGTCGTCCTCGTTGGCCCCTCTGGCTGCGGTAAGTCCACGACGATGCGCATGGTCGCCGGCCTGGAGGACATTACCTCGGGCGATGTGCTCATCGATGGCAAGCGTGTCAACGACGTGGCGCCCAAGGACCGCGACATCGCCATGGTGTTCCAGAGCTACGCTCTGTACCCCAATATGACGGTGTACGAGAACATGGCATTTACGCTCGAGCTCAAGAAGGTTCCCAAGGACGAGATCGACCGCAAGGTTCGCTCTGCTGCCGAGATTCTGGGCATTACCGAGTACCTCGACCGTAAGCCCAAGGCGCTCTCCGGCGGCCAGCGCCAGCGTGTCGCTATCGGCCGCGCCATCGTGCGTGACCCCAAGGTTTTCCTGATGGACGAGCCGCTGTCCAACCTGGACGCCAAGCTTCGTAACCAGATGCGTGCCGAGCTCATTAAGCTGCGCCACGAGATCAAGGGCACGTTCATTTATGTTACTCACGACCAGACCGAGGCCATGACCCTTGGCGACCGTATCGTGGTCATGAAGGACGGCGTCGTCCAGCAGATCGCCACGCCGCAGGAGGTCTTCAACCATCCCGCGAACATCTTCGTCGCCGGTTTCATCGGCGTGCCGCAGATGAACTTCTTCGATGCCCAGCTGGTGCGCTCGGGCAACGGCTTTACCGTCAAGACCGAGGATATGAACGTGGCGCTCGCCCCCGAGACTTGCGCTCAGCTTGCCCTCAACTGGAACGGCGGCGACGTGAAGGAGATTACGGCCGGCGTGCGTCCCGAGCAGATCCTGCTTGCCGACAAGGGCGAGGAGGGCGCGCTCCAGGGTACCGTCGAGGTGACCGAGCTCATGGGCTCGACCGAGCATGTCCACGTGACCGCTCCCGACGGCCAGTTTGTCCTGATTATCCCCGTCGTCGACCTCGAGGCCAAGGGCGCGCTCAAGGCTGGCGACACCATCTGGTTCAAGTTCGAGAAGAACGCGACCCACCTCTTCGATAAGGTCTCTGGCAAGAACCTTATCTAGGCCCGGTGCATCCAGGCCTTCCCTTTGGGCGACTGCGGTATTGCCATCCTTTTGCCGCGGTCACATATAAGACTCCCCTCCCGTCCACTGGGCGAGAGGGGAGCCTTTCTTTGTGTTGGGACCGTTCGTCTGTCAGTTTGTCTCAATCTGTAACAGGAGGAGGGCCAAATTGGGTCTACCTGTTACAGATTGAGACAACGTCGAGCTGCCTGTCCTTTCTTCTCGATCTGTAACAGGTAGACTCAATTTTGCCGGCTAGATGTTACAGACCGAGATTGTTTGGTCGAGGCAGGCCACGGGCAACACAGGGACACAAAAAACGGAGCCGCGTTGCCGCGACTCCGTTTTCAAGAGGATGGGTAAGGGAAGCGAATTAGCTCAGGTGCCAGATCTCGTCGTTGTACTGGGAGATCGTGCGGTCGGACGAGAAGGTGCCGGCGTTGGCGATGTTGATCAGCGCCTTGCGCATCCAGGCGTCCTGGTCCTCGTAGTCGGCTAGCACGCGCTCCTTGGTCTGGATGTATTCCTCAATGTCGAGTAGGGCCATAAACCAGTCCTTACCCTTGATGTCGTCGTGCAGACGCTGCAGGCGCTCCGCGTTGCCGGTCGCCATAAAGGCCGGGTTGGTGATGAAGTCCACCAGCAGTTTAATGCCGGGCTTGCAGTAGAGCGCGCCGGCGTCATAGGTGCCGTCGGCGTAGAGTTGCTCGACCTGTTTGGACGAGGCGCCAAAGGTATAGATGTTCTCGTCGCCCACGAGCTCGGCAATCTCCACGTTGGCACCGTCGAGCGTGCACAGGGTCAAAGCGCCGTTGAGCATGAACTTCATGTTGGAAGTGCCGCTCGCCTCTTTGGAGGCCAGGCTGATTTGCTCGGAGATGTCGGCAGCGGGGATCACGCGCTCGGCAGCAGTGACGTTGTAGTTCTCGATCATGACGACCTGGAGGTAGGGAGCCACGTCGGGGTCGTTTGCGATCCACTGGGAAAGCGTCAGGATGAGGTGGATGATGTCCTGAGCGATGGTATAGGCAGGCGCTGCCTTGCCGCCAAAGATGATGGTGACGGGGTGCTTAGGTCTGTTACCGTTCTTGATGTCGAGGTACTTCCAGATGATGTAGAGCGCGAGCATCTGCTGGCGCTTGTACTCGTGGATACGCTTGACCTGAACATCGATGATGGCGTTGGAGGGGATCGTCACACCCTGATCGAGCGCCATGAACTGGCGCATGATGGTCTTTGCCTCGGCCTTGGTGGCGGCCAGGCGCTCAAGAATACTCTTATCGTCGGCGAAGTCGGCGAGCTTGCTCAAGTCGCCGGTGCTGCGCCAATCGGTACCGATCACATCGTCGAGCAGGCTGGCGAGCGCGGGGTTGGCTCCCTGGATCCAGCGGCGGAAGGTGATGCCGTTGGTCTTGTTGGAGAACTTCTCGGGGTAGATTTCGTAGAACGGATGAAGCTCGGTGTCCTCCAGGATTTTGGTGTGGAGTGCGGCGACGCCGTTGATGGAGAAGCCAAAGTGGATGTCCATGTGGGCCATGTGGACGGTGTCGTATTCGTCGATGATGGCAACGCGCGGGTCGTCGTGCTCGGCCTTTGCGATCTCATCGAGCTTGACGATAATGTCGGCGATGGCAGGGGAGACCTTCTGCAGGCTGGTGAGCGGCCACTTTTCGAGCGCCTCGGCAAGAATCGTGTGGTTAGTGTAGGCGACCATGGAGCGTACGATGGTCACGGCCTCGTCAAACTCGATGTCGTGCTTGGTGGTGAGCAAGCGAATGAGCTCGGGGATGACCATGGTGGGGTGCGTATCGTTAATCTGGACCACGGCGTAGTCGGCCAGATCGTGCAGGTTGCTGCCGCGCTCGATGGCCTCGTCGATCAGGAGCTGGGCGGCGTTGCTCACCATGAAGTATTCCTGGTAGATGCGAAGCAGGCGGCCCTGCTCGTCAGAATCGTCGGGGTAGAGGAACAAGGTGAGGTTCTTGGCGATCTCGGTCTTGTCGAAGTCGATGGAGCTGCCGGGTACCAGGCCGTCGTCGACACTCGCCAGGTCGAACAGGCGCAGGCGATTCTTGGCGGGCTGGCCATAGCCAGGCACGTCGATGTTGACGAGCTTGGAGGTGACGGCAAAGTCGCCGAACTCAACAGTGTAGGAGCGGTCGTCATCGATCAGGATATCCTGCTCGCCGAGCCACTCGTCGGGGACGGCCTTCTGCTGATTGTCGACAAAGCGCTGGCGGAACAGGCCGTAGTGGTAGTTGAGGCCCACGCCGTCGCCGGTCAGGCCCAGCGTGGCGATGGAATCCAGGAAGCACGCGGCCAGGCGGCCCAGGCCGCCGTTGCCGAGCGACGGTTCGACCTCAAACTCCTCAATCTTATTGAGGTCGTGGCCCGCGGCGGTGAGCTGGTCCTTAACCTCGCTATAGATACCGAGGTCGATCATGTTGTTGATGAGCAGCTTGCCGATCAAGAATTCGGCGGAGATGTAATAAAGCTTTTTCTTGCCATTGTTGAGCGGGCAGGCGGCTGAGCGCTTCTGCACGAGCTTAACAAGCAGTTTGTAAATGCGACGGTCATCGAGCTGCTCGAGCGAGATGCCAAAAGACTGCTCGGCAAGTTCTGCGAGATCGATACGGGGCATGTTTCCTCCTGTAATGGGTTGATTACATGTCTGCAATTCATAAGAAGCCCGCGCGAGGGGATTGGGGTGGCCTCGCGCGGGTAAGCAAGCGCGTCCGCACGGTGTGGTGGGTTCGGGCGCGGTGGCTCCTATTGGGGAAGCTCGATTTCGGCTTCCGACGGGATACGGAAGTAGGTCTCGGTCCAGTCGGTAAGCTTGTGCTCGAGCTCGCGGGTGATGGCACCATCGAGCATGCGCCAGGCCCAGTTGCCGCCTAGGGTGGCGGGGGTGTTGATACGCGCCTCGTTGCCCAGATTGAGCAGGTCCTGCATGGTGTAAATGCAGGTATCGCTCACGCTGGCGGCGATGGTTCGGTTGAGCGCGTCGGCTATGGACTCGCCTGCCTGCTGGTGGGTGTACAGGGCTGCCTGCTCGCGCTGACGCGGAGTGGCCGTACCCTCGAACCAACCGCGCGCCGTCTCGTTGTCGTGCGTGCCTACATAGGCGACGGTATTGGCGATATAGTTATGCGGCAGGTAATACGAGTTGGTGCCCTCAAAGGCAAACTGCAAGATCTTCATGCCGGGGAAGCCCGAGGTGTCGCGCATATCGATGACGCCGGGGGTGAGGAAGCCCAGGTCCTCGGCGATGATGGGCAGCGTGTCGAGTTTTTTCTCGAGCGTCTTGAAGAACTTGAGGCCGGGACCCTGCGTCCACGAACCGTAGGACGAATCGGGCGAGGAGAACGGCACCTCCCAATAGGCCTCGAAGCCGCGGAAGTGATCCAGGCGGATGACGTCGTACATGTCGAGGGCGGCGCGAATGCGGCCCTCCCACCAGGAGAAGCCGTCGGACTCCATGGCGTCCCAGTCGTAGATGGGGTTGCCCCAGTACTGGCCGGTGGCCGAGAACTGGTCGGGCGGCGTGCCGGCGACGCTCACCGGATTGCCGGCGGCGTCGATCTTAAAGAGCTCAGGCGTCGCCCACATCTCGACGGAGTCACGCGAGACATAGATGGGCAGGTCGCCGATGATGAGAATGTCGCGCTCGTTGGCATAGGCCTTGAGGCGGCTCCATTGGCGATCGAAGAAGTACTGCGTCATCTGGTGGTAGAGCATACGCTCCGGATGGTCGGCGCAGACCTTGGCGGAAGCCTCGCCGCGGGTGCGGAGCTCCGCGGGCCACTCCCAAAACGCCTTGAGACCGCACTCCTCTTTGACGGTCATGAACTCACAGTAGGGGATGAGCCAGTCCTCGTTGGCCTGGATAAAGTCATCGAAATCGGCCGGCTTGTCGGCAGCAAAGCGCTCAGCGGCGCGGTCGAGAATCTGACGACGGCCGTCAAAGATAGCACCGTAGTCGACGTTACTGGGGTCGGATCCCAGATACACGCCATCGATATCGCGCTGCTCCAGATACCCTGCCTCGATAAACTCGGCAAAGTCGATAAAGTTGGGGTTTCCTGCGCGGGCCGAGAACGACTGATAGGGCGAATCGCCATAGCTGGTCGTCGTAAGGGGCAGAATCTGCCAGTAATGTTGTTTGCACGAGGCGAGAAAATCGACGAAGTCGTAGGCATTCCAGCCAAAGCCGCCGATTCCGTATGGTCCGGGCAGAGATGAGACGGGCATGAGGACGCCGCTTGCACGCTCCATGAATGCGCTCACCAACCTTCTTGTTGTGGGGTCGGCCTGCCGATGGGTGCGCAGTCCGCCTCCGATGTTCTGATTCGATACGCCTATTGTAAAACATGTTGTTTAAACATGTACAGGCAAGATAAAAAAGTTGGTCGATTTTCGGCGAATGGTTACATGCCATGAAAAAAGCCCCGACCTCACAACGTGAGATCGGGGCAAGAGCGGTATGTAGGTTTTTGCTACTCGGCGTCGGCGAAGCCGTTGGGGTTGTGGCTCTGCCAGTTCCAGCTATCGCGGCACATGTCCGCGATGTCGTACTGGGCCTTCCAGCCCATCATGCGCTCGGCCTTGGAGGCATCGCACCAGTTGGCAGCGATGTCGCCGGCGCGGCGCTCGCGGATCACATAGGGCAGCTCCTTGCCACAAGCCTTGGAGAAGGCGGCGACGACCTCGAGTACCGAGGTGCCGGTGCCGGTGCCCAAGTTAAAGATCTCGACGCCGGTTTTGCCGTTCATCCAGTTAAGGGCGGCAACGTGACCAGAGGCCAGATCGCACACGTGGATGTAGTCACGCACGCCGGTGCCGTCGGGGGTGGGGTAGTCGTTGCCAAAGACCTGAACGGCCTCGAGCTTGCCCACGGCGACCTGGGCGACATAAGGCACCAGGTTGTTGGGGATGCCCTTGGGGTCCTCGCCGATCAGGCCCGACGGATGGGCGCCGATGGGATTGAAATAACGGAGTAGCACGACGTCCCACTCGGGGTCGGCGGTGTGGACGTCCATAAGGATCTGCTCGATCATCCACTTGGTCCAACCATAGGGGTTGGTCGCGGGCTTCTTAGGATCCTCCTCGGTGACGGGCAGGTTGTCCGGGTCGCCGTAGACGGTCGAGGAGCTCGAGAAGATGATGGACTTGCAGCCATGGTTGCGCATGACGTCGATGAGCACCAGGGTGTTCTCGATGTTGTTGTGGTAGTACTCGATGGGCTTGCTCACCGACTCGCCGACGGCCTTAAAGCCGGCAAAGTGGATGACGCGGTCGATCTGATGGGTATCGAAGATCTTGTTCATCGCATCGCGGTCGAGCACGTTGGCCTCGTAGAAGGTGAGGTTCTTGGCGGCCTCGTCGCCCACGATGGTCTTGACGCGGTCGACGGCGACGGCGCTGGAGTTGGAGAGATCATCGACGATGACGACCTGGTAGCCACCCTCGAGCAGCTGAACGACGGTGTGCGAGCCGATAAAGCCGGCGCCACCGGTAACGAGGACGCAGGTGTCTTTGGGGTCGAGTGCTTTGGACATGTAGTCTCCTATCGAATCAGGAACACTTCTAGAGGGGAGTATAGCGCAGGCGGGGACGCCCAAATCGTGCGCAGTAGAAAAGCAGAGGATTATGTTAACGTACTCATAAAAGAGCTTGCGTACGCATAACCTGATCTTTGGCATTTGCTTACGAGCCGCCGACCTTGCGGTTTCCTGCCGTTCGTGGAAATCGTTGGGACGCGCCATATGTACGCTAATATGTATGAGTTGAGCGACATATAAATAAGCATGTAACGGAGTACATATGTCACCAAACAGCGATTCCATCCTTTCCCAGGAGCTCTCGCGCCGCACTGCCCTCAAGGCCCTGTTCGGCGCCGCTTCTGCGGCAGTTCTTTTTGGCCTGCCCGCTCGCGCCCATGCGGCGGAGGCTTCCAAAGAAACCACCGATAAACTGAATGCCGCCCAGGCCCAGCTCGACGAGGTTCAGGCCCAGCTCGACAGCATCGCAAATGAGTATGCGGCGCTGGCCAACAAGAATGCCCAGACCCTCAACGACATCGAGAATGTCCAGGGCAAGATTGACGACACGCAGGCCCAGATCGATGAAAAGAAGGCCGAGCTCAAGAAGAAGCGCAACGACCTTTCCGATCGCGTGGCCGCCAGCTACAAGTCCGGCGGCACGAACATCCTGTCGCTGCTGCTGGCCTCTGGCTCGTTTGAGGAACTCGTCGCCAACGCGCATTACGTTGAGAAGATCAACAAGAGCGACCGCGACGCCATCGAGGACATTCAGACCATCCAGGAAGAGCTCGATGCGCAAAAGACCGAGCTCGAAGCACAAAAGGCCGACCTGGAGAAACTCAAGGACCAGCAGACGGCTCAGATGCAGGATATGCAGGCCAAGCAGCAAGAAGTCCAGACCGTGCTGAACGGTCTTTCCGACGACGTCAAGGAGCTCATGGCTCAGCGTGATTCCGAGATCCTCGCTGCCGCCCAGGCTGAGGAGGCCGCTAGGAAGGCTGCCGCTGCCGCGGCTGCCGCGAACAAGAACAATTCCTACTCGGGTGGTTCGAGCTCGGGTGGTGGATCGTACGCGCCCGGAACTCCGCAGCAGAATGCCGGCTCGGGCAAGCAGCAGGCTGTCGTCAACGCGTGCTACTCCACGCCTTCGCCGGGTCAGAACTGGTGCGCGGCGTGGGTCACCAATGTCTTCCGTAACGCCGGCGTTGGCTACTTTGGAGGCAATGCGTGCGACATGTTTAACGCCTGGTGCTATAGCTCCGACCGCTCGGCGCTGCAGGTGGGCATGATCGTGGCCGACTCATCGCATAGCGGCACGGGTGCTCCGGGCCTTATCTACGGTCATGTGGGTATCTACGTTGGCGGCGGCATCGTTATGAGCAACGAGGGCGCCATTACGTCTAAGTCGCTTGACTCGTTTATTAGCTTCTATGGCACTGGCTCTGGCGTGCGTTGGGGCTGGCTCGGCGGTATTGCGCTGTCGTAGCTGCGGCTTGGTCCGGGACAGTCCGAGAGGCATAAGGTTGCCTGCTCGGGCAGTCCTGCTCGCACGGAGAGCACATTAAGTGCTCTCCGGCTCGTGCGGAACTCGCGATCAACCTTATGCCTCTCGGACTGTCCCGGCCCTCTCGGATTCGGGGCGCGGCACACCGGACTGGTTGTCTGAATTAAAGAAAGTGAAGGCCCCTTTCGGGGCCTTCTTTTTATAAAAATTCGCCTACTCGGTGGACTTCGGGTTCTAGGTCTACGTTGAATTGGTCTTTGACGGTTGCCTGGATGTGGCGGATGAGTTCGTCGACATCGGCGGCGGTGGCGTGGTCGGCGTTGACGATGAAGCCGCAGTGCTTCTCGCTCACCTGCGCGCCGCCAACGGCGTGTCCTCGCAGGCCGGCATCCATGATGAGTTTGCCGGCAAAGTAACCCTCGGGGCGCTTGAAAGTGGAGCCGGCACTCGGCATGTCGAGCGGCTGCTTGTCCTCGCGGCGCTGGCGGTAGTCGTCCATGTCGGCCTTGATCATCGCGGCGTTGCCCGGGGCGAGATTGAAGGTGGCCGAAAGCACGATAAAGCCGTCATCGGCGATGCGGCTCTTTCGATAACCCAGGTTGAGCTCGTCGACATCGAACTCGATGATATTGCCGCTGCCGCGGGTGCCGTCGTCGAGCTGGCGAGCGGGTTTGTAGACGCGCACGGACTCCAGCACATCGGCCATGCAGGCACCGTAGGCACCGGCGTTCATGTAGCAGGCGCCGCCGACCGATCCGGGGATGCCCGAGATGGGCTCCATGCCGGTGAGACCGGCCTCGGCTGCCGCCGCGGCGACATCGGAAAGCAAGGCGCCGGCTGCCGCCGTGACGTGCGTGCCGTCGACCGTAATGTCGGAGAGGCCTTCGCCCAGCGCCACGACGACGCCACGGATGCCCTTGTCGCCGACGAGCAGGTCGGAGCCGTTGCCCACGATGGTAAGCGGCAGGTCGCAGCGATAGCAGGTATCGAGCGTGGCGACGAGGCCCTGCTCAGTATCGGGCGTGACAAAGACGTCGGCCGGGCCGCCGATCTTAAACGTGGTGTGCTCGCGCATGGGCTCGCTCATCAACACGTTGTCCTCGCCGGCAACGCCAGCAAGTGCGCACAGCAGGTCCTCGTTAAAAAAGTCGTTCTCGTGCATACGAATATCCGCCTTTTGGTGGTCGTTGTCATCAATCGATTGCAATATACCCCACCCGGACGGATTTGGTGCGCTGGCGGCGATAAAACAGCCGTCTACCGGATTGGTAAAGTGTTTATCACCGAGGTAGAGGGGTAGTCGCTATACTTTCAAGAGATTGCGCGTAAACCCGGAAGGAGCGAGATGGCCAACAAAGTCACCCTCAAGCAGATCGCCCAGGAGGTGGGGCTTTCCCCCTCGTCGGTCTCGCTTGTGCTCAATAATCGGCCCTGTCGCATCTCGGAAGAAAACCGCAAGCTCATCAAAGAGGTCGCAGCGCGCAACCACTATGTTCCCAACCAGATTGCGCGTAGCCTGGTCATGCGCGAGTCGCGCACGCTGGGCCTTATCGTCCCTAACATCGAGAGCCGCTTTTTTGCCTCGCTTGCCGGCAGCTTGGAAAAGCGCTGCCGCGAGGACGGCTATGCGCTCTTTATTACCAGCTCGGGCGGAAGTGCCGACGACGATCTGGAGCTGCTGCGCCAGCTGGTGACGCGCGGCGTCGACGGTGTCTTCCTGGTCGTAGGCGACGAGTTCTCCGACGACCGCGCCCTGCGCGAAGAAGTCAGCCATCTGCCTATCCCTGCCGTGATGGTCGATCGTGCCATTGAGGGGCTCGAGTGCGACAAGGTGATGTTCGACCACGAGATGGGTGGCTACATGGCCACTCGCTATCTGATCGAGCAGGGCCACCGTCGCATTGCCTGCTTGGTTAACGCGCGCCGTTCCAATACGGGGCGTAAGCGACTTGCCGGCTATGAGCGCGCGCTGCGCGAGGTTGGCCTGCCTATCGACGCACGTTTGGAGTTTGAGAGCGAGTACTACATTCCGAGTGCCTATGAGGCCTCGGAGGCGGTGCTCGCAACTGATGCCACCGCTGTGTTCGCAAGTTCGGATAACATCGCCCTCGGTCTGCTCAAGCGCTTGCACGAGATGGGGAAGAGCATCCCGGGCGATATCTCGGTGGTGAGCTATGACAACTCGGCGGCCGACGTTCTCTTTGAGCCGGCGCTGACCGCGATTGAGCAGGATCCTGGTGTCCTTGCGAAGCATGCTTTTGGCTGCATGTCCAAGCGTCTTGCCGGTAGGGGCGGCAGGCGTGCCGAAGAGGTCGTCCTGGAGCCGGCGCTTATCGTTAAGGGCAGCGTGCTCGATCTTACCGAATGTAGCTAAGCGTACTTGTTTGTTTGCATAGATTGCATGCGGAGTGTCCGCTATTTGCCGGCGGGGCCGGGGTGCCTGCCTTGTTTTGAGAAGTTCGCGGAGCCCACTTCTCAAAACAAGGCAGGCACCCCGGCCCTCGTCCGTGAACTCTTCCGCTGGGCGAGCCATAGACGCCGCGCACCGATAGGGTAAGGCGGCGGCTTGAAATTGGTGCTATATTCAGCTTGAGTTGTTTAATGCTAGTACGGGAGGCTGATATGGGGCTGTTCAAGAAGAAAAACCCGCAGGATGCCTTTGATCCCGATGTGTTTACCATCACGGATACGATTTTGGACCCGCCGCGGTTTACATTTTTGCCGGCTATCTACCAGGACGCCACGCGCCGCAAGTGGGCCGTGCATCAGCGCGGCGGCGAGCCGAAGATTTTTGACTATGCGGACGTGTTGCAGTGCGAAGTGGCCGAGGCGGGCGATCCGGAGGCCGAAGAAGCGGTCTCTAAACAGGAATTTGCCCAGCGTATCCTGGCAAATCCTGCCAAGGCGGCGAAAATAAA
Organism: uncultured Collinsella sp.; assembly: GCA_958346515.1. Lineage (GTDB taxonomy): Bacteria > Actinomycetota > Coriobacteriia > Coriobacteriales > Coriobacteriaceae > Collinsella. The sequence continues at coordinate 32,450 of CATVRV010000023.1, forward strand.
CGCTGCCAAGCGTAATATGTGTCTTGGTATGGGCGTTGTTGTGGCGGTTCAGACGGGAAAAGACGAGGTTTCCAAATTAGAGATTCCCGTTATGACCGACGAGGTCAAACGCGATTCAAGTCTATATAAGTCGTATCGGAATGTCGCCGAGAAGATCAAGGCCGAATTTGATGCCATGGGAGGGCTGGCCTAATTTTGGCGGCATACGTGTCTGAATGAGGAGTCTGTGCAATGACAGGCGAATCTTATGCAATCCCCCCCAAAGATCGTGCTGTTGAGGGAATTCTTTGGTATATCCAGCACCATCAGCTTGCCGGCGGCGATCGCCTGCCGGCCGAGCGCGTGCTGTGCGAAGAGATTGGCGTTTCGCGTACGGCGTTGCGTGCCGGTATCACGCGGCTTATCTCGTGTGGAACGCTCGAGAGCCGTCGCGGATCGGGCACGTATGTGTGTCCTCCCAAGCCGCTGAACATTTTCCAGGAAACGTATAACTTTTCCGATGCTGTGCGGACTGCCGGCCTGCACCCCTCTTCTCGTCTGGTTTCCACCGGGACCATCGAGGCGGATGAGGCGCTTGCCGACAAGCTTGGGGTGGCTGTAGGCGCTCCCTTGCTCCGCATGCAGCGCGTTCGACTTATTGAGGGCGAGCCGACGTCAATCGAGACGGCTCACGTTAACCTGTCCCTGTGCCCATCGCTTATCGAGCACGATTTTGAGTGCGAGAGCCTTTACGATGTCTTGCTCAAAGAAGGTGGCGTGCGTGTTGAGCATGGACGTGAGCATATCTCCATCTCGCGTTTGAACGCCGAAGAGGCCGAGCTGCTCCAGCAAGAAGAGGGAACGCCGGTGTTCTATGAGAGCTCGATCGAATTTGATAAGGACATGCGTTTTGTGGAGCATTGCAAATCGGTGATTTTGCCCACAAAGTTCCGCTTTGCCGATAACGGCGAAGAGAACGGCATGAGGAGCGTGGCAGGTGAACAATGGCTGAAACAGTAGATGCCACCCCGGTTTATATGCGCATTCGACGCCGCATCGAGGAACGTATCGAGCGCAGTATATATCCCATGGGTTCCATGATTCCGTCCGAAAAAGACCTTGCCGAGGAATTTGGTACGACACGCTTGACCATCCGAAGCGCTGTCGATGAGCTGGTTCGGCGCGGGCAGATTCGCCGTGTTCGGGGAAAAGGTGCCTTTGTGGCGCAGAAAGTACCTGCTTTTTTTGAACGCACGGTCGGTTTCCGTGAATCGGTCCGTGCTTCGGGCGGCGAGCCGTCCGTCCGTATTCTCGCGCGTTCCAAGCGTTATGCGGGGCCATATTACGCCGGCCTGTTTGGCATCGCCGAGGACGACCTGCTCTATTCCGTTCGACGCCTGAACTGCATAAACGGTAGCCCCGTATCGATTGAGACGGCGCTGATTCCCTGCCTGCTGTTCCCAACCATCGAAGATATTGACGTGTCGGTCTTCAGTTTGTACGAGACCTATGAGATGCTGGGCCGAAAGCCAGTCATGGCACAGGAAAAGCTCGATATCGAAGCGCTGGGCGCACGAGATGCCGGCCTCCTTGGACTGGAACAGGGCGATCTTGTTTTGCTTTTGGAATGCGTGAGCTATGACGCGAGCGGTCAGGCTATTGAGTATGTAAAGTCCTTCAATCGTGGCGATACGGGCGGCTACACCTATACGTACTAGCTGGTATTTTGTGAATAACGGCTGGGAAACTAACCAGTTTTGATCGTTGGGTCAGCTGTATATACAACCTTACAGGGCTCAAAATCGACCGTTCGCCGATGGGGATAAATTAATCGACAAAGAGGTATCAAAAAGCCGTAACCTGTAACTGTGATTGGTATCAAATACTAATGATTTGTTACGAGGTGAGACGATGAAGATGCTCGATTACGTTCAGCTTGCCCATGTGCGTATGGGGGAGAACCTCGAGCGTTCGTCTGAGCTGGTAGCGCAGCTCGTTGATATTTTCCAGTCCGGTTCTTTTGACGCGCTGCGCATCGTTGCTTCGGGTTCGTCGCGCCATGCCGCCGATTGCGCCCGCGATTACTTGCAAGATGCCCTGCAAATGCAGGTGTCCGTTGTGACGCCCGAGGCCTTCGTTGATTTTGAACACACCTATCCGCAGCATGCGCTCAACATTGCCGTTTCGCAGAGTGGCTATTCGACCAATACGATTGCGGCGCTCGATTACATGCGCGCACACGATATGGCTGCAGTTGCGCTCACGGCAAACGTCGAGGCACCCATCAAGGAACACGCTGACATCGTTCTTGACTACGGTGTGGGCGTCGAGTCGGTGGACTTTGTGACTCTGGGCGTCGAGGTGCTCGTTGAGTACCTGGTGCTCTTTGGTATTTACAGCGGTCAGGCGCGCGGAACGATTGACGCCAAGGGCGTTGCCCAGCGTCTTGACGACCTGCGCGAGGCCATCCAGGCCAATGCCGTGATGTGCAAGACCGCCGAGGCATATGTCCAAGACCACATGCTCGAGCTTTCTGAGCACACGCCCGCCATGGTCGTCGGCAACGGCCCCAACTATGGCGTTGCCGAAGAGGCGGCCCTCAAGCTGAGCGAGACCATCAAGATTCCTGCCATGCATCACGAAGGCGAGGAGTTCGTCCATGGTCCCGAGATGCAGATCGTTCCGGGCTATCTGGTGTTTATCGTCGACGATCCGCAGGGGTCGGAGCGTCTTGCGAATATCGCTGATGCGCTATCGAACGTTACGACAAAAGCGGTGCTGCTCACGGCCCATCCCAAGGGTAGGGCTCACGAGGTTGCGGTGCCTCAGGTGGCTCCGCTGCTCAGCGCAATTCCCAATCTTGTGTTCTTCCAGACGATTGCGGCCATGATAGCCGAGCGTCTGAAGTCATGGGACGTGCACCCGTATCTTGATGCTGTCTCCAAGCAAATGGAGGTCAAGGCAGAGGGCTACGAAGAGTCAGTCAATGCGCTTAAGGCCAAAGCGGCTGAGTGTTACGGAATGTAAGCGGGTTTTGATGCCCGTTGGCATGGGGGATGTGGAAACAACCCCAGAAAGGAGAGACAAATGAAGGAAACCGAGAAGATCGAGATCATGCATTTCGACCAGGAGGGCTATCTCGAGGACGGCAAGGCGCTCTACGAGACCGGCAAGAAGATGACCGCGCTCGCCGACAAGGTCGCCGACGAGGGCTACGACGCCGTGTTCCTGATGGGCGTCGGCGGCACCTGGGACGAGCTCATGCAGCTCGAGTACCTCATGAACAAGTTCGGCGACCGCGACCTCGAGGTCTACCTGATCCACGCCGCCGAGTGGAACGCCATGGGCCACAAGCGCATGACCGAGAAGTCCGTCGTGCTCACCGCCTCCGAGTCCGGCACCACCCCCGAGGTCCTCGAGGCCGTCAAGAAGATGAAGGAAAAGGGCATTCGTGTCTACGCCATGACCAAGCCCGAGGGCCCCATCGGCCAGGCTGTCGGCGCCGAGAATTGCGTCAAGATGGCTTCCGATCATGGTAACGGTGGCTGCGAGATGGGCTACTACCTCGCCGACTGCTTCGGCCTGCGCCTGCTCAACCGCCGTGGCTGCTTCCCGCAGTTCGATAAGTTTATTGAGCAGACCAAGGATGTTTGGACCCACCTGGTCGACATCCGCAAGAGTTTCGAGCCGCGCGCCGAGGAGCTCGCCAAGAAGTACGCCCTGGCCCCCTACACCATGTTCATCGGCTCCGGCGCCCTGTGGGGCGAGACGATCCTGTTCTCGATGTGCATCCTGGAGGAGATGCAGTGGAAGCGCACCCGCTACATCACCTCGGCCGACTTCTTCCACGGCACCCTCGAGCTCGTGGAGCCGGGCGTCCCCGTGTTCCTGTTCATGGGCGAGGACGAGAACCGCAAGCTCGACGAGCGCGTCCGCGCGTTCCTGACCCGCGGCGTGACCGGCGACACCGACATCAACATCATCGACACCGCCGAGTTCGCGATCCCCGGCCTTGACGACGAGTTCCGCGTCATCGTCTCCCCGTGGATTCTGACGGTGCTCGTGACCGACCGCCTGGCTCGCTACTACGAGACGGTCACCAAGCACAACCTCAAGTATCGTCGCTACTATCACCAGTTCGACTACTAAAGAAAACGGGTGCGGGAACGTGCCGGGCTATTGAGAGGAACACAGAATGAGACAGTACATCATCGCCAGCCATGCGCACTTCGCTACCGGCATCAAGGAGAGCGTCGAGCTGCTCTCGGGCGCTCGCGACAACGTCCACGATCTTTCGATGTTCGTCGATGGCCGCATGGACGTGGCCGAGGAGGCCCAAAAACTGCTGGCAGGCATGTCTGCCGACGATGATGTCGTTGTCTGCACCGACCTCTTTGGCGGCAGCGTCAACAACGAGTTCACCAAGATCGTCCAGACGCGTCCCCGCACGTACCTCGTTACCAACATGAACCTTCCTCTCCTCATCCAGTTGCTGTTCTCTGACGAGTCGGCGCCGGTTGAGGAGACGATTCGCGCCATCGTCGCTGCGGACGATACGCGCGTGAAGTTTGTCAACGATCTTTTGGTCGATGACGACGAGGAAGAAGAGTTCTAATCCGCAGCACCTACTGACACGCCGTAAGACGGTACAAGACCTTTGGGGGGTCACATTATGATTCAGCTACTTCGCGTTGACCATCGCCTGCTTCATGGCCAGGTCGCAGTTTCCTGGGTTCAGGGCCTTGGCTCCAACTGCATCTTCTGCGTGGGCGATAAGGTCGCTAACGACCCGGTGTGGAAGACGACGCTCAAGATGGGCAAGCCTGCCGGCTGCAAGCTCGTCATCAAAGATATGGAGCATGCAATCGAAGCTATCAACTCGGGCGTGACCGACAAGTACAAGATGATCATCTGTGTCGCCACTATTGCTGAGGCAAAGCAGCTTGTTGAGGGCTGCCCGCAGATCAAGTCGGTCAACCTGGGCAACACCAAGCCCAAGGACGAGAAGCGTCCCGATGCGCGTCAGGTCTCTCGTCAGATCTTCCTGACCGCGGCCGAGGAAGCCGATGTGCGCGAGATGCTGGATCGTGGCGTTGAGGTCGAGATTCGACCCCTGGCCGATGACCCCAAGGTTGACTGCGCCAGCGTGCTCTAGGCGTTCAATTTCGAAGAGTCTGAGCTCTTCGTAGTTTCCTATTAGGAAAGGGGGATATATGCTTACCCAAGCAATCCTCATCGGACTTATCGCCGCATTTGGTAAGTTCGACTGCCAGCTCGGTACGCTCTATGCGTTCCGCCCCATCGTCCTGTGCCCGCTCGTGGGCCTGGTGCTGGGGGACCTGCAGTCCGGCCTCGCGATCGGCGCCAGCCTGGAGCTGCTGTTCATGGGCTCGATCTCCATCGGCGCCTACGTGCCGCCTGATGAGACGATCGGCGGCGTGCTCGCCTGCGCCTTCGCTATCCAGCTGGGCCAGAGCAACGAGGCAGCCATCGCGCTTGCCATGCCCATCGCCACGCTGTGCCTTGCCATCAAGAACATCCTCAACGCCGCCCTGCCGATCCTGGTTGACCGCGCTGATGTCTTCTCCGGCCAGGGCAACCTTAAGGGTGTCTATGCGATGCACTTCCTGATCGGTTTGACCGGTATCATCATGGCGTTCCTGCTGTGCTCGCTGTCGTTCTATCTGGGCGCTGACGCCATCCAGGGCGTGCTCGACTTTATCCCCGACTTTGTCCTTGCTGGCTTTGGCGTTGCCGCCAACATCCTGCCTGCCATGGGCTTCGCCATGCTCGGCCGCCTGGTGCTCACCAAGCAGCTCGTGCCCT
>CATVRV010000024.1:0-37884 GCA_958346515.1 uncultured Collinsella sp.
AAACTTAACCCCCACACCCCTCACGCGACGGGCAAACTCGCCTTGTGCTCTATCACGCTAAAGTGTATGATTCTGAACGTTACATGACTCACTTTACTTAACTAAAGTGCCATCAAGGGGGAATACAATGAATGCCGATATGTCTCGTCGTCAGTTTGTTGGTCTAGCCGGCTCGCTCGCCACGGTGCTTGGCCTTGGTCTTGTCGGTTGCGGCGGTGGTGCCGGCAAGGGCTCCGCTGCTGGCTCTGCCGCGGCCAAGGATGTGAAGGGCGCTGCGGAGTCCAAGAAGCTCGTGGTGGGCTTTGATAAGTCCTATCCTCCGTACGGCTTTGTGGGCGACGATGGCGAGTACACCGGCTTTGATCTCGATCTTGCCAAGGCTGTTGCCGATAAGCAGGGCTGGGAGGTCAAATACGAGGCCATCGATTGGGATGCCAAGGACACGCTGCTTAACTCGGGCGCCATCAACTGCATCTGGAACGGCTTTACCATGGAGGGCCGTGAGGACGACTACACGTTCTCCGAGCCGTACATGCTCAACGAGCAGGTGCTGGTGGTCAAGAAGGATGCGGGCATCAAGGGCTGGGACGATCTTGCCGGCAAGACTGTGATTGCCCAGACTGATTCCGCTGCGCAGGACGTGCTTGAGGATGACCAGAAGGATCTGGCAGCGACGTTTGCCACGCTCGACACCATCGGTGAGTACAACACGGCGTTTATGCAGCTCGAGAGCGGCGCGGTCGATGCCGTGGCTTGCGACCTTTCGATTGCCCAGTATCAGCTTGCCGCCAAGCCCGATGCTTATACGCAGCTTGATGAGCCGCTGTCCAGCGAGCACTACGCCGTCGGCTTTAAGAAGGGCGACACCAAGTCGGCCGACGCCGTGACCGAGTCGCTCAAGGCACTCTACGATGACGGTACGGTTAAGGATCTCTGCGACAAGTATTCAAGCTATGGTCTATCTTTCGATAATTGGGTGCTCAAGTAATGTCTATTCAGGTCATGATGCAGATGCTTGGCCAGGGATTCTTGGTCAGTTTGCAGTTGTTTGTGCTGACACTGCTGGGGTCGATTCCGCTGGGAATCCCCGTGGCGTTTATGCGCATGAGCAAAATCGCGCCGCTTCGCTGGATTGCGCGCATCTACATTTCGGTCATGCGCGGTACGCCGCTCATGCTGCAGATGTTTGCCATCTACTTTGCCCCGTACTACGTGTTTGGCATTTCGCTCACGCCCGATTCCAAGTGGACGGCGTGCGTCGTGGCGTTCATCATCAACTACGCCGGTTACTTTGCCGAGATCTATCGCTCGGGCTTGCAGTCCATTCCGCGCGGTCAATACGAGGCTGCCGAGGTGCTGGGCTATTCGCGCGTGCAGACGTTTCTGTATATCGTGATGCCGCAGGTCGCCAAGCGTATTCTGCCGGCGATGGGCAACGAGATCATCACGCTGGTCAAGGACACGTCGCTGGCGTTTGCCATTGGCGTGGGTGAGATGTTCTCGACGGCCAAGGCGCTGGTCGCCTCGCAGGTGAGCATGGTGCCGTTTGCGATCGCGGCGCTGATTTACTGGGTCTTTAATTTCGTCGTCGAGATGCTGCTGGGCGCCGCCGAGAAAAAATTGGATTACTACCATGATTAATTCGGTAATGAATATATCGAACGCGCGTAAGGCGTTTGGCGGCAATGAGGTGCTCAAGGATATCTCGCTTGAGGTGAAGCGTGGCGAGGTCGTGGCGATTATCGGGCCTTCGGGTGGCGGCAAGTCCACGCTGCTGCGGTGTGCCACGCTGCTCGAGACACTCGACGGAGGCTCGCTCTCGTTTGGCGACCTTGCCGTTGCGACGGATGAGGGTTCGGGCGCGGTCTATGCGAAGGGCGATGTGCCCAAGCAGGCGCGCTCGCGATTCGGCCTGGTGTTCCAAAATTACAACCTGTTTCCGCACTATACGGTGATGAAAAACATCACCGATGCGCCGATTCGCGTGCTTAAGCGTCCGCGCGAGCAGGCGGAAGCCCGCGCTCACGAGCTGATTGCACAAATGGGGCTGACGGGCAACGAGAACAAGGTGCCGTGTGAGCTTTCGGGCGGTCAGCAACAGCGTGTGAGTATCGCCCGCGCTCTGGCGCTCGATCCGGAAATCTTATTCTTTGACGAGCCGACCTCGGCGCTCGATCCCGAGCTAACGGCCGAGGTGCTGCGTGTCATTAAAGACCTGGCGGCGCAGAATATGACGATGGTGATCGTGACCCATGCGATGCAGTTTGCGCGCGATGTTGCCGATCGCGTGGTCTTTATGGATGGCGGCCGCATTGTCGAGGAGGGTCCGGCCGAGCAGGTTATCGATCATCCGCGCGAGCAGCGTACCCGTGAGTTCTTGAGCCGTATCGAGGGGTAGGCTCAGCTATTTACTCAACTATTAATTGAGGTGAAGCCGCCGCAGGTCTTACGGCCTGCGGCGGCATTTTATTTGCATCGGCGGGGTTCAATAATCGCCTCGCATGCTCGCCTCCTCCTCTCGCCGCCTGTATTCATACGTGCGCCGAAAGGTATGCATGGACGGTCGCCCGTGAGGGTAGGCTGGTGGCATAGGACATTTGGAGGGTGAGTCGGCTCGGCTGCCGACCATGCTGCTCCCGGGACGGCACCGACCGCGAACTCTCCCCGTTGGCGTCGCGCATTGCGCGCGGCCCTGCAAGGAGGTCATCATGGGTGCTCCCAAGACCGGTAACGTAAGGAACGTGGTGCTCGTAGGCCAAGGCGGGGTGGGCAAGACTTCACTCGCCGAAGCCATGCTCCACCTTTCTGGTAAGACCGCCCGTCTGGGCGGCCACGACGGCACCAAGCCCACGCTCGACTATGACCCCGAAGAGGTCAAGCGTTCATTCTCCATCTCGACGACCATCGCACCGATCGACTGGAAGGGCGCCCGCATCAACGTGCTCGATGCCCCGTGCTACCCCGATTTTATCGGCGACGCCTTTGCAGCGATGAGCGTCTGCGAGACGGCTCTGTTTGTGGTCGACGCCGAGGCCGGCCCGCAGCCGACGACGGTTAAGCTTTGGTACGCCGCCGAGGACCTGCGCCTGGCACGCGCGGTGTTCGTAAACCGCCTGTCGCGTCCCGAGGCCAGCTTTGCGTCCACCATGGAACTGCTGCGGGAGCGCTTTGGTACACGCTTGGGCGCCGTGACCCTGGGTTGGGGCGAGGGCGAGGACTTTGACGGCATTATCGACCTGGTGCGCATGAAGGCGCGCCATTGCAATGGCACCGAAGCCGTTGAGTCGGAGATCCCCGAGGAGTATCGTGCCCAGGCCGAGGAGGCCCATGACCATCTGTGCGAGCTAGTGGCCGAGGCTGACGACGAGCTGATGATGAAGTACTTGGAAGGCGAGGAGACGCTGACGCAGGGGGAGCTTGAGGGCCTGCTGTCGAAGGCGATCGCCGAGCGCATCTTTGTGCCGGTCTTTGCGGGCGATTGCATTAAGGAGCAGGGCGTCAACTCGCTGATGGACGACATCGCCACGTACTTCCCGGCGCCGACGGACTACGGCGAGATGCCGCTCATCGACGGCAACTCGCTCAAGATCTCGAGTGACGATGACCGTCCGGTGGCATTTGTGTTTAAGACGCTGGCCGACCCGCAGCAGGGCCGCATCAGCTTTATCAAGGTGCTGACGGGCACGCTTGAGCCGGGCCTTGAGCTGATCAATGCGCGCACGCGTAAGGGCGAGCGTCTGGCTCACCTGTATGTAATGTGCGGCCGTGACATGACCGAGGTCGGTCACGCCTATGCCGGCGATATCATCGTGGCGCCCAAGCTGGCGGCCGAGACGGGCGATACGCTCTCGATTACCGGCAAGGTCGAGGCTGCGGCGTTTAAGTTCCCCAACTCTCAGTACCGCATCGCCATTGAGGCCGAGAATCGCGGCGATGAAGAGAAGCTTTACACGTTTATCGAGAAGGCCTGCAAGGCCGATCCGACCATGAGCATCGACCGCGACGAGGAGACCGGGCAGACCATCATCTCGGCGGTGGGCGAGGCGCAGGTTTCGGTGCTGCTCAACCGTTTGGAGGACCGCACCAAGGTTGCGGCAAAGAGCGTTCCGATCCACATTCCGTATCGCGAGACCATCCGCCGCACGGCAAGCGCCCAGGGCCGCCACAAGAAGCAGACCGGCGGCGCCGGCCAGTACGGCGACTGCTGGCTGCGCGTGGAACCGCTCATTGGTCCCGACGGCACGAGCGATGGCTATGAGTTTGTTGACGAGGTCGTGGGTGGCCGCATTCCGCGCTCGCTCATCCCCGCCGTGGACAAGGGCGTCCAGGAGACCATGAAGGACGGCATTATCGCCGGCTATCCGCTCACGGGCATTCGCGTCGCGGTGTATGACGGCTCGTATCACAGCGTCGACTCCAACGAGATGGCGTTTCGCGCGGCGGCTCGCATCGGCCTGCGCAAGGCATGCGCCGATGCCGACCCGGTGGTGCTGGAGCCCATCGAGGAAATTACGGTGACTATCCCCGAGAGCTACGCCGGCGCCGTGATGGGCGATATCTCGGCCTCGCGTGGTCGCGTGACGGGTATGGATACCGATGATCGCGGCGATACCGTGGTTATTGCCCAGGCGCCGCTCGCCGAGCTGACGGATTACTCGACGCGCCTGCGCTCTATCACGCGCGGCACGGGCGACTTTACCATGAAGCCCGCAGGCTATGAGCAGGTTCCTTATGACGTTCAGGCCAAGCTCGTGGAGCGCTATGAGGAGGGCCGTGCCAAGTAGCGTGCAGTTTTGCCCGCAATGCAGGTGCTGACGAAAAGGCCGCCTTGGGTAACCGAGGCGGCCTTATTTGATCCGTATGCGACGGAAGGATTGCGGATCATTTTTTTGGGTTACGGGCGGCGCGGTCGGTACTAGTCTCCGGATGCCTGGTTGCGGCCGGTGGCGTAGTCGATCTGCACGTGCGGCTGCAGGTTGTAGCAATATACGTGGAAGCAGAGGGTCTTGCCGTGGTCTTCGACCGATTGCGCCTCAAGGCGCACGCCACGGCAGACAAGTTCCTCTTCGTTGTACATGGGCGTGACGCGATAGAGCACGTGGTTGCCCGTGTCGTGGATGTAGCCGAGAATCTGCTCCTCGAAAGGCAGCATGCCCGTTTCGTTGAGATAGCTCGTGCCGGTGAGGATATTCTTGCGATTGGCGTTCTCGCCGCAGAGCGACCAGGCGATGAGGTGGCAGCGATTGTAGAGGCTCTGGCCCGGAATAAAGTCGTAGCGCTGCTGGTGCCAGCCGGCAGGATGGATACGCGAGATATCGCCGCGCTTTCCCTGTCCGAGCGACTCGGGGCCTACGCAGGCGAGCGCCTTGCGAGTGCGGCCCAGGCGGTCGAGCTTGGAGAATTTCTTAAAGCAGCCCTCTTCGGTGGCACGCTCATACTCGTCGAGCGTGAATGACGGCGTGCCGAGCGGGTGCGTGCTGTCGGCGCGAAGGGCAACGTAGGGGTTGCCGACGTAGTCGGGAATGCTGCTGAGATATACACCGTGGGCGCGGGCGAGATCGGGGTTTTCGACCTCGTCGATGGGGGTAGCGGCGCTGTCCGCGGAAGCGTCGTCACCGGTGTCGGGTACGGCGGAATCGGAGCCATCGCCAGAGTCCTGGCTATTTTGAGAGTCCGAGGAGCTCGCTGTTCCCGATTCGAGTCGGGCAACCAGGTCTACCTCGTCGTCGGTGCGGCTGGGACTCTCGCTTTGTTTTTCGGCCAGAGCAGCTGCCTGCTCATCGCTTTGCGGCGACAGCAGCTTGGGAGCTTCGTCGAGCGATCCCGTAAACAGCGCAAAACCAAGCACCACGGCGATGCCGATGGAAAGTACTTGCTTGTAGGCGGACTTGCGCGACATGGAGGCTCCTGGATGGACGGTTGGGAATCTACCAGTCTAGCAGGAGCCGGCAGAGGCCGTTCTGTCGAACAAATACTTAAGATTTGGGATAGACGCTACTGAATAATTTGTCCCGCGGTCTAGATCGAGGTGGAGTCGAGCCAGTTGAGCTTGCACTCGAGAATGCGCTGCTCGCCGGGTTCGCTGCTGCCGTCAAGTAGGGCGAGCAGCATCTCGGCTGCTTCGCGACCTTCCTGGTCGACGGGCTCGATGATGGTGGAGACGGTCGGCGTGGTGAGATTAGTCCAGTCTTCGCAGTTGAGTCCCAAAAGGCCGATTTGCTGCGGAAGCAGATGGGCCATGGGCTGAAGCGCCTTGTAGACGCGGGGGAGCGCCCATTGGTTTTGGACAAAGATGAGCGTACGCTTGGCGGGATTGAACTTGAATTTAAAGTACTCGGTAAGCTCGTTGATTGACGGCTTGTTGTGGTCTATGGGAATCGCTTTGTAGAGCTGTCCGTTCGCTGCCAACGCCTCGGCATACCCCTGAAAACGCTCCATGCGGGTGCGCATCTCGGTCATGTTGGCGGCAATGGAAAAGAAGTCTTCGTAGCCGGCGTCGAGGAGTGCCTGTGTGGCGTTGTACACGCCGTCGTAAAGGTTGGTTTTGATCCAGCTGGTACCTGGGCTATAGATGGCCGCATCGAAAAAGACGACCGGCTTGCCGGCGCGCCTAATGCGGTCGTGCACGGCTTTGAAGTTTGCCGTGGGCTGGATGATAAAGCCATCGACGCCCAGCGAGAGCATCTTGTCGACGTACATGAGCTCGGTCTCGGGGTTAAAGTTGCTCGTGCAAACGACCGTCTGGTAGCCCGCGGGAAGCATGACCTGCTCCATGCCATTGAGAACGAGCCCCGCCCATTTGTTGGTGTTATCCAAAATGATGATGGCGATGACGTGGGTTTGCTTGCCGGTGAGCGTCTGCGCTTGGGCGTTGGGAACGTATCCGAGTTCCTTAATGACGCGCGCGATTTTGTTCTGCGTCTTCTCGCTAAGCTTTTCTCGTTTGTCGTTGAGGTAATACGAGACGCTTGCCGTCGAGGTTCCCGCCTCTCGAGCGACGTCTGCAATCGTAACGCGCTGTTTTGCCACAGCGACTCCTTCCGACAGGTGAGCATTTTCCAACATGATGACTTTGAGTCTTGGTGAGGGATGCGCTTTGGTGAGCGGCTTTTCCTTTCATATGAGTATGCAACAAATGCGGCATACGGGTGGGGTCGATATTTGTGACCGGCATGCGCATCTGCCGTCTACCGAGAAAATCAAATACTTCTTGACTTTTGAAATCGAGGGCAAAATCGCAGGATTCATTTTTGGTTAAACGCATAACTAAATCGCATAAACAACGCTCTGACCTGCACGTTTACCGAAATAAGCTGGCATTAAGACAAACGAGCACCTATATTGGTCTTGTCGAAAAGACAGCAAGTCCAAACGGCAGGGGATGCTCCGGAGGCCTCCGCAAACGGTGTCTTGCGCACGCAACTCTATGAAAAGAGGGAAGCAATGAAGATCGTAGGCGTTGCCGCCTGTACCGTGGGGATCGCCCACACGTATATGGCCCAGAAGGCGATTCAGGATGAATGCGCCGCCCGTGGTATCGAGTGCAAGGTCGAGGCTCAGGGTGGCCTGGGTATCGAGAATGAGCTCACGCAGGAAGATGTGGACTCCGCCGACCTGGTCCTGGAGTCCGTCGACGTGGGTGTCGAGAACGAGGACCGTTTTGAGCAGAAGATGGCCGAGGGCAAGTTCCTCAAGGTCGGCACATCGGATGTAATCGCCGATCCGGTCAAGATCATCGACCAGGCTGTTGAGATCATCAAGGCGACGGGCGGTGCCGTTGACGCGCCCAAGGCCGAGGCCAAGGCAGAGAAGAAGGCCGTCTCCGCTGCCCCGCAAGCCCCGACACCGGCGTCCAGGCAGTCTATCTTTGCCGATCCGGGTAAGACGCTGCTCAATGCATTCAATACCGGCGTTTCCTATTTTATCCCCATTGTCGTTATCGGTGGCGTGTTCCTCGCCTTCTCTTTGGCATCCGGTACTGCCGGTGCCAACGGCATGGAGGTTACGAACCCGCTGATGGTGAGTCTTAACACCATCGGCATGGCCGGCATCTCCATGATGATTCCGGTGCTTGCGGCATACATCGCCTACTCGATGGCCGGCAAGCCCGCGCTTGCCCCCGGTTTTGTCCTGGGCTACTTGGTCAACAACGCCGTCGTCACCCCGAGCGGCAACAGCGTTTCGACCGGCTTCTTGGGCGCCATGATCATGGCTGTCATCTGCGGTTACTTTGTCCGCTGGATGAAGACCTGGAAGGTCAACAACACCATCCAGACCATCATGCCCATCCTGATCATCCCGATTCTGACCTCGCTTGTCCTGGGCATGGCCTATATCTACATCCTGGCCACGCCGCTTGGCTTTGTGATGGACTGGCTCACCGGCGTGCTCGGTAGCCTGCAGGGCGGCTCCGCCGTCGTCCTGGGTCTGGTCATTGGCGTTATGACCGCCTTCGATATGGGTGGTCCCATCAACAAGACCGCCTCGACCTTCACCATGGCCATCATGGCCTCCGGCATCTACGGTCCTAACGGTATGTTCCGCGTCGCCGTCGCCGTTCCCCCGATCGCCTGTGGCCTCGCTGCGCTCATCGCCAAGAACAAGTTCGATGACGCCGACCGTCAGATGGGCATCTCCGCGCTGTTCATGGGCTGCATCGGTATTACCGAGGGCGCTATCCCCTTCGCGGTCAAGGACCTTGGCCACACCCTGCCTGGCATTTGCATCGGCTCTGCCGTGGGTGCGGCGCTTGCCGCCTTCCAGGGTATCGACTGCTACGTCCCGCACGGTGGCTTTATCGTCGCCCTTGCCACCAACAACGTCGCGCTGTTCTGCCTGGACATCGTGATTGGCGCCGTGGTCGCCGCTGCAATCCTGATTGCCATGAAGCCCACGCTCGATAAGCAGGCCAAGTAAACCTTTAAGGACTCCGGTTGTGCGGAGGGATGGATTTGACTCCGCACAACCGCCCCTACACAACAAAATCCATCCGTACTGATAGGGCCCACATCTGGGTCCCAGGGAACTTTTGTCAAAAATCCTCTGGAGAAGGAGAACAAAATGTCCAACCTTACCATCCGCCAGGCCGTTCAGGGCATGCTCAAGCTGCAGGATAGCGGCGATCACGCAACCATGGTCGGCATTGGCCCCATGAGCCCCAATCTGATTCAGGCCGTGTTTGAGCTTGCCAAGGACGAGGATTTTCCGCCCATGTTTATCGCCAGCCGCAACCAGGTCGATATGGACGAGATGGGCGCCGGCTACGTCAACGGTTGGGACCAGACGCGCTTTGCCGCCGACATCAAGAAGGTTGCCGACGAGGTGGGTTACACCGGTCCGTACTACCTGTGCCGCGATCACGGCGGTCCGTGGCAGCGCGACGAGGAGCGTAACGCCCACCTGCCCGAGGACGAGGCCATGGAGCTCGCCCGCAAGTCCTTCGTCGCCGACATGGAGGCAGGCTTTGACCTGCTGATGGTCGACCCCACCAAGGACCCCTATCAGATCGGCAAGGTTATTCCGCTCGACGTGGTGCTTCGCCGCACGATCGATCTTATCGACTACCTTGAGCAGTACCGTCGCGAGCATAACCTGCCCGAGGTTGCCTATGAGGTCGGTACCGAGGAGACCAATGGCGGCCTGACCTCCACCGACAAGTACGAGGAGTTCATTTCTCAGCTGCAGCCCGAGCTCGAGAAGCGTGGCTGCCCCATGCCCACCTTTATCGTCGGCCAGACCGGTACGCTCACCCGTTGGACCGAGCAGGTCGGTCATTACAACTTTAAGAACGCCCGCGAGCTCGCCGACATGGCCAAGCGCTACGGCGTGGGCCTGAAGGAGCACAACGCCGACTACCTGGATGACGCGACGCTGCTCGAGCACATCCCGGCACACGTGACCGCTTCCAATGTCGCCCCTCAGTACGGCACCGAGGAGACCCGCGCTTACCTCAAGCTCTGCGCTACCGAGCAGATCCTGGTCGACAACGGCCTGTGCGACGATCCTTCCGACCTGTACCACACGCTGTTGGTCAAGGCCATCAAGACCGAGCGCTGGCGCAAGTGGATGACCGGCGATGACGTTAACCTGCAGGTTGATGACATCCTGGCAGACGACGAGCTCAGCCTGAAGATTCTGGATGTCTCCGGCCACTACGCCTTTAACGATCCCGAGGTCAAGGAGCAGGTCGAGAAGCTCTACCGCAACCTCGCTGCCCAGGACATCGACGGCAAGCGCTTTGTGATCGAGCACATCAAGCGCCCGATCAAGCAGTACGTCGTCGGCCTTAACCTCAAGGGCGTCACGAGCCGCATCGAGAAGGCTCTCTAAGTAGCTTTTCCTACACGACGCCGGGCCCGGGGCATGTCCCAGCTGCGGGCCCGGCACATAGGACAAAGGGACATCCCCTTTGTCCTATTTTTTGAGTTTTGGATTCCTTAGAAGGAGTTTGCACTATGAAGTTCTTTATTGATACCGCCAACCTTGACGAGATTGCCGAGGCCAAGAGCTGGGGCTGCCTGGCCGGTGTTACCACCAATCCGTCCCTGTACGCCAAGACCGGCGGTAAGCTCGCCGACTTTGAGCCCCATGTGCTCAAGATCGCCGAGCTCTGCGAGGGTCTGCCCGTGTCTGCCGAGTCTACCGCCACCACGGCCGAGGGCATGATCGAGGAGGGCAAGCGCCTTGCCGCCCTCGCCCCCAACATTGTGGTCAAGCTCCCCGTCTGCGAGGCCGGCCTCGCCGCCTGCCGCGCGCTGGCCGATGCGGGCGTGCGTGTCAACATGACGCTCGTCTTCTCGCCGACGCAGGCCCTCATGGCCGCCAATGCCGGCGCCCGCTACATCAGCCCGTTTGTCGGCCGCTTTGACGACATCGCCGAGGACGGCATCTCGCAGCTCGACAATGTCGTGACCTGCATCAAGAACTATGACTGGACCGGTAAGAACGTCGACGACACCGTCGAGATCATCACCGCTTCGGTCCGCACGCCCAACCACGTGACCCAGGCGGCTCTTCTTGGTGCCGACATCGCGACCGTGCCTATGGCCGCTCTCAAGAAGTGCCTGCATCACCCGCTGACCGACCAGGGCCTCGCCTCTTTTGAGGCTGACTGGCAGAAGGTCGTCGCTCAGGCCTAACGAGTGGGTTGCCCCGGCATCGCGTCGTCCGGTGCCGGGGTTGTTCTCAAGAGAGGAATTCGTATGACCAACCAGGAGCTGGCGAAGGTCGCCAATGAGGTCAGGAAGGGTGTCGTGACTGCGGTTCACGCGGCCAAGTCGGGACATCCGGGTGGATCGCTCGGCGCTGCCGACATCATGACTTATCTGTACTTTGAGGAAATGAATATCGATCCTGCCGACCCTCACAAGGCCGATCGCGACCGCTTTGTGCTCTCCAAGGGTCACGCGGCGCCGGGCCTGTATTCGGTGCTGGCACATCGCGGCTATTTTCCCGTCGAAGAGCTCGAGACGCTCCGCCATATTGGCAGCCGACTGCAGGGCCATCCCAACATGAACGACACCCCGGGCATCGATATGTCCACCGGCTCGCTCGGTCAGGGCATCTCTGCTGCAGTTGGAATGGCGCTTGCCGCTAAGCACTGGGGCGACAGCTACCGTGTCTACACGTTGCTGGGCGACGGTGAGTGCGAGGAAGGCCAGGTGTGGGAGGCAGCAATGTTTGCCGGCAACCATGCGCTCGACAATCTTGTTGCCGTCGTCGACCACAACGGCTTGCAGATTGACGGCACGATCGATGAAGTCAACTCGGCCATGCCGCTCGCCGATAAGTTCCGCGCCTTTAAGTGGCATGTGATAGAGCTGGCCGATGGCAACGACATGGCGCAGATCGACGCGGCTTTCGCCGACGCTCGCGAGGTGACCGGCGCGCCCGTCGCTATCATCGCTGAGACGGTGAAGGGCAAAGGCGTCTCCTTTATGGAGAACCAGGTTGGCTGGCATGGCAAGGCGCCCAATGACGCGCAGTTTGAGCAGGCCATGGCCGAGCTCGCGGCAGCAGGAGAGGAGCTCTAATGGCAGAGGTCAAGAAAGTCGCCACGCGCGTTAGCTATGGCGAGGTGCTCGTCGAGCTGGGCAATGAGTACGATGACTTTGTAGTGCTCGATGCCGACCTGGCTGCCGCTACGCAGACGGGTAAGTTTAAGGCTGCCCACCCTGAGCGCTTTTACGATGCCGGCATCGCCGAGAGCAACCTGATGGGGCTCGCCGCCGGTATTGCGACCACGGGTCACGTCGCCTTTGCGAGCACTTTTGCCATGTTCGCCGCCGGTCGTGCGTACGAGCAGGTCCGCAATTCCATCGGCTATCCGCACCTCAACGTCAAGATTGGCGCCACCCATGCCGGCATTTCGGTGGGCGAGGACGGCGCCACGCACCAGTGCTGTGAAGATATCGCACTCATGCGCACGATTCCGGGTATGACGGTGGTCGTTCCCGCCGACGATGTCGAGGCTCGTGCCTGTGTGCGCGCCGCCTATGAGTTTGAGGGTCCGGTCTACATGCGTTTTGGCCGCCTGGCTACGCCGGTTATCAACGACTGCGAGGGCTATGAGTTCAAGATTGGTCGCGGCGTGGTTGTGCGCGAGGGGTCCGATGTGACTATCGTCGCATGCGGCCTCATGGTCGCCGAGGCGCTCGAGGCAGCCGAGGCGCTCGCTGCCGATGGCATCGACGCCGAGGTCATCAACATGCACACGATCAAGCCGCTTGATGAGCGTCTGGTGGTTGCCAGCGCCAAGAAGACCGGTCGTGTGGTCACCGCCGAGGAGCACTCGATTGTCGGCGGATTGGGCGAGGCCGTTGCCTCGGTGCTCGCGGAGCAGCATCCAGTGCCGATGCGCCGCGTCGGCGTGCGCGATGTGTACGGTGAATCCGGTCTTGCGGTTGATCTGCTGCACAAGTACGGTTTGGACGCCGACGGTATCGAAGCCGCGGTCAGGTCCGTGTTGTAGGGAGGGCTTTCCATGGGATTTGTATCTGCCAACCAAGTGACGATTGGCTACGCCGCCGCCTCGCGCGAGGGCGCGTTGCATTATCTGTCTGAGCAGGCTGTTGAGCTTGGCTTTGCCGATGATGCTTCTGCTGTCGAGGCTGCCTTTATCGCTCGCGAGAACGAGGCCGAGACGGGCCTTGTCGCCGGTTTTGCCGTTCCGCATGCCAAGAGCGATGCGATCCATACGCCGGGCGTGGCCGTGCTCAAGCTGTCCGAGCCTGTTGAGTGGCCGAGCTTTGATGGCGTGCCTGTCGATGTCGCGCTTGCGCTGTACGTGCCCGCCGGCGAAGCCGGAACCACGCACCTGCGTCTGCTTTCCAAGGCTGCCGTGATGTTGATGGACGCCGGTTTCCGCGACAAGGTGCGCGCGAGCACCGATCCCGTCGAGATTGCCGAGCTCATCAACGCCGGACTCGAGGGCTAGAACGGGCTCTCCGTTCCATTAATCGATCCTTCTCCAAGGAAAGGGGCCGCGATGCCATAGAGGTGTCGCGGCCCTGTTTGTGTTTCCCCAGATAAAACCTGCCAAAATAAACCTGTCCCTTTTTGGCAGGCCTGCGGGTCAATGCCCGTCAAACGAAGTTGCGGTGGAATAGTTCCTGTTTTGGCCCGATAGGCCGCAAAACGGGAGCTATTTCACCGCAACTTAGGGCACGGTTAGGAAGTGTGCGCCTTAAAGAGTGGAGCCCCTGATTAGAGAGGTTGCGCTCGTCTCTCTAAATGTCTCTCTAAAGAAAAGGTCGGTTAGAGAGATAACATTAGGCAATTTAGCAGCGAATTCGATACGTCTCTCTAAATGTCTCTCTAAAATAAGGTGCTTATCTCTCTAAAGTTAGAGAGATATACTATACTTTAGAGAGATAAATCTATCGTTTTAGAGAGACGGAATGCCAATACTGCTGGATGAACCTCTTGGCCTTATTGTTGAGCGCCTTCGCAGGCGGGGGACTGATGACGCATCGGTAGAAGTTAAAGCCTGCACGAATAAATTGAGCGCAGACGTATGGGAGACAGTGAGCGCTTTTGCAAACACTGCGGGCGGACTCATTATTTTGGGCCTGAACGAAGCCGAAGGATTTGTTCCTTCGGCTAACTTTGCTATCGATAGGGTGCGCGATCAGTTTGTTTCGGGTATCGGAGACGGAGGCTCAGCGGCAGTGGTGACCCATGCGCCGCGGTACGAGCTTGATCGAGGCGAGGTCGACGAGCTCCAGGTGCTTCTGGTGCGCATCTTTGAACTTGAGCTTAAAGCGAAGCCTTGCTATATCGGCGCGCGCGGCGTGCAGAACGGTAGCTACAAGCGCGTAGATGATAAAGATATCAAGATGTCACCCGCTGAGCTATATGAGCTGCAGAGTGCGTTGCTTCCGAGCGATGCAGATGGCACGGTGGTTTCGGAGGCAACGGTCGAGGATTTGGATCCAGATGTCGTGCGGTCTATTATCGCAAATCGCCGGCTGCAGACCCCGCGCGTTTTGCGCGGGGCCGATACGCTGGAAAAGCAGCTGGTCAGACTCAATATCACTACAAAGGATGGCGCCGTGAAGCTCGCGGGGCTTCTGTCGGCGGGAATTTACCCCCAGCAGTTCTATCCCAAACTGATGATCGATGTCGCCGTTCATTCCGATGTAGAAAAATCTGCACCCGGGCAATCCCGGTTTATTGACCGCCAGTTGTGCGATGGCCCGATTCCGGCTTGCATCGAAGATGCCCTTGCCGCGATTGGACGAAACTTGCGCAAAGCGGCGATAGTGCAAGGCGCTGGCAGAAGGGAGGATTGGGAAGTTCCCCAGGAGGTTTTGCGCGAGGCCTTGGCAAATGCCTGCATCCATCGAGAATATTCGCCCATGTTTGTGGGGCAGGCCGTGAGTGTCGATATCTATCCAGACAGAATAGAGATCAAAAACCCCGGTGGGCTTTGGGGCGGAAAGACGGTGGACAATCTTGCAGACGGGGAATCGCGCTGCCGAAACCCAAAGCTCATGAGCCTAATGGGGGCGACGCCCTTAGAGCATGCCGAGGGGGCTGTTGCGGAAAGCCAGGGATCTGGTATCCCGGCTATGATTCGCGAGATGGAGTCCCGTTCGCTTGGCAGGCCGATATTTATTGTTAAGGCCGATTCGTTTACGGTACTGCTTTCCCGGCACGGGGCAGAGCTTGTTGAGAACCGTATGTGGATTCAGGGCCATGTGGGCACCGAGCTGACGGATCGCGAGGAAACATTGCTCATGTTTATGCGGGAGCATGGGTGCGTATGCGATGTTCAAAAAATACGAGAGGCCTTGAAGTGGGATTCGGATGACATTCGTCTGGTTTGCGGGGGTCTTGTCGATAAACATGTCCTGTCAAAATGTGGCAAAGACACGTTCGAAATTATCGACATGAGCAGAGGATCGTCAGCTTCGACAGCGGACAGAATCCTGGAGGCTCTCAGCGCCGAAGTGGATATGACGGCGCGAGAAATAGCGGTTGCATCGGGGGTCAAAATCTCGTCCGTCCGCTACCATTTGCCAAAAATGGCGGATAAAGGGCTCATCGAAGTAATGGGTTCATCGACGAGCCGCAACCGCCGCTATCGGAAGAAGTAGGTGCAGCCGAGTCGCCTCCCCAGTGTCTCTGGAAGTTAGAGGGGGTGCCAGAGAGGCAGTTGCCTCGCGATATGTCCCCAGATAAAACCTGCCAAAATAAACCTGTCCCTTTTTAGCAGGTCTGCGGGCCAATGATCGCCAAACGGAGTTGCGGTGGAATAGTTCCTGTTTTGGCCCGATAGGCCGCAAAACGGGAACTATTCCACCGCAACTTATCGGGATACGCTACTGGTTCATGTTGCCGTGGATGTAGGGGGTGACCTCGGGGGAGATGTGGGCGCAGCCCAGCTCGCGCAGCGCGGACTCGATGGCGGCGGGCAACGGGGTCTTGCCCTCGCCGTCGACGGCGGCACCGCCGAGAGCGGCAATCTTGGCGACATCTGCGGGTGCGGCCTCGATATGCATGCAGCCGCCGACCAAGCGCGCGCGTACCTGCGCCAGGTCGAGATCGTGCAGGTGGTCCTCGCAGGCGCGGATTAAATCGACCTTCTCGCGCGTAAGCTCCTCGCCCGTGGGGACGCGCGTGGCAAGACAGGCTCCCGCCGGCAGGTTCCAAACGGGATAGCCCCATGCGCGCAACAGCTCGCGCTCTTCGTCCTTGGTAAAGCCGACCTCCATAAGAGGGGAGCGTACGCCGAGCTCTTCTGCGGCGCGCATGCCAGGGCGGTAGTCACCGCGATCGCTTGCATTGCTGCCATCGATGACGGTGGAAAAGCCGAGCGACTTGGCGTGGTTGACGATGGCGGTAAAGCCGGCCTGCTTACAGTGGTAGCAGCGATTGGCATCGTTGCAGGCTACTTGGGGGAGTTGCAACTGATCGACCGAAAGATTGAGCACAGGGAGCTTAAAATGCGGCTCCTCATTGGCTTGCCCGTCAACGGACCGCTCAAACGAAGCCTGTTCAGGCGTGCCGATGAGCGGCGTGGTGAGGTGAACGAGAAGCGTGCTGGCCGGCATGATGCGGGCGCAGACCGCGGCTAAAAAGCTGCTGTCGACGCCACCGGAAAAGCCGATGGCGACGCGTCCGTATGCCAAAAGCAGCTGTTCGAGCGCTGCGAGTTTGTCCTGAAGCTCCTCTGCAGGTGCGGTGGTGTCTGAAAGCATGAAACGTTCCTTACCAATATGTACTCGGTCGAAAACTATAATCCTACCGAGCTGCTTGCCATAAGATTTCTACCTATGTAACGAAAGCGCAATATGGTATATACGTTATATACAAGTTGCCAAATGCGATAGAGTTGTGGCAATGCGACAGCGAGAGTCGATGGGGGACCGATATGATCAAGGCTGTTATTTTTGACATGGATGGAACGCTGGTCGATACCGAGCGTCTGGGCATCAAGGCATGGAAAGCGCCCGCTGCTGAGCTGGGACTCGCGATTGATGACACGCTGATTCATCAGTTTATCGGTCGCACGCTGCCCGATGTCATGGACATCCTTGAGGCGCATTACGGCAGCAGAGAAACCGCTGAGGCGATCTATCATCGCCACAAGGAGATTCGCGACGAGATGGTCAAGACCGAACTGGAACTTAAGGCCGGTGCCGCCGAGTGCCTGGACGAGCTGCTGGCCGCGGGCTATCACGTGGGCCTTGCGACGTCATCGCGTCATGCCACGGCCGAGCACAACCTTAAGATGGTCGGTCTCTTTGACAGGTTTGAAACGGTGACGTGTGGCGAGGACGTCGTGCACGGCAAGCCCGACCCCGAGATGTATCTGCTCGCCTGCGAGCGCGCGGGCTTTGTCCCCGAGGAATGCGCCGTGGTCGAGGATTCGCGCAACGGCTGCGTCTCGGGCATCACGGCCGGCTGCCACGTCTTTGCCGTCCCCGATATCGTGCCGCTGCCGCAGGACGTGGTGGATGGCTGCGAGGCCGTGCTCGATACGTTGTTCGACCTGGCGGCGGCAATCAAGACTGTGCGCTAGAAAATTGCGGCGTTGAAACGAGCGATTGCTCACGTTTGCGCTCAAGCAAAAGGGGCCCGGCAATGGTCGGGCCCCTTTTGCTTGAGCGGCGACTTAGCATACTTGCGGGCGTGCTATAGATACGCACCGAGGTTGATGGCCGTGGCGTCGGTCTGGCTGCTTGCCTGGGTGCTGGCGCGTTCCAGCAGGAACGGCCGCACGAGTTCTTGGCGGTTGATGTCCTCGATGGCCGTGACCGCGGTGACGGTGCGCGCGGCAGAGCTGACGTGGATATGCTTGGTCTTTGTCGGGACCTTGTTCTCGATTTGCTCCATCAGCAGTTGGACACCCTTGCGGCCAATCTCGTAGCCCGGGGGCGCTACCGTAGTGAGCGGGACCGATCCGCTCCAAGCGAGCGGGTTGCCGTCGCATCCGGCCACGCGTACTTGCCCGGGGACAGAGATGCCCTTGTTGACCAGTGCCGAAACGACGCCCGAGGCCAACACATCGGTCAGGCCGACGACAAAATCGGGACGTTCGTCCGCGGGGCGCTCGGCGATTTGGGCACCGATGCCGTAGCCGTCGGCAGCGGTATTCCATTCGCCGGCGTCGATGACTTCGATCTTGATATCGGGGTGCAGGGCGAGCGCCTTATGAATGCCAAGGACGCGCAGGGTGAGTTGCATAAATGCTGCTCGGCCGACGACGACAATATGGTGCGCGCCGCGGGCGATAGCAAGTTCGGCAATGATGCGACCCTGGGCCTCGTTGTCGGCCGCTACGTAGTAGCCGGGCTCGGAGCAATGGATGTCCAGATGGACGATCGGCACGGGCATCTTGGTCATGGCGGGGTGCCAGTCGGGGGATGCCATGGGCTGAACCATGACGCCGGACATCTGGGTGCCCATAAAGTAGCGCAGGTAATGGTCCTCGAGAATATCGTCGTTATCGGCGTTGGCGATGAGCAAGTCGTAGCCGTGCTTGCGGGCCTCGTTGTGGGCGCCGCTGGCGATTTGGAGCGAAAAGCCGTGATCGAGACGGGGGAGCACCAGGCCAAAGGACTTGGTGGCGCCGCCCGCGAGCTGACGGGCGCTTTGGTTGGGCAGGTAGCCAAGGCGATTGATGGTCTCGTTGATGAGCTTGAGGGTCTCGGGGCGCAGCTTTTCGGGGTGGTTGAGCGCGTTGGAAACCGTGCCCAACGAAACCCCGGCCTCGCGCGCGACGTCGCTGATTTTTACCTTTGCCATAGCGGCCCCTTTGATGCGTTTCAAGTACAAGCCAGATTGTAGCATCCCAAACCTTCCAAAAAGGGACAGGTTTATTTTGGCAGGTTTTATCTGGGCAAACGCTATTGCCAGCGCGACCACCACGAAGGGGGCAGGCACCTTTGTGGTGGTTTGGACCGGCTGGACGTGTGTGCATCGAGTGGTATCTAAGTTGAGATACCACTTCTGGTATATCAGCTTGCGTTTGCGTGAGTACAATACTCGAACGTTATACGTCTCAGCGCCCCTTGTGCGTGGACGTCTTGCAGTCACGCGAACGAAGGGATTTATCTTATGTGCGGAATCGTCGGCTACACCGGCTCTGATATTGCAAAGAACATCCTGGTCACGGGCCTCAAGCGTATGGAGTATCGCGGCTATGACTCCTCGGGCGTCGCGCTCGAGGTGGGCGAGGGCGCCGCGGCGCACCTCGACGTCATCCGCCGCGTGGGCAAGGTCGCGGGTCTGGAGAGCGAGCTTTCCAACATCGACAGCGACGCTACCTGCGGTATCGGCCATACCCGTTGGGCCACCCACGGCAAGCCCTCCGTCGTTAACGCTCACCCCCACACCAGCTGCGACGGTCGTATCGCCATCGTCCACAACGGCATCATCGAGAACTTCGCCGAGCTGCGCGAAGAGCTGGAGGGCCGCGGCCACCACTTTAAGAGCGAGACCGATACCGAGGTCTTCGCGCATCTGATCGAAGAGGCTTATGCCGAGACGCACGACCTGATGGCCTCCGTGCGCGAGGCTTGCACCCACGTGGTCGGTGCCTATGGTCTGGCCGCCGTGTGCGCTGACGAGCCCGGCGTGATCGCCGTGGCCCGCAAGGATTCCCCGATCGTGGTCGGCGTGGGCGAGACCGGCGCCTATGTCGCCTCCGATGTCATCGCGCTCATCGACGCCACCCGCGATGTCGTGGTGCTCGAGGACGGTCAGTTTGCCAAGCTCACGCCCACAGGCGTCGAGTACACCGACGAGGCCGGCAACGTTATCGAGCCCAAGGTCACCTACATCGACTGGGACCTGGACATGGCAGAAAAGGGCGGTTATCCCGACTTTATGCTCAAGGAGATTCACGAGCAGCCGCGCGTCGTGCGCGACACGCTGGTTGGTCGTATGACGCCGGCCGGCGAGCTCGACATCGACGAGCTGGGCCTTTCGCTCGAGGAACTCAACGACATCGACCGCGTCTACGTGATCGCTTGCGGCACCAGCTATCATGCTGGCCTCATTGCCAAGAATCTCATTGAGGGCTGGGCTCGCATCCCCACCGAGGTGGAGGCGGCCAGCGAGTTCCGTTATCGCAACCCCATCATTACGCCGACGACGCTTGTCGTTGCCGTGTCCCAGTCGGGCGAGACGGCCGATACCCTTGCCGCCATTCGCGACGCGCGCATCAAGGGTGCCAAGGTCTTCGGCATCACCAACGTGGTGGGCAGCCCCGTGGCGCGTGAGAGCGACGGCGTCATCTACACCAAGGCCAACAAGGAGATCGCGGTCGCCTCGACCAAGAGCTTCATCGGCCAGGTCGTGAGCCTTACGCTTTTGGCCCTGCTGCTGGCGCAGGTCAAGTACCGCTTGACCACCAAGCAGGCGCGCATGCTGTTCCGCGAGCTTTCCGATACGGCCGAGCAGATCCAGTGGATTTTGGATACCCAAACCGAGGCCGTTCATGAGGCTGCCCTGCTGTGCAAGGACGCGCAGTCGGCGCTGTTCGTGGGCCGTGGCATGGGTGCCGCTATTTCCTACGAGGGTGCGCTCAAGCTCAAGGAAGTCAGCTACCTGCACGCCGAGGCATATGCCGCCGGTGAGATGAAGCATGGCCCCATTGCCCTGATCGACCCGGGCTTCCCTGTCATCGCCGTGGCCACCAAGAGTGCCACCTACGACAAGACCGTGTCGAACCTTATGGAGTGCAAGGCGCGCGGCGCCAAGGTCATCGTCGTTGCCACCGAGGGCGACGAGGAGATCAACAAAATCGCCGACTGCATTATCCGCGTGCCAGCAGTCCGCGACGTGTTCAGCCCCATCACGGCGAGCGTCCCGCTGCAGCTGCTCGCCCGCGAGGTCGCCATCCTGCGCGGCTGCGACGTCGACCAGCCCCGCAACCTGGCAAAGAGCGTTACCGTGGAGTAGTTGGTTCCGCCATTCTGGCGACCAAGGCCCGGCTCCGTTGCAGCGGAGCCGGGCCTTGTTTCATTTGCCCAGATAAAACCTGCCAAAATGAACCTGTCCCAATTTGGCAGGTTAGCGGAGCTTGCTGGTCTCGAAGTACTCGGGGAACTGGTCCAGAACCTCGGTCTGGTTGCGGAACATCATATGCAGGTGCTTGCTGACCAAAAAGCTCGCTTCGATGGGGTCGCGACCGGCGATAGCGCGGCGAATCTGCTTGTGCTCGTTCACGATGTCCTGATTGTCGAGAACCTGCGTGGCGGCGCGCAGCCAGCGGAAGCGCTCCAGGTCGGCATTGGTCTCTTCGAGCCACGACCACACGGTGCTGCGACATGCGATGCTAAAAATCATGTGATGCATGAGGTTGTCGCTCAAAAAGAAGCCGATGCGATCCTCTTCGGCCATGGCCTTTTCCTGCAGCACGATGGCGCGGTCGAGCTGCTCGATGCCGGCCGACGTGGCGCGCGCACAGCACTCCACAATCACCTGCTTTTCCAGATGCTCGCGGATGTAACAGGCACTCTCGGCAAGGGTGAGGTTGATGGGCGAGACATAGGTGCCGCTCTGGGGCACGGTGCGCACCAGGCCTTCCTGCGCCAAGCGAACCAAAGCCTCGCGCACGGGCGTGCGACCCATATCCAGGTCGTCGCAAAGTTGCTTGACGCCCAGCTTTTCGCCCGGTTTGTAGTCCAGGTAGACGATTTTGCGTCGAATGGTGTGGTAGGACTGGTCCTGTAGGCTCGTTTCCTGCTCGCCGACGTGCATCGATTCTTCCATAGCGCCTCGCAACTGTTCTATCAAACTCATATGTCAGTTGTTAATTATGCCGCGAATCAGCTCTCCGCGGTGGGTAATTCGGCTGTTGCCTGAGAACTATTGCGGCATCTTAGTCTGTGTTTGCGCAAGGCTGCGCTCAATGTTGCCGTATCATAAGCCGTCGCAAACGTGAAATAGAAAGAAGGAATCCCATATGCAACTGGCAAATATCGTACGCGAGCGCTGGAAAGGCGTCTTGTTCTGCCTAATCATCGCCATTCCCGCGACGCTGCTCGGCAAACAAATTGAGGTGGTCGGCGGTCCGGTATTTGCCATCCTCTTTGGCATGGTCCTGGCGCTCGTCTTTCCCAAGAATCGTCGCGAACAGCTCGCCGCTGGCGTCACCTATACGTCCAAAAAAGTCTTGCAGTACGCGGTTATCCTGCTTGGCTTTGGCATGAACCTCTCCCAGATTCTGTCCAAGGGCGCCCAGTCGCTGCCGATTATCGTGGCGACAATCTCGACCTCGCTTGTCATCGCCTTTGTGCTCTGCCACGTTATGAACGTGCCGGGCAAGATCGCGACGCTTGTGGGTGTGGGTTCGTCGATTTGCGGCGGTTCTGCCATCGCCGCGACCGCACCCGTCATCGATGCCGACGATCGCGAGATTGCCCAGGCTATTTCGGTCATCTTCCTGTTTAACGTTATCGCGGCGCTCGTGTTTCCGACGCTTGGCGGCATGCTCGGGCTGACCAACGAGGGCTTCGGCCTGTTTGCCGGTACCGCCATCAACGACACCTCGTCCGTAACGGCTGCGGCGAGCGCTTGGGACAGCATGCATCCCGGCGCCAATGTGCTCGAGAGCGCCACGGTGGTCAAGCTCACCAGGACGCTGGCCATCATTCCCATCACGCTGGCGCTTGCTTGCTGGCAGATGCATCTGGCGCGCAAGGCCGGCGGCGACGCTAGGAGCACGTTCTCGCTTAAACGCGCGTTTCCCGTGTTTGTGCTGTTCTTTGTGCTGGCGAGTGTGATCACCACGGTGCTTCAGCTTCCCGCGTCCTTTACGGCGCCCATCAAGGAGCTGTCGAAGTTCTTCATCGTGATGGCCATGGCGGCAATTGGCTTTAATACCGATATCGTCGAGCTGGTCAAAAAGGGCGGCAAGCCCATCGCGCTGGGCTTTTGCTGCTGGATTGGCATTGCGTGCATGAGTTTGGGAATGCAACACGTGCTGGGAATCTGGTAGAGAAGTAGCTTGTTTGCGTGCTGCGTGCTGGCGAGCGCATTCTCACGGTGGAGCGATAGGAGCTCTTGCGGGTATGGCTTGTCCGCAGGTTTATAAGTCCCGAAGAGCTCTTATCGCCCCGCCAGGATGGCGATGCGGGGCAACACCTATACTCGCAGGACGGCGCTTTCTGCCCTATAGTGTTTGGTGAGCAATATCGTTCAATTTTGAAACACTCGGTCGTGCGACCGTCGGCGGTTGCACGTCGCTGCGGACAGGGGCAAATAATGGATAGCGATGCCAAGCTGAACATCTTGACCGAGGCCCTGGCTGCTGCCGGGGCCTCGGCATTGGCAATCGATGCGCGTGGGGACGTCGCGATCTCGACCATGAATGACGCGGCGCTCGAGCGGGATGTGGCGGCTTTTGTCGCTGAGCGCCTCGACCGTATGGGAGACGGCGCGCGTCTGGTTATGGGACGTGCGGGTGCGCGCCTGAACCTGACCGTTCGCCCCACCGACAAAGAGGGCGGGGGCCTTTGGGTCGTCGTGGTCCGCGAGGTGCGCGGCGCCGCGGCGCACGCGGGCATCGAGTGGCTCAACGCCGACGAGGTTGAGGCCCGCTACGAATCGAGCGCGTACGGCATCGTTGAGGGGGCGGCCTCGGTGGCTGCGCCGGTTGCAGAGAGTTACGCGCGCGGTGTGCCCCTTATGCTCGAGGGCGAGCTGGGAGCGGGTCAGGTCGAGATCGCCAAGCGCCTCTATCTGGACGGTCCTTTTGCCGGTCAGCCCTTTGTTTCCGTTGCGCTCGATGAGCTCACCGAGCGCGGTTGGCGCTATGTGCTCAAAAGCGCCGAATCGCCGTTGTTCCAAACGGGGCTGACCCTTTGCATTGAGGGCTGGAACGCGGTTGGCCCCCAGCGCCTCCGCGAGCTGGTCTCCACGATGACCGACACCGCGTTGGCGACGCGCTGCCATGTGGTGCTGACAGCGAATGACATGCCGGGCGGCGGCGAAAGTGATCAAGCCGCGTTTGTGACCGAGCGCTTCGCCTGCGCGGTGAGCGTGGCGCCGGCAATCGCCGAGCAGGGAGCCGCGTCGACGAAGGTTGCGCGCTATTTGGAATATCTCGCTGATGCATTTGAGACAGCAGCACCCACGCTGTCTGCCGCGGCGACGAAGACGCTCGATGCTTACCGCTGGCCGCGCAATTATCTGCAGCTTCGCGAGGTCTCGGAACGACTGTATATATTGGTGGGGGCGGGCACGGTGTACAGCGCTATAGCGGAGGAAGTGCTCGCCCAAGAGGACGTGATTAAGACCGCAACCTTTGGCGCCCCGACACTCGAAAGTGACCTGTATATCCTACGACCGCTGGCCGATACCGAGCGAGATATCGCGCGTCTGGTTGTAGACCATCTCCACGGCAACCGAACCCGTGCGGCGGAGGTGCTGGGCATAAGCCGTACAACGCTGTGGCGCTTGCTGAAGGACGATGACCGTTGAGCGAGGCGCCCGTGACCGCGCGCGACGCGTGTGCTACAGTCCAAAGCGTTATTGTTTCGATTTGGTTACGGCGTGCGAGGGCATATGGCTGAGACTTCAAAACCGAGCCGCAGAAGGCGGAGCGCCGCGCCGGTTAACCGACGCACGACATCGGTGACGTGGGGCAAACACGCCTCGGGGTTTGATGGCTCGTTCAAGCGCACTAAATACGGCTATCCTTCGGCAAGCGCCCGCTTGGCAATGCAGGCAGAGTCCTCGCTGTGGGGCCGCAAACGCGTGGTGGGCTCAAAGCTCAAGCACGACGGAACGCTCGGCTACATCAGCCGCGGGGCGGCTCGCCGCAGCGGGCTCAATCCCGCCGGCTGGCATCGCTACGTGCCGATCGTGGCCGCCGTTGCAGTGATCGTCATCGCACTCGCTGCGCTTGGCTACGCCGGCGGTGGCGCCAACTTGGACGCAATGTTTAAATCGCCCGAGCTCGCGCATGTAGGTACAGAAGTTGTCGAGGGCGCTCAGGCCCAGACGGGCGTCGCGCCCCAGCGCGGCATCGTCGCGGCGGCCTCCACCATCGCCGATGCGCAAAAGGACGAAGACAAGCAAGGCGACGACGCCGAAACGACCCAGACAAGCGAAGCGACGACAACTCAAATATCAACATAGCTTGCCGGCAGAAGGGGACGTTCCTTTTCTGCCGGCAGTTTGGGACACTCCTGCGCTACCTAACGTACACCACGTTGTCGCGGCGCGGCTTTGCCTCGGGTAGCGTGTCCTCGGCGTAGCCCAAAATGCAGTTACCGACACCGCGCAGGCTGCCGTCGGCGGGCAGGCCCCAGCTGGCCAACAGCTCCAGGCCCTCGGGCGAGTCAAAGACCTCATGCGCGCGGTGAATCCAGCACGAATCGACACCCAGTGCATAGGCGGCGTTGAGCAAGTTGCCCATGGCGAGCGAGCCGTCTTCCAGATGGGTGGGCACGCTGCGGTCAACCAGCACCACAACAACGGTCTTGGCACCGTAGAAGGGGTCGCTGTTGCTGCCCATGACCTGGGCGTTGAGCTGTGAGAGACGCTCGACGGTCGCGGGGTCGGTGACGGCGACAAATGTCACCGGCTGGCGGCCCATGCCGCTCGGTGCATATTGGCCGGCTTCGATAATACGTGCAAGCTTTTCAGCCTCGACGGGACGATCGCTGTAGTTGCGGCAGCTGCGACGGTGAATGAGTGCTTCGATAGTCTCCATGGTGTCTCCTTGCGGTGGCGTTGCAGATGTCCCGTTCATACCCGTCGGGCTCAAACGATAGACGGTCAATTGCCCGGCCAAAAGGATAGATTCCAATTGGGAAAGTAGGTTTGCATAAAAGTACCTTCAGAATGTGACAAACCAATGGGATGGTTAAACGTTTTATCCCGTCTACCCTGCGGTTTTTTACCACTTGCCTAAATGACGAACGCATAACCTCTGATAAAGGTTTTACTAAAGGAGTACCAACGTTTATCAATGCGCCGTGGTGGCGCCGGGCCAGGAGGTAACATCATGTTCCAGGCTGGAGATGTCGTCGAGACCGACTTCGAAGGATTTCTGAAGCTGCTGCGTTCCAAGACGCGCGCTTTCGTGTCGATCAACGACCACGAGTACTACATCACGCACACCGATGGCTATTGGCGTGTTCAGGATTGCGAGGCCCTCAACGACAAGGGCCACTTTACTGACTGCTCCGAGCTGGTCAACACGGTCTGCGAGGTCGTCGAGCTGCCGTGGATTGCCGGCAAGAGCCTGCATGACAGCTTCTCGGGCGCTACGGTCTATGAGGCCGTCGCCGCTTAACAGGCAATAAAACCCGATTTTCACGTGACCGCTGGCGCCGCCCCCGCGCCGGCGGTCTTTTTCTGCCGATAGGCCATAAAAATGCACGCATTTGCGGAGAGCCTGTTGACGATAGTCAAAACTCGGACTAATCTAGAGACACATAATTGGTCAAAAATCGGACAATTGAATGGTGGGATAGATGAATAGTGCGGTTACGCTGGTCGACTTCGATCGGTTGCTCAATGGACTCGACCATATCTATTCGGAGTTCTCGCGTGCCTGCGGCCTTTCGGACTGCGCTTACTGGATGCTCGTCGATACCAGCACGGCGGGCGGCAGTATTGCCGTAAGCCGTCTGACAAGCGAATGGTTCTACAGCAAGCAGACCATCAATTCGGCAATTAAAACCTTGACGGCGCGGGGCTTCGCAACGTTGGAGTTTGCCGAAGGCAGTCGTAAGAACAAGGTTGTGAGCCTGACCGAAGAAGGCGTGCAGTTTGCCAAGCGCTACGCGTTGCCGGCGCAAAAAGCCGAGCAACAGGCATTCGAGGCGCTCGAGCCGTGGGAACAGCGCGAGATCATGCGCTTGGTCGGTAAGTTCTCCCATGTTCTTAACGAAGAGTGCGAGGCATTTAAACGGCAAGTGGCCGCCGAGAACGAGGCTGACGATAAGGGCGAGGGGGACACATGCGACTCTTAATGAGGTTTATGAGGCCGTACCGCGGTCTGATTGCGGTGACGCTGTTTGCGGTGCTGATAGATAACGTCGGTACGCTGTTGGTTCCCACGATGCTGGCGAACATGGTCAACACCGGTATTACCACGGGCGACATCGACTATATTTTACGCAACGGCCTGTACATGCTTATCGCGACCGGCATGGCCAGCGGCGGCACGGTGTTGGGCTGCTATCTTTCGGCGCGCCTGGCCGCCAACGTGGCCTGCGATATCCGCAATGCCGTGTACGACAAATCGCTCGAGCTCGCGGCCAGCGATTTTGAGCGCTTTGGCACCGGATCGATGATCACGCGCTCGCTCAACGACATCAACGTGATTCAGCAGGCGATTCTGCAGACGATTCAGCTGGTGCTGCCCGTGCCGTTTTTGGCTGTGGCGGGCATCATCTTCGCCTGGTTTATCGATCCCGCCATGGGCACGCTTCTGGGCGTAGTCGTTGCGATTGTGCTGGTGGCGGCGGTCTTTACGGTTGCCAACGCGGCGCCGATTTTTATGCGCCTACAGGGCTTTATCGACCGCATGAACGTGGTGCTGCGCGAGAATATTGTGGGCGTGCGCGTCATCCGTGCGTTTAACAAGGAGCGCCACGAGGAACGGCGTCTGGACGAGGTGTTTAGCGAATACGCCGCCAACGCCATCAAAGTCAACCACCTGTTTGTGGGCCTCGACAGCTCAAGCTTCTTTTTGATGAACATCGCCGAGGTGGCGGTGCTGTGGGTGGGCGGCAACCGCGTAGGCGCCCACGCCATGCAGATTGCGAGTATCTCGGCGGTGCTGGAGTATGCAATTCTGATCCTGTTCTTTGTGATGATGGCCCAGATGGTGGTGCTGACGCTTCCGCGTGCTGCCGCGTGCCTGAACCGTGCGCAGCAGGTGTTGGAGATTGAGCCGAGCATCGTCGATGGCGAGCGCACGCTGGATGACGGGGCGCGCGAGCCCCAAGACGAAGCCGATGCGGTGGCTGTGTTCGACCACATGTCGTTTCGCTTTGACGATGCCGACGAGGACACCCTGTGCGACCTGAGCTTTGCCTGCCGTCGCGGTCAGACGACTGCGATCGTTGGCTCGACAGGCTCGGGCAAATCGACGGTGGCAAAGCTTCTGCTGCGCTTCCACGATGCCACCAAGGGCTCCATTCGCCTGAATGGTGTGGACCTGCGCGAGCTTACGCAAGATGAAATCCGCGGGCGCATTGCCTATGTGCCGCAGAAGGCGTGGCTGTTCTCGGGCACGGTGGCGAGCAACCTTCGCTTTGGTAACGAAGGCGCGACCGAGGGCGACATGCTTCACGCGCTTGAGGTTGCCCAGAGCACCTTTGTACTCGACCAACCGCAGGGGCTCGATACCCCGGTTGCCCAGGGCGGTACGAACTTTTCGGGCGGCCAGCGCCAGCGCCTGGCCATTGCTCGCGCGCTCATGAAGCGCGCCGACCTGTATATCTTCGACGATAGTTTTTCGGCCCTGGACTTTAAGACCGATGCGGCCCTGCGCCATGCGCTGCAGGACGAGACGCGCGACGCCGCGGTGCTCATCATCGCGCAGCGCATCTCGACTATTTTGCATGCCGACCAGATCGTTGTGCTCAAGGACGGCGAGGTCGTGGGCTTGGGCACGCATGGCGAGCTTATGGAAACCTGCGAGGTGTACCGCGCCATCGCGGAATCGCAAATGAAGGGAGGTGAGTAGCATGACCGGGGAGCTCAAGAAGCAGGGCGGCGTTGATGACGCCGCTGCCGCGGGACTGGTCGAGGAAACGGCTGCCGCGTCGACCGAGCTGGATGACGCCGCCAAGCGCGAGGCTCGCCGCCAAGCGCTCTACGAGGAAAACGAACGTGCCGAGGACGAGCGCGCCCGCGCCGAGGCAGAGCGTATGCGCGACGTGGACGACGAAGACGAGGACGAGACGCCTCGGGATACCTGGGCGACGGTGCGCCGCCTGTGGAGTGAGGCTGCCGGCGACCATTGGCGCTTCTATATCGTGTTCGCGAGCATTGTGTTCTATGTCATCTTTAACACTGCCGCGCCGGCATATAGCGCCCGCGTGATCGATGAGCTGTGGGGCCACATTCAGGTAGCGTTTGTCAACAACGCCACCTTCAGCATCACCTGGGAGAACTGCGGCAGGACTATCTTCATCTACTTTTTGATTTGGACGGCCGCCGCTTCGTTCTACGCGCTCCAGAGCTTTTTGATGTCGAGCGTGGCCGAACGCCTCAACTTGCGCCTGCGCAACCGCATCGCGCAAAAGCTCAACCGTCTGCCGCTCGCCTATTTTGACGCGCATCGTCCCGGCGAGGTCGTCAGCCGCGCGACCAACGACCTGGACAAGATGTCCGAGAGCATGCAGCGCGGATTGCTGCAGCTGCTCGTGTCGATCGGCACGGTTGTTGGTGCTGTGAGCGTGATGTTCGTGTTCAGCGTGCAGCTTACGCTCGTCTTTCTGTTCTTTACGGCACTGTCGCTGCTGGTGACGAAGGTCGTCTC
This sequence comes from uncultured Collinsella sp., assembly GCA_958346515.1. Lineage (GTDB taxonomy): Bacteria > Actinomycetota > Coriobacteriia > Coriobacteriales > Coriobacteriaceae > Collinsella. The sequence goes on from CATVRV010000024.1 coordinate 29,465, forward strand.
GCGCCGCACACACGATGTGACGGGCGAGCGCCAGGAGTGGGTGTCAAAGATTACGAGTGCGGTCGAGGAAGGCTATTCGGGCCGTCTGGTGATTCGCGCGTTCAACCGTGAGCGCCAGAGTTCTGCCGAGGTGCACCAGGCCTCGGGCGAGCTGGCACGCGTGAGTGCCAAGGCCGACTTCATGATTAACGCCGTCGGCCCCGCGGTGCGCTTTATCGGCCGTTTGGCGCAGATCGTGATCGCGCTCGTGGGCTGCAGCATGCTGGTTGCCGGTCACATGACCGTCGGCGTGTTCCAGGCGTTCTTCCAGTTTATCTACGAGGCGTCCGAACCCATGACGCAGCTGTCGTTTACCTTCAACTCGCTGCAGAGCGCGCTGGCGAGTGCAGAGCGCGTGTTCGACCTGCTCGATGAGCCCGAGATGGAGGCCGATCCGCTGCCGGACAAGGCCGCCAAGCTGCCGGGTCGCGTGGAGGGCCGCGTCTCCTTTGAGCATGTACGCTTTGGTTATTCGCCCGACAAGCCGCTTATGCGCGATGTGTCGTTTACCGCCGAGCCGGGCCAGAAGATTGCCGTGGTGGGAACCACGGGCGCAGGCAAGACGACGCTCATCAACCTGCTCATGCGCTTCTACGAGATTGACGGCGGGCGTATTACGCTCGACGGCGTGGATACGAGCCGCATGGACCGCGGCGAGCTACGGCAGCAGTTTGGCATGGTGCTGCAGGACGCCTGGCTGTTCGATGGCACGATTGCCGAAAACATCGCCTACGGCTGCCCCGAGGCAACGCGCGACGAAATTGTGGCCGCCGCTCGTGCCGCGCAGGTCGACTTCTTTGTGCGCACCATGCCGCAGGGCTACGACACGCGCGTGGCCAACGATGCCGAGAGCATCAGCCAGGGTCAGCGTCAGCTGCTGACCATCGCACGCGTGCTGCTCAACAACCCGGCGATTCTCATCCTGGACGAGGCGACCTCAAGCGTGGATACGCGTACCGAGCTTGCCATCGGCCGTGCCATGGACGCGCTCATGCGCGGGCACACGAGCTTTGTGATCGCACATCGCCTGTCGACGATCGTGGACGCCGACCTGATCTTGGTCATGGATCACGGCAACATTATCGAGCAGGGCACGCATAAGGAGCTGCTGACTGCCGAGGGTGCCTATGCCGACCTCTACTTGAGCCAGTTCGCCTAATGTGACAAAGGGACAGTCCTACATGTCACATCAAAAAGAAAGGCGCGCCGGGGATGAATTCCCTGGCGCGCCTTTGCGTTGATGCCGATGTCGTTTTGTGCCGCTTGCGTTCCTAGCGTTCGTCCACGAGCTTGGCGACGAGGGCTTTGAGCTCGGCCACCTCTCGCTCGAGTTCTTTGACGCGGCGGGCGTTCTCGGTGATGCCTTGGCGGTTGAGGGCACTCTGCTCGGCGGCGTCATCGGGCATGTACTCGCGATGCTGCTTGGCGTCGAAACTCTCCTCGAACACACGGCAGCCGTTGCGCTTGATGATGCGTCCCGGCACGCCCACGACGGTGCAGTTGTCGGGCACGTCTTTGACGACGACCGAGTTGCCGCCGATCTTGACGTTGTTGCCGATGCGGATGTTGCCGAGCACCTTGGCGCCCGTGCCCACGGTGACGTTATTGCCGAGCGTTGGGTGGCGTTTGCCGGTCTCGTTGCCGGTGCCGCCGAGCGTGACGCCCTGATAGAGCACGCAGTTGTCGCCCACAATGGTGGTCTCGCCGATGACGACGCCCATGGCATGGTCGATAAAGAAATGCTTGCCGATCTGTGCCGCGGGATGAATCTCGACGCCGGTGATGTGGCGGGTGATTTGCGAGAGCACGCGGGCGAGCGAGCGATGACCGTGCTCCCAGAGCCAGTGCTCGGGCACGTGGTTCCACTTGGCGTGCAGGCCAGGATAGGAAAGGAAGATGACCAGACCGTTTTGCGCGGCGGGATCCTGCGCTTGGACGGTCTTGATGTCCTCGCGAATGGTATTGATAAAGCTCACCGGCCGCCCTCCTTAGCGCCATGGCAATGCGATTCAATAAAGTATAGCGATTCGCTAGGGATTAGGAAGAACAATCTTAGCGGCATTGCGCAACAGGTGTCAGTTATGCAAACTTGCTGGTAATGGAGTCATGCTTTTGTGGGGTTGCGCACGAGGGGGCGCCGCAACCGTATACTGGTCAACTTGGACGTATCCGCGCCCACAACTGAGAGGTTTTACTTCATGGGTTTCATCAATTTTATCGCCGAGCTGCTTAAGGATCCGCGCACCGCGATCGCCAGCTGGATCGCCGCCGGCCCGCTTATGGCCTACGGCTGCGTGTTCCTGATCATCTTTATCGAGACGGGCGTGGTGTTTTTCCCGTTTCTCCCTGGCGATTCGCTGCTGTTTGCTTCGGGCTTCTTTGCCCACAACGGTGGCTTTAACATCGTGGCCTTGCTGGCCGTCGCATGGGCGGCTGCCATTTTGGGTGATCAGTGCAACTTTATGATCGGTCACTTCTTCGGCCGCAAGATCATCGCTTCGGGCAAGGTCAAGGCCATGACGCCCGAGCGCATCAAAAAGTCCGAGGACTTCCTGGACAAGTGGGGCCACCTGGCCATCTTCCTGGGCCGTTTCTTCCCGTTTATTCGCACCTTTGTGCCCTTTATCGCCGGCATGGGCGGCATGCACTGGCGCAACTTTGTCATCTTTAACGTGCTGGGCGGCATTACCTGGTCGACGCTCTTTACACTGCTGGGCTACTTCTTTGGCGGCATCCCCTTTGTGCAGGAGCACTTTGAGCTGCTGATCGTCGGCATCGTTGCCGTGTCGATCATCCCGACCGTGGTCGGTCTGGTTAAGGCTAAGCTGGGCAAATAGAACGCCTAGCTCGAGCCAGCGCGCAGACCGTACAGTTGAGGCCCGTCACCGCTTACGGTGGCGGGCCTTTTTGCTTCGGTCAAATGAAAATACTTTAGTTAGTTAAAGAAAAACGTTTTATCCGACGCGCGTGCGGAGTACAATCTCGTGCATGCGAATCGACGTGCCATCGGCTTTGATGCCGTTTGCGTGTCCCGTCCGGCTCTACGCTCCGGGCGTGTGACGTTGCGACGCGGTCGGCCTCGGTCCTTGCGTGCGGGTTCGCGAGTTTGCAACTGTGTATATAAGGAGCGACATATGACTGTCGAGAAGAAGGATATCGATTGGGGTAGCCTCGGCTTTGGCTACATGAAGACCGATTACAGCTACGAGGCCCATTGGAAGGACGGCGAGTGGGACGAGGGTGGCCTGACCACCGACCACACCCTGCACGTCTCCGAGTGCGGCGGCATCTTCCATTACTGCCAGGAGGTCTTTGAGGGCCTGAAGGCCTACACCGCCGAGGACGGCAGCATCGTCTGCTTCCGTCCCGACATGAACGCCGAGCGCATGTACAACTCTGCGCAGCGCCTCGAGATGCCCCCGTTCCCCAAGGACAAGTTCGTTGAGGCCGTCAAGCAGGTCGTTTCTGCCAACGCCGCCTGGGTTCCGCCCTTCGGCTCCGGTGCGACCCTGTACGTGCGTCCGTTTATGATCGGCTCCGGTGACGTGATCGGCGTGGCTCCCGCTCCTGAGTACACGTTCCGCATTCTCGTGACCCCGGTCGGTCCGTACTTTAAGGGTGGCCTCAAGCCCGTCAAGCTGCGCGTTTCCGAGTATGACCGTGCGGCACCGCACGGCACCGGTAACATCAAGGCCGGCCTGAACTACGCCATGTCCCTCAAGCCCACGATGGAAGCTCACCGCGAGGGTTATGCCGAGAACCTGTATCTCGACTCCGAGTCCCGCACCTATGTCGAGGAGACCGGTGGCGCCAACGTCCTGTTCGTGAAGGAGGACGGCACCCTCGTCGTTCCGCGGTCGCACACCGACTCCATCCTGCCCTCCATCACCCGTCGCTCGCTCGTTCAGGTTGCTCAGGACCTGGGCATGACCGTCGACCAGCGTCCCGTCGAGTGGGCCGAGGTCAAGGCCGGCACCTTTGTCGAGTGCGGCCTGTGCGGCACCGCTGCCGTCATCTCCCCGGTTGGCGAGATCGACAACAAGGTCTACGGCGCCGACGAGACTGTGACCTTCCCGGCCGGCTACACCGAGATCGGCCCCGTGATGAAGAAGCTCCGCGAGACCCTGACCGGTATCCAGTCTGGTGCTGTTGAGGATAAGCACGACTGGGTTTACACCGTCGCGTAAGCTGCCATAGCTGTTCGGCCCGAGGGCAACCTTCCTTTCCGGCGCGTCCTCGGACATGAAAGAACCTCCGCTGCGCACTTCGCGCGGCGGAGGTTCTTTCGTCCTGCGGAGTGCGCCGGAAAGGAAGGTCGCGCTTTTGTTTTGGTTCGCGCCATGTGGGGGTGGTGGCGACGTGCATTTTTGCGAGTATTCTGCAATCGAAGGCCCCTGCATACCGACCTCGGGCAAAAAATCGGGAGTTCTCGATGTTTTCTACGGATGATGGGCGGGGTTATGGGCTGGCAGCGTTTGATTTGCAGGGATATTCGCGGTCTTTGGCACTTATCGTGGCGCCCGAAGCTCTTGGTTATGTTGAATACTCCTAAAAATGCACGGCGCTTAGAGGGGGACCTTTGCGAAAAAGGAAACCGCCCCGTCGAAGTATGCACTCGACGGGGCGGTTTATACATTTGGCCGATTAAGGATGCGCTGCCAAACTACTAGAACTTGACGGTCGGGGCCTGGCGGGCTGCTTCAGCGGCCTCGAAGCCCTGGCGCTCCTTAAACTGGAAGATGCCAGCAAAGATGACAGCCGGGAACGTCTGAATGGCGTTGTTGTAGCTGAGCACGCAGTCGTTGTAGCTCTGGCGTGCATAGCTAATCTTGTTCTCGGTGTCCTCGAGCGATGCCTGCAGCTGCGTAAAGTTGGTGTTTGCCTTAAGATCGGGATAGGCCTCGGCCACAGCGAAGAGCTGGCGCAGTGCGCCGGTCAGCACGTTGTCGGCTTCCATCTTGGCCTCGGGCGTGGTGGCCTTGACGGCGGTGTTACGCGCGCTGATCACGGCGGAGAGCGTCTCCTGCTCGTGCTTGGCGTAGCCCTTGACGGTTTCGACCAGGTTGGGGATCAGGTCGTTGCGGCGCTGCAGCTGCGTATCGATGTTCTGCCAGGCGTTATCGATGCGGTTACGCTTGGTGACCATGTTGTTGTAGATGCCGGCGATGGCGCAGACAATCACAATGACAACAACGATGCCGATGATGACGGTAATCATGATGTCTCCGTTTCGAAAGGCCGCGGCGGCATGCGCCAGCTGCCGTTGGTATAACGCTACTAGTATACCCGCAACGTTTTGCCGTGCCGAACTTTCCGGTAAGCGTTATGTTTTCGGTGGGGTTGGCACTGGGGCAAAGCGCGCGAGGTACAGGTGTAAGATATGCGACAGATTGACGAGTGTTGTCTTTGCCCTGAGGATGGCGATACCAGTGGACCTTCGCATCAAGAAAACCTACCGTGCCCTGTTCGATGCCTTTACCGAGCTTCTCGAGAAGCATCGTTTTGAGGACCTGACGGTTGCCATGCTGTGCGACCGCGCCATGATTCGCCGCACGACGTTCTACAAGCACTTTCGCGACAAGAACGATTACTTTGCCTTTTATATCGATGAACTCATGTCGGGCTTGCCGCAAAAACAGCCCGATGAGGCCGGCGCAGTGTCTGCCGAGGACGTGCGCGCGCTTCGGCACGCGATTTTGGACGATGCCATGGATTTGATTCTGGCGCACGAGCAGCTCATGGATAACATTTTGGCAAGCAGCATGTCGGGCATGTTGACCAACGTTATTTGCGACCGTATTGCCCGCTCCATCCGCGAGCGTGTGATGAACGTGCTTGCCGAGGATGCCCTGGCCCCCGTGTCACTCGAGACGACGTCTGAGTTTGTCGCCGGCGGTATTATTCGACTTTTCACGATATGGTGGGAATCGGGCCACGATCTTGAGCGTCGACCCGAGATGGCCGACGTGGTCGATGCGCTGTTTGAGCGGACCATGACGCCGGTGCATCACTAAAAGTGGCGGAGAGAGGGGGATTCGAACCCCCGGAACGCTCTCGCGCTCAACGGTTTTCAAGACCGCCGCATTCAACCGCTCTGCCATCTCTCCGTGAGTCGTAATGATAGCATCGTTTTGAATTTGCAACAGGGAAGGCGAACGATGACGATCACCGAAATCGACGAGAAGTTCATGCGCGAGGCGTTGGCGGAGGCGCGAGCCGCCGCGGCGGTGGGCGAGGTGCCCATCGGAGCCGCGGTGGTGCGCGACGGCGAGATCGTCGCGAGGGCGCACAATCGGCGCGAGCTCGACCAGGACCCTTCGGCGCATGCAGAGTTTGCGGCCGTGTGCGCCGCTGCCCAGGCACTTGGCCGCTGGCGCCTTTCCGATTGCACGGTCTACGTGACGCTCGAGCCATGCTGCATGTGTGCGGGGCTTATGGTTAACGCGCGCGTGGGGCGCTGCGTGTATGGCGCGGCTGATGCCAAGGCGGGCGCGCTGGGTTCGCTGTATGACCTCAATGCCGACTCGCGCCTGAATCATCGGTTTAACGTGACGGCTGGGGTCCTGGCGGATGAATGCCGTGAGCTGCTGAGTAGCTATTTTGGCGGTCTGCGCGGAGCGGGCGGCGCTGATTGCGGTTGTGGGGCTGATCTTGAAGCACACGCCGCTCACGCCGCAGCGCTTGCAGGTGCCGGTGAGGATGCTGGCACGGCGGTTGACTTTGGTCCTGCGTGCCGCCGGCCCCGCCGTGTGCTGTTGGCGATCGACTCCTTTAAGGGCAGCGTTTCGAGTGCGCAGGCGGAGGCGGCGGTTGCCGAAGGCATGCGCCGTGTGTGGCCCGATGCCGAGGTGCGCACATTGCCGCTGGCAGATGGTGGTGAGGGAACGCTCGATGCCGTTGCCGCCTGCGGTGGCGAGCTTGTGACCTGCGAGGTTGCAGGGTCCTTGGGCGAGCGTGTGCCTGCCCGGATGCTGGTTGATGTCGAGCATGAGTCGGCTGTTATTGAGATGGCCGAAGCCGCGGGCATCGGGTACTCGCCTTGCACGGAGTCGTCGGCGCTGGCTGCTACAACCTATGGCGTGGGTGGGCTGATGCTCCGTGCGGTTCGTGCCGGGGCAAAGACTATCTATATCGGCTTGGGCGGCAGCGCCACCAACGATGGTGGCGCCGGTATGCTGCAGGCGCTGGGCGCGCGTGTGGTCGATGATCAGGGCTGCAATATCGCCCCCGGTCTTGCCGGCCTTGAGCAGGTGGTGAGTATCGATTTGGCGCCAGCGCTTCGGGCGCTGAACGGCGCGCGTGTCGTGGTGCTTTCCGATGTCGAGAATCCGCTCGTGGGGCGTCGAGGCGCACTGGCGGTGTTTGGCGGGCAGAAGGGCCTGCCGGCGGATGATGTCGAGGCGCTGCGCAGATACGACGGCTGGATGGTCGGCTACGGTCGCCTGCTCGATGCGGCAATTTTCGAGGCGCGAGCCCAGGGGTTGTTGCGCACACCCGAGGGCGCACGGACATTTGGCTCGGTGCTCGGCGTGCCCGGCGCGGGCGCTGCCGGTGGCTTGGGAGCCGCGTTGCTGGCGCTCGGTGCGGAGCTGCGCTCGGGTGTAGAGACGGTGCTCGATCTCGTGGGGTTTGACGAGCGCGTGCGCGATGTCGACCTGGTCATAACAGGCGAGGGCAATATGGACGAGCAGTCCGCCGCCGGTAAGGCGCCGGTGGGTGTGGCTCGCCGCGCCAGGCGATATGGCAAGCCGGTGGTCGCCGTCGTGGGCGGCCGTGCTGACAACCTGAACGCGGTATATGGGCAGGGTATTGACTTGGTTTTGCCGATTTGCCGCAAGCCCATGGACCTGGAACAGGCACTCGATCCGCAAGAAGCCACAACCAACCTCATCTGTGGCGGCGAGGCAGCCGCTCAATCCTACGACCTCGCCCGCCTCTAAGGCCTATCTCCCTATAAGTTGCGGTGGAATACGGAGTGTTTTTGCCTTTAAGGGGCCAATTCAGTCCGTATTCCACCGCAACTTCGAGAATGACCATTCGAGGTTGGCTGCCTTGGGTCTTGGGTCGGACCGTTTGCCACGAAATGCGGCCATCTACTACGTTTAACCGACCATCCTCGACCATCCCGGAATTTGAAAAAATAAAACCGCAGGTAGAGAGCTTGCCGATTTTCGAAAAAGTCGGCTATGGTCGAACCCTGCGACCCAATCGTAGTAGATGGGCCCTTTTCGTGGCACAGCACCAGATCAGTCTATTTAGGACGGGGCTTCCTTGACTACTTTCGCCACCCTGATGCCCCACCAGTCAAAAAGTAGTCAAAAAAGCCCGGTTGATTTCCGATCTCAGCCGAACACATTGAGCGAATAGGCCGTTCCCGCAGT
>CATVRV010000025.1:0-35418 GCA_958346515.1 uncultured Collinsella sp.
CTGCGGAAACGCGGGGTCCGTTCGGGCTGTTGCGTTGAGATTGAAAATCAACCAATTTCTTTAGTTGGGCGCAGTATGTGGTGATATTTTTGACTCTGTTACGAATATGTAAACAAAAAAGGGTCCCGCACTTGCGGAACCCTTTACAAGTACTTATGCGGCTCGTGATTAGTAGCCCACGATGCCCTGCGGGAAGAAGAACATGCACAGCACGACGCACACGGCAAACACGACACCCATGATGACGGTCAGGCGGTCGAGGTTCTGCTCCATAACACCTGTGGCAGAACTGGAGTTATACAGCGAGCTAGCGATCATATCCGAAACGCCGGTACCCTTACCGGAATGCATCAGGACGAGAATCGTCAGCGCCACGGCAGAAACAGCCCAAACGACAAACAGAAGAATCTGGAACGGACCCATAGATAAGCTCCTTAATAGAACAATTCAAACTCCAGTACTGTACCACAATCCCCCGCTCTCCCCTACCTGCCACTCGGGGACGGTGCGGAAATGGCAGAAATACCAAAAAGGGGGTTGCCCGAATATGGGCAACCCCCTGCAAGAAAACGCTTGGAGTTTTCTCTTAGGCCTCGGTGGCGAGCACGCGACCCGTCATCTCGGCGGAAGGCTCAATACCAGCCATGGTGAGCATGGTCGGAGCGATATCGGAAAGACGACCGTCCTCGATACCGGTGAGCTGCGCCTTCTCATCAACGATGATGAACGGCACACGGTTGGTGGTGTGAGCCGTGAACGGATGCTTGGAACCGTCAGAAGCAACGTCAAACATGTGATCGGCGTTGCCGTGGTCGGCGGTAATCAGCGCAAAGCCGCCCTTGGCGAGAATCGCCGGGACAACCTTGGACAGGGCATCGTCAACAGCCTCGACGGCCTTAACGGCGGCGTCGAAGACACCGGTGTGACCAACCATGTCGCAGTTTGCGAAGTTCACGATGTAGAAATCAGCGCGATCCTCGTTGATGGCAGCGACGAGCTTCTCGGTAACCTCGGGAGCGCTCATCTCAGGCTGCAGATCGTAGGTAGCGACCTTGGGGGAAGCGACGAGCACGCGCTCCTCGCCCTCCTTGGGCTCCTCGATGCCGCCGTTGAGGAAGAACGTCACGTGGGCGTACTTCTCGGTCTCGGCGGTGTGCAGCTGCTTCAGGCCATTGGCGGCGATAACGTCGGCCAGGACGTTCTCGGGGAACGTCTTGGGGAAGGCGACCTCGACATCAAACGTCGGATCGTACTCGGTCATCGTCACAAAGTGCGAAAGCTTGATCTGCTTGCGCTCAAAGCCGTCGAACTCCTTGTCCGTGAACACGCGGGTCATCTGACGGGCGCGGTCGGGACGGAAGTTGAAGAAGATGGCCGCGTCGCCCTCGTGGATGCCCTCGTTGTGGGCAGCGAAGGGCTCGACGAACTCGTCGCCGCGCGGGTCCTTCTCGTAGTAGGCCTTGATGCCGGCAACGGGGTCGACATCGGCATCGGACGCATTGACCATGACGTCGTAGGCACGCTGGATGCGCTCCCAACGGTTGTCGCGGTCCATGGCCCAATAGCGGCCAGAAACGGTGGCGACGCGAGCGTCGCAACCGGTCTCCTCGGAGATCTTCGCCAGGAAGGCGCAGAACTCGCTCATGTAGCCGGCACCGGACTGCGGGTCAACGTCGCGGCCATCCATGAAGGCGTGGACGCGAACGGTCTTGACACCGTGCTCGGCAGCCATCTTGACCAGAGCCTCGACGTGGTTCATGTGAGAATGGACACCGCCAGGGCTCATAAGGCCCATGAGGTGGAGAGTCTTGCCGTCAGCCTTGACGTCGTCCATAGCCTTGACGAAAACCTCGTTCTTGGCGATGGAGCCGTCCTTGATGGCATTGTTGATGCGCGAAAGCTCCTGGAACACGATGCGGCCGGCACCGATATTGAGGTGGCCTACCTCGGAGTTGCCCATCTGGCCGTCGGGAAGGCCCACGTCCTCGCCCGAAGCGCCGAGCGTGGTGTGGGGGTACTTCTCGTACAGGCTATCAAGGAAGGGCGTCTTGGCAGCGGCGACGGCGTTCTCACCATCGGCTGGAGCAAGGCCGCAGCCATCCATGATAATCAGGAGTGCAGGAAGATGACGTTGTGCCATATGTCCTACTCGCCTGCCTTGACGACCATAGAGGCGAAGTCGGCAGCCTTGAGCGAAGCGCCGCCCACGAGGGCGCCGTCAACGTCGGGCTTGGCGACGAGCTCGGCGATGTTGCCGGGCTTGGCGGAACCGCCATACAGCACGCGGATGCCGTTGGCGAGCTCCTCGCCGAACATCTCCTTGAGGGTCTCACGGATAGCGCCGCAGACCTCCTGAGCGTCCTCGGCGGTAGCGGTCTTGCCTGTGCCGATGGCCCAGATGGGCTCGTAGGCGACGACGACCTGCTTGGGGCAGGTGATCTCAAGGCCAGCAAGGCCAGCCTTGACCTGGTTCACGACGTGCTCGACATAGGTGCCAGCCTCGCGGACCTCGAGGGACTCGCCGCAGCAGAAGACGGGAACAAGACCGGCGGAAACGAGAGCCTTAGCCTTCTTGTTCTGATCCTCGTCGGTCTCGTGGAAGTAGTCGCGACGCTCGGAGTGACCGATGATGCAGTAGGTGCAGCCAGCGGACTTGAGCATGTCGCAAGAAGACTCACCGGTGAAGGCACCCTTGGCCTCCCAGTACACGTTCTGTGCACCGAGGGCGATGGGGGCAGCCTGAATGCGGTCATGAACCGTGGTGATGTCGATGGTCGGAGGGCAGACGAGCACCTCGACGCCAGCCGGAACCTCGGGCAGAGCCTGAGCCAGCTCGTCGGCGAGCTTGGCAGCCTCGGCGACGTCGTTGTTCATCTTCCAGTTACCAGCGATAAGAAGGGTGCGATTAGGCATCGAGAAGCGCCTCCACTCCGGGCAGGGCCTTACCCTCGACGAGCTCCATGGAAGCGCCACCACCGGTGGAGATCCAGCTCATCTTGTCGGCCAGGTTGAACTTGTTGACAGCTGCGACAGAGTCGCCACCGCCGATGATCGAGGTGCAGTCGGCCTCGGCGACAGCCTCAGCAATAGCCTGGGTGCCGTGAGCGAAGTTGTCGAACTCGAAGACGCCCATGGGGCCATTCCAGAACACGGTCTTGGCGCCCTTGACGGCCTCGGCGTAGAGCTCCTCGGTCTTGGGGCCGATGTCCATACCCTCACGATCGTCGGGGATAGCGTCGGAAGCGACAACCTCGGGGACAGCGTCCTCGCCAAAGTGATCGGCAACGCGGTTATCGATGGGGAGCAGGATCTTGACGCCCTTCTCCTCGGCCTTCTTGAGCATCTCGCCAGCGCGCTCGACCCAGTCCTCTTCCTTGAGGGACTGACCGACGGTCAGGCCCTGAGCCAAGAAGAAGGTGTAGGCCATGCCGCCACCGATGATCAGGGTGTCAGCGGAGTCGATGAGGTGATCGAGAACGCCGATCTTGGAGGAAACCTTGGAACCGCCGACGATGGCGACGAAGGGGCGCTCGGGCTCGGCGAAGATGCCGGTCAGCGTGTCGACCTCCTTCTCGAGCAAGAAGCCGGCGACGGCAGGCAGGTAAGCGGCGGGGCCCACGACGGAACCCTGGGCGCGGTGAGCGGTGCCGAAGGCATCGAGAACGAAGACGTCACCATAGGAAGCGAGCTTCTTGGCGATCTCGGGATCGTTCTTCTTCTCACGCTTGTCAAAACGGACGTTCTCGAGAACGAGGACCTTACCCGGCTCGACGGCGGCGACAGCCTCAGCAGCCTTCTCGCCGTAGGTGTCGGCGACAAAGGCAACGTCGAGACCAGAGAGCTCAGCGAGCTTCTTGGCGACGGGCTCGAGGGACAGCTCGGGCTGGAAGCCGGTGCCCTCGGGACGACCGAGGTGGCTCATGAGGATGACGCGAGCATTGTGCTCAACGAGGTAGTTGATGGTGGGCAGGGCAGCCTTGATACGGGTGGTGTCGCCAACGACGCCATCCTTGATAGGCACGTTAAAGTCAACGCGGACGAGAACGCGCTTTCCGTCGACATCGATGTCGCGGACGGTCTTCTTGGTAAAGGCCATGTTTGCTTCTACCTTTCGTACGTGTCTGCCTCCCATTACGGCAGACGATTTCTTATAAAAAGGGCGCGACCCTAGGGTGTAAGCCCTATAAGGCCGCGCCCTTCTTTAGACGCTCAACGAGCTATTCGCTAAAAGCTAAATTAAGCAACGAACTTCTCGAAGTACTTGATGGTGCGGACCATCTGAGAGGTGTAGGAGTTCTCGTTGTCGTACCAAGAGGTGACCTGAACGAGGGTCTGGCCGTTGCCGAGGTCAGAGCACATGGTCTGAGTGGCGTCGAAGATGGAGCCGTGGGTCTCGCCGACGATGTCGCGGGAGACGATCTGGTCCTCGTTGTAGGCGAAGGTCTCGGGGATGGTCTCGGCGTAGGCCTTCATGGCAGCGTTGACCTCGTCGACGGTGACCTTCTTGTCAACGACGGCGTAGAGGTTGGTCAGCGAGCCGGTCGGCGTCGGGACGCGCTGGGCGGCACCGATGAGCTTGCCGTTGAGCTCGGGGAGAACCAGGCCGATGGCCTTGGCAGCGCCCGTGGTGTTCGGGACGATGTTCTCGGAGCAGGCGCGGGAGCGACGGAAGTTGCCCTTGCGCTGCGGGCCGTCGAGCGGCATCTGGTCGCCGGTGAAGGCGTGGATGGTGGTCATGATGCCGGACACGATGGGAGCGAAGTCGTTCAGACCCTTGGCCATCGGGGCGAGGCAGTTGGTGGTGCAGGAAGCAGCGGAGATGATGTTGTCCTCAGCGGTCAGCGTCTCATGGTTGACGTTGTACACGATGGTGGGCAGATCGCTGCCGGCCGGAGCGGAGATGACGACCTTCTTGGCGCCAGCGTTGATGTGGGCCTGAGCCTTAGCCTTGCTGGTGTAGAAGCCGGTGCACTCGAGAACGACGTCGACGTCAAGGTCGCCCCAAGGCAGGTTGTTAGCGTCGGCCTCCTTGTAGATCTTGATCTCCTTGCCGTCAACGGTGATGGAATCCTCGCCAGCAACGACCTCGTGATCGCGAGCGTAGTTGCCCTGCGTGGAGTCGTACTTCAGCAGGTAAGCGAGCATATCGGGAGAGGTGAGGTCGTTGATAGCGACGATCTCGGAGCCCTCATGACCGAACATCTGACGGAAAGCCAGACGACCGATGCGACCGAAGCCGTTAATAGCAACCTTTACTGCCATTGTGTCTCCTTTCGTAAGGCCCCCGCGAGCTACAGCGCCCGCCGTTGAGGCCCACAAACTAACCACTCGCCTAATATACCTTTTTTTTGACTTGAATTTCACGAGAATGCTCGAAATTGAAAATCAAATTTACGTTAAAACGTTTTAAAGACTAAAATAGCAGCTAAATCCATATATAAGTCGTTACTTCAAACTACCTGTTTGCTTCAATGAGCTTTTCAAGCCGTAAAACACGATGGTAGAGGGCTGACTTCGACAAGGGAGGGTCAGCCATCTCCCCCAAATCACGCAGCGACAGATCGGGATAGCGCTCGCGCAGGTCGCAAAAGACCGCCAAGGCATCCGGAAGCGCATCGCGAAGGCCACGCTGCTCGAGCTCATCGATAAGCGCAAGCTGATGTTGGGCAGCACCGGCGCTTCTGGTCTGGTTGGCGAGCTCGGCATTCACGCGACGGTTCACATCGTTCTTAACCAACTTGACCGCGCGTGCCTCCTCAATCTCGGCAACGCTGCGCTTGGCACCAATCAGCTTTAATAGATGCTCGATTTCCTCGGCGCTCTTAATGTACACGGCATATGACCCCCGCCGTGCATTAACACGAGCATGGACCCCAATCTGCTCCAACAGATCGCAAAGTCCCTTGGCATATTGCTCGCCCTGCACAGCGATCTCCAAATGAAAATCGCCGCGTGGATCGGCCACGAAGCCGCCCGCGATGAGCGCGCCGCGGATATAGGCAAGTCTACAGCAAGGACGGGCAACGATATGTCGGGGTACGCCGGCGACAAGTCCTCCCCTACGGTCGAGGATACCCAGCAGAACCAAGGCCTTATCCAGGTCTGGCTGATCAGGCAAGGTGATGAGGTAGTTTCGAACCTTATGCAAGACAGATTTGCGGACGGTGAACTCCGTTTTGAGCTTAAGGATACGATGCGTCAGCGTGATCATCGTGCGCGCGACGGCTCCCGTCTCAGTCGCAACCGTCAAACGATACCGCCCAGAGCCGGTAAGCGAGAGCGTACCGCTCACGCGCGTGAGGGCGGCAAGCGTCGACAAGTCGCAGTATTCACATTCGGGTTCGCAGCGCGCAAGCTCGTCGCGCACCTCAGCGGTAAACGACATGCAGGCCTATGCCTTCGTGTTGGCGCGCGACAGGTCGCGGTGGGAGATGCTCACATGATACTGAGCGCCTTCCAGGTAACGGGCCGTGGCCTCGGCAATGGCAACGCTGCGGTGCTGGCCGCCCGTGCAGCCGATGGCGATAGAAAGCTGCGGCTTACCCTCCGCGATATAACCGGGCATGACCGTATCGAGCAGCTGTGTCCAAGCCTTCCAAAACTCCTGCGTCTTGGGATGGTCCAGAACAAAATCGGAGACCTTTTTATCGAGACCGGTCATCGTGCGCATCTCGGGATCGTAGAACGGATTGGGCAGGAAGCGGACGTCGATCATAATATCCGCTTCGACGGGCATGCCGTGCTTAAAGCCAAACGAGAACACGTGGACATCCATAAGCTGCTGGTCGGACAGCTCGGAAAATGCCATACGCAGCTTGTTGCGCAGCGCAGAGGTGCGCAGACGGCTCGTGTCGATAATCATATCGGCTCGGTCGCGCACGCCCTGCAGCTGAAGGCGCTCGCGCTGAATGGCATCGGCCGTAGTCTCCCCCGGCTTGGCAATGGGATGACGGCGGCGATTTTCGCTGTAGCGACGAATCAGCACCTCGTCAGAAGCCTCCAGGAACACGATGTCGCAGCTCATCTCGCGCTCTTCGAGAGCGGCGACCGCATCGAGCAACTCGTCAAACAGTCCCTGGCTACGCAAATCGCAGGTGACGGCGAGATGCCTGCCCACGCCCGTATTGATGCCGACGAGCTCGGCAAGCTGGGCGATGAGACGCGGAGGCAGGTTATCGATGCAAAAATAGCCCATGTCCTCGAACACGTGCATGGCCTGTGTGCGGCCTGATCCGGACATTCCGGTGATGATGACGATATCGGGGATGCGCTCCGAGCGCTCCGCCGCATCCATGGCATCTCCCTTTTGCATGTGTTGCCTCCCGAAAACAAGCGCGGGACCCAGCAACCCGGATCCCGCGCGGTCAATTGCCTATATTGAGTATACCGCCCCGAGCGGATACGAGGCCTGTCTTACGCCTCAAGCGCAGCCTTGAACCAACTCGTAATACTCGTGGGGTGCGTGATGGCGGTGCCGACGACAACGGCCCAGGCGCCAGCATCGATCGCGGCGCGAGCCTCCTCGGGCGTATGCACGCGACCCTCGCAAATGATGGGAAGGCCGGGGAATTCCTCGGTCGCCTGACGCAGGAGCGGCAGATCGGGGCCATCGGCCATGGTGCAGTCGATGGCGGCAACACCATGAGACAGCGTGGTGGACACCAGGTCGAAGCCCATGTCGACAGCACGACGAATATCCTCGATGGTGGCACAGTCGGCCATCAGGAGCACGCCCTCCTCGTGCAGCGGACGGAAAGTATCTTCGACGGTCTTGCCATCGGGACGCGGACGATCGGTGGCGTCGATCGCCACGATATCGGCACCCGCAGCAACGCAGGCGCGAGCGTGGCGCAGCGTCGGCGTGATGTAAACGCCCTCGTGCCCATCCTTCCACAGGCCGATGACGGGAACCTCACAGCGACCCTTAATGGCGGCAATGTCGGCAAGGCCCTGGCAGCGAATGGCGGCGGCGCCGCCGAGCTCGCAAGCGCGAGACATTTGAGCCATGGTCTCGGGCGTACGAAGCGGCTCGCCCATATACGCCTGAACGCTCACGACGAGCTTGCCCTTCAGGGACTGGATCAAAGGATCAACGGTCATGTTCGACTCAACCTTTCTCAAAACAGCCTTCTGAGACGCCGCACCTTGACGTTCAAACCGTCGCTCGCGTACCGAAGTACGCTTCGCTCCTCTTTCACGTCAATCTGCGGCACCTCAGAAGGCACACTTGGTAGTTATGTTTACTTCAACGAAGCAAGAAGGTGTTCGGCGGCACCGATGAGCGGAGCATCGCCCTCCAGAGAACCGATGAGGATCGGCGTGTCCTGAAGCGGATCGAGCGCCTGGCTGGCATAGCCCTCGTGCACCGAATCCTTCCACGTCTGCGAACGCCAATCGGGACCTTGGTGAATCACGCCACCCGAAAGCACGATGACCTCAGGGTCCAGGATGTTAGCGAGCGAGCCCAAGCTGGCACCCAGCGCAAAGCCGGCGTCATGGATGACCTCGGTCGCCTTTGCGTCGCCCGCACGGCACAGGTCGTTCACATCGCGACCGACCGAAGGACGGCTGGGGTCGACGCGACCAAAGCGCTCATCGTACATACGACCAATGGAAGTGCCCGAAGCAACCGACTCCAGATGGCCGGAACGCCCGCAGGCGCAGGGAATACCGGCGGCAGCCGAGCACTCGATGTGGCCCATATGGCCAGCAGCACCATGGAAACCCTGCATCACGCGGCCGTTCTCGACATATGCGCCACCGATGCCCGTACCGATGCCAAGACACAAGACGGAGAACTTGCCCTTGCCGACGCCCCAGTGGGCCTCGCCCAGAGCATGAGCCTGCACGTCGCCTACAACGGCAACGGGAAGACCGAGGTCCTCGCGCAGGCGCGGCCCCAACTGAACACCGGACCAGCCGGGCATGATCTCGTTGGCATACGCGATGGCGCCCGTCTTGGGATCGACGACGCCGGCGGCACCGATACCGACGCCAAGGACCTCGACATCGGGATTCGCCTCGAGAGCAGCCTTGATGGACGCCTCGATACGTTGGAAGACGGCCTCGCCGCCCTCTTGGGCCTCGGTGGGAACCTCGGCCTCAAAAACAGGATGGGGCACACTACCGTCAGCCGGGTACTCCATGATGGCAGTCGCGATCTTAGTTCCGCCGATATCGACAGAGCAGACGTACTTGTTCTCCATGTCGCTCTCCTTAGGAGATAAAAAACAACTACAGGAAATGCGCCGTCAGGCTAGCCGTCACAGCGCGGAAAAGGTTTTCCAGGTGCCCGAGATCGCCAAGAAACCGTGTGACCATTGATCTAATGGGTCATGGCCGCACGGTTGAACGGCGAGGTCGGGTGCCCGGGGAAGCTTTACAGGAGACCGTTGTCCTGGAGGACCTTCTTAATCGCCTCGACGTTCTCGCCGGTCATGGCCTTCACCGGGCGCGGCATGGTCGGGCTGTCGAAGATACCCATGAGGTTCATAGCGGTCTTGAAGGCGCCGACGCCACCGGCATAACCCTGGACGCCCGAGGTGACATCCCAGATGTGCGAAATCTCATTGAGGCGATCCTGCTCGGCCTTGACGGTAGCCCAGTCACCAGCCTGAGCGGCCTTCCACTGACGCACGTAGCCCTCGGGCTCAACGTTGGCGAGACCCGGAACGGAACCGTCGGCGCCACCGAGGTAGGCGCCGTCGACAACAACCTCGTGACCGGTGAGGATGCTCATCGGATGGCCGTTCTTCTCGTTCTCCTGAACGAGGTAGCGGAACGAGATGTCATCACCCGAGGAATCCTTGACGCCGGCCAGAACGCCCTCGGCACCGAGCTTGGCAAGGAGCTTCCACGGGAGCTTGGTGTGGACACACACGGGGATGTCATAGGCGAAGATGGGCAGGTCGAGTTCCTCATGCAGGATGCGGAAGTGCTCCTCGACCTCGGTCATGCCCTGCAGGGCATAGAACGGGCAGGTGGCGACAAGCGCATCGGCGCCCAGCTCCTGAGCGACCTTACCGTGCTCGATCATGCGCTCGGTCTCGGTGTCGATGATGCCGACCAGAACGGGAACGCGGTGGTCGACGATACGGACGGCCTCGGAGATGATCTGACGGCGACGCTCGTCGGTGGAGAAGACGACCTCGCCCGAGGAGCCCAGGAAGAACAAGCCATCGACGCCGGCATCGATCATGCGGTTGATGCTGCGCTCAAAGGAGGCAACATCGAGCTGGTGGTCTTCGGTATCGGGAACAACGACGGGAGGGATAACGCCGGTGAATTTCTGAGTTGCCACAAGAATCTCCTTAGTTGTCTGGTGGGCAGCCCTATGCCGCCCACTCTTGTTGGCAGTGTCCAGGCCGTCTAGGCCAAAGAACACGAGTAGAACGTTTGGTTAAAAAAGTCGACGACTTCGTTTTCGAACGCATTGATGCGCTCGTGAGCGTATTTGGCATAGATGATATGTCTCCGGTCACACTCAAGGCCGTTGAATACGGCAAACTGATCCTTGGGATCGCTCACGGTATCCATGAGCGATGTGCCCATGAGCACCGATCCGCGCACCCGAGACGACAGCGCCTCGAGGCCGCCAGGAAGCGGATTGGCAACCGCCGTGCAGGCGAGACCCCGCTCGTCCAGAGCAGAAACCGCCAGCGCGACTCCGCCGCCTAGACCCTCGCCCCATGCAAAGATGCGGTCGGGGTCCATGCCATCAAGATTGCGCGCCACCTTCGCCAGCGCGCAGCCCCAACGGACGCGCTCGACAAAAGCGGGCGAAGAAATCCCCCGCTGCAGGTCGTCCGCACCAGCAACATCGTCATCCAGCGCGAGGACGGCATACCCCATGGCGGCAAATCTCGTCATGTGATGCCAGCCGCGCACAGGCCGATCGATGTCGTGGAACATCAGGCACAGCGGCACGCGCTCAGATACTCGGGCACGACCGACAGGCTCGATCAAACGAGCGTGAATCGCATCGTCACCGAGCTCAAAGGAGACCTCCGAGTAACGGGCGCAGGGGTTAACAAAGTCAATCGCCGTAATGGCCAGGCCTTGAATCTCAAAATTCGAAGCGCATGTCTCTAAATCAGAAACATCTGCTTGGACATCACCGCGCCAGTCCCGATATTCTGCGAGCCTTGACGAAACCGTTCCAGGAATTCCCACAAGCCCGGGGACAATCAGCTCGTCAACATTGCTCTCGCACTTAGACATGAGCCTCCCCTCCCTTGCAGAAAAACGGAATGATCAAATCGTCAAAATCCTGAATCTCCTCGTGGCCAAAGCCTTCAAAGAACTCATGACGCTTTTCGCAGGTCAGGTTGTTATAGACCGCAAACTGCGTCGCTGGCGGACAGACGATATCGGCTGTGCCGGTGCCAAACAGCACGGGGCATTTGACCATAGGGGCAAAGTTCTTGGAATCGAAGTACGCCAGCTTGGCATAGGCTTCGTCAATACGAGTCGAGTCCTCGTCAAACCAGCGAGACCAATAGCGCAGGCCCTCGTAGGCAATGTCATCGGCATCCAAATCCCAGACCAGGCGAAAATCTGACAGGAAGGGATAGAGGATGGCGGCGCGATTGATAAGCTCGCTGTTAAGTGCACAGGTCGCAATGCCCAAACCGCCGCCCTGAGACGCGCCGTTCACAAACACACGGGCAAGATCGATGCCCTCGAGCTCGCGAACGATGCGGCACAGGATGCGAATATCTTGGTGCAAGCGGACATAGTAGAGGTTGGCCGGGTCGCCGTCGATGCCGGCGACGATATGCCCGGCAACCGTTGTGCCCTCAAATCCACCAATGTCCTCGGAGGGACCTCCTTGGCCGGGGCAGTCGAGGGCGATGAGTGCCATGCCCATGCCCGCAAACGACGCCTGCTCAAACCAGCTGCGGCTTGCACCCGGATACCCATGGAACTGAAGCACCAATGGCACGGGCTCGTCCGAGACGGGTTTAAGGTACTTGGCATGCAGGCGCGCGCCACACATGCCGGTATACCAGAGGTCGAAAAGCTGGCAGGTCGCGGCATCGGCGACCGATGCCGTCTCGATCGCATAGTCAAGCCCGACGGCGTCGGCCTCGGCCATGCGATCCTTCCAAAAGAGATCGAAATCTGATGGACGGGGCATGGCGCCTCGGTATTCACCAAATTGATGTTGTAGCTCCTGAGCACTTGGCATGGCTCGTGAACCCAACCTTTCGAAATCGCAACGGAGGTGCGCCCGGCAAGGGAACCGGGCGCACGGGAGGGAAAGCGAGGCTACTCGCCGAGCTTGGGATGCAGCAGCGACGGCGCAGCGCCGAGCAGCATCTTGGTGTAGGGGTCCTGGGGGTGCTGGAAGACCTGCTTGGCCTCGCCCTGCTCGACGATCCTGCCGCCATTCATAACGATGATGTCGTCAGAGATATAGCGGACCGTCTGGATGTCATGGCTGATGAACACCATGGCCAGGCCGAGCTCCTTCTTAAGGTCGGTCAGCAGGTTCAGAATCTGCGCGCGGACCGAAACGTCCAGAGCCGAGGTGGGCTCGTCGGCGATGATGGCATCGGGGTTCAGCGACAGGGCACGGGCAATTGCGACGCGCTGGCGCTGGCCGCCCGAAAGCTGACCGGGAAGAACCTCGGCGGCGGAGCTGGGCAGACCGGTGAGCTCCAGGAGCTCTTTGACGCGCTTCTCCTGCTCGGCCTCGGTACCCAGGTTGTGGACGCGCATGGGGTCGAGCAGTTGCTCGCGAACGACCATGCGGGGGTTGAGCGCCGTGGCCGGGTTTTGAAACACGACCGAGATGACGCGACCCATGTGGCGACGGTCCTCGGCGGTACGTTTGGTAACGTCCTTGCCCTTAAAGTAGACCTTGCCGCTCGTGGGGGCCTGCAGGCCGCACATGACGTTGGCGGTGGTGGACTTACCGCAACCGGACTCGCCGACGATGCCGATCGTCTGACCGGGCATGAGCTTAATCGTTACACCCTGGACGGCGTGAACCAGGTTGGGGTGCAGAATCGAGCCGGTACGGGTCCTAAAGGTGACGTGGACGTCATCAAGGAAGATGATCGGCTCGACGCCGTTGACTGCGGTCTCGCTCATCTACATCACCTCCGCGTGAGGGGTCAAACCATTTGCCTTGAGCACCTCGTCGGGGAGCTCGGAATAGAAGTGCTCGGTGCCGGGCACGCGCTTGAAGACCGGACGGGTGTCCAGGCCAATGCGCGGATGGCTCGAGCGGGGCGCGAAGCGATCGCCCTTGGGGAAATCGCGCGGGCTCGGAACGGCGCCGGGCACCTGGTGCAGGCGGCCCGAACCGCTCTCGATGGACAGGACGGAACCCAGAAGGCCGCGGGTGTACTCGTGGATCGGGTTGGTGAGCAGCTCCTTGGTGGGCGCCTGCTCGATAACCTGGCCGGCGTACATAACCGTGATGTTATGAGCGACCTCAGCGACCAGTGCCAGGTCGTGCGAAACAAAGATCATGGCAAAGCCGAGCTTGGCCTGAAGGTCGTTAAGCAGCTTGATGACCTGCTTCTGGACGGTAACGTCCAGAGCGGTCGTGGGCTCGTCGCAGATGACCAGCTTGGGGTCGCGGGTGAGGGCCATAGCAATCAGAACGCGCTGACGCTGACCACCGGAAAGCTCATGCGGATAGCTCTCGAGCGTACGCTTGGGGTCGAGGCCCACGAGCTCCAGGAGCTCCTCGGCGCTACGGGTGCCGCCACGCTTGGTGAGCTGCTTCATCTGGGCGGAAATGAGCATGGAGGGGTTGAGCGAGGACAGGGCATCCTGATAGACCATGGCGATATCGGTACCGCGCAGGCCGAACCACTCTTTCTTGCTCATCTTGAGCAGGTCGCGACCCTCCCAGAGAACCTCACCGGAAAGGTGCTCGTCATCGTCGGTCAGGCCCATGATGGCCAGCGTGGTGATGGACTTACCGCAGCCGGACTCGCCTACCAGGCCCATGGTCTGGCCGGGACGGACGTCAAAGTTAACGTGGTCGACGACGTTGATGTCACCGTGGTGCTCAAACTGGATGCAGAAATCGCGGACCGAAAGGATCGGCTCAACGGACTCATCGGGCACATGGCGGTCGTTACGCTTGAGTTCGACATCACGCAGGGCGCCAAGACGGGCGGACAGGGACTGAGCCTGCTCCTTGTAGGCGCGAACGGGATCGGAGACCAGCAGGTCGGCCTCGCGGCGCTTGGAGGAGTCGGTCGGATCCAGGGCGGCGGAGGGAGCAGCGGCCATGGCGTCGGTAATGCCCTCGGAGAGGATGTTGAGTGCCAGGCAGGTGATCATGATGGCCAGACCCGGGAACAGCGCCTGCCACCAACGGCCAGCGAGCACGCCGCCGCGGGCGTCAGCGAGGATGTTGCCCCAGGTAGCGGTGGGCTCCTGGATACCAGCGCCGATGAAGGTCAGCGAGGCCTCGAAGATGATGGCGTCGGCGACCAGGGTAACGGTAAAGACCATGATCGGGGCGATGCAGTTACGCAGAACATGCTTGATCAAAATCCACGGAGCCTTGGCGCCGGAAACGATGACCGCGCGGACATAGTCCTCACCGTACTCGGACACGATGTTGGCGCGCACGATACGGGCAATCTGCGGAGTGTACATAAAGCCGATGGCGAAGATGATCGACGGCACGGAATTGCCCAGGATGGAGACGAAGACGGCAGCGAGGGCAATGCCCGGGATGGACATGATGATGTCCAGGATGCGCATGATCGCCTCGGAAACGGACTTGCGCGAAACTGCCGCGAGGGCGCCCACGACCGAGCCGCAGACCAGAGCCATGGCAGTGGCGCCAAAGCCGATGATCAGCGAGTAACGGCCACCGTAGAGCATGCGCGACAGAATGTCGCGGCCCTTATCGTCGGTACCGAAGATAAATCCGTTGCCGGGAGCCTGGCGAGCAGTGAAAATCTCGACCGGGCTATAGGGGGCAAGAAGGGGCGCCAGAATCGCGGTCAGGGCGACCAGCACCAGCACGACGGCGGCAATCTTAGAAGACAGCGTCATCTTCTTCCAGCCACCGAGCTTGAGCCCCTTAGAGGCAGCTTTCTCGAGCTGCTCGGTTTGCTTCTCTCGAATCTTTACCATAATCTACACCGTCCTGATGCGCGGGTTGATGAGCAGGTAGAGCATGTCAACCACGATGTTGATGATGATGAAGGCAAGAGCAACGACGATGACGACGCCCTGAACCAGGTTCGCCTCGTTGCCCTGAACGCCCTGCAGAATCGCAGTACCCATGCCGGGGAGGTTGAAGATGACCTCGATGACGACGGCGCCGCCCATAAGGTAACCGATCTTAAGACCGAGGGTGGTGACCGGGGTGATCAGCGCGTTGCGCAAAACGTTGATGCCGACGACGACCTTCTCGGGAACGCCGGCGCCACGGGCCATGCGGACGTAGTCCTTGTCGAGCTCCTCAACCATGGCCGTACGCACGATACGAGTCATCTGGCCCGTCAGCGGGAATGCCAGAGCGATAGCGGGCATGATCATACGTCCCAGATAGCCAGCCGGGTTGGTGGTGAAGTGAGGCAGAGCACCGGATGCCGGGAGCACCTTAAGGTAGGAAGAGAACAGCAGAATCAACAGAACGGCAAGCCAGAACGACGGGGTTGCCAAGCCGGCGATGGAAAAGACGCGGATCACTTGGTCCGGCCATTTATCGCGATACAGTGCCGCGATGACGCCGAGCAAAAACGAGACGACCGCGCCGATGGCAAGACCGATGAAGGTCAGCTGCATCGTGACGGGCAGGGCCGTGGAGATGCGCTTGGCAACGGAGTTGCGAGCAGCACCATAGGTGCCCATGTCACCATGGATCAGATCGCCCATGTAGCGCACGTAGCGCACGGGCCAGGGGTCGTCCAGACCATACTTCTCATGGTACTCGGCAACCGCCTCGGGCGAGGCACCGTCACCCAACGCCGTATAGGCGGGGTCGGTCTTGGAGAACGACATAAGGAAGAACACCAGGACGGTGACGCCCAATGCCATGATCGGCAGCGCCACGAGACGCCTTCCAATCAAACGTAGAAAGTTGTTCACGTTCTCTCCCCTTTCTTTTGTCGGTAGGACCAACTGGTATATGAGTATGGATACTCATTACAAGACCCGAGCGACATCGAGGCCGCCCGGGTCTTTGTTTCAACTATGAGGACGTTGCCTTACGACCGACGCCCCACATATGACTCAAACGAGTCTTAGGCCTTGACGGTCGCGACGCCCCTGAAGGACATGCTCGTCGTGCCGATGCCCTTGAAGCCATCGAGGGCCTCGCCGTTGGGCGCGGTAGACGGATCGTCCCAGGAAGCGGAGACGGTCTTGACGTGGACAACGGGGTACAGAACAGCGTTGTCGGCGATGATGTCGAAGCACTCGTTCCACTTCTTCTGCTGCTCGTCGCCCTCGGCGGCAAGAGCCTCGTCCATGAGACCGTGGAGCTTCTCCCACTCAGCGGACTCCTTCCACGGGCAACGGGTCTGCATCCAGACGTTGTCGCCGTACCACCAGTTGAGCAGCAGGTCGGGGTCAGCGCCGAAGCAGGACGGATCGCCAGGGGCAAGGAGGATATCGTAGGCCTCGCCGCCGTCGATGGCAGCGTAGGTGGCCGGCGAGGTATCGGTCTGGATGGTCACCTCGAAGCCGAGAGCGTCGAGGTCGTTCTTGACCTGGGCGGCCATACCCTTAATCTGCTCGTTGTCGGTGGTGCGCAGGGTGATGGCACCCGGGGTGATGCCGGACTCCTCGATGAGCTTCTTGGCCTTCTTGGCGTCGGTCTTGTACACCGTGGAAGCCTCATGATAGTTGGTGAAGCTCTTGGGCAGGTAGCAGCTGGCAGCGGTGGCAAGGCCGGCGAAGGTGTTGGTGATCATCTTCTCGGTGTCGAGCGCGTACATGACGGCCTGACGGACCTTGACGTTGTTCCAAGGCTCCTTGGCGACGTTGAACATGATGAAGCGGGTGCCGAAGCCCTGGACGTTGTCGATCTTGCAGCCAGCGCTCTCGAGCTGGTCGACGGCGTCAGCGGTGACGAGCTCCATAACGAGCGTGGAGCCTTCCTGCTGGGCGGTAACGCGAGCGGTGGGGTCGGTCAGGATGCTGTACTGGATCTTCTTATCCTCGGCAGCATACTCACCGTTGTACTCGGGGTTGGGAACCAGGGTGATCTCGGTATCGGAGATAGAGTCGTACATCCAGGGGCCGGAACCGATCGGCTGCTTGGCGCGATCCTCCTCGGACTGAGTAGCCGGGGTAACACGGATGATGGCCAGACGATCCTTGAGCAGGGAGAAGTTGGGGACCTTGGTCTTGACCGTTACAGTGCTGGCATCCTTGGCCTCGATGGACTCGAAGGGCTGGAAGAACGGAGCATAGGTAGCGGAAGCAGCGCAAGCGGTGTAGGAAGCGACGACGTCGTCAGCAGTGACCTCGGTACCATCGGAGAACTTGGCGCCCTTGCGGATGGTGACCTCGAAGGTAGTGTCGTCCACGGACTTGGGATCGTCGGTGGCGAGCTCGTTGAAGGTGCTGTAGTCGTGGTAATCGATACCGTAGAGACCCTCGACGACGTGCCAGTTAGCACCCAGGCCCACAGCGGAGCCGGTGCTGGCGGGATCGAAGCTGGACGGAGCGTAAGCGGAACCAGCGGTAATCACACCGCCGCCACGGTTGGCGGAATCGGCGGAACCGGAAGCGGAACCCTCGTCGTTGGAGCTGCCACCGCAGCCGGTGAGACCAAGCCCTGCGACAGCAGCGACGCTGCCGGTGAGGCCGAGGAACGAACGCCTGGACATACCCTTGTTGATGATGGCCATGTCTTCTCCTATCAATAGAGAATCTTACCCGGGAGCACCTAGACTTGCCCCCGCGCAACTTGCGGACGATATATACCTTACCTACCGACGAACCCAACTGAGGTGCCGCGCTCGGCGACCGATACATACATACGCTTGAACGGTATTTACTACCGTTCACCGAATTCATTGACAAACGATTCGCCAGACAGTATGTATCGACGAGGTGAGATATCAGTCATCGTCAACCCGCAGGATAGCAGGGTTGTTCACCATGGCTAGTCAAACGTTCTAGCGTTAATAAAACCCGAAAAGACAGGTAATCGCCGCGAAATAAATGATTGAAAATCGGCCAATCATGTATATCAGTTGTTTAGAAGCACGTTTAGTTTTCGGAACGGTTGGCCGATGCCTGGGCGCGTTCGGCATTCCATGCAACAAGTGCCTCGTGGACCGCTTTGGCGACATCGGCCGGAACGCCTCGAACTTCCGCGATCTCTTGCTCGCTCGCCGCGCGCAAACGCTTCATCGAGCCAAAATGGCGCATAAGGGCACGTTTTCTGGTGGGTCCCACGCCTGGAACGTCATCGAGTACCGAAACCGTCATGGCTTTATCGCGCAATTCGCGATGGAACGTGATGGCAAAACGGTGCGATTCATCGCGCACCTGTTTAATTAGATAGAGCGACGCGGACCCGGTCGGAAGCACGACTGGAGTCTCGTCCCAAGGCACGAAAACCTCCTCATCGGCCTTTGCCAAGCCACAAACTGGTATATCGAGCCCAAGAGCCTCAAGTTGCTTGATCGCAGCGGTCAATTGCGGCTTACCGCCATCGACAACGAGCAAATCGGGGCGCGATCCAAAGCGCTCGTCGGCCATGCGCTCGGGAGCATAGCGTCGTCCCAAAACCTCGGACATCGACACGAAGTCGTTTGCCTCGTCCAATTCGGCCTGAATTTTAAAACGACGGTACTGGCTCTTGTCGGCGCGTCCGTTGGTAAACACCACCATCGAGGCGACGGTAAAGGTTCCGTGCAGCGTCGAGATATCGAAGCACTCGATACGCATCGGCGGCGCTGGCAGCGCCAGCGCGCTTTCGAGCTCCAGGAGCGCCTGATTGGTGCGGTCGTCAGCGTACCCCGTTCGCATCATGTAGCGCATGAGGGCATGGCGCGCATTTTTGGATGCCATATCGAGCAAACGGTGCTTTTCGCCACGCTGCGGCCTATGGAGATGGCAGGAACGCTCGCGCTTGCCCGCAAGCCATTCCCCCAGCGCCTCCGCATCCTCAAGCTCGACGGAAAGGTTGACCTCAGCTGGAATATCAGCCGTCTCGTCGTAATAGCGCTTAAGAAAGCCCGACTGGAGCTCTTCCTCGTCAACATCAAGACCCTTGTCGAGAATGAACTCGCAGGTGCGAACTGTTCGGCCCTCGCGAACGACGAAGACGCAAGCGGCGGAGATGGTCTCCTCGCGATAGAACCCGATGACATCGATATCGACACTGGAGGGAAAAACGACTTGCTGACGATCGTCCAGACCCCTGATGACCTCCAAACGACGTTTGACGCGTGCCGCGCGCTCAAAGTCGAGCGCCTCGGCGGCATCCGTCATCTCGGAGGTCAGCTCATCGACGACATCCTTGCGATGGCCCGACAAAAAGCGCTCGACACGCTTGACGTTCTTGGCATAGTCTGCCGGGGAAATCGCGCCGACACACGCACCCGGGCCGCGCCCGACATGGTAGTCAAAGCAGGGACGCCCGTTTTGCGCGCAAATCATATTGACGATGTCTTCCTCGCCCTTGTGGGACTCAACGATACGGCGACAACGACGCCACTCCGCACAGGATGCGGAGCAGATGGGAATAACCTTGCGCAGCGTATCTATCGTCTCACGTGCCGCACGGCTATCGGTATAGGGTCCAAAATAGCGCGTTCCCGGCTTATGACGCTCACGCGTATATTTGATAGCGGGATACAGGTCGCCCTTTGTAATGGCGATAAAGGGGTAGCTCTTGTCATCCTTGAGGTCGACGTTAAAGTACGGATGGTACTGACCAATCAAATTGCGCTCGAGCACCAACGCCTCATGCTCGGTCTCCACCACGATATAGTCAAAGCTCGCCACCAGCTGCATCATCAGCGGAATCTTTTGACGCTCATCCTGCAGTGTCACGTATTGACGCATGCGGGCGCGTAGGTTTTTCGCCTTGCCCACGTAGATGACATCGCCCTTGGCATCCTTCCAAAGGTAGCATCCGGGCTGTGTGGGAACGCGCGAAACCTGCTCGGCAAGCGTTGGAATGTTGTCGTGACCGGCCACGCGCACCTACTTGCGACGAAGCAGCGCCGAGACCTCGGGCATCTTAAGGACGACGGCAAGGCCAAAGGTAACAGCAAGCGAGACGACACCCGCAACGCAAACATAGCCAAGAGTAATCAGAATCGAACCGCCAAGCGCCCCGACAAAGTGCTCAAGCGCCCACATGACGCCGGCGCCTGCGGCAGCACCCAGGCCACCGAGCAAAAGGCCAAAGAAACCGCCATGTAGGATAGATTTGACCTGAAGGCCACGCAGACGACGACGCAGCCACCACAGCGAACAACCGACCAAGATCACGTAGTCGACGACATACGAAAGCGCGATTGCCGGCATGCCGAAGCCCAGCACAACGCCAAACAGCAGAACCGAGCCGGCCTGGCCGATGGCAGAATACAGGCAATAGCGACTATAGGGCTTCATGTCGAGCAAGGCAGAGAAGCTCTTCTGCATCAACACGACCACGCCGTAGAGCGGCAGCGAGAGCGCCAGGTAGACAAGGTACTCGGACACCAGCGTCACGCCGGATTCATCAAACTTGCCAGCACAGTAGATCATGTTGAGCGGACGCGCGAAGACAATCAGGTACAGCGCGAACGGAATCAGGAAGAACAGCATCTGGGCGACGCCACGCGAAATGCCCGTGCGAACGCTGTCGTAATCCTTCTCCTGCGCGTCGTGAGAGAGCTCGGTATAGAGCGCCGTCGAAAGCGAGGCGGCAATCAGCGCGTAGGGCAGCGTGTACCACAGGCGCGCATAGGCGATGACGGAAGGACCAGTCTCGGGCTGGACCACCAGCGCGGCAGCGTTGGTGATAGAAGTCGAGACAAACATGCACACCGTGGCGAGCAGCGTCGGGATACCGAGCGCAATCGTCTGCCGCAGTGCGGGGTCCTTAAAGTCGATATGGATATGGGGGTGCACGCCGTGCTTGCCAAGCGCGGGGATCTGACATGCCATCTGAACAAAGACACCGAGGGTCGTACCGGCCGCAATCAAGATGATGCCGGCACGTTCGCCAAACTGTGCGGACACGGGCGCAAAACCCATAAAGCTCGCAATGACGATCACATTGTTGAGGACCGGAGCAAACGTCGACCAGAAGTAGTCGCGGTGTGCGTTGAGAACGCCCGAGAACACCGAGCCCAAACCATAAAACAGAATCTGGATGGCAAAGAAACGGAACATGAACGCAGCGGTATCCATGCTGCCGCCGTCACCCGAAAGGAACGATTGCGTCCAGATAAAGCCCGGGGCGAACACGGTCCCCAGCAACGAAATGCCACCCAGCACCAAAAGCAGAATGCCGAGCAGGTTGCCCACGTACTCGTTTGAGGCCTCGCGACCCTGCTCACGCCTCACGCCCATGTACACGGGCAAAAACGCCGTCACGAGCATGCCGCCCATCACGAGTTCGTAGAGCATATTGGGCAGGTTGTTGGCGACCTGATAGGAGGACGAGAGTAGCGACATGCCGATAGCGGCCGCCATTGCCCACGTGCGGATAAAACCGGTGACGCGAGACACGATAGTCAGGATGGTCATAAGCCCGGCGGAACGACCAACCGTGGAGTAGTCCGACGAGCCCATGTCGTCAGTGTCATCTCGCGACGAAGAAGCTTCGGATGAGGGTGTCTGAGGCGCAGATTCTTTTGCAAAATGAGCTCCGCGCTTCAATTCTTCCTGCGGCATCGCTCAGTCCTCTCTCGTAATCGCGGCAACCGTCGCCCCGCAAAATGCAATTAAATCATCGGGTGCAAGCTCGAGCTGATAACCACGCTTGCCTCCCGAAATAAAAATGGTATCCCAAAGGACACATGTCTCATCAATGAGCGTCCGGTAGCGTTTTTTCATACCGACCGGGCTGCAGCCGCCGCGAACGTAGCCAGTCGCCGCAAGCAAATCCTTCACATGCATCATGGCCAAGGACTTCTCCCCCGCGGCACGCGCGGCGGACTTTAGATCGAGCTCGTCGGCAACAGGGATGCAGCACACGACATAGTCGTTGGACGGTGTCACACAGACCAAAGTCTTAAATCCTTGACCGGGCTCCTCGCCAAGCTGCTCCGAAATCGCGACCCCCAGGCCCACCGACTCATCGCCATCGTCTTCGTACGTATGTAGAACATAGGAAATGCCGGCGCTTTCCAGCTCGCGCATCGCATTGGTTTTTGGCGTCTTTACAGCCTTTGCCATGACATATCCTTTCCCTCGCATTCGGACGCAAGGATTAAGTATATGTCCAATTCGGCTGCATACGTCACTTCGGCACAGCAAGCGCCATCGAATCACAAGGAGTCGATGGCGCCCATAAACTGAATCGCCTATTTATTGAGCATCAAGTTGAGCCTGGCGCTCCCGGTCACGCCTGAGCAACGGCGCCAAAAACTTGCCCGTATAACTCTGCGGACAGTCCGCAACCTGCTCCGGTGTACCCGAAACCACGACGGTTCCGCCGCCGTTACCGCCCTCGGGACCCATATCGATCAGGCGGTCGGCAACCTTGATGACATCAAGGTTGTGTTCAATCACCAGCACCGTGTTGCCCGCATCGACCAAGCGCTGCAGTACATCGAGCAGCTGGCGGACGTCCTCAAAATGAAGGCCGGTCGTCGGCTCGTCCAAAATATAGAACGTCTTGCCCGTCTGGCGTCGATGAAGCTCCTTGGCGAGCTTTACACGCTGCGCCTCGCCGCCCGAAAGCGTCGTGGCGGGCTGGCCCAGGCTCACGTAGCCCAAGCCTACATCGTACAGCGTCTGGAGCTTGCGCTTAATCTGCGGGATATTCCCAAAGAAGGCCAGCGCCTCGGTAACGCTCATGTCGAGCACGTCCGAGATGGTCTTGCCACGATAGGTGACCTCGAGTGTCTCGCGGTTGTAGCGTTTACCGCCGCAAACTTCGCAGGGAACGTAGATATCGGGAAGGAAGTGCATCTCGATCTTGATCTGTCCGTCGCCCTTGCACGCCTCACAGCGCCCGCCACTCACATTAAAGGAGAAACGACCTGGCGAGTAGCCGCGCGCCTTCGACTCCGGCGTACTCGCAAACAGTGCGCGAAGATCATCCCACAGGCCGATATAGGTAGCAGGGTTGGAACGCGGCGTGCGGCCAATCGGCGACTGGTCGATATCGATAACCTTATCGATACACTCGATGCCCTCGATTTTCTTATACGGACCCACAGGGCGCGTCGAGCGGTGAATGGCATTCGTAAGGGCAGGCGCAATGGTGTCGGTAACTAGGGAGCTCTTGCCCGATCCCGACACGCCGGTAACAACCGTAAGCGTACCAAACTCGATCTTGGCAGTAACGTTTTTGAGGTTGTTGGCTCGAGCGCCCGTAATTTTAAGGCAGCCGCGACCGGGTTTGCGCCGTTCATCAGGCACCCGGATCATTCGTTTGCCGGTCAGATAAGCGCCCGTCATCGACTCAGGACACGCCATGATATCGGCAGGCGTTCCCGCCGCGACTACGTGTCCGCCGTTGACGCCGGCGCCGGGCCCCATGTCGATCACGTAGTCGGCGGCACGGATTGTATCCTCGTCGTGTTCGACGACGATAACGGTATTGCCGATATCGCGCAGGCGCTCGAGCGTCTTGATCAGGCGCTCGTTGTCACGCTGATGAAGACCGATCGAGGGCTCATCCAGAATATAGAGCACGCCCATGAGACCCGCGCCGATCTGCGTTGCCAGTCGAATACGCTGTGCCTCGCCACCGGAAAGCGTCGCCGAAGCACGATCGAGCGTCAGATAGTCGAGTCCAACATCGACCAGAAAACGCAAGCGCTCCAGGATTTCCTTGACGATACGGCCGCCGATAAACCGTTGACGCTCGGTAAGTTCCAAGCCCTCAAAAAACTCGAGCGACTCACGGCACGACAGGCAACAAACCTCGTAAATGGACTTGCCGCCCACGGTGACGGCGAGCATCTCAGGGCGCAAACGAGCGCCGTGGCAGCTCGAGCACGGTTCCTCGCGAATGTACTTCTCCAGGCGCGCCTTGGTGTTCTCGTTCGTCGTCTCGGCATAGCGTTCGTACAGGATGTTGCGAACGCCCGAAAACTTTGTATCCCACTGGCTACGACGTCCGTCGAGCTTTTGGTAGTCGACCGAGATCTTCGTATCGCCCAGGCCATCCAAGAATGCACGACGCACGCGAGGGGGCAAGTCCTCCCACGGCGTATCGGCGCTCACCTTAAAGTGTTTGCAGACCGCAGCAAAAATCTGCGGATAGTAGTTCGAATTGCCAAACAGGCTACCAAAGACTCCGTCGGCAATGGACTTCGAGGGGTCCTCAATCAGCGCCTCGGCATCAACGGTTTTCTTAAAGCCCAGGCCGTCGCACTCAGGACATGCGCCATAGGGAGCGTTGAACGAAAAATCACGCGGCTGAAGATCGTCAATGGAGTGTCCATGCTCCGGGCACGCCAAGGCCAACGAATACTCCAGCAGTTCGCCCTCGGTCCCCTCGGGAGCATCGCGATCGGGCAGCATGTACACGTTTACATTGCCGTGCGCCAAGGCAGTCGCCTGTTCAACAGCCTCGGCGATGCGGCCCAGAGAGTTTTCCCGAATCACGATGCGGTCGACCACGACCTCGATATCGTGCTTGAACTTCTTGTCCAGATCGATCGGATCGTCGAGCGAGCGCACTTCACCGTCGACACGCACGCGGCTAAAGCCCTCGGCGCGAAGGTCCTCAAACAGTTTGGTGTACTCGCCTTTTCGCCCGCGCACCACCGGTGCCAGCACAAACGCGCGGCGGCCCTCCCCCGCCGCCAAGACCTTGTCGGCAACCTGGTCGGTCGTCTGACGCTCAATGACGCGGCCGCATTCGGGGCAGTGCGGGGTGCCCACACGGGCGAACAGCAGGCGCAGATAGTCATAAATCTCGGTTACGGTGCCAACCGTCGAGCGAGGGTTTTTAGACGTCGTCTTTTGGTCAATCGACACCGCCGGCGAAAGGCCGTCGATTGAATCCAAGTCGGGTTTGTCCATCTGGCCCAAGAACTGGCGCGCATAGCTCGAAAGGCTCTCAACGTATCGACGCTGGCCCTCGGCATAGATAGTGTCAAATGCCAGCGAACTCTTGCCCGAGCCAGAAAGACCGGTAATGACCACGAGTTGGTCACGCGGAATGGAAACATCGATATCACGGAGGTTGTGCTCACGAGCGCCGCGAATAACGATAGAAGAATCAGACATGGAAGCTCCTTGCCTCCTATTGCATCGAATCATACTGTCGATGAGTTTAGCGCACTCGACGCGCACAGATGTTCGTAATACAAGATTCGCAGACCTTTAGCTTTGCGTATCGGGCGCTTTGTTTCTCGAAATGCCGTGGAAAGGTTACAGTAATCTAATACTGAACTTAATTTGCCGTAACAGAGGAACGTCCATGACCGAAGATATCCCCCTTGAAATCACTTCGAGTGACATGGCCAATCTGCCCATATTCATCGCCATCCTTATCGTGGCCACCGTCGTCGTGCGCGTGTATTTTTCAATCAAACACAATGAAAAGCCACCCATTGCCCGCGTCTTTTGGTGCGCGACGCTCCTCATCCCGCTCGGCATGGTAGCTGCATGGATTACGAATCAATTGCTCGTA
This sequence comes from uncultured Collinsella sp., assembly GCA_958346515.1. Classification (GTDB taxonomy): domain Bacteria; phylum Actinomycetota; class Coriobacteriia; order Coriobacteriales; family Coriobacteriaceae; genus Collinsella. The sequence goes on from CATVRV010000025.1 coordinate 25,760, forward strand.
AATGAGGACAGTTCCCTATGGGTCCTTTCTTATTCGGCGCTCGGTGCTGCCGCCGTCATACTTCTTGTCGAGCCCTTGGTTTCGGGACTTATCGACCAAACCGATCTTGCGACGGGAACGGTTGCCTGTATTTGCCGTGACATCCTTGTCATCGCCGCTGTTTCAGCGCTCTCGTTCGTTTCACTCGAAATTGCCTGCAACGAAACGTTCTATCGCATTCCCGCCAACTCATTCGGGTTTTCCGTCGGGCTGCTCGCGACGGTTCTGCTCTCCCTTTATTTGCTGGGACAGCGTCATGGAGGCGTCATGGCCCTCGTGCCCGTCGCCTGCTGCATCCTTGGCATTGCCGAGCACTTCGTCATAACGTTTAAAGGCGAAGCCATCCTGCCAAGCGATATCTTGGCCCTTGGCACCGCAATGGAGGTGAGCGAGGGATACGAGTTTACCTTTACCGCCGGAATCGTAACCTCTCTCGCCCTGCTGGAGATTTCCCTGGGGCTTCTTTCGCTTATCCGTCCGCGAAAGCTCCGTACGCCCACCCATGTCTTCCCCGCAATCGCCGCTAACCTCTGTGCTTTTCTGTTAGTGACCGTTGTGGGGCTCTCGGGCTTTTCCAGCATCGACTTGGAGCAGGCGCTGAATTTTGGATTTGACCGTTGGCAGCCCATCACCACATATGCGTCTCAGGGTTTTATCACTTCGTTCACCGAAATGGTCAACGAGTTGCCCATTGAGAAGCCCGAAGACTATACGCCCGATGAGGCGCAGAGCATCGAGCAGGAGCTCGCCGCCACCTACGACAGCACGTATGGCTCGAGCGAGCAGCGCGCGGCGGCCGTTGCCCAGTTCAATGAAATCAAGCCGACGATTGTTGCCGTCATGAATGAGAGTTTTAGCGACCTTTCGTGCTTTGAGCAGCTCCAGGCGGCCGGGTACACCGGCCCCGCATTCTACAACTCGCTTCCCGACACACTTGTTCGCGGCACCATGCTCGCTTCGGTCGCCGGTGGCGGAACGGCGAACTCCGAATTCGAATTTTTGACCGGAGCGACAACGGCCTTTGTCGGATTAGGCAAAATCCCCTATCAGCTATATCAGATGAATGGCGTCGACAGCCTGGCAAAGGACCTTAAGGAGCTTGGGTATACCGCTACCGCTATGCACCCGCAAAACCCCGTCAACTACCATCGAGATAAAATCTATCAGCAGCTGGGCTTTGGAGACTTTCTTTCAATCGGCGATTTCGAAGGTGCGCCCTGTTACCATGCCGGCGTATGCGACTACGCCACCTACGACAAGATACTCGACCTGCTTAGAACCGACGAAGCCCCGCAGTTCATCTTTGACGTCACGATGCAAAATCATGGCGGCTACGACTATGGCACCGTTCCCGCCGAGGAGCTTACAAACTATTGGGTCGAGGGAGCCAGCGAGGGTGCCAATAGCGCGCTCAACACCTATCTTACCTGCATCAACGCATCCGACCGGGACCTCGAGTACTTTATCAACGAGCTCCGCAATATCGGCAGACCGGTTGTCCTTGTCTTTTTTGGCGACCATCAGCCGAGCGCCGCAACGACTCTCAACGACGAGCTGTACCCTCAGGAAGATACGGCAAGCCACGCTTTCCGTATCTATCAGTCGACATATTTTGTCTGGGCTAACTATGAAATCGCCGGCAATACCGAGCTCAACGTCTACGACACCGTCGGGGCAAACGAGGTTGCAGCCATTACCCTTAATAAGATCGGCGCCCCGCTCACCGACTATCAAAAGGCTCTGCTTGCAACAAGGTCAGATGTGCCCACCATCAATGTCGCCGGCTACCTCGGTACCGACGGGCTGCGCTACGACTTGGAATCTGAAGACAGCCCATACGCCTCGACGATCAACAAGCTGCAGCGCATGCAATACCTCGAGTTCGCCAGCAAAGTTCAGTAAGCCCGCCCATTCGCTTGGACCCATCGTATTGCAAGCACGCTCGGCCCAAATGCATCGTAAATGACTCCCGCTCGCAAACGAGGGTACAATGACGCTCGTGTCACATCACGGGGCCCCGGCCCCAACATATACAAAGGAGCCATACATGGGTTGCGAGCACGCACAGGCCGCCGGCGGACAAACGTCGCCGTCGCAATTTGAGGAGAATACGCTGTCCGAGGTCAAACGCGTCATCGCCGTGCTTTCCGGCAAGGGCGGTGTCGGCAAGTCGTTTGTCACCGGTGCCATCGCCACCGAGCTTGCCCGTCACGGCCACAAGGTCGGCGTCCTCGATGCCGACATCACCGGTCCCTCTATCCCCAAGATGTTCGGTATGAGCGGACGCCACGTCCATGCCCTTGGCAACCTCATGCTGCCTGAAATCTCCGAGCACGGCGTCAAGGTCATGAGCTCCAACCTTCTGCTCCAAAACGAGACCGACCCCGTCCTTTGGCGCGGTCCGGTCATCGCAGGCGCCATCAGGCAGTTCTGGAGCGAGACCTCGTGGGGCCCCATCGACTACCTGCTGGTCGACATGCCTCCGGGAACAGGCGACGTCGCGCTCACCGTCTTCCAGTCACTGCCCGTCGACGGCATCGTCATCGTCACGAGCCCGCAGGATCTGGTCTCGATGATTGTCGCCAAGGCGGTCAACATGGCCGAGAAGATGAACGTCCCCATTCTGGGCATCGTCGAGAACATGAGCTATATTGAGTGCCCCGACTGCGGCAAGAAGATCGAGGTCTTTGGCAAGAGCAAGCTCCCCGAGGTCGCAGAGCGCTATAACCTCGACATCTTGGGCACGCTTCCCATTAATCCGGCACTCGCCGAGGCCTGCGATAAGGGCGAGGTTGAGACCGCGCTGCCCGATGGCATGTTGCCCAAGGCAGTCTCTGCCGTCGAGGCTATTACCCCGCACGAGACCGACGAGGCCTAAGTGAACACGAGCGCCTTCTATGACGTCCTGGTAATCGGCGGCGGGGCTTCAGGCCTCGCCGCCGCCATTACGGCCGCACGTGCTGGCAAAAGCGTCTGCATCGTTGAGCGCGATGTCGCCTGCGGCCTTAAGCTCCTTGCGACCGGTAACGGCCGCTGCAACCTCTCCAACGAATCGATTGATCCTCAGCGGTATAACCACCCCGCATTCGTCGAATCTGTCATGGGCCCCCAACCCGAACAAGAGCTTATGGGTTTCTTCTCCTCGCTGGGCATCATGACAACCTCCGAGGAAGGCCGACTGTACCCGCGCTCCCTTCGCGCCGAATCGGTGCGCGACGCGCTTCTCAACGTTTGCGACCGCCTAGGTATCACCTTAATCTGCGGAGCCAATATTGCCACGGCGCGCAAAGCTTCCGAAGGCTGGACACTCCAAATAGACCGTCCAGCGCGGGCACTCAAGGCAAAAAAGCGCGACGACCGAAAATCGGAGCTCCGCTCGCTTCGGAAAGCGCTCGCCGATGTCCCTCGCAAGAACGAGGCCCTGCAGGCACATGCCGTAATTATCGCCACGGGTAGCAACCCCACTGGTATCGCCGATACGTTTCGCCTCCCCCTCACTTCGCTGCGCCCCATCCTCTGCCCCGTATCGGCAACGGTCGTCGGCGATCGGGCGGCAATCAAGACGTTGGATGGCCTGCGCGTCCGCGCCCGCTTGACGCTCGCCCGCAATCATAATGAGCTCTGGCACGAAGACGGTGAAGTCCTGTTTCGAACCTTCGGTATCTCGGGCGTCGCTGTCTTCAACCTCTCCCGTCGTATCCAGCACGGCGATACGATCCTGCTCGACGTTTTCCCCGACCTCTCCAAAGACGAGCTGCTCGATATGCTCAACCGGCGCGTTGAGCTGCTCGGCGGCTTTTCGCCCCGCGATCCCCGTTGGCTCGACGGCATGCTCGCCCCGCAACTCTCCCGCGTCGTCTGCACGGCGTTCGAGCAGTGCCATCCAGGCTCCAACGATGTCATCCACCTGGTCTCGATCCTCAAGCACTTTAAGTTGCTCGTCGAGGGAACAGCCGAGGAGCGCTCGGCGCAGGTCACGCGTGGTGGCGTATCTGTCGAGAGCATCTCAACACCCAGTCTACGCGCGAGCAGCGCTGTCGACGCCCCGCTTTACGTCTGCGGCGAAGCGCTCGACATCGACGCCGATTGCGGAGGCTTTAACCTTGCGTGGGCCTGGCTCTCGGGCATTCGCGCTGCAAGCAGCCTGTAGCCGCGCAGTCTATAATCAAAAACGCATTCGGGCCGTCTGGGATACCGGACGGCCTCTTTCTTGCCTCTAAGGAGACCTCGATGATCGAAATCACCCAAGTCAACGTGTCGCTCGATGAAGCCGGCGATGAAAATACCTGCCTCATTGTTGGCAAGCGAGTCGCCAAGCGCATCCTACGTTGCAAGGACTCCGAGATCAAGTCCATCGAACTCCACCGCAAGTCAATCGACGCTCGCAAAAAACGAGACGTCCATTTTATCCTGAGCTTTCGTGTTGAGCTGACTAGTCCCCACCTCGAGCGAGAAGCGGTCGACAGCGTTGCCGAGCGTGACCGCTCGCGCGTACGCGCGATAGAAGACGATGAGCCTTCATTCCCCTCCCCCGTCTCCGACGCACCTCAAGAACGCCCTGTCGTTGTCGGCGCCGGATGCGCCGGCCTTTTCGCTGCGCTCACACTCGCCAAAGCAGGTCTTAAGCCCTTGCTTATCGAGCGCGGCGACCCGGCATTTCGCCGCTCGCAGGCGATCGACCTCTTTCTAAAGGAGCGCATCCTCGACCCCGAGAGCAATATTCAGTTTGGTCTGGGCGGCGCGGGGACCTTCTCGGACGGCAAGCTCAATACGGGAACAAAAAATCCCGCCCATCGCCTTATCCTCGAAACCTTCGTCGAGGCGGGTGCGCCCCGCGATATTCTGTGGGATGCCAAGCCGCACATTGGCTCCGACATCCTTCCCAAGGTTGTCACCGCTATATCCCAGCGCATCGAGCAGCTCGGAGGTGTCGTCCGTTATCGAACGAAGCTCGTCGACATTCGCATCGACGCGTCTGGCGCCATCACCGGTATTGATGTCCAATCGTCCCAAGACGCCGCTTACGAGCCAATCGAGACAAAGCACCTCATCCTCGCCTGCGGGCATTCTGCTCGCGATATTTTTGAGCTCCTTAAGGACCACAACGTGGCCCTCGCACAAAAGACCTTTGCCATGGGCGTTCGCATCGAGCATCCGCAACGCGACATCGACAGAGCCCAATATGGAGCCTCGGCGGGACATCCAGCGCTCGGGGCGGCCCCCTACAAACTTGTTGCCCATCTTCCCAACGGCCGCAGCGTGTTCTCGTTTTGCATGTGCCCCGGCGGACAGGTTGTTGCCGCCTCTTCAGAACCGTGCCATCTGTGCGTCAACGGGGCCAGTCTCAATGCCCGCGACGGACGCAACGCAAATGCCGCCCTGCTCGTTAACGTCACGCCTGAGGACCTTCCCAACGATGACCCGCTCGCCGGCATCGAGCTCCAGCGTGCCTGCGAGGCGGCCGCCTATCGCCTGGGCGGTTCCAACTGGAACGCACCGGCACAACTCGTCGGAGATTTCCTCGCAGGACGCGCCAGCAAGGCGCCCGGAAAGGTAAAGCCCACCTATCCGCTCGGTGTGACCTGGACGGCAATTGACGAAGCCCTACCGCAGCATATCGTCGAGTCGCTCCGCCTGGGACTTCCCCTACTCGGAAAAAAGCTACGAGGCTACGACCGTCCCGATGCCGTTCTTACCGGCGTGGAGACTCGTTCGAGCTCACCGGTCACTGTTACCCGAGACCGAACGTGCCATGCCGTGTCGACCCCGGGCCTCTACCCTTGTGGTGAGGGAGCTGGATATGCCGGCGGCATCATGAGCGCGGCCACCGACGGCATCCGTTGTGCTGAAGCCCTGATCGCAGACCTCTAACGCACAAATTCCAGCGCGCAAAAGACATAGGCCCCGAGCTCCACAGAGAACTCGGGGCCTGTTCGCTATTTCTTAAACCGTGCACCCTGGCGTTTTCTGCCCGATGCGAACGTGGAGCCCTTGCGGGCCTGCGAGCGTAAGCGCTCGATCGTCTCGTCCTCAGACGCACCCTCGAGCATCGCCCGAATCTGAACGACGGCATCGCGCAGGCGCGCCGCCTCCTCAAAGTCCATAGCGGCAGAAGCGTTACGCATATCCTCTTCCATGGTTTCGACGATCCGCACAAGCTCGTCATGCGGCAGTTCTTCCAACTGCTCCGCAAGTGTCTGCTCGGGCGCCACCGTTTCCGGCACACCGCCCTCGCCCGACTCATCGGGCGTATAGAATGCGCCATGGCCAAGAGAGTCGCCCTTCGAGCGTCCCTTGGAGCCCACGGTTTTTTCGGCCTCGGCAATAAAACTTGAGATGTCGTTGATGGCCTTGCGCACTGTCTTGGGCACAATGCCATGTTCTTCGTTATATGCCATCTGAATCTCACGACGGCGCTGCGTCTCCTCGATGGCCTCTTTCATCGAATCGGTCACAACGTCTGCATACATGATGACTTCGCCATCGGCGTTACGGGCCGCACGGCCAATCGTCTGAATCAGCGAACGGCGGTTGCGCAAGAAGCCTTCCTTATCGGCATCGAGAATTGCCACCAGTGAGACCTCGGGGAGATCCAAGCCCTCGCGAAGCAGGTTGATGCCAACGAGAACATCGATCTTGCCTTCGCGCAGCGTTCGCAGGATCTCGACACGGTCCATTGTCGCCGTATCAGAGTGCATGTAGTTGACCTTAATGCCGGCATCAAGCAGATGGTCGGTCAGGTCCTCGGCCATGCGCTTGGTGAGCGTGGTCACCAGCACGCGCTCCTTGCGGGCCACGCGCTCGCGAATCTCGTCCTCAAGATCGTCAATCTGGCCTCGGACAGGACGAACGTCGATCTTGGGATCAAGCAGGCCGGTCGGACGAATGATCTGCTCAACGTCGTTTTGACTCACGCGCAACTCATAGTCGCCCGGCGTAGCCGAGACGTAGATGAACTGGGGAATCCTCGCCTCAAACTCATCGAAACGAAGCGGGCGGTTATCGAGCGCCGAGGGCAGGCGAAAACCGTGTTCCACCAGCGTCACCTTACGCGAGCGGTCACCTTCGTGCATGCCGCGAATCTGCGGCACCGTCACATGGCTCTCATCGATGATGCAGAGCATATCCTTGGGAAAGTAATCGATTAGGGTAAACGGCGGCTCGCCCGGTTTGCGACCGTCCAGATGACGCGAGTAGTTCTCGATGCCGTTGCAAAAGCCCATCGTCTCGAGCATCTCAAGATCATAATCGGTGCGCTGCTGCAGACGCTGCGCCTCGAGCAACTTGTCGGTCGCCTTGAGCTCTGCGACGCGCTTCTCGCACTCTTCGCTGATCGATTTCAGAGCCGCCTTGACCTTCGGCTTCTCGGTCACGTAGTGCGATGCCGGCCATACGGGGATGGCCTCGTACTCACGAAGCATCTCACCGGTGACCTCATCGATCTCGGCAATCAACTCGACCTCGTCGCCAAAAAACTCAAACCGCAATGGATGCTCGGCATAAGGCGGATACACGTCGACAACATCGCCGCGCACGCGGAACGTGCCGCGTGCCAGGTCATAGTCATTACGATCATATTGAATGTCGATAAGTGCATGGATAAAGTCATCGCGCTCGAGCGGCACCTTCTTGTCGACGTTTGGAGCTAGGCCCGCATAGTCCTCAGGAGAGCCAATGCCATAGATACACGAGACCGATGCAACGACGATCACATCGCGTCGAGAGAGCAGTGACGCGGTCGCCTGATGGCGCAGCATCTCGACCTCTTCGTTAATCGAGGAGTCTTTCTCGATATATGTATCGCTTTGTGGCACATACGCCTCGGGCTGATAGTAGTCGTAGTACGAGACGAAGTAGACCACAGCGTTATTGGGAAAGAACTCTTTGAGCTCGCTCGCAAGCTGAGCGGCGAGCGTTTTATTCGGAGCCATGACAAGGGTCGGCTTACCCAAGGCCTCAATGGTTTTGGCCATCGTAAAAGTCTTACCCGAACCAGTCACACCCAGCAAAACCTGATAGCGGTCTCCGTCCCTCACGCCCCGTACAAGCGACTCAATGGCCTTAGGCTGGGAACCAGCGGGCTCGTATGGAGACACGACCTTAAACGGCACATCAGCGCCCTCAACGCCAAAGCGCTTAAGTTCACCACCAACGCGTTCTACTTCAAATTCCGCCATGGATACTCCTAACTCATACATCTGCAGTATACGCAGGCGGTGGGCTTAGTCCTATACGAACCGATCGGGATAGAGAGTCTTATATCGAACCCAGGCATTATTGACGCGGATCAGATACGCCTGCGTCTCGGGAAAGGTGATTGCATTATGAAGCGACGTACTCTGCTGCGCCCATCCGTCGACATTGCCCATGCCGGCGTTATAGGCGGCAATGGCACTGTCAGTCGACCCGTTAAAATACGCTAGAAGATACGAGAGATACGCACAGCCAAACTCGATATTCGTAGCCGGATCGTTAAGGTTGTCGGCCGAATACTCGCCACCGTCGACAAGGCCTTTGGCGATCATATCCTGGGCAGTCTCGGGCATCAGCTGCATCAATCCCTGAGCACCCTGATTCGACTCGGCCTCGGGATCCCAATTCGATTCAGACTTAATGACAGCGCACACCAGATACGGATCCAGATTATGCGAAATACTGGATTGCTTTACATACGCCTCGTAGTCAATCGGATACAGCGGCTTAAAGAAAGCGGCAGGAGCATACGAGTAAACGAATGAGATAAGGCCGAAGGCAAAAACGGCAGCCAGCGGTATAAGGCGATACCACGTAAGGAAACGTGTCTTAGGCATCGGCCTCCTCCTTATCCACTACATCCCCGAACCCATGGCGCGAAAGCCATGCGTCCAGTTGTTCAAAGAGCGAGTTATCGTCTGCCGCATTGTCAATCACAGTTGTAGCGAGATTGCACAGCGCAGACTCTTCGGGCTGGCAAGCAGAACGGGCATCGAAATCAGATGGCTCCATGCCACGTTGAATAGCGCGCTCGCGACGAACTGACAAAAGGGCGCTGATGACCAAAATTTCATCAGCCAAGCCAAATGCATCCTCAAAACCAGTCGGAGCAGAAACCTCGACCACTGCAAAGCGATAACGAGGAGATGAAACCGTACAACAAACCGGATCGAGAATCCTAAGCGAAAGCTGTTCAATGAGAACGGGATGCACAATGCCATTGAGCCGTGCGACCGAATCAGGAGAAGCAAAAGCTCGAGAAGCGAGGATGTTGCAGCGAATGCCGCCATCCTCATCCAAAATGTCCCAACCGAATTCATCCGCGAGAGCATTGACGATATCAGAGCCCGGAACATACAGCGATTTTGCAAGCTCATCCAGATCGATTAGCATAGCTCCACGAGATTCGAAATAGCGGCAGGCAGTCGACTTACCCGAAGCAATATTGCCCAAGACAAATACGGTAAACATCAAGCCCTCCCTAACGCCAATGCGAGTAATTATCGCTCAAATACACTAGAAGGACTCAAAATACAGCCAAACAGTAAGAGCGCATACGGGGGAACTAGGTCTCAAAGTACAACGTGTATATAACGCAAAAAGGGGGAGGCCGCGAGGCCTCCCCCTTCCAAGTTCAAGCGTACGGC
>CATVRV010000026.1:0-34262 GCA_958346515.1 uncultured Collinsella sp.
GATATATAGGGGCCTCCCGCAGGTAAGCGGACAATCCAATGCTAGCGGATATGTGCAGGTTTTCCGCCCCAGTAGAAGCGGCAGAAGGCTCGTTTGCGCTTTTGGGGTTTGCCTACGAGCTCCATGGTGGCGATGGCTATGTCTTCGGCTGCGTGGGGGCGGCGTAGTACTTCGCCGTTGATGAGTAGGGCTTTGAGTGATTCGGGATGGTCGTGCAAGTGACGTAGGGTTACGATGAGTTCACGTGCGGTGGTGACGTGCATGCTGGCGCCCATGCCGGTAAGCATCGTGGTGTTGGCCTTTTCCTGACCGTATGATTTGCCCAGCAGGATCATCGGCAGATGAGCGCACAGGCACTCGGTGACCGTGAGTCCGCCTGATTTGAGGATTGCCAGGTCGCAGCCGTGCATGAGGGCCGCCATGTCGTCCACGTAGTCCAGAACCGTGACGTTGTCGAGCTTCATGGCGTCGAAGAGCGTCTTGAGTCGGGCGGCGTATTCCTTATCCTTGCCCGGTAAAAAGACAAAGTGCATGTCCTCAAAGCTGCGTAAGAAGGGGAGCGTGTGGTCCATCGCGGCACGGAAACGCACGTATGGTTGGGGCAAACTGGCGCCGGCCATCACCAATACGACGGTTTTGTCTATGGGGAGATTGAACTTGCTCAGCTCTTCCTCGCGATCGTAATTTGAATCGAAACCGGCTCGGATGGGGATGCCCGTTATGCGGATCTTTGACTCGGGAACTTTGCGGGGGCGCAGCGTTTCGGCCATAAACTCGTTGGCCACGCAGAACAGGTCGGTGTCCTTGTGGGGCCAAAAGCCTTCGACTTCATAGTCTGTTGGTACGCAGATGACCGGATAATCGATACCCGTAATAACGCGGGCACCCACGGCAACATTGGCTGCTGTGATGTGCGTTGCGACCACGGCTATAGGCCTGCGGCGACGAATATATTCGTTGAAGGCGGGGAACATAATTCGCGACCATGCCGTGCCGCCACCCCAGAGAAGATGCCCCGTAAGCGTATATCGCCAGGTCAGGTCGTAAATGGGGCGTGTTGCTCCCGTAAAAGAAGCCGCGGTCTTATTGCCGTCGAATTTAATACGTCCAAAATCAAGGATATCGAGCACTTCAATTTCAATATCCTCAGGGATTCCCTTGGTGCCGCGGATAAGGTCAAATGCTTGTGCAATCGCGTTGGCGGCGGCTTTGTGGCCCGATCCAACTGATGCGTGCACAATGGTTACCAGGGGTTTTTGTGCAGGTAAAACGGTCATTTGCTCCGGTTGGGGAGTGGCTTGCATGGGCAGGGGAGCGCTATTGCTCGTCTGCGTTTGATCCATCGATAACTCCCCTTCAGCTTTGTTACGCGATTTATCATTGTAGTGCATGAGTGTCATGTTCACGTAAATTTGGGTATGAGCGCAAAGAACGACAACGTTTCGACGAGAGGATTCTTCATGACTACCGATCAGCCGATTGATGTTGCGATTATCGGTGGAGGCCCCGCGGGCTATGCTGCCGCCATTTACGCTGCGCGTGCCAACCTGACGACGACCGTGATTGAGCAGGGCATGTCGGGTGGACAGATCGCCACGACCAATGAGGTCGAGAACTATCCGGGCATTCCGCTCTTGAGTGGCGCCGAACTCGGCGAGCGTTTTCAGCAACATGCAGAGGGGCTGGGAGCGCAGGTTACATGGAGCATGGTTACGGGTATCGATTACGATGCCGATGCAGCGCTGTTTACGGTGCATCACGATATGGGCGATACGCTTGCCTCGAGCGTTATCGCTTGCATGGGTGCCACGCCGCGTCCGGCAGGTTTCGCTGGCGAGGATACCTATCGCGGTCGTGGCGTTTCATATTGCGCAACATGTGACGGCACGTTCTTCCGCGGCAAACAGGTCTTTGTAATCGGTGGTGGCAATTCGGCATGCGAAGAGGCACTGTTCCTGTCAGACATTGCCAGCAGTGTGACCATCGTGCTGCGCCGCGACCAGTTCCGTGCGCCTGATGGTGTTGTTCAGAAAGTACTCAAAAAGGACAATATTACAGTTAGGTACCAAACTAGTATTGTTGAGCTTTCTGGTGAAGCGATGCCCACGACAATTACGTTCAAGGACAATGCAAGCGGTAAGACGCATGCTGAGACCTTTGAGCCTGGCTCGTTTGGCATCTTTGTCTTTACCGGGACGCAACCCCATACCGAGCTTGTTGAGCATCTTGTCGATCTGGCGCCTGATGGCGGCATTCTGACTGATGAATCCATGGCGACCCGTACGCCAGGTCTATTTGCCGCTGGCGATATCCGTTCCAAGCGTTTACGTCAGGTTGTGACCGCGGTTTCTGACGGAGCCATAGCGGCAACCAGCGCATACGCATTTCTTCGTGGATAAGTACGATAATATATCTTATGTAAGGTTGCTATCAATTAACTAAATGGCGGGACGATGCATCTGTGCGCTGTTCCGCCAATTTTCTTGCTGGCTATGTGGTATGCAAAACTAGATAACCTAGAATACAATATAGAAAATGAATGGAGGACCTTTATGAACCACGTTAAACACGTTATTCCGATGTCCGATTCGTCGGTCAGCATTAAGCCTGAGGATATTCAGCCCACTGTGCTGCCCGATGCATTTATTCAGTCCGATATCGTGCGCAAACTCAATACGTTGAGTCTACCGCGCTATGACCAGTTGCCCAATGTGACGCTCTACCGCGACCAGGTCATTGAGTATGTTGCGCTGTGGATGGAGCCGCTGTCTATTTGCGTTGAGCAGCCTGTCATTACGCCATCGATGATCAATAACTACGTGAAGGTCGGTCTGGTGCCTGCTCCGGTCAAAAAGCAGTATGGTCGCGAGCAGATTGCCCGCCTGATCGCTATCTGCATCTTTAAGCAGGTGCTACCTATTGCTGCGGTGCAGGCGCTCTTTAACATTCAGCGTTTGAGCTACGATGCCCCGACGGCCTTCGACTATGTGGTCGATCAGCTCGAGGCATCGATTCGTTCGGCGTTTTCTGTCGAGCAGACGCCGGTTCCCGACACGGCGCATCAGGTAACGCGTGAGTCGCTGCTTGTGCGCAGCGCGGTTTCATCCTTTGTTTCGAAAGCGTACCTGATGAGCTATCTCAAGTTCAACGGGTTTAATAGCTAGCCGACGTATAAAACGGGCGGGACAAAGAGCCATCTGTCGCTTTGTCCCGCCCGTATTTTGCTGGTTGGACTTTATTTGCCCGAAGCTACGCCCATGCCATAGCCGATGATGAGGCCGTGCATCTCGGCGTAATAGGAATCCAGGCCATTGCAGGGCATAATGATGGTCTTGGAGTCGGGCCAATGCTCAATAATGCGATCGGCCAGCGCCTGGGCGCTCGATGCGTTCTCCACATGGTCGATGACGACCTCACCGCCCGTAAAGCCCTCGGCTTCCATAGTGTCGATGATCTTGTTAAGCATCTTCTTTTTGCCACGCGTGTGCCCGACGAGTTCGATTTTACCGGCCTCGCTCGCCGTGCCCAAAATGCGGATATTGAGCTTGTTGGCAATAACGCCGGCTGCCTTAGGGATACGTCCGGCTTTGGCGAGGTTTTCGTAATTGCACAAGCTGAAGAGGATTTTGCTGTTCTGCTCAAGGCTATCGAAGTGTGCGCAAGCTTCCTCGAATGAGACATTCGGATTGCTTGCAAGATAGCGGTCGAACAGCAAGAAAATGAGGTCCATTTTGCCGCCAGCTGCGCGTGAATTGACTAGATGAATCTGTCGGTCGGGCTCCTCGGCAAGAACCATATCGCGAGCCGTGGCTGCCGCGTTGTAGCTGCCCGACACGCCCTCAGAGATCGGCATGCAGATGGTCTTGTCTGCCAATTTGAAGAGCTCGGCCCACTCCCCTACGCTGGGACAAGCGCTCGAAGAAGCGTTCGTCTCCGCCTGAACAGCGCAGTTGAGCTCATGAACATCGAGCGAAAGGTCATCGACGAATTCACGCTCCCCCACTCGAATTTTGAGGGGCGCAAATGCAAAGGTGGTATGGGGCGCGGTCGGTTGCCAATCGCGGAGGTTACAGCTTGAATCGGAGATAAGTGCCCAGCTCATAGAGGGTCCTTTCTAATCGTTCCCATTCAATTATAGCCATCTTGCAGACCGATTGGGCCGCTATCTAGTATTCAAAACTAGATAGCGGACTGCACGAAATGCAAAAGAATGGACCCCATGACTCAAAGCCACGAGGTCCATATCCGTTTGCTTTATCTGAATACTTAGTAGCGCACGAAAATGTAGTTGTTGTTCATGCCGGCGGCAACGGAGCTGATGATAACACCCGTGTTGTAGTCGGACGCATGAATCATCTGACCACCACCGATGTAAATGCCGGTGTGGTACGAGTTGACTACAACGTCACCGGGCTGCGGATCGGACACACGCGTCCAGCCCATAAAGGTACCCGTGGTGCCCAGGCGGCAATAGCGACCAGTGAGGCAATAGCTAACAAAACCAGAGCAGTCGAAGCTGTTCGGGCCAATTCCACCCCAAGAATAAGCGCAACCAAGCTTGCTGTATGCACGCGAAACAACGGAACCGCCGTCGACGGACTGGCTCGGAGCAGAAGGCGTCGGAGCCGGAGCAGGCGTGGAGGGCTGCGGCGTCGGAGCAGGTGCCGGCGTAGGAGCCGGAGTGTTGCCGCCCTGGTTGTTGTTATTGCTGGTCTGGCCACCGTTGTTGGTCTTCTCGGTCGTACCGGCAGTCTCGTTGCTCACCGTGGCCTTCTCGGCGGTGCTGGCGTTGATACCGGCCTGCAGCGCGGCGTTGGCCTCGGCCTCGGCGGCAAGCTCGGCCTGCAGCTGTGAATCCAGGGAGTTTACGACGTTCTGGGCTTCAGCCTGCTGAGCGTTAAGCTCGTCGACCTTTTTCTGCGTAGCGGCGACGTTCTTTTCCTGCTCGGCCTGCTTATCGGTGAGCTGCTGCTTAAGATCCTTGACCTCTTGAATGGTCTGAGCCTGCTTATCGGAAACTTTGCCGTAGTAGAACAGACGGTTGAGCATATCGCTCAGGTCATCGACGCCCGTCAGAACCTGAAGCAGGCTCAGACCGCCGGTTTTGTACTCGCCGGCGACATAGGTCGAGAGCTTGGCCTGACCATCGGCGATCTCCTGCTGCTTTTGCGTGATCTTGCCAGCAGTCTGATCGAGCGCCTGCGTCTGCGTGGCGAGCTCATCGTAAATCTGCTGGGTTTGGGTACCGATCTGCTCGAGCTTCGTACGAGCAGCGGCAAGGTCGGATGCGGTATCGGCGTAGGCAGGAGCCGCGAGGCCCAAGCCCAAAACACAAGCGAGGGTTGCCGTAGCAGCGCAGCGTGCCATGTTTTTGTGCGTGTTTGCTGTGCGCATGTAGCTTCCTTTCCAGTAACTAAGGGTAACGGCTAGTCCACCGTCACCAGGCTAAAGAGCTCCACATCGTCATCAGACGGCGTGAGCTTCTCGCGCGGGTTGAGAAACGCAAGCTCAAGGATACAACCGTAACCGACAAGCTTTGCGCCCATATCTCGCACCAGTTTACCTGTTGCCTCGACGGTTCCGCCCGTCGCGACCAAGTCGTCCAGAATCAACACGGTATCTTTAGAGCTAATAGCGTCGGCATGGATCTCAATTGAATCGGTGCCGTACTCGAGCTCGTAGCTCTGGCTCACGGTCTCGCGCGGCAGCTTGCCCGGTTTACGTGCGGGGACAAAGCCAGCGCCAAGGGCTACAGCCACCGGTACGCCAACCATAAAGCCGCGAGCCTCGGGCCCCACGACCTTGGTGATTCCCATGCCGGCAAAGTGTTCGGCGAGGGCATCGGTCATGGCTTTGAGCGCCTCGGGGTTGCCAAAGAGCGGCGTGATGTCTTTAAAGATGACTCCGGGCTCGGGATAGTCGGGGATGTCGACGATTTGAGATTCGAAGTCGTACATTGCATGACCTTTCAATGGGTTGCCGGAATTTCAGCAGCGGTTATTTGCCCGCGGTGGCGGTGCCGGATTGCGAAGGGGCGACGACCTTGAGTGGCTTTATGAGAGAATCCTCGTGCGAAGCCGGCGCGGCTGTCTCTTCGTTTTTGGCCTTGGTGGACTCGGAGCGAGTGATTTCCTCATCGAGTGCATCGATGTCGGCGTCCTCGACCACGGCGTTGAGCGACTCAAAAACGCGGTTCTTGAGCAGCGCAGTGTGTACACCTTCCGTCAGGTCGTGAAGCTTCTTAAACGCACGCTCGAGCTTGGCGTCGCGCTCGTCATCGGAAGTATCCATTCCGAGCATGCTCACGAGCACCTGCTCAAACATCGAGGACTCGCGGTTGGCAGAAGACACGTACTGACGCAGGTTGCGCGGCTCGATATGGAAGCGTGACAGCTCGGAGCAGTAGCGAATGATCGGAAAATCGCGACCATCGACAAGCTCACGATTTTGCGGGCTCTTGATGATGCGGATGAGATCGTTTTCGGCTAACGATCGGATAAACGAAATCTCGACGCCCAGCATATCGGGAATGGTCTCCATGGGATGCAGCTTTTGCTTAGTCTCCTTGGGCTCCGTCTTGAGCGGAACATCGGATAGCAAGCCCACCTCGTAGGCGAGCGTTGACAGGTCCGTGGCGTTTTCCAAGCGCTGCTTAATCACGTTGAGCGGCATGTAGCGGGTCTTCTGCAAGTGCAGGATGACCTCCAGACGATCAACGTCCTCCTTAGAGTACTGACGGTATCCCTTAGGCGTACGATGAGGGGTAATGAGCCCCTCATCCTCTAGAAATCTAATTTTTGAGTTCGAAAGATCGGGGTATGCGCCTCGAAGTAGGTTGACGACTTGGCCGATACTCAGATAGTTGCGTTCGGCCATGCCCTACTCACCGGTTTCGATGCGCTCCGGCGTGCTCTCGTGGTAGATGAGCGTAAACGTACCGATCTGAACGGAAGAACCGTCGTGCAGCGGGGCTGCATTGACAATGGCACCGTCGACCCAGGTACCATTGAGCGAGCCCAGGTCCTCGATGCGAGCGCCGAGGCCCTCGCGAATAATGCGCGCGTGGCTGCGCGAAACGGTCATGTCATTAAGGAAGATGCCGTTCGCGGGATCGCGGCCGATGGTGGTCACGTCGTCCTCGAGCTCAAAGGCGGCACCAGTCTGCGGACCCTTGACGATGGACAGAACGGGGGCGGTGATGCGCACGTTGGCCATGAGGTCGGGAACGGTGACGTCGCTTGAAGGCACGCGGAATACGCAGGTAGCGTCAGCAGTCTTATCATTCTGAGGCATATTGTTAACCATGTTGTCCATGACAACCCCTAACTTATCGCGGACGTGCCGCAAATAATGAACCGTACGTAATCATACCCCAACGAATCAGTCTTCGATTTCAGGGTTCAGAAAGTCGATGTCCTCGTCCTCGGGATGCGCGAGAGCCTGTTTAATGGCCACTCCGCCCTTAATGGAGTAGATGACAGCCGTGAGCATGGAGAAGATCACGCCGCCGTACACAAAGAAGATGCCGAGGGGCACCGAGCTTCCGTTGAGGCCCGGGAAGGCCGTAAGGGTTGCAGGTAAAAGATGCAGGCCGTCAATAACGGGGAACCCGAGCAGCATGAGCGAGAAGCCGGTCATGAGCAGTGCAGTGGCAATCTTTCCGGGAAAGACGACATCGATGGGGCGACGGTGATAATGACGCACGATAAGCGTGCCGATGCCCAGATAGATGTCGCGGCCAATAATGAGCACGCAGACCCAGATTGGCAGCTCTCCGCGAACCACCAGTCCCAGCACGCCGGTGAACAGCAGCGCACGGTCGCAAATGGGATCCATGACCTTGCCGAGCCACGAGACCGTCTTAGTCATGCGGGCGATTTGACCGTCCATCCAGTCGGTGGAGGCGGCAACGGCGTAGATAACGATGGCGATGACGCGGTTGTTATCCGTCACAAACAGGTACAGAAATACCAGGGTGAGGATCAGGCGCGTAAAGGTGATGAAATTGGAGATCGTAAAGATCTTATTCGACGGGTAATCGGAAGTGCCGATAAGCTCCTTTTTGATCTTCTTTTTGATGCCCACAGGACTCCCCCGCTGGTTAACGACAAAACTTTCGATACTATACCCGTTCCGGCGATGTCTATCCAGCGCAGCCATAGAGAGTCCAGACATGTGGAGGATGGTTAGTCGTTGATTCTTCGTTGCTTTAAGCAATTGATTATTAAACAAAAAAGGTCAGGCACTAGGTGCCTGACCTGCAAACTTCTGGTCGGGACGACTGGATTCGAACCAGCGACCCCTTGACCCCCAGTCAAGTGCGCTACCAAGCTGCGCCACGTCCCGAAGCTTTTGTTTGTTGCTCTGCTCTCGCTCGCAACAGGGAATATATTAACCCGAAACTTTGTCCTTGTGCAAGAACTTTTTTACAAATTTTGAAGCAAGTTCAAAATTGTAGCTGCGAGCTGGGGTTTTGTTAGTACGGGAAGTTCTTGCGTGCCCTTTGTGCTCACAATCCAGGCCTTGTTGGTGTCGGTCCCAAAGCCCGAATCGGCGCGCGAGACATCGTTGGCGATAATGGCATCGCAACCCTTGCGGGTCAATTTACGCTCGGCGTACTCGACGACGTTATCGGTCTCGGCAGCAAAGCCGATCACGCGGCGGTCGCCCTTTTGGCGTGAGAGCTCGGCTAGGATGTCAACGGTCTCGACGAGCTCGATTCGATCCAGACGTTCGTGAGCCTTTTTGAGCTTATGGTCCGCTGGGGCCGCTGGAGTGTAGTCGGCGACGGCGGCGGCGCAAATGGCCACGTCGGCCGTCTGGAAGGCGCTCGTCGCCGCCTGCAGCATCTCTGCGGCGGTCTGCACGCGTACGCACGCCACGCCGCGGGGAACATCGAGCGATGCCGGTCCCAGCACGAGCGTGACCGCAGCACCGCGGCGAGCAGCCTCCCCCGCCAGGGCGATGCCCATCTTGCCCGAAGAGCGGTTGCCAATGAATCGCACCGGGTCGATCGGCTCGTGCGTGGGGCCGGCGGTAATCACGATGTGCTTACCTACCAGGTTCTGAGGCGCGGGGTTAAGCACCTCACAGACAGCCTCGACGATGTCCTGGGGCTCGCTCATGCGGCCTGTGTCCACGTCGCCACAGGCAAGGTAGCCGCTGCCGGGTCCCACCACATGCACGCCTCTGTCGCGCAGCGTGGCCATGTTGGCCTGCGTCGCCGGCGCCTTCCACATGCCGTTGTTCATAGCGGGTGCGATCACGATGGGTCGCGGCGTCGCAAGCAGCGTGGTGGAGATGAGGTCGTCAGCGATGCCGTTGGCCATCTTGGCGATGATATTGGCCGTTGCGGGCGCCACGACCACCAGATCGGGTTCCTGCGCCAGCGAAATGTGGTGGATGGGATCGGAGGGGTCGTCGAACAGGCCCACAGCGACCGGCTCGCCCGTGAGCGCGCGGAAGGTGAGCGG
The DNA here is from genome assembly GCA_958346515.1 of uncultured Collinsella sp. Lineage (GTDB taxonomy): Bacteria > Actinomycetota > Coriobacteriia > Coriobacteriales > Coriobacteriaceae > Collinsella. Next base: position 9,474 of record CATVRV010000026.1, read on the forward strand.
CCCCACGAACTCGGTGGCATGCTCGCTCATAACGACCTTGACGCGCGCGCCGCGCTTTTGCAGCAGGCGCACGATATTGCACGACTTATAGGCGGCGATCCCGCCGGTAATGCCCAGCAGGATCGTTTTTCCCTCAAGTTGCATTGAATTGTTGGATGCCGCCGTCATCGCTAGGCTTCCTTGCTCGGGAGTACCAGGAGACGGTGGCAGTACGGGCAGTGCGTAATCTCGCTACCGTCGTGATTGAGGTCGCTCATGGACGATGCCTGCAGCGCGGTGTGGCAAACCGTGGGGATATTGCCCTGGATGGTCTCGACGGCCAGGCCGCGGAACTGCTTGAGGAGGCGCTCGTAGTCGATGAGCACGTCGGCCGGCAGCGTGGCAGCAAGCGCGGTGCGCTCCTTTGTGGCGGCGTCAATCTGAGCCTGCAGGTCGGCAGCCTTGGCACGGGCGGCCTTGGTATCGGCCTTCACGCCCTCCTCGAACTTGGCGATGATGGCCTGTGCGCGAGCCTCGCGGTCAAGTGCTTCCTTATGGGCGATAACAACATCCTTGCGGGTGTGCTCGATCTTGTCCAGACGCTTGGCCAGGGTGGCGAGTTCATTCTCCAGGTCCTGAACCTCGCGGTAGTCGGAGCCGTCGACATGGCGCTTCTTGGCAGCCTCGATGGCGTTGTTAGTCTGAATCTCGGTGGTGTTGAGGTCGTCGAGCTCAATGTCCAGATCCTTGCGCTGGGCGTAGAGCTTGGTCATCTCGGACTTGAGCTTCACATAGGTCTTGCGCTTGGAAGCGAGCTCCTTGAGCTCCGGCATATTGGCAAGTTCGCTTTTGTTGCGGGCGAGCTCCAAATCGATCTGTTGCAGCTTGAGTAGCGTAGCGCCGGCGCTCATAAGTTCTCTCCTTTTGTCACAGTCCACCATTGGCAAGGGTTCAGTATTTTAATCGCATGACGGGGGTCGACCCCGGCGTCAACTGCAGAGTTCATCAATATATCAACGAACGGCTCCTCAGAGCGGTCGTGGCCGAGCAAGATCACCGGCAGCCCGCGTAAGGCAAGGTCTTGCGCCACGTGGTAGCCCGCCTCGCCCGTCACGACAACGTCCGCGCCCGCGGTGATGGCGAGCTCTCCAAAGTCGCCCAGGGAGCCGCCCAAAATGGCGACGGTGCGGCATGCGTGCCCGGCTTCGCTCCACACACGCGGGTCGCTCCCGAAAGCCGTGGCAGCACAGGTGGCAAGATCGCGCAGCGTGCACGGGTCGTTGAGCGTTGCAAGTGCGCCCAGACCGGTGGCCTCGGGTTCGTCCACGTGCTCCAGTGAGCTCACGGGTGCGGCACCCAGCAGCTCGCTCAGGCAGACACGGGCTTCGTGCGAGCGGTCCATGTTGGTGTGGAGCGATATGATGCTCACGCCGCAACGCGCTGCCTCGTAGAGCGCCGCGCTGCATTGGGGGCGTGTGGCATCCGCCGGACAAAAGGCCTCGGGCGCCTTGATATAGATGGGGTGATGCGTCAGCAGCACGTTGGCGCCGGCCTCCTGGGCGCGGTGCACATTGGCTTCGGTCGCATCGAGTGCGCAGGCAACACCGGTAATCTCCGCGGCAGGGTCGCCGACGGAGAGTCCTACATGGTCCCAACTCTCGGCATCGGTCTTGGGATAGCGTGCCAGCAGGGCGCGCTCGAGCTCGGCGACGATCATGCGGCACCTACGATCGAGAGCAGCGTCTGGGCAAAGTCGTCCAGATCTCCCGGATTCACGCGGTCATCGAAGGAAATGCGCAGTGCGCCCAATGCCTGCTCGCGACCGATGCCCATCGCACTCAAAACGTGGCTGGGGTCCATACTGCCGCTCGAGCATGCCGAGCCTGCCGATACCTCAAAGCCGGCGGCGTCGAGCTTGATGATGAGCTCCTCGGAGTCCATGCCATCAATGTAGATCGATACCATGCCGGGCAGACGGTCGGCCTGCTCGTAGTCGCCCATGGTGGCGTGAATGCGCGGGTGGGCCGTTAGCGTGGCGTAGAGCTTGTCGGAAAGGGCTTGCAGCGTCGCCCGCTCCTGAGCCACATGGGGCGCCAGAGACGAGGCGGCAGCGGCAAAGGCCAGCTGCGTGCGCAGGTCCTGCGTGCCGGCACGTCGTCCGGCTTCCTGTCCTCCGCCAAAGATGCGCGGGCGCAGCGGGGTGCGGGTCTTAACGTAGAGCGCGCCGGATGCCACAGGACCGCCAATCTTGTGGGCGGCGACGGACATAGCATCGACGCCCAGCTCGGCGGCATCGAGCGGAATATGCAGATAGCCCTGGATGGCATCGGTGTGGAAAAGGGCGCCCACGGTATGCGCGGCCGCGGCAAGCTCACGGATGGGCTGTACCACGCCAGTCTCGTTGTTGGCAACCATGATGCTCACGAGCGCCACGTCGTCGCCTAGCAGCTCGATAAGCGCGGCAGGCTCAATGTAGCCCGCGCGGCAGGGCTGTACCAGGTCGACGGTAAAGCCAGCGGCACGCAGCAGCGGCAGGTTGTCCAGAATCGAATCGTGCTCGATGGCCGAAACGATTACACGATCGCGCTTGCGATCGCGCTGACGAGCGCCCTCGGCAAGACCGAGCAGCGCCAGCTGGTTGGCTTCGGTGCCGCCGTTGGTCAGAACAATCTCGGACGGGCGGACGCGCGCGCCAAAGCTGCGGGCAATCTCGCGACGCGCCACTTCCAGGCGTGCAGCGGCCTTGCGGCCGAGCGAATGCAGCGAGTTGGGGTTGACGCCGGCAAGCTCGCTGTCGTCGTACTCGCGCTGCGCAAGGAGCGCCTCGGCGCGCATGGGCGTCGAGGCGGCATAGTCAAGATTAACGGGTATGCGGTTTTGACCTGCGGTCATAAGGGTTTATGCCTCCTGTGCGGCCTCGTTGCCCAGCTTCTGCAGCAGCGCAACCTCGGCAGCGGGATCTTCGGACTTAAATACGGCGGAGCCGGCCACGAGCACGTTGGCGCCAGCCTTGACGACCTCGGCAATGTTCTTGGATGAAATACCGCCGTCGACCTCGATGAGGGGCGACACGCCGTGGCGCTCGCATATGGCTTTGAGCTCGTGGAGCTTATGCAGAGTGCCAGGGATAAAGCTCTGGCCGCCAAAGCCCGGGTTCACGCTCATAAGCAGTACCATATCGACGACGTCGATGATGCTCTCGAGCACGCACACGGGGGTGGCGGGGTTGAGCACCACGCCGGCCTTAACGCCGCGCTGCTGCAGATGGGTGAGCGTGCGGTGCAGGTGCGTGGAAGCCTCGTAGTGCACGGTGATCATGTCGGCACCGGCGTCGGCGTACCAATCGACCGTCTCATCGGGGTTCGACACCATCAGGTGCGCGTCGACCGGTACATCGGTGGAGCGCTTGACGGCCTTAAGGATGTCAACGCCAAAGGTGAGGTTGCCGGTAAAGTGGCCGTCCATGACGTCGAAGTGCACAAGGTCGGCACCGGCGATCTTGTCGAGTTCGCCCTTGAGGTTGGCCATATCGGCCGAAAGGATGGACGGAGCGATTTTAATGGAACCCATGGTAGTAGCCTTTCTGCGCTAGTCGGTGAGTCCGTAGAACTCTTGAGAAGGGACGCGGTCGGTGAGAATCTCGAGCGCCCTATCCAAAGTAACACCGTTGTAGAGCGTTTGCTCCACGGCAAAGGTGAGCGGAATGTCTACGCCCAGCGAACGGGCGAGTTCGCTCACGCTGCGGGCGGCGACGGCGCCCTCGACAACCATATGCGTGCGCGTCTGGTACTCGTCGAGCGAAACGCCGTGGGCAAACTCGTAGCCAAAGGTGCGGTTGCGCGAATGCTCGGAGGTGCAGGTGGCAATGAGGTCACCCATGCCGGCAAGTCCCATGCAGGTCATAGCTTGACCGCCGCGGGCATGCACCAGACGGCTAATCTCGGCCAGGCCGCGCGTCATGATAAGGGCGAGCGTGTTGTCGCCGGCACCGGTGCCGGCGGAGATGCCGCACACGATGGCGATGACATTTTTCATGGCGCCGCAGACCTCGACACCGGTCATGTCTTGCGACAGATAGATGCGAAAGGCCGTGGACAGGAGCAAGTCCTTAAAGGTCTCCCCTACCTGCGTATCTTCGCTGGCGATGACGGCGGCAGAAAGACCTCCGCGGCAGATTTCCTCGGCATGGTTGGGGCCAGAAAGAGCCGCGACACGTGCCTCGTTGCCGATCTCGCTGGTGATGACCTCGCTCATGAGCAGGCCGGACTCGGGCTCAATGCCCTTTGTGAGGCAGAGCACCGGGGTATCGGCGGCGATAAAGGGCGCGGCCTGGTGGCACACGCTGCGAAGGTGCGTGGAGGGCACGGCAAAGATGATGGCCTCGGCGCCGTCAAGCGCCTGCGCCAGGTCCGTGGTGGCGACGACGCTGCCGGGCAGCTCGTAGTCCACCAGATACCGGGGATTGCGGTGCCCGCCATTGATGCCGGCGGCCGTCTGCTCGCTATGGGCCCACATGGTCACGCGCTCGGCTCGAGCGGCGGCAAGGCCGGCGACGGCGGTTCCCCAGGAGCCGGAGCCAATCAGCGCAACATTCATGACTCTCTCCTACTTATCGTCGGGCTCGGTGACGCGCTTGGTAAACGAGAGCTTGGACTCCTTACCCGTCATGAGCTTTTTGATGTTCGCGCGATGGGCCCACACCACGGTGATGCCGATCAGCGCCATGCAAAATTTGAGACCCAGGCTGCTGTACGGAAAGACCGCACAAGCGGCGATGGGAAGACCGATGGCCGCGGCAAGCGAGCCCACCGACACAAACTTGGTGATGGCGACGGCCACGATAAACATGCCCAACAGCGAAAGTCCGATGGGCCAGTACCAGGCGAGGATGACGCCCAAGCCCACGGCAATACCCTTGCCGCCATGGAAGTTGAGGTAGGGCGAGAAGATGTGGCCCCACACCGCTGCCAGGCAGATGACGCCGAGCATCCAATCGCCGGGGGCTCCAGGCGCCATGATGCTCACAGGGAAGCCATAGCCCACGCCCGCGATAAGCGGACGGGCGATAAGGACGCAGATGGCGCCCTTAAGGCAGTCGAGCAGCAGCGTGAGCGCGGCGACCTTGGGACCGGCCACACGCAGCGCGTTGGTGGTGCCGATGTTGCCGGAGCCCGCCTTGCGAATATCCGTATGGTTGAACACGCGGCCCAAGATCAGGCCAAACGGAATCGCTCCGATAAAGAACGATACCACGGCGCAGATGGCGGTCAGCAGAATCGGATTATGCATCCTTTTGCTCCTTCTTCCTAAAGAAGAGTCGAATGGGCGTGCCGGCGAAGTCGAAGGTAGAGCGCATACGGTTCTCCACGTAGCGCTGGTAGGTGTCGTTGACCAGGTCGCTGTGGTTGACGAAGAACGTAAACGTCGGCGGGTTGACGCCCGTCTGGGTCACATAGTGCATGCGCAGACGGCGCTTGCCGTCCACCACGGTATGACCGAACTCGCGCAGGTCGGTAAGGAACGTGTTGAGGCGCGAGGTGCTGATCTTCTGCGAACGCGTCTTTTCGGCGGCGTCGACCATCGCCCAGATCTTCTCGACGCTGCGGCCAGTGAGGGCAGAGATGCGCAGGTACTGGGCCCAGGGAGCCATGACGCCCAGACGGCGGTCGATGGTCTCCATGCAGGCCTCGCGCTTGCGGTCGTCGTCGAGCAGATCCCACTTGTTGAGCAGTACAACGATGGCGCAGCCGCGCTCGATGGCAAGACCCATGACCTTCTGGTCCTGCTCGGTAACGCCCACGGAGGCGTCGACGACGAGCAGCGCCACGTCGGCGCGGTCGATGGCGCGCAGGCCGCGGACCATGGAGTAGTACTCGATGTTCTCGTACACGGTGCTCTTCTTACGGATGCCCGCGGTGTCGACCATGCGGTAGTGCTTGCCGTTGCGCTCGACGACCGTGTCGATGGCGTCGCGCGTCGTGCCGGCAATGTTGGACACGATAGAGCGGTCGGCGCCCAGGATGCGGTTGAACAGCGACGACTTACCGGCGTTGGGTCGGCCGATGATGGCCACATTCAGCGCGTCGGGGAACTCGTCGGCGACTTCGTCCTCTTCCTCGGGAAGCAGGGCCACGATGTCGTCGAGCAGGTCGCCCGTGCCGTGGCCGTGCAGGGCCGAGAGCGGCGTGGGCTCACCGATGCCGAGCGAATAGAACTCCCAGATGCTGTCGTTCTCGCGATCAGGGTTGTCGAGCTTGTTCACCAGCAGAAAGACCGGCTTGTCGCAGCGCTTGAGCATGCGGGCGACCGACTCGTCCTCCTCGGTGACGCCGGTGCGGCCGTCGACCACAAACAGGATGACGGCGGCTTCCTCGGCGGCGGCGAGCGCCTGGTCGCGGATGGACGTGGCAAACACGTCATCGCTCTTGAGCGGCTCGATGCCGCCCGTGTCGACAATGGTGAACTCGCGGCCGTTCCAATCGGCCGTGTGATACGAGCGGTCGCGCGTGACGCCGCGAGACTCGTGGACGATGGCGTCCGAGGTCTGGGCCAGGCGGTTAACGAGCGTGGACTTGCCCACGTTGGGGCGTCCGACGACGGCGACGATAGGTTTCATCTGCTCTCCTTTAATGGGTAGGGTCAGTGGAAGTGTTAGAGTCGGCAGGCATTATGTCAAGGATGTGCTCCAGGGTATCGAGCAGCTCATGCGGCATGGTTGACACCACATGAACCTCGGCGCCGCGACTGGTAAGGCTTGCGAGTAAATCGTCACGATGATACTCGTCAAGCGTCATGCCGTCAGCGTTGAACATGAGCTTAGGCACAAAGAGCATAACCCCCGACAGATCTTGGGGCAGCTGCTCCAGAATGTCACACGCGACGATGAGGCCGGTTACGTCCACGTTGCCGCCAAAGTAGCGGTTCTTGATGGCTGTGACGGTGCCGGCGAGACCATACGGCGACTCCACAAAGCGCGCCACGGTGTCGCGCGCGCTGGCGCCGGAGAGGCACAGCAGGTGCTGGTTGCGCTCGGCGATGGCCTCGCGGACGCGGGCCAGACGCTCGGCGTCGGCGGCAAGCACGTCGTCGGTCTCGTCCAAATACGAGCGGATCATGCCAATGCCGTCGTAGTACTGCGGGTAACCGTCGTAAAAGTCCGCCTCGGGAGGATCGATGCCGGCGTCCAGATAGAACTCGTCGCTCATCTGGAAGGTGTGGCGGCCAAAGCGCTCATAGGCGCGGTCCTGGAACGGTCGAATCATGGCGATGGTCTCGCGCGCTAGCTCGGGTTTGTCGCTGTAGGACCAGCTAAAACGGTTCTGATGCTTGGTAAAACCGAGCGGCACAATGCCCAGGCTGGTGATTTGCTCGTGCTCCTCGCAAAAGCGCAGGGTCTTTTCCAGCTCCTCGCCGTCGTTCATGCCGGGGCACAACACGATCTGCGCATGAATCTCTATGCCGGCGGCCATGATGGCCTCGAGCACATCCATGCCGCGCTGGGCGTTGCGGCCCATCATGCGGCGGCGGACGTCGGGGCTTACGGCGTGGACCGACACGTTCATGGGGCTCATGTTGCGTTGGATGACGTTTTGCACGTCCTCGTCGGTGAGGTTCGTGAGCGTGACAAAGTTGCCCTGCAAAAAGCTTAGGCGATAGTCGTCATCGCGAATATAGAGCGTGGAGCGGCCGCCCTTGGGGAGCATCGTCATAAAGCAGAACACGCAGGCGTTCACACAGGTGCGCATGCCATCGAAGATAGGGCCATCGAACTCAAGGCCCCAGTCCTCTCCTGGGAAGCGGTCGAGCTCGACGGAGGTGACGGTGTTGTCGCGCGGATCGAAAACCTCCAGGTCGACGGTATCATCGTCGGCCTCCCAGAGCCACACAATCATGTCGGTGAGCTGCTCGCCATTGACCGTGAGCACGCGCATGCCCGGCTCGATGCCCACATCCCATGCGGGCGATTCGGGACGCACGTTCTTAACGAGCGCGCCCTCACCCGGCTCGGGGTCGCGGCTGCGCCCGTAATCGGCCACCTCGGCGGCGTATGCGGGTACGGTCTGGTCCATGGTTAGCGGCAAAGCTCCTTGATGCGCGTGACGGCGCGTTCGATGTGTTCTTGTGGGGTGGAGGCTCCGGCAGTGATGCCGATGTGGTGAGCGTCGGTAAACCACGCGGCCTGGAGCTCGGAAGCTTCCTCGATGTGATACGTGCGCTCGCAGGCGTCTGCGCAAATCTGCGCCAGGCGGCGGGTGTTGCCCGAGTTCTTGCCGCCCACCACGACCATGCAGTCGCAGCGGTTGGCAAGTGTGGCTGCTGCCTGTTGACGCTCACTCGTGGCGGCGCAGATGGTGTTGATCACACGCAGCTCCTGCACGCGCGTGGTGATAGCGGCCACGACTTCGGCGAGATTCTGCGCGGTCTGAGTGGTCTGCACAACGAGGCCCACCTTGCCCTTGAGCGACAGGGCATCGACGTCGGCGGCACAGCTCACGACCTGCGCATCATTGCCGGCGTGGCCCAGAATGCCCTCGACCTCGGGGTGACCCGGCTCGCCTATGACCACCACGCGGTAGCCCTCGCGCACCAGGCGCTCGGCGGCCACGTGGACCTTCTTCACGTAGGGGCACGTGGCGTCGACCACGTTGAGGCCGCGCTCGCGAGCGGAATCGATGACCTGCGGCACCACGCCGTGGGCGCGGATGATCACGGTGCCGGATGTGGCGTCGTCCAAGGTGTCGGCCAGACCTACGCCTGCCTCGGCGAGCTCGCGCACCACGATGGGGTTATGGATGAGCGGACCCAAAGTATGGACCTGAGTGCACTCCCCTGCCTGCGGTGCGGCGGCCAGCGCCATATCGAGCGCACGCTGTACGCCGTAGCAAGTGCCGGCGTGGGCGGCGATCTCGATGGTAGGCGCGGTGGCCTGGTCGGACGCAGTCGTGGCGATGTTTGTCGCGTTCTCGCTCATGGCTAAAACCTGCCCGGATGTTCGTCGCACAGCTCATCTCGCATGGCGTAGACGCGGTTCATTGCCTCGGACTCAAACCATTCCAGGCGCTCCGTGCGCTTAAGCCCGGCCGGTGCGTCGGAAAGCGAGACGGCCTTGCCGGCGCGGATCCAGCACTTCTTGGGACGCATGATCTTTTTGCCCGCGGGCGTGATGTCGGACCAGCCGCAGATGGCGAGCGGGTTCACAGGAGCCTTGCCCATCTGAGCGATGAGCGCAAAACCGCCGTGGACCTCGGGCTTGATCTCGCGCGAGCGGATGCGCGTGCCCTCGGGGAAGATCAGAACGTCCTCGCCGCGCTGCAGCGCATGCTGGGCGGCGCGCAGGCACTTCATATCGGCAGTACCACGCTCCACGGGGATGCCGCCTACGCGGCTAAAGGCCCAGCGCACAATCTTGCTCTTGGCGAACTCGGACTTAAAGATGGGACGAATGCGGCGCCCCCCAAAGAACAGCGCCGTCTCCACGGCCAAGAGCTCGGCCATCGAGGTGTGGTTGCAGATGACCACGCTGCCGCGGCCTTCCTGGCGCTCAAACAGAAGATCAGCGTCCTCGACCTTCCAGCGCCACATGAGCTTGGAGAAGGCCCAAAGGATGGCCATGACTACGACGACGGTGCCTCGGATGAGCGCTGGAAACTCGGCGTAGGGGGCGTTGTAATAGTCCTCGGGCGTCTGCTTAAACAGGCGCATGGGCTACCTCCTTTTGTTGATGAGGTTCTCGATTATCGAGACGACCTCGTCGATGGTGTGGGCGGTGGAGTCGACGTGCACGGCGTCCTCGGCGGGCACGAGCGGGGCGACCTCGCGGCTGCTGTCGAGCTTGTCGCGCTGCTTAAGGGCGTCGAGGGTCTCGTCGACCTCGGCCTCGAGCTGCTCGGACGTGAGCGGCTGGGCATCGTTTTGGTGACGCTGCAGCACACGGCGACGGGCGCGCTCGCGCGGGTCGGCGGTCAGGAAGACCTTGACCTGCGCGTTAGGGAACACGACGGTTCCGATGTCGCGACCCTCGGCCACGATATCGCGGTCCTCGGCTGCGCGGCGCTGGTGGATGAGCATGGCGGCGCGCACGCCCGGGTAGGCCGAGACCTTGGACACGTTGGCGTCGACCTGCGGGGTGCGAATGGCGGCCGAAGCGTCCTGGCCGTCGATGGTCAGGCGCGTATCCTCACCGGTGCCGTTGGTAAAGCGAATTTCGATCTGCTCGGCGAGGGCGTCGATGGCCGCCTCGTTATCCAGGTCGATGCCGCGATCGAGCGCGGCGAAGGTGACGGCGCGATACATGGCACCCGTGTCGAGCTTGTTAAAGCCCAGCTGGCGGGCGATCTCCTTGGCGATGGTGGACTTGCCGGAACCGGCGGGGCCGTCGATGGCGACGATCATGCAATGCTTCCTTTCGATGGTTGACGTGCTGGTATGGTTCGCGGGCGTTGGGGCGCGGCTTGTTGCCTAGCCCGTGTAGCGCTCGCGATAGGTGTTGCGCTTGGGTGCGGAGCCGTGGCTGCCGTGGTGACGCGTGCGGCTGGCGGGCGTGTCTTGGGGCTTGCTGCCGTTGCGCTTGGCGCTCGCCTGCTTGGGCGGGATGCCACCGCTTTTGAGGATCTGCACCTCGCGGTCGGTGAGCTCGCGCCACGAGCCCTTGGCCACGTCCTTGAGCTCCAGGCCGGCAAAGTTGCAGCGGTGCAGACGGATCACCGGATGATGAATCTTGCTCAGCATGCGCTTGACCTGATTCTTGCGTCCCTCGCGGATGATGACCTCGACGGCAGTGGTGCCGGGCTTGACGCCTTGCGGCGCCACTGCCTCGGCCTCGCGCGCGTTAATGACACGGCAGATTGCCGGCTGGCACAGGCCGTCGTCGAGCTCGATGCCACGGCGGAGCGGTTCTAGATCGCGGTCGGTCAGTCGCCCGTCCACGAGCGCCTGGTAGGTCTTGTAGACGTGTTTGCTGGGGTGCAGCAGGTCCTGCGATAGGTCGCCGTCGGTGGTAAAGAGCAAAAGGCCCGTGGTGTCGCGGTCCAGGCGACCCACCGGGAAAAGTCCCGGAAAGCGGTCGCGGGGGACCAGGTCGGCCACACAAGGGCGCTCCTGCGGGTCGCTCATGGTGGTGAGGTAGCCGGTCGGCTTGTAGAGCATCAAGTACACGGCGCCCTGGTTGAGCTTGACGACCATGCCGTCGACCTCGATGTGGTCGCGGTCGACGTCGACCTTGGTGCCCAGCTCGGTCGCGACCTGGCCGTTGACGGTCACGCGACCGGCGGTCATCAGGTCCTCCGAGCCGCGGCGGCTCGCCACGCCCGCGCGCGCCAAAAAGCGCTGCAGGCGCATGGTGTGCGGATAGACGGACTGGGCGTCGGTTGCGGGTACTGCGTTGCCCATGGCACGCGTCTCCCCTACTTCGTTAGTCCTCGTCATGTAAATCCTCCGAGGGGTCGTCGACGACCAGGGTCTCCAAGTCCTCGACTGCCTCAACATCTTCAACATCGGTATCGAGCAGTTCGCGCTCTTCGTCCAGGTCTTCGGCCTGCTCCTCGAGCGTGGACTGAATACTGCGGCCGCTCAGGCGCTCGCGGATAAACTGACGCGACTGCTCGTCGGGGGCAAACTGCTCCAGATCGGGCAGATCACGGGTGGAGCGCAGGCCGAATTTTTCCAAGAAGGCGTTGGTCGTGCCGTAGATGATGGCTTGACCGCGCTGGGGGTCGCGGCCGAGCTCACGCACCAGGCCCTTGTCGACGAGTGACGCAATGACGCCGTCGGAATTGACGCCACGGATGCCCTTGACCACCTCGCGCGTCACAGGCTGGTGGTATGCGATGACGGCCAGGGTTTCGAGCGCCGCTTGCGACAGCTTTTGCGTGTCCCAGCTCAGCACGTAGGCCTCGACCACGTCGTGGTAGGCGGGGTGAGTAAACAGGCGCCAGCCGCCGGCGACCTCGCGCAGCTGAAAGCCGCGGTTGGCCTCCTCATACTCAACCTTGAGCTCGGCGAGCAGCGACGCGCATTCGCCCGGGGCGATATCCAACGCACCTGCCAGCGCGGGTGCGCTCACGGGGTCGCTCGACACCAGCAGCAGCGCCTCGAGGGCGCCTTTGAGGCTGTTTGCCTCCAGCGTGGAAAGGGTTGACATGGTTGCGGCTCCTATTCGGTGAGCTCGGGGCCCTCGCCGGGCACATAGGCCTCGGCGCCCTCGACGCGGTTGATGCGGATGGTTCCAAAGATCTCGTCCTGGCTCAGCGTGAGCGAGCCGCGCTTGGCGAGCTCAAGCATAGCTAGGAAGGTGACGACGAGCTGCTCGGTGGTGGCATCGCCGTCCAGTAGCTCGCGGAAGGTGCAGGTTTGGTGCGTCATGGTAAAGCGGTCGACTGAGGCCACGGTCAAGTCGAGCGGTACGCGATGCGGCGCCACGTGCTCGGCCTCGAGCAGGAAGGTCTGTCGCTTGCCATCCAGGTCGGCGCAGATGACGGCTAGACCGCGCAGAGTAATGCCGGCCAGGTAGTCGGGCATAAGGCCAAGGAACTCAGGATCGGGGCCGGCCACACGCGGGTGCATGCGGCTTTCGGCCTGCATGCGGGCACCGAGGGCCGCAGCCGCGCCTTTAAACTGCTTGTAGGCGATCAGGCGCTGGATCAGGACCTCACGCAGCGCGTCGCCGTCAAGCGTGCTGAGCTCCTCGAGGTCTTCGTCGAACTCGTCATCGTCGTCGGCTTTGCGCGGGGCCTCCTGCGGCACCAGCGAGGCGGCCTTAATGTCCAAAAGGGTTGCCGCGACCAGCAAAAAGTCGCTCGCCACGTCCAGGTCCAGTGCCTCGATGCGCTCGGCCTCGGCAAGGTACTGTTCGGCCACCTCGCTGATAGAGATGGCGCCGATATCTACTTTTTGGCGGGTTACCAGCTGCAGCAGCAGGTCGAACGGTCCGCTGTAGACCTGCGTCGACACGCGATACGACATCTTCGACCTCCTTTGACGGCGCCTTCGCGGCGCGGTTTGGGTGCATGTTACGACCGTTTTGCGCGGTCGACCTGTAAGTTTACCCTAGATGCCGGCGATTGCGAAGTTGAGCAGCTGTTCAGCAAGCGGATACACGGTAACGTCGAAATAGCGGCCGATCACATCGATGCCGGTCCACATGGGCAGTAGGTACAGCACCAGGATGAGGATGGGCATAGCGTATTGCTGCAGGCGGTAGTAGTTGGCGAGCGCCTTGCCCTTGAGGAAGGGCACGATGATCGACGAGCCGTCGAGCGGCGGAATCGGAATGAGGTTAAAGAACGCAAGCGATAGGTTGACCACGATAAACGTAGCGCCAAAGTTCATGATTTGTGACGCCAGGTCAAAGGACATGCTGGCGTAGAGATTGCCGTACGTTACGTGCATGAGGGCGGCCGCGAGGCACGCGAGTGCGATATTCGATGTGGGGCCGGCTACGCTCACCAGGACCTCGTCGCGCTTGGGGTGCTTAAGGTTGTTGAGATAGACGGGCACGGGCTTGGCGAAGGCGAACACGGGACCGCCTGCGGCGAGCATGAGCAGCGGCAAGATGATGGTGCCAAACGGGTCGATATGGTTGAGCGGGTTGAGCGATACGCGTCCGCGCGAGCGCGCCGTTTTGTCGCCGAGAGCCCAGGCCGCGGCGGCGTGCGCGCTCTCGTGAATGACGATGCCAACGATGACGGCGACGGCGCTGGCGAGCAGGTTCATGATGTAGCTGCTGGACATGGCGCTCTCCTAGCGGACGCGGCACGAGGCGCGCGTGAGCAGGTAGTCGGCCACAAACAAGATTACCGCGACGATGGCGTAATCCAGGCGAAACACGCCACCAAAGGGCGACGTGATGACACCGTAGCCGGCGATGGCGCTTGGCAGTGCGCGCGAAAGCTCAACGACAAAGCCAACGATCTGCAGCTTGGCGGTGAGGCCACTAAAGCACAGCAGCACGGTCATCGCGCTCATAAAGATGCCGCAGATGCGACAAGCGATGGCGATGATGCTCATCGCCACGGCAGCGGCCTTACGAGAGTTCACGCGCGGTCTCCTCTTCGATCTGGGTGGAAAGCTCCAGCCATTCGTCCTCGAGCTTGGGTAGCTCTTGCTTAAGGCCGTTATATTCCCCCAGCGCGGCGTTGAACTTGTCCTGATCGGCATAAAGCTCTTCGCTGGCCATCAATTCCATAAGCTCGTCATAGCGGGCGCGCTTTTTGTCGAGCTCTGTCTCGATCTTCTTGAGCTGGTTGCGCACGCCCTTGAGCTTTTTGTTGAGCGCGGCGCGGGCCTGGGCCTCGGCGCGCTTTTGCTCCTTGGTCTTTTTGCCCTCGGCAGGCTTGGAAGCAGCGGCGGGCGTATCGGGCTGGGCTGCGGTGACCTTGGCGGACTTGGCTGTGGCCGGTGCGCTCTCCCCTGCCGCCTCGGCGGCGGCGCGGGCCGCAAGGTCCTCGCGCTTGTAGAGGTAGTAGTCGTAGTCGCCGTCGTAGACCGTTACCTTGCCATCGCGGATGTCAATGATGCGGTTGGCCACGGCGCGGACCAGGTGCTCGTCGTGGCTGATCAGTACGATGGTGCCGGGGAAGTTTTGCAGGGCGTTCTCGAGCATGTCCACCGAGTCGATGTCTAGGTGGTTGGTGGGCTCGTCCAGGCACAGGAGTGCCTCGGGGGCCACGAGCATCTTTGCCAGGGCCAGACGCGCCTTTTCGCCACCGGAGAGGACGCGAACCTGCTTTTCGATGGAATCGTTGTCGCTAAATAGGAAGGCGCCCAGCAGGCTTCGCTGCTGCGGCACGGTCCACTTGGGCGTGACGGTGTCGATCTCTTGCAGGACGGTATTGGACTCGGTCATGCCCTCGAGTGCGTGCTGGGCGTAGTAGGCGACGCCGACGTTGGTGCCCAGGTCGCGGGTGCCGGTGGTGGGCGGCTCCAGGCCGGCGAGGATCTTCATGAGAGTGGACTTGCCGGCGCCGTTGGGGCCGACGAGCGCCACATGCTCGCCGCGGTAGAGCTTGAGGTCGATGTCGCTGTAGATGTGCTTGTTGCCGTAGGACTTGGAGACGCCCTCGAGCCCCACGACCATGTCGCCGGAGCGCGGCGGGTCAGGGAACTTAAATTCGATGTGCTTATGGCCCTCGGGCAGGATGACGAGCTCCTTTTTGATCTGCTCGATCTTGCGGATGCGCTCCTGGGCCTGGGCGGCCTTGGTGGGCTTGTAGCGGAACTTGTCGACGAAGACCTGCATGTGGGCGATGTCGCGCTCCTGAGCGGCACGCTTGGCGCGCATCTGCTCCAGGTTGTCCTCGCGCTGCTTAAGGTAGCTGCTGTAGTTGCCGGTGTAGGTGGTTACGCGACGGTTTTCGAGGGCGGCGACGTGGTCGACGCAGGCGTCCATGAAGGCGCGGTCGTGGCTGACGATGAGAACGGCGCCGTCGTAGTTGGCGATAAAGCCGCGCAGCCATTGGACGCTCTCGAGGTCCAGGTGGTTGGTGGGCTCGTCCAGAAGCAGCAGGTCGGGGTGGCGCAGGAAGAGCTTGGCGAGCGCGATGCGCATCTGCCAGCCGCCCGAGAACTCGGAGCACGGGCGTTCAAAGTCGGTGACCTTAAAGCCCAAGCCGGACAGGATCTTGCGGGCGTTGCTCTCGAGCTCGTAGCCGCCCAGGTGCTCAAAGCGGTCCTGGACCTGGCCGTACTCGTTAAGGAGTGCATCGACGTCCTTGCCCTGCTCGGAGAGCTCGGTGATCTGGGCCTGCAGCTCGTTGGCGCGCTCTCCCATGCGGCGGATTTCCTTGGCAGCGGCCATGACCTCGGCAAGGATGGTGGTGTCTTTGTGCTCCAGGTTGGTTTCCTGCTCTAGGTAGCCCACCTGGCAGTCCTTGGCGTACTGGACCTGGCCGGCATCGGGACTGTCGATGCCCATGATGATTTTGAGCATGGTGGTTTTGCCGGCGCCGTTGGGGCCCACGAGCGCGAAGCGCTCGCCGGGGTTGATCTGGAAGGACGCGCCGCTAAAGAGGACGCGTGCGCCGAAGCTTTTTTCAATCTTGTCGACCAGGAGGATCATGGTGCCGCCTTTGACCTTGTGTGCCTATATGAAAAAAGGCCCCAACTTGCGTTGGAGCCTCATTCAATGCTCGGGTGGAGACGAGGGGAATCGAACCCCTGACCTCTTGACTGCCAGTCAAGCGCTCTCCCAGCTGAGCTACGCCCCCGTGCGAAGAAGTACTATACGGGAACTCGGACCACGATGCAAGGGCAATTTTGGAAAATTTCGCAGTCGCGGCGCGGGCCGCCATCCGCCCAACGGCCGTCTTGCCGCGCCAGGCCCATTACCGGGGCCAATCGCGCTCCCGCCGACCCGGCGATTTCAAAACCATGCCGGTTTACGGGGCCGGGCCGGGAACCCCCCGAGCATGCCGTCATCGGTAATATCAAAACCGCAGGTAGACGACTTGCGCATTCCGTGAAATGTAGGGTATGGACGGCCGGTCCGGGTCCAGCCCCGTAATCCGGCATAGTTTTGAAATGGTTCTTGTCAACTAGCATTAACTATTACGTGGATTTGAACTGCAAACGTTTATCAAGGCAATTTGGCAGGCATATGGAGTGGGAACTTTGACAAAAAGGGGCCGGGCTATTTGCCCGGCCCCTTGATTCTCTGGTGGGCCCTCCGGGATTCGAACCCAGAACCCAGGGATTATGAGTCCCCTGCGCTAACCGTTGCGCCAAGAGCCCTTATAAAAATGGCGTGTGCGATAGAGGCCAATAGAACAAATCCCTATCTTGAACCACGTCGTGAAATACTACCATGCACGCGGCGCCCGTTCAACGGACGATCTTGTCGACCAGGAGGATCATGGTGCCGCCTTTGACCTTGTGTGCCTATATGAAAAAAGGCCCCAACTTGCGTTGGAGCCTCATTCAATGCTCGGGTGGAGACGAGGGGAATCGAACCCCTGACCTCTTGACTGCCAGTCAAGCGCTCTCCCAGCTGAGCTACGCCCCCGTGCGAAGAAGTACTATACGGGAACTCGGACCACGATGCAAGGGCAATTTTGGAAAATTTCGCAGTCGCGGCGCGGGCCGCCATCCGCCCAACGGCCGTCTTGCCGCGCCAGGCCCATTACCGGGGCCAATCGCGCTCCCGCCGACCCGGCGATTTCAAAACCATGCCGGTTTACGGGGCCGGGCCGGGAACCCCCCGAGCATGCCGTCATCGGTAATATCAAAACCGCAGGTAGACGACTTGCGCATTCCGTGAAATGTAGGGTATGGACGGCCGGTCCGGGTCCAGCCCCGTAATCCGGCATAGTTTTGAAATGACATCAATTCACTAGCAGGCAAGCTAGGTTGTTCTAGCGCCTTGTCGTCGGCTAATTTCCGATTTCCAACCAGTTGCACAAAACATTTGCTCGCAGTCGCGTCTCGGCGGATTTCATTGCTTCAGTTTTGACTTTATAGCGAATCCCTAAACGGTCGCAGACACTTCTGACTATGGTGTCTAGCTGCTTTGAATCGTTGAGCATATCGTGAGTCACCAGGAATACATCGAATCCCATGCTCTGCAACGCAGTCATGCGTTCCGCATCGTGGTCAAGTATTGCACCTGAGCCATGGATGACTTCGCCTTGGATCTCGATAATTACTGCCTTCATTAGGATTGGGTTTACAATCACGATGTCGCCGTAGCAAACCTTTTGACCTGCGATGCTTTGGGCTGCTACGGATAGAGGGGTTAAATCGTTGAGGTACACGTATCTGAATCCTGAACCACCTAGACGTCGAGAACGACTTAGAAGCAGGACCCCCGCGACCTCGAGTGGAGATGCAGCAATGCCGATAACCTGCTGAGCGGCATCATAAAACTGCTTTCCCCACATTTGACTTTTGACCTTTTCGGCGAATCGATGCAAGTCGCTCAGTTCGATGAGTGGCTTTCTCATCCAAAGCGAAGTACCTTTGAGTTTCGTAACCTCTCTTCCATCCTCGCGATTGTTCGTTTGGCCTTCATTTACTGGGACCTTTACGGTTGTGCGGGCATAAACTCGTTTCCAAGGAATCTCGTCTTCGCCTTCTCCAAGTTCGAACGGATCCTGCGTGCTGGAATTGCGATTCTCCTTTAACGCGGTTTTTAACTGCATTTCGACAGCGGGGGTCGGCTCGAAAACAGAAAACCAGCCGCAAAGTTCGTACATAGCCAGTACGAGATCTATCTGGGACACAAAGCGTGTCATAGTAAATAACGTGTTAAGCGGATTGGTGACGCTAAAGCCTAAATGAGTGTCGGTTGTTGTGCCGGTATCCGAAGCCCCTTCCCAGCGAATAGTGGAGCGCAATCCCGAGTGGTGATTACAACAACCTGGCGAAGCAACAGCGATAATCGGGGTCTTGAGGACATCGGTTACGAAAGGGGCTTGGGATAGGGTCCGCCAGCCGTCATCGGAGCTGGGTAGGCGCGGGTAGAGGTCATGCACCTGCGGTGGGCAGCGCCAGTAGCGGAATGCGGTGTTTGCGCAGACGATTTCGTCCATGTGGCCTCCCCTGGTTTCGACCGTAGGCCGTGCGGATTGCGGGCATGGCCGATTATCTGCCGGGGCATCATGCGGGTAAGTACGGGAAGCAAACCAAATGCTGACAAAAGCATGCCGAGTTCCGCCGAAAAACCGTCGTGTGATAGAAAACCGCTGGAAGGAGCTTTGGGCATGTGGTCCCTGTCTCCACATTTGCGCGCGGATCACATGGGGAATTCAATGAAAATACGCATGCGTTTTATACAAAACATGCAATGGCGTCAGCAAAAAGGGTGCGAAAAAAATGACGCCTTATACGACTTCGAGTCGATTTTGGTGTCGGCCTTGGTGTCAAAAAGAAAAAGGCCAGAGACTTAACACCTCTGACCTGTTCTTTAGATGGTGGGCGATACAAGATTCGAACTTGTGACCCCATCCGTGTGAAGGATATGCTCTACCCCTGAGCCAATCGCCCGTCGCCTTTCGGCAAAAGAGATACTAACATAGCCGTGCGTGGTTTACCAAGAACTTTTTGCCCCCGATTTTAAATTCGTGGGTGCTAGCCAAGCCAAAGCAACCAAAGCAATCAACAAAACCGCAGCTAAACCACCATTTATCGCTTAATCCACGAAGTCTCGGGGCGGCAGATAAGTCGCGCGTTGTTGTAGGCCATGTCGAGCGTGAGGCAGGTGCGCGCGGCGTAGAAACCGTCCTCGCGCTGGATGGTCAGCGCCAGCTCGGGCTTGTCGCCGGTCAGGCACAGCGGCAAGAGCAGCTGGATCCGTCCGCCGTAGAACTGCGGCACGGCGAGCGTGTAATTGGCGGAGGCGCGGCGTGCGGCCTCGACGACGGCGCCCTCAAAGGCGCGGCGCAGCAGCAGCGAGTTGCCCTCCCCCATCAGGCTGGCAGGAATGCGCGTCAGGTTTTCCTCGTCGCCCAGAATGTGGTCGATGTTGGAACGGATGGGCAGGCGGTAGTCAAAGACAAGCTCGGAGGGGTCCTCGGCAAAGCGCACGCGGCACGGCAGGTACTCAAACGAGACCAGCATGGGGTCGCTCTCCTTAAAGAAGCCCTTCAAAAACCAGCGCTGGCGCGCGTCGGGCTTCGTATTGGGCTCAAACAGGCCGTAGATGGTCTCGTAGCGGCGCGTGTACAGGCCGGTGTTGAATAGGCAGCGATCGTCGTCGAACACCAACGGCAGGTTGGACGGCGCGGTCTGGTCCACGTCGCGCTCGGTCAGGAACACCGCGCGGCTAAACGAGAACGACAGGTAGTTTTTGAGAATGCGGTTGCCGGGACCCCAGTCCTCGGGATCGGCGAGGTCGACTAGGCGGTCGTAGCAGGGCTCGGGGCAAAACGCAAAGTCGTATACATTTCTGCACAGGGTGTTGGGGATCTCCATGTGGCGTCCAATCCATCTCATAGCTGGCGTGCGGATGCTTTGATTCTGTACGTGCGACGGGTCGGCCATATCCGCAATGCAACCGCGGCGTAGCTCTTCGGCGAGCCCACTGGTCGTGCGGTTTCCGGATACGAGGTCTTGGATCCAGGCGTAGTACTGGTTGTCTTTGGGCTCGGGGCTGTCGGACAGCTCGACCGGAGTGCCGGCGAACCTTAAGACGGACAACGCAAAGACAAGGCTGGTTCGTTTGTTACCGTCTTCAAAGATGTGGTCCTTGACCATGTGCTCGGCCACGTAGGTGACCTGGTCAAAGATGTCCGTGAAACGATCGGCTGGCGATTGGCCGAATATCGTGCAGAACGCGCCCGCAAGCACGGACTCGATGCGTCCGAGCTCGAGCATAGCCCTGTCGCCCGCGGCATCGGTCGTATAGCAGCGTCCGATTGTTAGCAGCGTATTGTGAAGGCGCATGACGGCGCCGGCCATGGCTTCGAGCGAACTGGCATCATCGAGCACGAGCGGCGGGAACGGACGAGCACTCTGCCGCGTAGCCGCCATCATGAGTTCTCCAAGAGCCTGAGCGCGTTGGGCATGCCCGTAATGGTTAACTCAACTGCATGGTCGATCGACGTAGAGTCGTCGAGCGAAATCGGTAATGTTGAATTCTTCTCGTCCGCTATTGAATGATTTTCTTGTGCAGCTCGACCAGCGCCGTCATCTAGCTGAACATAGCTCCAAAGCATTGCTACCTCGTTTACAACTTATTGAGTTAAATGCCTGCCCCCAACGCGGGATGAATCACACTAGTTACCCGACCCAAATACGTCATCTACAAGATCAGGCAAGTCTGTCCATACTTGATAGGCGGCAACGTTGTCCGGATTCATTTCTCTTGCACGACGTTTATCATCCGTATTGTGCTTTGCGGCATTGGTCAAAGCCTGGCCCTTGTTGCCGTCAATTATTTCGAGATTTACCGACTTGAACTTTGACGCGGAGGACCTGTTGGGGTCAGTAGATTTTAGAACGCCAAGGTCGCGCGCTCTTTTCTCACATTGTGGCGTCGATGCAAAAGTTTCCGGGCATGGTGAGACATGATCGATAAGCCATACTTCAAAGCATGGGTTGGAGATCGCGAGCCTAACTCCCTTTGTCTTTGCTTCTCGTTCTGCTGCGGCTAGGTTTCTGAACTCATCTGAATCGACCACGATCCATGCGGAACTCAATGCTTCGATTTCGCCTGCTTTAACGGCCTTTTTATCTGAATCGAGCTCTCGCGAAAGCTGCTTGGCCACCTTCAAAGGGTCTCCGTCAATATGCCGATACAGCACGCTTCCGCGAACGTCCATTTCAGTAATAAGGAAGCTAAAATATTCGGTTTCGGTCACCTTTCCATTGGACACAATTAGGTGGCGCTTTCGCTTGGCTCTTGTCTGCTTTTTGCGGCCGCGAGCAAGCCCTCTCCTTTCTGCCTTAGCCATTTATGTCAGCGCCTTCCTTCATGAGTTGGGCCACAAGTTGATGAAAACTTGGGTTGGGCAGCGGCACATAGACACCGTTTAAGTAATTGCGCCCCAGATTCTCATTTGCACGAGGCGAATACTCCATCGCAGCAATTAATTGCGAAGCACCTTCAGAGTCCTTTTCCACAAACCAGACCTGGTCACGTTCAAGCACCTCTTCCATAGGGCTGGTTCGCGTCATCAAGGTGACATCATGGGTCGAGAAGATTAGCTGCGCGCCCTTTGGATTTGTGTCGGGATCGGCGAACAGTGAGACGAAGTCGCGCAGGAGCGTAGGATGAAGGCTCGAATCAAGCTCGTCAATTACTGTTGTGGCCCCACTGCTTAAAGAACGTAAGGCTACCGAGAAAAACGCCAGCGCAGCTTTTGTGCCCTCCGATTCATGGGCGGAGCCCAGCCAAAAGCCATCTCCCGAGCCTTTATGGTGGAAGAACAGGTCATAAGCGAACGACAATTTAAAGTCTTCTGCAATTTTATTACGTGCCTCTTCCGGAATCTCATCGAGTCCAATGAGTGAGTCTTTTAAACCCATGACGCCTTCCGATTGACGGACATCTATGCCGTCAATTCCGATATCAGCATATTTAATGAGCTGAGATAGCATCTGAGCTCGAGCGTCATCGTTGATAAACAGCTTTTTTATGGTGGCGAGTTCTGCTAGATAATGCGTTGCATCATAGAGATTGATGTCATTGGCAAGAGCTGTGAATGCGGGTTGAATTACATCACTTCCAGCCGCCGCTGCGGCAGATAAGAACAAAGAATTATTGCGCGTGATATCCCAAAGTTGTTTTTTTGCACCTGTAAAGGTACTACCAAATTTAATTGACTGTTCCCCGTTTATCGAAGAGCGGTCATAGAGAAGGGACGGCTGTTTTGATCGATACACAGTGAGGTTCTCATATGTAACCTCATTTTTGTTCACACCAAATGAAAACTCATACTTTAAGTTGCTAGCGATAAAATCTATCGAGAATTCTGTGTCACTTGATCGCGATTCCGAGTCAAGTAAAAAGGGGACGATGGGTATTTGAGAATTCGCATCGCCTGCCGCATAACCTGTACGAATAAAGTAAGAGACAAAGTAAAGAGCATTTAGGAAATTTGATTTGCCTGACGCGTTTGCGCCGTAAACCGCAGCCACTCGCACAGGCCCAAGTTCCTTTTTGCTCGAAATCGGTTCAAACGAGAACTGTTGAGCATCTCGAAAGCTCTGAAAGTTCTTAAATGAAAAATTGAGGATCATCTTCAGAGTCCTTTTCAAAAAAGTTGATTCACCGCAGACATTCTTTAATAACAAGGAAAATTATATTGTTTTAAAACCATTATTTGTTAGTTTCGAACAAATATCTACTTTAAATTGAGATTCAAACTAAAGGTCTCAGCAAGTCCATACAACATAATGTCTGAAACTGATTTTCTACACTGCTTTTAAGAACAATTTTTAATGATGTCCGCACGCGGCTTTAGATTTCTTTTGTCCATCAGAGCTGTAAAACGAAAGGGACGAAATGTTGTTTTGCAAGGACGGGTCCAGTTGGCTGGATGTTATAGATGATGCAGGCGTTCTGGTTCGCCGCCTAGAAATACTTGAGAACCTTCTCCGAAAGTGCACCTTCGATATGCCGAGAACAGAATGCAAGTTCGTGGATGATACCGCTGAGGGATATGACGGAAGCGAAATGTTGCTGTTTCTCGATGAGTCTTTATTGGAGCTAATTGAAGGCTATAGAACTCAGATTGAGAAATACAAAGTTGCATCTAAAAGGGGCCAGACCGACTTTGGAACCAGCACAAGCTTAGGAAGAAAGAAATCGAGGATCCCCGCTATTCAAATTGACAAAGCAGCATAATAAATTTGAATTTGGGTAGGGCTGAAAGGTAACACGGAGGTCATACCTTAACCCTGTTTGCCCTCGTCATTCATTCACTTGTGACGAGGGCCTCGCACCTTCTATAAGAGCGCGAGTTGAATTATGTTTTACTTATAAGGGCGGAGGATCCGGCATGAGCAAGAACAAAAGCGACCAGAACGCGCACGAAGAGCAAGTGTTCAATGATGTTCTTAGGCTATCAATGGCCTCGGGTGGTTACAAGAAGAAAGCTGCCTTGAAGGTGAGTGGATCTATTAACGCAGGCAGCGAGTGCCCTGATATTGTTATTACCCGCGAAAATGGATCCATTGTTGGTTTGGAACATTTTAGAATCGACCATAACATCAAACTTGGTCGAAACGCTCAATCAAAATCTGCTGAGCTCACATCTGCGATGAAAGCTGAGCGCGAAAAGCTAATGCCAAGGCTTGAAGCCGACGATGTTTCGTCGGAGGAATTGGCGAGCATCGTCGCAAACTTTGTCTCGTTGGCAAAATATCATCAAAGCTGTGCATGCTGTGACGATCTGACGCGCTCTCTAGATGCTCGGTTATTTGGTGAAAAAGCAGGTCATGCTCGCAAATTATCTAAATACCGCAATCACCTTACTGAACTTAGCGGTGATGATGGACGCATTGAATTGGGCTATTTAATTGAAATTCATTCAGATTTTCAGGGATTATTCATGCACGATGGGAGAAGAGTGGCCCGCCTCGACAGTGGGCAATGCCCACTTTATGCGGAAATTTACGATCTTCTTTTCAAGGCATCTTGTGAGGTCGATTGGATCCTAATAGGTTTTTACCCATGCTTGACTGACCAGATTGCAAATGCCGCCATTATAGATTGCCGTAATAATATGTTTAAGGAGAGCTGCCGCAGGCAGCGTCTTAAAAGAACGGAATATTTAGGCCTAGGTAAAACGGAACCCTTTCTCAAGCAAAGTAGAGTTGGAGAATCAGAAATTGAGCTTTGCGGAGATAAGGTAAATATCACAATCGAAAACCCCGCTGAAGGGATTTGCCCTGAGCTTCTATTTGGCACCGCGATCATTGATGCTGCAAGAGCATTAAATCTTGATAGAAGCGGTGAACCGTATGCAGCAACGATTTCTGTTCAATTGATTTACGAACTCGTGCGGATGAGGAGCAAGGGGATTCGAGGCATTGTGACAATTTACGATGTTATGCGGCTGCTTTTAGAAATTAAGTGGGCTGTATTAAAACAAGAGGTTGACAGTTTTGGCGTACGGTACAACATTTCCGAAACACCAGACTTTTGCTTATAGACAATCCGGTTGTCGCTAAGGAACCAACCTTTACAGCTCACAATTGGGTCCGGTTTGGTATTTGCCCGCTTTAGCTCCGCCGAATATTGCGTGGCAACTCTGATGATCTTTCGCATGGGCGCCGGGGTCGAGATAGGCCCCGGCGCCCTTTCGTTGCTTTCAGTCCGACGGTAGTGTCGAGAAAGTTGGTGTAAGGGCCCTTGCGGCCCCTGTGTCCGATATC
>CATVRV010000027.1:0-32197 GCA_958346515.1 uncultured Collinsella sp.
GCAACGCGTTGCGCTGAGTCCTGAGGCTGTTGCAATGAAAATGAGAATCAAGGTCTCAATCATCACTTCGTAAAATTTTTCCAAATTGTCGCTTGACCCATCGAGGGGTCACGTGCATAATAATCCGTGCGTTGCGGCGTTACCTCAGCTGGATAGAGGGTCTGACTACGAATCAGAACGTCATAGGTTCGAATCCTATACGCCGCACCAATTGAATTTTAAAGCCTCCGGTAACGGAGGCTTTTCTTATATCGCGATGCGTCGAAGATCGCATCAAGTGGTCAAAATGAGTAAAAATCAAATTCAATAACTTTTTTCGAAAAATGCTTGACCTTTATTCAGTCGATGTGCATAATAATCAACAAGTCGCGGCGTTACCTCAGCTGGATAGAGGGTCTGACTACGAATCAGAACGTCATAGGTTCGAATCCTATACGCCGCACCATTTGAGATTAAAGCTCCCGGCAACGGGGGCTTTTCTTTTATGTAAGCACTGCATGGATTCGAACCTCGGTCGAGGCGCGGGCGTAAAGAAAACGCGGAGCGTTTTTAGCCCGCGGGCGAGCACGCCGGCAGGCGGGCGAAGCCGGTGCGGATCCGCGCAGCGGATGCGCGGAATCCTATACGCCGCACCATTTGAGATTAAAGCTCCCGGCAACGGGGGCTTTTCTTTTATGTAAGCACTGCATGGATTCGAACCTCGGTCGAGGCGCGAGCGTGAAGCGGACGATTTCCTGTCGACTCGTGTAAGATTCCGAGTAGATGTCGCGACTTATTCGCGACCACTCCTTCTTCAAGCGACCGATCAGGGTGATACTTCGTGGCAGAGCGTCCGACATACAAGCTCAGGTTTCTCGATCCCAAGAAGCGCTTTCCGGCGATGCCCGAGCAGCCTGCGGGACGCTCATATGGCGTGGTCTGGAAACTCTTTGGCGAGGATCAGCTTGAATCTTGTTATGTCGTCGAATTCGTTGGCAAAAGTCATGTGTCGCTTTTGGGCTACGTAAGCGTTTCGGGTGAGGTGTACAAGGTGGACCGCCCCGTCAGCGAGGCTCCGCTGCCCAACGATCCCGACATGGAACTGGTCCTTGACGAGTCGGATTCCAGTATTGGTGAGATTATGGTAAGGGAAGCCAACGGTGCAATGCGCGCGTGTGCGCAAACTGCCGGCTCTCCCGAAGGCCCCATGCGCGAGCAGTCCGACCACGAGACATGGAATTCGACCCGCGCCCTTCCTTACGGCGAGTTCATGGCCTCGATGTTCTTGCGCTACGTGATATTTGCCAACTCCGAAAGCGCTATTGTGAACACGGCGGACGCCGGCGGACTCGACGAGGGTATGCAAAACGTTGTCGACAAGATCAAGCTCGTAAAGTTGCCCGAGCCGGTCGAGGTGTTTTTGGGCTTTAACACGGCACCGCTCCCCGATGCTATCGAGACGCTGCTCTACCGCGTTGACCATGCCGAGAATCCGAGCGGTATCGAGCGCTATGCCGCCGCCCTTATGAGCGAAATTGACTTGCCCCGCCTGCGCACCATCGCTGCCAAGTCCGAGATGAGCCTGGCTCGCATTGATCGCTCAAAGATTTTCTATCTCAATTTTGATCGTAGCCTGTTGGACCAGGACGAGATTGACATGCTGCTTGCCATCGAGTGCCGTCTCAACCGCCTCTCCGGCATCCTTGAGCGCATCGGGGCCGGATTGGTCCCTGCGGCATCCTCGCCGAGCCTTGAGGGCTGCGCGCTCTTTGATGCGTGGCATATCGCCAAGACGACCAACGATGTTCCCCGACTGCTCGATACGGCTTCGAGCGATAACCCGTGGGGCAAGCCGGGTACGGTGGCTTGCCAGCCGGGCGGCGAGTGGGACGTGCGCACCCGTTTTGCGCGAATCGTTGAGGCGCTCAACGTGGTCACGCGGCTCGACTATACCTATCGGGCAAACGTTGCCGAGGGGATTATGCTCGTTCGGTTTGGGCAGTCTGTCGTTGATGCCATGCCGCAACGTGAATACGACGCTCAGGATGACGCCTGGCGCGAGCTGGACGAGGACACGCGCGCGATCTGGGCCGCGGAGCACGATGCGCGCGTGGCACTCACGCTTGCGGCAGCGTGTTTTGCCGCGGGCACCTGCATCACGCGCTGCTATGTGCAGATTGCTGCTCCCGACAGTGAGCAGGGCGAGCGCGTTGCCGCAACGTATTTCTTTGGGCGCGCGGCCTATCTGGCCGATTGCGTGCCTGTCGCCAAGGATCTTGAGAGCATGGACATGGACGATATGCCGTGCAAGCGTGTACTTGAGGCGTATGAGTCAACTGCTCCGGAGACGATTGAACCTGCGGAGGTTCATGCTCGTCCGCGTGATGACCATCGCACGCTTCCGCCGGCGCTGCGCGATTTGCTGCTTGCCGATACGGCTGACGAGTTGGAGGTCATGGAAGAGGACGACGACCCATACGTGGCCCGTGTTGTTGAATTGCGCGAGCAGGCAAAAGTCGACCGTACAGGTGCTTTTGAAGGCTTTTCCCGTCTTGTTGAGGAGTTGGAGGCTAAGTGCGCCGTTGCCGAGCTTTTGGCGACAGGTCCGGTTCAAACGCAGTTTTGCGATAACCAGCTGGTGCGCATGGTGCTACCGGTGTTGGAAGAAGACCGCTCTGTGCGAATCCTTCGTGCGCCCGATGCGCTGTACTTTGCCCAGCACGAGATCTGCAGCTTTTACGTCGAGCAAGAGGACTTTGAACGAGCGCTGCCCGAGGTGCGCCATCTTTACGATCTGGCGCGCTCGTCCATGCAATCGCACTTTGCGCTCATCAACGTTCTTGCGCGTCTGGAGCGCTTTGACGAGATTATCGAGGTGGCGCGCCACGGCCTACGTATTGCCAGCGATCGCTCTGCAATCGGCTACCTGTTCTATCGCCTGGCGTTTGCCTATTGGAATTGCGATCAGCTCGACCTTGCGCTGGCTTGTTACCGTCTGGTGCCACGTGGCGAGGAGTCGGGCAGCAGCGCGCTGGAAGAAATGCAGGGCCTTATGAACGAGATGGGCGTCAGCGAGCCTCCGACGTTCGAGGAAGCGGTCGAGACCATTCGCAAGGCTGGACTCGAGCTGCCGCCAGTGTCCGCCGTGACGAATCAGCTGGCAGATGCCGCTGTTCAACTGGTCGACAACGGCTTCTTTTTCCTGGCACGCGGTTGCATCTTCCAAATGTGGCGCACCATGGGCAACGACGAGCTCGGCTCCCTCAACCGCTCGCTGGGGTAGGCGAAGCTTCCAATGAGGAAAGGATGCTAGGCAATTAGAAAATTTCCTCTTGCCCATCTTAGGCTGTTTGGTTACTATAGAACGGCTGTTACGGAGAGCTGACCGAGAGGCCGAAGGTGCTCGCCTGCTAAGCGAGTATGCCCCAAAAGGGCATCTGGGGTTCGAATCCCCAGCTCTCCGCCAGTACGAATTTGAAGAAGGGCTCCGTAAGGGGCCCTTTTTGGTATGGAGAACGTTAGCTGGGGATTCGAACCCGAGAGGGCACGGGCGTTAAGCAAACGCGAAAGCGTTTGTAGCCCGTGGGCGAAAAGCCGCCAGGCTTTGAAGCCGGAGGGCATGCGCAGCATGCCCGGATATCCCCAGCTCTCCGCCAGTACGAATTTGAAGAAGGGTCCCATTTGGGGCCCTTTTTTGTGCGGAGAAAGGAGGCTGGGGATTCGAACCCTCAAAATTGAGGCGCCCCGTTGGACGCCTCATTTGGTTCGATGTGATATCGCTCCGGCCCTACGCCTTGGGCGCCTTGGCTACGGTCTCGCTCTCGGCTGTGAGCGGGCGGTTGTCGATGCGGCGGCCCAAGCGATCGAGCTTCACGAGCAGCCATTCAATGGGATTCGGCCCTGCGCCTTCCTCGTCGGCAACCAGGTCCATGACGGCGATCTTGGTGCCGTCCTGCTTGAGTGTAACGCTGCCCACCTTGTCGCCCACATGCACCGTGCCCGAAAGATCGTCGTAGCTAACCTTTTCGGTCACCTCGCCGGCAAGAGAAAACACGGTCGCTTGCGCCGTGGGATCGGCGAGCGTGGCGTCGATTGTCTTATCCGTCCAGTCGGTTTGACTAATGCGCGCCATAAGCGGGTTGCCGTTGGCGGTCTTTTCTTGCGTGTTGGCGATTGCGACCGTCACCTTGTGACCGTAGTACCAGTTGGCAAGGGTGGCGGTATCGGTAAAGCGCTGATCGGTGGTGGTGGTGGAGTTCAAAATAACGGTGTAGATCTCGTCGCCGTCGCGGTTGTAGGCGCTCGTAAAGCAATAGCCCGCGTCGTCGGTGGTGCCGGTCTTGCCGCCGATGTTGCCATCTTGGCCCAGCAAATAGTTATGCGTGTCCATGGAATGCGAATGGTCGGTGCCGTCGGCGCCCGTGACCTCGATCCAGGAATCCTCGCTCGCTACGACCTCGCGGATCGTGTCGTTTTTCATGGCCTCCTGCATCATCAGCGCTACGTCGTGTGCGGTTGAGTGCATATCGCCAGCCCACTCATCAAAGTCCAGACCATGCGGGTTTTCAAAAAGCGTACCGGTGCAGCCGAGCTTCTTAGCGCGCTCGTTCATGGCCTTCACAAATGTGGCCTCGGCGTCTTTGGTCTTAGGGTCGATTTTCTTGCCCACATATTCGGCGAGCACGATGGCGGCGTCGTTGCCCGAGGGAATCATCAGGCCGCGCAGTGCCTGCTCCACGGTAAGCTCGTCGCCTTCGAGCAAGCCGGCGGTCGAATTACCCACGGTGGCTGCGGCGTTGCTCACCGTGACCTTCTCGTCCATCTTGCAATTCTCGACGGTTAGGATTGCGGTCATGACCTTGGTGATTGAGGCAATCTTGACCTGCTCATCGGCGTCGCGGGCATAGTAGACGGTGCCGTCTTTGCCCATGACGAGGGCATTGGTCGCATCGATATCGGGCAGGTTTTCGGCCGTGATACCGCGCACATCGGCGGTTTTGCCGCAAACATTGTCGGTCGAGAGCACTTGGGCGCCGGCGACGGTGGGCACGCCAGCGGCAAGGGCGATAGCGCAGACAAAGCCGGCGGCAAGCTGGGCTGAGCGCTTTGCAAAAGGGGTGAGGGACTTCACGGATTTCGCTTTCGACGGGATGGTCTCTTCTGGAACTAGAGTATATCGTTTGCCGGCGTCGGCGATCATCGCGTGCGTGCGTGGCCCACATCCGCACCCGAACGGGCACAAGGGTGCTTAAGGCCGACTTAATCACCCACGCTTGTTGTGTGTGGCGTGCGTCGCCTCGGGCATAATGGAGCGCGAGGGGAGCACGCATGAACGAGCGCATTTTGGTAGTTGATGACGAGAAGGCCATCGCCGACTTGGTTGGCATCTACCTTACAAAAGAGGGCTTTGATGTCCAGATTGCCTATAGCGGGGCCGATGCTGCCAAGGCGATTTTGGAGCAGGAGTTCGATCTGGCGCTGCTTGATGTCATGCTGCCCGATATCGATGGGTTTGAGCTGCTGCGTACGATCCGTTCCAGCCATACCTATCCCGTGATCATGCTGACGGCGCGCGATGCCCAGCAAGACAAGATCGGGGGCCTTTCGCTTGGCGCGGACGATTACGTGGTTAAGCCGTTCCGTCCGCTGGAGCTCATCGCGCGCGTGCACGCTCAGCTTCGCCGCTACACCAGCTACGGTAGCCGTGCACAGGCGGCCGAGTCGCCGACCATTCAGCTCGACGGCTTGGAGATCAACCGCGATGCTCGTTCCGTGACAGTGGACGGTTCACCGGTTCGCCTCACGCCCACCGAGTATTCAATCTTGCTGTATCTGGTCGAGCATCGCGGCAGCGTGGTGGCCGTGGAGGACCTGTTCCGCGCGGTGTGGAACGAGGACTTTATGCCCGGCTCCAACAATACGGTGATGGTGCATATTCGCCACTTGCGCGAAAAGATCGGCGACGACGCACAAAAGCCACGCTTTATCAAAAACGTCTGGGGCGTCGGCTACATCATCGAATAACGCTTTTCGCTTGTGAGGATCTTGATATGACAAAAGACGATAGGCAAGCGTTCGAGGTGCCCGATCGGCTCTTTGAATACGTGAGGTCGGTCGTCGACAACCGCGCGCTTGCAACGGTGCTGCTCTTTTTGCTGAGCCTGCTGCTGATTGGCATCGACAACATCGTCGGAATCTTGGCGGTGCTGCTTGTCGGCTTTTTGCTGATCGATCGATTTGAGATCGTGTGCCGCTGCGTGGTGATTGGCGGCGCCGCGTGGGCCATGACGTTGGCGATTGGCGCCATGGCGCTCGGCGACATCGAAGGGCCGGTGCTGTTCGATGCCGGCTTTGTATTCAACATGCTTGGCTTTGTGCTGGCGCTTGCCGCGTGCGTGCTGTTCTTGTGTGGCCGCGCCCTGTACTATCAGGGCTACGAACAGGGCGAGCAGCATGCCGATTGTGTGCTGGCCGCTCGTATTCAAGATCGTCTGATCGATCACCCCGACACCTGGGACAACATTGACGGTGACTTCTTGGAGGTCGAGGGCGCCCTTAACCGCGTGCGTGACCGTGAGCGCAAGGTGCAGCAAGCTCTGCGTGACGAGTCGCATCGCAAGGACGATCTGGTCACGTACTTGGCACATGACCTACGCACCCCGCTTGCCAGTGTGGTGGGCTATCTTTCGCTGTTGCAAGAGGCTCCTGAGCTGCCGGTTGAGCAACGTGCGCACTTTACGGGCGTGGCTCTCGACAAGGCGCACCGGCTCGATGCGCTCATCGAAGAGTTCTTCGATATCACGCGCTTTGACTTCCACGATATCGTGCTCACGCGTGGCTATGTTGATCTGGGGTTGCTGCTGGCTCAGGTGGCTGACGAGTTCTATCCCATCCTCAACGAGCAGCATAAGGAAGTCCAAGTTGATATTCGCGAGGACCTGACGGTGCTCGTGGATGGCGACAAAATGGCTCGCGTGTTCAACAACATCATGAAAAACGCCGTTGCCTATAGCTATGAGGGCTCGACCATCACGATCGAGGCCAGACGCCGGGACGGCGGTGGCGTGCGCGTGCGCTTTATCAATCAGGGCGATCCCATCCCTGAGGCAAAGCTCAAGGTGATCTTTGAGAAGTTCTATCGCCTGGATGCGGCGCGTGCGACCAATCGCGGCGGCGCTGGACTGGGGCTTGCCATCGCCAAGGAGATCATCGCGGCACACGGCGGTACCGTTGCATGTGAATCGACGCCCGAACACACGATATTCACCATCGAGCTGCCCGCCACGTAGCGTAGGCGCCCTTACAAACACTTGACAATGCGCTCACGTGCATATGAGCCGCGATTCCTACTATCGATACTGCTGAATTGATATCGATGTGGAGGTATGCGGTATGACGGCTGCTGCGGCTGTGGAGCCCACGGAGCTTGAAGAACTCATGAAAGCGCAGGTCGAGGCCGCGCGCGAGCGCGAGGTTGGGGATGCGACTCGCCCCACGGCAGAGGATCTTGCCGCCTCGCCGACGCGTATCGATGTCGAGGGCCTCGACCTGTTCTATGGCGACCACCATGCGCTCAAGGACGTGAATATCAAGATCCGCGACAAGCAGATCACCTCGTTCATCGGGCCTTCGGGCTGCGGAAAGTCCACGTTGCTGCGCTGCTTTAACCGCATGAACGACGGCATCAAGGATTGCCGCATCGAGGGCAAGATTGCGCTCGATGGTCAAGATATCCTGGGCGACTACGACATCTGCCGCTTGCGCCAGCGCGTGGGCATGGTGTTTCAGCGCCCCAACCCGTTTCCCATGAGCATCTACGACAACGTCGCCTACGGTCCTCGCGGCATGGGAGTGCGCGACCGCGTCGTGCTCGACGAGCTGGTCGAAGACTCCCTGCGACGCGCCGCCCTGTGGGACGAGGTCAAAGACAAGCTCAAGGAGTCGGGCCTGGGTCTTTCGGGTGGACAGCAGCAGCGCCTGTGCATCGCCCGCGCGCTGGCCGTGCAGCCCGACATTCTGCTGATGGACGAGCCGACCTCGGCGCGCGACCCCGTGTCGACGCTCGTGGTGGAGCAGCTGGCCTGCGAGCTCAAAGAGACCTGTACGCTCGTGGTCGTTACGCACAATATGCAGCAGGCGGCGCGTATCTCCGACTCGGTCGCGTTTTTCTTGCTGGGCGAGTTGGTGGAGCACGCGCCCACCGCGCAACTCTTCAAGAATCCGACCGATCCGCGCACGGCGGATTATTTGACGGGACGTTTTGGCTGATACCATCTAGTAAAGGTACCTTTAGGGTTAAGATGCGGTCATGCCGGCCGCAAAGGGGTTCAACATGATCTATTACGTCGAGGACGATGACAACATCAGGGATTTGACGGTCTATGCGCTGCGCAAGCAGGGGATCGAGGCCGAAGGCTTTTCGTGCGACGGTGAGTTTAAGGCTGCCGTGGCGCGACGGGTACCCGATGCCGTCCTGCTCGACATCATGCTGCCCGATACCGATGGCTTGGCGATTATGCGTCGACTGCGTGCCGATCGCCTGACGGCGACGGTGCCCATCATGATGCTTACCGCCAAGGATACCGAGCTCGACAAGGTGATGGCGCTCGATGGCGGTGCCGACGATTACCTGACTAAGCCGTTTTCGCTCATGGAGCTTGCGAGCCGCTGCCGCGCACTGCTGCGTCGCGGCGGCATGGTCAAGCAGGCGAGCGATGTGCTCAGCGTGGGCGACATCGTGCTCTCGCCCAGCCATCGCGAGGTGACCGTTGCCGGCGAGCCGCTTAAGCTCACCCTGCGCGAGTTCGACCTGCTCGAGTACCTCATGCGCAAGCCCGGCGTGGTTTTTACCCGCGAGTCGTTGCTGCAGAGCGTGTGGGGCTGGGACTTCGACGGCGGTTCGCGCACCGTTGACGTGCACGTGCAGACGCTTCGCCAAAAACTGGGCGAGCATGCCAGCGCCATCGAGACCGTGCGCGGCGTGGGCTACCGCTTGGCCGAGCCTTCTGCCGGCGATGGTGCCAAAGGCGACGACACCGCGGCCACCGCATCGGAGGAGTAACCCGTGGTCTTCGCCCCCCAGGGAAAACATACGCTGTCGCACCGCGTTTTTGTGACGATCTTTGTCTGCGCCATGGCGGTTATCGTGGCGTTTACGGTGCTGGGTGCGTTCTTTGTGCAAAACACCTTGGCGGATGCCACGAGTGCCAATCTGGCGCAGGAAACCGAGCTCATTGCTGCCGCTCTCGACGAACAGCAGGAGCCCATCCCGTTCTTGCGTAGTCTCGATCGCGAGGACTTGCGCATCACGCTGATTAACAAGGATGGATCGGTTGCCTACGACAACGAGGCGTCGCCTTCCACACTGCCCAACCATGGCGATCGCCCCGAGGTCATCGAGGCCTTTGAGAGTGGTTTGGGTTCCGCGGAGCGCGCAAGCTCTACGCTCGACGAGATTATGCTGTATCGCGCCGTCGCCCTTGATAACGGCCAGGTTGTCCGCTTGGCGCAGGCCCAGCCTGGCGTTGCGGCGATTTTGCTGTCGATGGTGGCGCCGATGCTGCTTATCGCAGCAGCGGGTGCGGTACTCTCGTTTTTTATGGCGCGCCGCGAGTCCCGTGCCATCATCGCGCCGTTGCAAGAGGTGGATTTGGACCACCCACGCCGTAGCTATGAGCACGCCTATGCCGAGATGGTCCCCATGCTTGAGCGTATCGAGTCGCAGCGCCAGGAACTCAAGCGCCAAATGGCGGTGCTAGCGGACAACGACCGTATGCGCCGCGAGTTCACGGCGAATATCACCCATGAGCTCAAGACGCCGCTTACGGCGATTTCGGGCTATGCCGAGCTCATCGCAAACGGCATGGTCGAGGGCGAGGGCGACCTGCGCAACTTTGGCGGTCGCATCTATCGTGAGGCGGGCCGCTTGGCAGCGCTTGTCAACGATATCCTTACGCTGTCTAACTTGGACGAGGCCGAGCGTGCAGCTGAGGGCGAGGCGGTGCCCATTGGGTCCACGGAGCCTATTGAGCTCTCGCGTGCCATCTACGCGGTCGAGCAGCGTCTTGAACAGGTCGCCCGTCAGGCGAATGTGACGATAAGTCATGAGACCAAGCCTGTGGTCATCGAGGGCGTGTCGCGCTTGATTGACGAGCTCATCTATAATCTGGCAAGCAACGCCATCCGCTACAATCGACCCGGCGGTACGGTTACGCTGCAGTGCGGCACCAACGACGAAGGCCATCCGTTCCTTGCGGTCGCCGACACGGGAATCGGTATCGCGCCTGAAGAACAGGGCAAGGTATTTGAGCGGTTCTATCGCGTGGACAAGAGTAGGTCCAAGGCACGCGGCGGAACCGGTCTGGGGCTTGCCATTGTCAAGCATGCGGCCCTGTATCATCACGCCACGCTCGATCTGTCGAGCGAGTTGGGCGTGGGAACCACCATTACGGTGACGTTTCCCATACAGCAGGACGAGCCATTCGCATAGCGATACAACATAGATATTGATGTAGACGCCGCATTTGACTTTCGGGTGCGGCGTTGTTGTGCAATTTTACGATTGCTTCCGACATTTTTACAGGAGAGCCTGTTTCTTATGTATAGAGTTTGGTCTCGGTAAAAAGATGCGATAACATACGGACAGTTTTGTCAATCCGAACTGGGGAAATGAAAGGCAAGCTGCATGACCCTTCTCGAACTGTTCCAGCTGCTGAAGAAGCACCTTCAGCTGGTCATCACCCTTCCGGTGGTCTGCGCGATCGCCATGGGCATCGTGTCCTTCGTTGCGATGGACAACACCTATACCGCGACGACGAGCATGTACATTCTCGCCAAGACCGACGATAGCGGTCAGATGAGCTACAACGATCTCTCGGCGAGTCAGATGCTTTCCAACGATATCGCCACGCTGCTGGATAGCGATAGCGTTAAGAGCGGCGCAGCCAATGAACTGGGCCTCACCGATCTGGATGACTACAAGGTGTCTGTTTCCTCCGAGACCACCACGCGTGTCATTACGCTTTCGGTTACCGGCACCGATGCCAAGGAGACGGCTAAGGTCGCAAAGGCCATAGCTAGCTCGGTGAGTACGGTCGCTCAGAACGTCGGCGCTGCCCAGAGCATCAACGTTATCGACGAGGCTAAGACCCCCGAAGCCCCCAGCGGCCCCAAGCGTATGCTGTACGTTGCTGTCGCGTTCCTCGCGGGCATCTTTATCGCAGTTGCCTATGTCGTTTTGGCAGACATGCTCAACACCCGCATCCGCGGTGCCGAAGAGGCAGAAGAGCTCCTGGGCATTCCCGTTGTTGGCCGAATTCCGGCTATGAAAGGTGGTAAATAGGCATGGCTAAGGCAAAGAACACCGATAAGCTCGTTGTACAGAATGCCGCCAAGACCCTTCTGGCCAACATCCGCTTTGCGAGCGTGGACGACCCCATTCGCACCATCACCGTTACCTCCTCGATTCCCAACGAGGGCAAGTCTACGGTTTCCATCAACCTTGCCCAGGCTATCGCCACGAGTGGCAAGTCCGTGCTCCTGGTTGAGGCCGATATGCGCCGCTGGTCCCTTTCCGATATGCTCGGCGTTCGTTCGCGCGGCGGACTCTATGCGGTTCTTTCCGAGCAGATCTCCATTGACCAGGCAATTGTCGAGACGGGTCAGAAGAACTTCTACTTCCTTGATGCCGAGCCGCATATTCCCAATCCTGCCGACATCATCGTCTCTCACCGCTTTGCCAAGCTGGTAAAGGCACTGTCTGCTAAGTTCCAGTACGTCATCTTCGACGCTCCCCCGGTCGGCACCTTCATCGATGCTGCCGAGATTGCCAGCCTGACCGACGGCACGCTGTTCGTGGTGCGCGAGGACTTCACCAAGCGCGAGGAGGCGCTCAACGCCATCGGTCAGCTTAAGAAGTCCGAGAAGGTCAAGCTCATCGGTACCGTTATGAACTACTGCGAGACCGAGACCAGCGAGTACTACTACTCCTACTACACCAAGGACGGTAAGAAGGTTAAGAAGGGCTCCGACGATCAGGGGACTTCCAAAAAGGGCATCTTCACCAACCGAGCAAACGTTTAGTTGATTAAGGCTGACCTATGCGTGACATTCATTGCCATATCTTGCCGGGTGTAGACGACGGCGCCGCCGATCTCGATGAGAGCTTGGCGATGCTCGAGGCTGCCAAGCGGGCCGGTGTAACCAGAATCGTTTGCACTCCTCACTGCCGTGATCCCTATTTTGATTACGACAAGATGTGGGATGCCTTTGAGCTGCTGCGTGATAACGCTGACGGTTTTCCGCTCCAGATGGGCTTCGAGGTCAACCATCGAAAGCTCGTTGAGCTTGGTATCGATGCCGCGGAGCACTTGCATTTCGATGGGACCAACGAGTTTCTGCTCGAACTTTCGACGCATGCCGATGCGTATGCGTTTAGAGAGTACGAGAACACGATTTACGATTTGCAGTGCCGTGGCTACCAGGTGATCATCGCTCATCCTGAGCGCTATCGTGCGGTTCAAAAGGATGTAAGCGTGGCGGAGCGTCTGGTCGATATGGGCTGCAAGCTGCAGGCTTCGGCGGACTTTATTGCCGGCGGTCGCTTTGGTCGCGAGAAAAAGCCGGCACAGCGCCTGTTCGATCAGAACCTGTACAGCTTCATCGCGAGCGATGCCCATAACGTGGGTCATTACGACTGCCTGGCGAAGGCTCGCGCGAAGTTTAGCGTACGCGGAGCTCATTTTCGCTAAAATCTGTCCCTAACGTTCGCATTGAATGAAAGGGCAGCCATGGATATCCAACTTAAGACGGGATGCTTTGATGACGCGGCGTTGGTGCGCCGCGTCGTTTTTATGGACGAGCAGGGCTACGAGAATGAGTTCGACGCTATCGACGAGGATCCAAACTGCATTCATGTGACGCTCTATGTAGACGGCGAGCTTGCCGGTTGCTCGCGCGTGTTTCCCGAAGAGCTTGAGCGCGTGGCTGACGCAGAGGCCCCGGTGTTGCCGGCATGCGACATGGACGAAGGCGTTGCGGCGGGGGAGACCTACATTATGGGGCGCGTCGCCGTGCTGCCGGCTATGCGTCGTCGCGGACTGGCGAGTGCGATCGTGGAGACCAGTGCTTCGTGTGCACGCGATGCCGGCGCCAAGCTTATTAAGCTGCATGCGCAGGAATACGTGCTGCCGCTCTATGTAAAGGCGGGCTACACGCAAATTGCCCCGGTAGATTACGAAGACGAGGGCCAGCCCCATGTCTGGATGGCCAAGCGCGTAGATGGCAGATAGGGACGTTCCTTTTCTGCCGGCAGCTGGGGACACTCCTTGGCAATTGACGCATTGGAGCGCTCGGACATACAGTTTTTCGATTCCGTATGTATATATGCGCGCTATTGGGTTATAAAATCTAAGTCTGAACATAGCAGGTCTGCGATGCGGCTCGGGCAACCGGGCCGTTTTTGCGGACGGGGGTAGCGCGAAAGGACTGCACATGCGTCAATTTAAGACCGAGAGCAAAAAACTGCTCGACCTCATGATCAACTCCATCTACACCAATAAGGAAATCTTCCTGCGCGAGCTTATCTCTAACGCGAGCGACGCCGTCGACAAGCTCAACTTTAAGAGCCTGCAGGATCCGAGCGTCAAGATCAACCAGGGCGACCTGGCCATTCGCGTCTCCTTTGATAAAGACGCCCGCACCATTACCATTTCGGATAACGGCATTGGCATGACCGCCGAGGAGCTCGAGCGCAATCTGGGCACCATCGCCCATTCCGGCTCCGAGGAGTTTAAGACCGAGAACGCCGAGCAGCAGGGCTCCGATGTCGACATCATCGGCCAGTTTGGCGTGGGCTTCTACTCTGCCTTTATGGTTGCCAGCCATGTGAAGGTCGTCAGCCGCGCCTATGGCGAGGATGTCGCCCATGTGTGGGAATCCGACGGTCTTGAGGGCTACACCATCGAGGACGGTGAGCGCGCCGAGCACGGTACCGATGTCATCCTGACGCTGCGCGAGAACGAGAAGCTCGATGCCGACGGCGAGGCCGAGACCTACGATCGCTTCCTGACCGAGTGGGGTCTCAAGAGCCTGATTCAGCAGTACAGCAACTATGTGCGCTACCCGATTCAGATGATGGTGTCCAAGAGCCGCCAGAAACCCAAGCCCGAGGACGCCGGCGACGATTACAAGCCCGAGTACGAGGACTACCAGGAGCTCGAGACCGTCAATTCCATGACACCGATCTGGAAGAAGCGCAGCTCCGATGTCGAGCAGAAGGACTACGACGAGTTCTACAAGTCCACGTTCCACGACTTTGACGATCCTGCGCGCACCATCAGCTTCCATGCCGAGGGCACGCTCGAGTACGATGCCCTGCTGTTTGTGCCGGGCCGCGCGCCGTTCGATCTGTACAGCAAGGATTACGAGAAGGGTCTGGCACTCTACAGCTCCAACGTCCTGATCATGGAGAAGTGCGACGACCTGCTGCCCGACTACTACAACTTTGTCCGCGGCGTCGTGGATTCCGCCGATGTGTCGCTCAACATCTCGCGTGAGACGCTGCAGCAGAACCGTCAGCTCAAGGCCATCGCCAAGCGTGTGGAAAAGAAGATCACCGCCGACCTTGAGGATATGCGTGACAACGACCGCGAGGCCTACGAGAAGTTCTTTGAGAACTTTGGCCGCGGTCTTAAGTACGGCATCTACTCGAGCTATGGCATGAAGGCCGATGAGCTCGCCGATCTGTTGCTGTTCTGGTCTGCCAAGGAACAGAAGATGATTACCCTGGCCGAGTATGCCAAGGGCATGCCCGAGGATCAGAAGGCCATCTACTACGCCGCCGGCGACTCGCGTGAGCGCTTGGCCAAGATGCCCGTGGTAAAGGGCGTGCTCGACCGCGGCTATGACGTGCTGCTGCTGACGCAGGACGTGGATGAGTTCACCTTCCAGGCTATGCGTGAGTACGTTGCCGCCGATATGCCCAAGATCTACGAGGACGATGCCGCCCGCGAGGCTGCCGAGAAGGCCGTGGCCGATGGTGCCGAGCCCGAGGTTGAGGATCGTCACCTGGAGCTCAAGAACGTCGCAACCGGTGATCTTGACCTGGCGACCGAGGACGAGAAAAAGGAGGCCGAGGACGCCACCAAGGAGAACGAGGACCTCTTTAACGCCATGAAGGAGGCACTCGGCGACAAGGTCGAGAAGGTTGCCGTCTCTGCGCGCCTGACCGATGCTCCCGCGTGCATCACCACCGAGGGCCCGCTTTCGCTCGAGATGGAGAAGGTGCTCCAGAAGGGTCCCGAGGGCGCGCCCGACGGTATGCCCAAGAGCCAGCGCGTGCTCGAGCTCAACGCCAAGCACCCGGTCTTTTCCAAGCTCGTCGCCGCTCAGAAGGCGGGCGACGCCGACAAGATCAAGCAGTACTCCGGTTTGCTCTATGACCAGGCCCTGCTGGTCGAGGGCATTCTGCCCGAGGACCCCGTTGCCTTCGCAGCAGCTGTTTGCAACTTGATGTAGTTAGGTATTTACGCGGTTTTACCAAACCGCGTAACGGCTCGACGCTGCCCTCAGGTCCGCCGTTCTAACGAACGGCGGACCAGTCGACGCTGCGCGGGCGCCAGAGCGACAACTTGTCATTCAAAGAGGACGGCATGACCAGAAGGTCTATGCCGTCCTCTTTTCATGCCAATTTGTTCGCTCTGGCGCCCGCTCGCTGGCATTGCCAAAACATCGACGTTGCCGTGGTCCTAAGTAGTCATTGGGGACGTTTTTGTTTGACTAGTCGTTTAAGAACGTCCCCGATGACTATTTGAATTGCTAATTTGTGCGGGTTGTGGTTTTGTGATCTGCTGAAATTTAGGATACTGTACATCTGTACGTTAACTCATCTTCGTAGTATATTGCTACCCGCAAAACTCAACACCATTGTGCTTTGAGACGTTAAAGCGCCTACTACAATGGTTGTCGATAGTACGATTCGATTTAACGACAGGATGGATGGTCCAAGCGTGAGTCTCGGCAGCAAACTATCCAATGCAAAGGTGTCCTTTGCGATATTTAAGCGCGACATTAAGCGACTGCTTGTGAACCCCGTCGCCCTGGTGGTTACCCTAGGCGTGTGCGTTATTCCCTCGCTGTATGCCTGGTATAACATCGTGGCAAACTGGGATCCGTATGGAAACACCCAAGGCATCAAGATTGCTATCGCCAACAACGATCGAGGCACCCAAAACGACTTGGTGGGTGAGCTCAACGCTGGCGACAAAGTGGTCGACCAGCTCAAGGAGAATCATCAGTTGGGCTGGACGTTCGTCGACTCGACGGCCGATGCCAAGGAGGGCGTCGAGAGCGGCGAGTACTATGCCGCTATCGTGATTCCCAAGAACTTCTCGGATAACCTGGTTTCGATGCTCGACGGCAACTACCATCAGCCCAAGCTCACGTACTACGTCAATGAGAAGAAGAGCGCCATTGCGCCCAAGGTTACCGATACCGGTGCAAACACCATCGAGGAGCAGATCAACTCGGAATTTGTCTCTACGGTAGGCAAGACTGTTGCCGGTATCGCCAAGGATGCTGGTGTCGATTTAAAGGACAAGGCAACCCAGACTCAGGACTCGCTGGCAAGTTCGGTGTCCGAGGCGTCCGACACCTTGGGCGAGGTGCGCGATTCGATTGGCGATATGAATGCCGCCATCGATAAGACGAGTGGCGCTATCGCCTCGGCTGATGCGGCACTTGCCGGCTTGCAAGGCCAGGCACCGTCGCTGACGCAGGCGATCTCCCAGGGCAACGACCTGCTGAGCGAAGCTCGCACCACGGCGGGCAACTCCATCACCTCGCTCTCCAAGGCGCTCTCGGAAGGCAGCCTTGCGCTCACCAAGACGTCGGCCTCTGCGAACGCTGCCATCGGCAAGCTGACGGGCGCGGTCACATCTACGACCACCCGTATCGACAACTCGCTCGAGTCTCTTCAAGCGACGATCGACCACAATAAGGCCGTTATCGGGCACTTGGAGATTCTCGCCAATGACACGTCGACAGGTTCCGAGGAAATTGACGCGCGCATTGTATCGACCATCGATTTGCTTCGAGAGCAGAATGAAAAGCTTCAGAGCATCAAGGACGGTCTGTCCGCGCAGTCGAGCGCCATGGCGAATGACGCAGCGGCTGTTTCGGGTGCCAGTGACGCTATCAATAACGCAATTCATACCGGTGCGACCAACCTTGGCCAAGCCCAGACGGACTTGGGCCAAAACGCGCTGCCGAAGGCCTCGAGCGCGCTCGACTCTTTTGCTGCCGTTTCGGGCGACCTGACCGGTATCGTCTCGGGTATGACACCTACACTTGCAAATGCGCGCGGCACGTTGGCGCAGCTTAGCGCTACGCTCGGCCAGGCCAAGACCACGCTGTCCCAGACCGATTCCTCGCTTGCCAAGGTCCAGGACAAGCTTGCAACCGCCGCCAATGACATCGCGGCGCTGCAGACCTCCGAGTCCATGGGCGAGCTGGCCGATCTGATGGGCGTCGATGTCAATGACGTGGCAGATTTCATGGCGTCTCCGGTTGAGTTGACGTCCAAGTCAATCTATCCGGTCAAGAGCTTTGGCTCGGGCATCGCTCCCTTCTACACCAATCTGGCGCTTTGGGTGGGCGGCTATGTGCTCATCGCCATTTACAAGCTCGAGGTCGACCGTGAAGGTGTTGGCAGCTTTACGGCGCGCCAAGGCTACTTTGGCCGCTGGTTGCTCATGGTGATCCTGGGCGCGTTGCAGGCCATCATCGTTACGGTAGGCGATCTGGTGATTGGCGTGCAGTGCGTCAGCCCGCTGCTGTTCGTGCTGGGCGGCATCGCCATTTCGTTCACCTACGTCAATATCATCTATGCGCTGTCCACCACGTTTAAGCATATCGGCAAGGCTATCGGCGTCATTCTCGTCATCGTGCAGATCCCGGGTTCGTCGGGCATGTACCCCATCGAGATGATGCCCGGCTTCTTCCAGTGGCTGCACCCGCTGCTGCCCTTTACCTACGGCATCAATCTGCTGCGCGAGACGGTCGGCGGCATGTATTCGTTCAACTACCTGTTTAACCTGTGCATTCTGGGCGTGTTCTTGATCGTGGCGCTCTTTATCGGCCTGCAGCTGCGTCCGCTGCTGCTCAACCTTAACCTGCTCTTTGATAAACAGCTTTCCACGACCGGTATGATGATTTGCGAGTCCAACGACCTGCCGCGCCAGCGCTACTCGCTGCGCACGGCCATGCGTGTCATGCTCGATTCCGATTCGTACCGTCGCGAACTGCTCGATCATGCGGTCGCCTTTGAACATCGCTACCCGTACTACATCAAGGGCGGTTTTGCCGCCGTGGTGGGCGTTCAGGTCCTGCTCTTTGTCCTGTCGACGGTTCTCGATATCGACAATAACGGCAAGATCATCCTGCTTGTCATTTGGATCATCTCGGTTATTGCCATCTGCGGCTGGCTTATCAATATCGAATATATCCGCGCGAGCCTCAATACCCAGATGCGCATCTCGGCGCTTTCGGATGAGGACCTGCGTCGCGAGATGCGCGAACACACGGCCGCCATTCCTGCCGCCCGCCACATGTTTGGCCTCAACGCCAGCGAGCGTGGTGCCAAGGGCGGCGATCAGTCCACGGGCCGCTTGCCGCATATCGGCTCGCGCCATAAATCTCAGGGCAGCGACAGCACAGCCACAAATGATGGAGATACCACCGCGCTTGGCAAGCACTCCAAAGGAGGTGAGGCATAAATGAAGAACATCCTGCATCTGTTTAAGCGCGATGTCCAAAACGTGTCTCGCTCCGTGATCGGCTTGGTTGTCGTGATGGGCCTCATTATCGTACCGTGTCTGTACGCGTGGTTTAACATCGCCGGCAGCTGGGATCCGTACGGCAACACCGGCAATCTTAAGATCGCCGTGGTCAACACC
Organism: uncultured Collinsella sp.; assembly: GCA_958346515.1. Lineage (GTDB taxonomy): Bacteria > Actinomycetota > Coriobacteriia > Coriobacteriales > Coriobacteriaceae > Collinsella. The sequence continues at coordinate 18,933 of CATVRV010000027.1, forward strand.
GATGAGGGTTACGAGAGCGATTTGATCCCCGTCGAGGTTAACGTGGGCGAAAACGTGACCGCCACCCTACGCGGCAACGAGAGCTTCGATTGGGTTGTGCTCAACAATCGCGAAAAGGCTATCGAGGGCGTTAAGTCGGGCACGTACTATGCTGCCGTCGTTATCCCCAAAACGTTTAGCGCTGACATGATGACGCTTTTCTCGACCGACGTGAAACACGCCGATATCGAGTTTTACGAGAACCAGAAGGCCAACGCCATCGCGCAGATCGTGACCGAGAAGGGTTCGAGCGCCGTTCAAAGCCAGGTTAACGAAACTTTTACCGAGACCATTACGAGCATCGGTCTTAAGACGGTGTCCAGCCTGCTCGATTACATGAGCACCGACCAGGTCAGCAACTTTATCGCCAACCTGTCCTCGACGCTCGGCGATTCGGTCCAGGACCTGCAGGACGTTCAGGCCAGCGCAACGTCGCTTGCGGGCATTTTGAGCTCCACGTCCGATTCGCTGACGTCGGCGAGCGGTATGCTCAAGCGGACCGGTGCCGTCGATGAGTCGACAAAGCAGCTCATGGAACATGCCAAAAGCGGCATCGATGATTCCAAAGAAGCGCTTAAGGCGGCAAACGATGCCATCGATGCCGCAATCGATGGAAGTGCGGGTTCGTTCGACAATGTGTCTGCCGAGCTCGCGAAGGCGTTCGACACCGCAAACCAGCATGTCGACCTTACGGTGTCCCAACTCAACGATGCCGCTGCGGCCCTCAATGCGCGCGCCAAGGATATCGATGCGATGGCCGATCAGCTCCGCAGCCTTGCCGACCAGGTGAGCGATGAGAATTTGAAGGACGGCCTCAAGTCCGCCGCGACGTCGCTGGGCAGAATCGCCGTTGAGTACCGCAACAATGCCAAGGATCTGGCGGCCACCGCGAAGTCTCTCTCCGATAGCATGGCCGAGGTCAACAACTCGCGTGCCGAGGTCGATCAGGCCATCGCCGATGCCAAGGCCGGCATCGCGGGCGCCAAATCCGATTACGATTCCACGTTCTCGGTTAAGGCCAAGGAGCTCAAGAAGACCGTCTCGGGCATTCTAGACTCGCTCGATGGTATCTCGGGCGATCTGGATAGCGCCGTAGACGGCCTGACCGACGCATCCGGTTCGCTGGCAAAGGGCCTCTCCAAGGCTGCAAAGCTGGTCAACAAAGCTTCCGATCAGCTGGGCGAGGCGTCGGACAAGATCAGTGCGTTTAAGGACGAGCTCGACGGCGCCTTGATGTCGGATGACCTCGCTACGATCAAGACGATGATTGGCAATGATCCTGAGGGTCTGGCCGTGTCGCTTTCCGGCCCTGTCGCACTCGACCGCAAGCCGGTCTATCCAATCCGCAACTACGGTTCGGCCATGGCGCCGTTCTACACGATTCTGTCGCTCTGGGTCGGCTCGATCGTACTGGCGGCCATGATGAAGGTCTCGGTTGACGACGAGCTTATCAACGAGCTCATCCCCGTGCGCCTGCACGAGATCTACCTGGGTCGTTACCTGTTCTTTGGCGGTCTGGCTCTGCTGCAGGCAACGCTCGTGTGTGCGGGCGACATCCTGTTCTTTGGCATTCAGTGCGACAACCCGCTGCAGTTTGTGCTGGCTGGCTGGGTCGCGAGTCTCGTGTTCTCCAATATCGTCTACACGCTTACGGTTTCGTTTGGCGATATCGGCAAGGCGCTCGCTGTCGTGCTGTTGGTCATGCAGGTCGGTGGTTCGGGCGGCACATTCCCCATCGAGATGACCGGCCCTGTGTTCCAGGCGATCTATCCGTTCCTGCCGTTCACCCACGGCATCAACGCCATGCATGCCGCCATGGCTGGCGCCTACCATATGGAGTACTGGGTTGAGCTGGGCATTCTGGCGAGCTATCTGATTCCGTCGCTGGCCCTGGGCGTCGTCTTCCGCCGCCCGGTCATCAAAGCCAACGATTGGATCATCGAAAAGCTGGAGTCAACCAAATTGATTTAGTTCAGCAACGTAAACGCCGTCGGAACATCGAGATCTTCCAACCCGATGCTTTAGCGTAGTGAATTGCACGGGCTGCTTGGTTGTTGCTACAGTAGCGGGGCGTGCCGGGGGTCCGGTGCGCCCTGCTTTTATTTGACCATGAGGCGGCACGCAGCCATGCGCGTGCGGACACCACGCCCAGATTGAGCGCGAGGATGCCCTATGGCCCAGCATGCCACTGACAATATCGAAATGATGCCCGATAGCCCTGTTGCTCGCGAGGACCTGGGCGCGGGCGGCACCTCCCGCGGCGCCGGCGCTCGCTCGCCGCTGTTCTGGAAAGTCCTGCTGCTTTCGGTGGCAGTCGTCTGGGGCTACTCCTTTACGACCATGAAGGACGCGCTCGACACCATTCCGGTGTTCGAACTGCTCTACGTGCGCTTTCTGCCTGCGGCGTTGGTCATGTTTTTCATCTTCCACAAGCGCATCATCGCGCACCTCAACGCCCGCAACCTTATCGTCGGACTTGGCATGGGCGCACTTATGTGGGCCGCCTACGCCCTGCAGACAGTCGGTCTGGCGCACACCACGGCGGGCAAGAATGCTTTTTTGACGGGCACGTATTGCATCGTTGTGCCGTTCGCGAGCTATTTTCTGAGCGGCGAAAAACTCACCCGCTATAACCTGGGCGCGGCGCTGCTGTGCTTGGCGGGCATTGGCTTGGTGGCGCTCGATAGCGTTGAATTCAACATCGGTGATGTCATTACGCTGGCGGGTGCGGTCTTTTTCGCCATCCAGATGGCGGTGACTGCCAAGTACGGTCGCAAAATGGACATCAACGTCATCACGTTTTGGATGTTTGTGGGCAACGGCGTGCTGAGCCTGGCAACGTCGCTGCTATTCGAGACCCAAGCGCCTCTGTCCGTGTGGACGCCGAGCTTTATCAGCGCGATGGCGTTTCTCTCGGTTGGTTGCACATGCGCGGCTCTGCTCATCCAAAACGTCGGCTTGGCGCATGTCTCGGCCTCGACGGGCTCACTGCTCCTTTCGATGGAGTCGCCTTCGGGCGTGCTGTTCTCGGTGCTGCTGATGGGGGAGGCGCTCACCTCGCGCCTGCTCGCCGGCTTCGCGCTCATCTTTCTTTCGATTATCTTGAGCGAGACGCATTTCGATTTCTTGCGCCGAAAATCACACCCGCAATTGTAAACAACTTGTTGCGCCGCCCTCCCAGGGCGGCATTTTTATGTCATGCCCTTACAGTTGTACCTTGCACTTTACGCTATCAAAGTGCGTGCTGCAAAAACGTTACTGGAGGGCTTCTATGGCATCAGCTCTGTCCGATTTTCAACCGCAACCAGCGCCCCAGGCCACCGCGGCGGCGCAGGCCGCTATCGGTGACGGTCTTGTCGCAGAAGCTCAGGCTTTTGCAGACGAGCTCGCTGCATGGCGACACGATCTACACCAGATGCCCGAGCTGGGTAACAATCTTCCGCAGACGTCTGCCTATATCCAGGCACGTCTGGACGAGATGGACATCCCCCATACCACGCTAGTCGACGGTTCCTGCGTCGTTGGCCTGATCGGTGCCGGTGCGGCCGCTCAGGGCAATGGCACGTGCAAGGACGAGCAGGCCGGAACGGTCGTCATGCTCCGAGGCGATATGGATGCCCTTCCCGTTGTCGAGGAATCCGGCGAGCCCTTTGCATCCACCAATGGCTGCATGCATGCTTGCGGTCACGATATGCACGCGACGGCCCTGCTTGGTGCGGCGCGCCTGCTCAAGGCCCGCGAGGCCGAGCTTGTGGAGGCCAACGCTACCGTCAAGTTGCTGTTCCAGCCGGGCGAGGAGACCTTTGAGGGAGCACGCGCTGCCATCGCCGACGGCTTGCTCGAGAACCCGCGCCCTCAGGCGGCCTTTGCCATGCATGTCAACAGCCAGTCGCCGCTTGGCCTGGTGCTCTACGGCAGCCCGGCGCTCTCGGGTGTGTACGGTTTCCGCATCACGCTCCAGGGCAAGGGCGGCCACGGTTCCAGCCCCGAGATCTGCATCGACCCCATCACGGCCGGCGTCCACGTGCACCTGGCGCTCCAGGAGCTTATCTCCCGCGAGGTGCCGGCGGCCAAGGAAGTCGCACTTACCGTTGGTAAGTTCGCCGGCGGCTTGGCGGCCAACGTCATCCCCGACACCTGCGTGCTCGAGGGAACGCTGCGCGGCTTTGATGTTGAGCTCATGGCTCACCTAAAGACCCGCATCGCGGAGGTCGTTAACGGCGTTGCTACGACCTATCGTACGCCGGCGACCATCGAGACGCTTTCGGATGTTCCGCCGCTTGTACTCGACAGCGATATGACTCAGGCGTCGCTTGGCTACGTGGGCGCAGTGCTGCCCAAGACGGCTTTCTTGCCGCTTTTCCATGCCATGGCGAGTGAGGACTTCGCGCTTATCTCGAGCAAGATCCCAAGTGCGTACTTTACCGTGGGCGCGGCCGTAACCGACACGGACGAACACTTTGCCCAGCACCATCCCAAGGCACGTTTTAACGATGCCGAGCTGCCGCTCGGTGCCGCGGCCTATACCGCCGTCGCTTTGGGCTATATCGCCGACCACCGGTAGCACCCAACCTTGCCTTTCAAGCCTGCGGGCATGGCCGTAAGGCCTATGCCCTTGTCTTTCAAGGCAATCTTGGGCACTACCGGCGCCCGGCGCAGGCTATTCGTTTGTCTAAAAGGAGCAGTATGCCCCAGCAGCGTAAGTTCTTCCCCGGCTGGCTCGTGGTGGCCTCCGGCTTCGTGATCATGGCCACGTGTTACACGATTTTCGTCAACTGCATGAGCCTGTTCCAGCCGCTGATCGTCAGCAACCTGGGTATTTCCCTTGCGCAGTACAACGTCTCCAATGCCATCTCCACCGTGGTGAGTGTCGTGGGTTCGCTCGTTATCGGTCATGTTGCCGATAAGGTGAGTGGCCGCGTATTGGGCTCGCTTACCGTTATCGCTACCTCGGCGGTGCTTGCCGGCATGAGCTTTGTCGGTGAGCTGTGGCAGGTCTACGTGCTCTTTGCCGTTTCGGGCTGCTTCGCTGTGGCCTCGACCCGTCTGCTCATTAGCCTTGTGACCGCCAACTGGTTTACCGCTAAACGCGGCCTTGCCATTTCCATCGCACTTTCGGGCTCGGGCTTTGGCGGAGCCATTCTCTCGCCGATCGTGAGCTCTCTTATCGTGAGTGTGGGCTGGCGCTCTGCGTTCCTGGTACTCGCTGCCGTCTGCATGGTGGCGGCACTGCCCATCACGGCTTACTCCTTCCGCACCAAGCCTTCCGAGATCGGCCTTAAGCCGCTCGGCGAGAACCCGGGCGATCCGTCCGTCTCGACGGCTGGCGATAAGGACGAGCACACGGCGCCCGAGGTTAGCGTCGGCTGGTCTCGTATCAAGAAGAGCCCGGCGTTTTGGCTGCTCGTCGTCGCCTTCCTCTTTATGGGTCTCGTTAACGGCACCATCTTGCCCAACCAGGTCACCAACATGACGAGTGTTACCGTCAACGGCGCCAAGATCGTCACGGGCGGCCACGATCCCATGTGGGCAGGTACCGTGCTTTCGGCCTACATGGTCACCGTCGTTATCGCCAAGATTTCGCTCGGTGCGATCTATGACCGCTTTGGTCTGCGCTTTGGCAATATCCTTGGCTCCATTGCGTGCATTATCGCCTGCGTCGCCCTGTGCTTCCCCGCGACCGATCTTGGTCCCATCGTGGCTGCCGTGAGCTTTGGTATCGGAACGTGCATGGGCACCATCACGCCTACCATCGCCGCGTCCGAGCAGTTTGGCATGGCCGACCTCGGTAAGGTCACGGGCACCATTACCTCGCTCGAGATGGTCGGCGGCACCGTGGGCGCCATTGTCTCGGGCGTGCTGTTCGATGCCACGGGCTCCTTTGCGAGCACCTGGATCGTGTGCCTGGCGTGCTCCGTGGTCATGCTCGTGTTCCTGCTGGCATCCGAGCCCATCGCCGCCAAGCTGCGCGCGAGCGTGGCGGGGGAGTAGGTAGGCCAAAGCGCATCGCCGCTTGTCCGCTTCGTCCGCGGCGGCGCGTCTGGCCGAACGAGTCCCCATACCCTCGTTCGGTCAGGCGCGCCGCCGCGTTGCTGCTTTGTGCCGTATAATGTCCACTACCTATGACGCGATACAAAAGAAAGGTGTTTGCCCATGCAGGCACAGAAGGCGGAGGGAACCCGCGACCTTATCGGCGCCGAGATGCGCGCCTGGCAAAAGATGCAGCAGATTGCGGCCGGCGTGTTCGAGCCGTTTGGTTTTAAACCCATCGAGACGCCCGCGATCGAGCAGGTTGACGTGTTTGTCCACGGTATCGGCCAGTCGACCGACGTCGTGCGCAAGGAAATGTTCCGCGTGTTCAGCGGTGCCAACCTGGAGCGCGTCTTTACCGAGGGCACCGACACCAAACTCAAGCCCAAGCAGCGCCTGGCACTTCGCCCCGAGGGCACGGCCGGCGTGGTGCGCGCCGTCGTCGAGAACAATCTGGTGCCCCAGGGCTCCACGCCGTTTAAGGCTTACTACGCCGAGGCCATGTTCCGCGGCGAGCGTCCCCAGAAGGGCCGCCTGCGCCAGTTCCACCAGGTGGGCATCGAGTGGCTCGGCGCTCCCGATCCGGCGGCAGACGCCGAGTGCATCATCATGCTCATGGAGTTCTACAAGCGCCTGGGCTTCGATCTTTCCAAGCTTCGTCTGCTCATCAACTCGATGGGTGACGCCCAGTGCCGTCCGGCTTATCGCGAGCAGGTTAAGCAGTTCATCCTCGATCACGCCGACGAGATGTGCGATGAGTGCCGCGAGCGCGCCGAGCTCAACCCGCTGCGTGCCTTCGACTGCAAGAACGACCACTGCCGCGAGATCATGGCCGAGGCTCCGCTGATGGGTGACAACCTGTGCGATGAGTGCCGCGAGCACTACGAGCAGGTCAAGCGCTATCTGGATGCCGCCGGTATCGAGTATGTCGAGGATCCCACCTTGGTGCGCGGCCTGGACTACTACACCCGTACTGTCTTTGAGGTCGAGGCCCCTGGCGCCGGCGTCGGCTCCATCGGCGGCGGCGGCCGCTACGATGGCCTGGTCGAGCTCGAGGGTGGCAAGCCCACGGCGGGCGTCGGCTTTGCTGTCGGTTTTGAGCGCGCCCTGCTGGCCCTGCAGGCCTTTGGCAGCGATTTGGGTGCCGATGAGGCCCCGTGCGTCTATGTCGCCAACGCCGGCAAGGAGCTGCGTCAGAACGTCTTTGCCATTACGCAGGAGCTTCGCGCCGCAGGTATCGTGACCGAGGCCGACTATCAGGGTCGTTCGCTCAAGGCCCAGTTTAAGCAAGCCGATAAGGTAGGCGCCAAGCTCATCTTGGTCCTGGGTGGCGACGAGCTTGCCGCCGGCAAGGTCAAAGTGCGCGACATGCAGAGCCATGACGAGGTGCTCGCCGATCTGGACAACGTCGTCGAGGCGGTTCGCGAGCGCCTGTAGCGCATCTTTTTGAGCTTCGGGCCTGCTAACGTGCCCTGCTCATGGAGAGCGATTGTTACGGGGGTGTTTCGCTTTTATGCGGAATGCCCCCGTTTACGTATGCCGCCCACCGAGAAATACGACCATTTAGGGCAAAAACCTTTGCAATGCAGAAAATACTTTTGTGTGGTAAAGCGCAATCAGTGTCGAAAGTATTTCTCAAGCGCCTATAATGAATACCGCATGTTACGTGCATAGAAGGAGGAATGGGAGGAAACGTGGCTGAGAACCTAAGCAACCAGTCTGTACCCGAAGCCGCGGCGCGCGTCGCTGCCGTGGTCAACCGCCTCGTTAACCGAATCGGCTCGAATGCCGAGTCCAGGGAGCGTCTCGCCGAGATCGAGATCCCCGAGGAGCTGCGCGACAATCTGGCGCTGTTCTTGCGCCTGGAGCGCCGTGTGCTTAGCGAGTATGATCCCGAGATCGCGGACCTGTTCGACAAGATTTTGACAGCCGAGATTGTGGTCAATGCCGGCAACCCCGGTACCTGCGCTGCCGACGAAGCCGTCGACGAGCAGGGCGTGCCCACCGCCGACGAGCCCACTGCCGTGGCATTTCGTGAGGTCGTCGATTTGATCGACAGCCTGCCGCTCGATAAGCAGCAGGTCATCGTTCGCGCCTTTACGAGCTTTTTCCATCTGGCAAACCTGTCGGAGGAGAACTACCGTGTGGCGCAGCTGCGCGAGCGCGAGGCCGGTGCGTCGACCGATACCGAGGTCGATCCTGCCAACGAGCTTACCGTTGCCTATCACCAGCTGGTGAATGAGCTGGGTGTCGAGGGTGCCAACGAGCTGCTCGACAAGCTCGAGTTCCACCCTGTCTTTACCGCACATCCCACCGAGGCCCGTCGTAAGGCCGTCGAGGGCAAGATCCGCCGTATCTCCAACCTGCTGGAGGAGCGTCCGCGTCTGGGCGGCTCCGACCTGGTGGAGAACGAGCGCCATATGCTGCAGGAGATCGACGCCCTGGTGCGTACGAGTCCCATCGCGCTCAAGAAGCCCACGCCGGTCGAGGAAGCCGATACCATCATCGACATCTTCGATAACACGCTGTTCGACGTTATCCCCGTTATCTATCGTCGTTTTGACGATTGGGTGCTGGGCGACAAGGCCGGTACTGTGCCGCCGCTGTGCCCGGCGTTCTTCCATCCCGGCAGCTGGATCGGTTCCGACCGCGACGGTAACCCCAACGTCACCGCCAAGGTGAGCCGTGAGGTCGCCGCCAAGTACTTTACGCACATGGTGCTCAAGCTCGAGGACAAGTGCCGCCACATCGGCCGCAACCTCACGCTCGAGGCTACCTACAGCAAGCCGTCGGCCGAGCTCATTAACCTGTGGAACCATCAGGTCGAGATGAGCCCTCGTTACACGGCCCGCGCCGAGCTGATCTCCGAGCACGAGCCGCATCGCGCCGTCATGCTCGTCATGGCCGACCGCCTGAACGCCACCGTCCGTCGTATCACCGACACCATGTACCACAGCGCCGACGAGTTCCTGGATGACCTGCGCGTCGTCCAGCGTTCGCTGGCCGCCTGCGGTGCCGTCCGTGCTGCCTACGGCCCGGTCCAAACCATCATCTGGCAGGTCGAGTCCTTCGGCTTCCATATGGTCGAGATGGAGTTCCGTCAGCACTCCGTGGTGCATGCCCGCGCCCTTAAGGATATCCACGAGAACGGTATCCATGGCGACCTGCAGCCCATGACGCGCGAGGTCATCGATACCTTCCGCGCTATCGGCTCCATCCAAAAGCGCTACGGCAAGAAGATGGCGCACCGCTACATCATCTCGTTTACCAAGAGCGCTCAGCATGTGGCCGACGTCTTTGAGCTGGCGCACCTGTCCTTTGCACACGAGGAGGATGTCCCCGAGCTCGACGTGATCCCGTTGTTCGAGCAGCTCGAGGACCTCGAGGGCTGCGTCGACGTGCTCGATCAGATGCTTACGCTGCCCGTGGTGCAAAAGCGCCTTGCCCAGACCAACCGCCGCATGGAGGTCATGCTGGGCTATTCCGACTCTTCCAAGGATGCCGGTCCTACCACGGCCATGCTCGCGCTGCACTCCGCGCAGGAGCGCATCGCCAAGTGGGCAGAGAAGAACGATATCGACCTGGTGCTCATGCACGGTCGCGGCGGTGCCGTGGGCCGTGGCGGCGGCCCGGCCAACAAGGCCGTGCTGGCGCAGCCCAAGGGTTCGGTCAACTGCTTCTTTAAGCTTACCGAGCAGGGCGAAGTCATCTTTGCCCGTTACGGCAACCGCACGCTGGCTCAGCGCCATGTTGAGTCCGTTGCCGCCGCAACGCTTTTGCAGTCGGCCCCGAGTGTCGAGAAGACCAACACCGAGACCACGCAGAAGTTCTGGGATATGGCCGAGAAGCTCAACACTGCAAGCCACGAACGCTATCTGGACCTGCTGAACACCGAGGACTTTACACCGTGGTTCTCGACCGTGACGCCGCTGACCGAGGTCGGTCTGCTGCCGATCGGCTCGCGTCCCGCCAAGCGCGGTCTGGGCGCCAAGTCGCTCGATGACCTGCGTACCATCCCGTGGATCTTCAGCTGGAGCCAGGCGCGCATTAACCTGGCCGCTTGGTACGGTCTGGGCACCGCCTGCGAGCAGCTTGGCGATCTTGACCAGCTCAAGGCTGCCTACCAGGAGTGGCCGTTCTTCCGCACCTTTATCGACAACATCGAGATGTCGATTGCTAAGACCGATCAGCGCATCGCCAAGATGTATCTGCATCTGGGCGACCGCGATGATCTGTCCAAGAAGGTCTTTACCGAGATGCAGCTCACCCGTAAGTGGGTCCTTGCCATCGTCGGTGATGAGTGGCCGCTGCAGCGTCGTCGCGTGCTCGGCTGCGCCGTTCGCGTGCGTAACCCCTACGTCGACGCTCTGTCCATCGCCCAGGTCCGCGCCCTTCGCGAGGTGCGCATGAATCAGGACGAGATGGCCGAGGAGAAGAAGGCCGAGTACATGAGCCTGATTCTTTCGACTGTGACCGGCGTCTCGGCAGGATTGCAGAACACGGGGTAATCGATAGTCCTGTAGTCGTCCGGGCCCGCCATTAGTTTACTTTTAGGCACGTCCTCGGACATGCAAGAAGCCCTCGCTGCGCACTTCGTGCGGCGAGGGCTTCTTGCGTCCTGCGGAGTGTGCCTAAAAGTAAACTAATGGCGGGCCCTGCGATGTCCGGTCTTCAGTGGATTACTGCTGGGGGAATTAATGGCGCGCTTCGCGCGTTTTGGATGGGGTCTGTCCCGGCGGCGCGTTTGGCGCTTCGCGCCGCGCGCCTTATCGATCGGGATTGAGATGCATGTGGTGCTTCTCGCCTTACGACTGTAGCGGCCGCGGTCCCGTTTGGGGTCGCGGCCGTTTTGTTGTGGGTCAAATATGAACGTTGTGTTAATGGGTCGGTGGACGGTGGTGTTTTTCGGTGAGCGGCGTATCCTTCCAACGGTTTATCTAGTGTGTCAGTTGAAAAGGAAGAGGGCGCTCGTCATTGTTTGAATGTGAACTGCCGTTTGACCACAAGACGTTGCATCTGGAGCTCGAGGATAAGAACTTCGCGGGTGTGATGGAAGGTCATCAAAACGAGTTTAAGACCACGAAATCGCAGGAAGAGCTGGTAGAGGAGTCGCTTGCCAACCCTTATGGCTCGCCGTCGCTCGAGGAGCTTTGTGCTGGCAAGAAGGATATCGTCATCATTAGCTCCGACCATACGCGTCCCGTTCCCTCGCGTGTGACGATGCCTATTCTGCTGCATCACATCCATTCTGCTGCGCCCGAGGCTCGCGTGCGCATTTTGGTTGCTACGGGTATGCATCGTCCGTCGACGCATGAGGAACTCGTCAACAAGTACGGCGAGGAGATCGTTGCCAACGAGGAAATCGTTATGCACGTCGCGACTGACGACAGCATGATGAAAAAGATCGGCACCCTGCCTTCTGGTGGCGAGTGCATCATCAACAAGATTGCCGCCGATTGCGATCTGCTGCTTGCCGAGGGCTTTATTGAGCCGCACTTCTTTGCCGGTTTCTCTGGTAGCCGCAAGTCCGTCCTGCCTGGCATCGCCAGCTACAAGACCATCATGTACAACCACAACGGTCAGTTTGTGAATGATTCCCACTCGCGTGCCGGCAACCTGTGCCACAACCACGTGAGCGAGGACATGTTTGCTGCCGCCGAGATGGCTCACCTTGCCTTTGTGCTTAACGTGGTGCTCAACGGCAAGCACGAGGTCATCGGCTCCTTTGCCGGCGATATCCACAAGGCGCACGAGGCTGGCTGCGAGTTCGTGAAGAGCCTTGCCGGCGTTGAGCCCGTCGAGTGCGAGATTGCCATCACCACCAACGGCGGCTACCCGCTCGACCAGAACATCTACCAGGCCGTGAAGGGCATGTGCTCTGCCGAGGCCACGCTTCCCGAGGGCGGCGTGATCATCGACGGCGCCGGCTGTGCCGACGGTCACGGTGGCGAGGGCTTCTATCACAACATCGCCGACAATGATCCGGCAGAGTTTGAGCGCGCCTGCATCGACCGTCCTAAGGACGAGACCCTGCCCGACCAGTGGACGAGCCAGATCTTTGCCCGCATCCTGGCGCATCACCCTGTGATCATGGTTACCGACCTGTGCGATCACCAGATGATCAAGGATATGCACATGACGCCGGTTAACACTCTCGATGAGGCGCTCAAGCTCGCCTTTGAGATGAAGGGTGCCGATGCCAAGGTGGCCGTCATTCCCGATGGCCTGGGCGTTGTCGTCGCACAGCACTAGTACGCGGCCTAAACGAATCGTTTATAACCGACAAGAAAGATAAGGTTTTATGCTTACCAAACTCCTCTGCGAATTCGGCGCAACGGCCCTCATGATCATCTTTGGCGTGGGCGTGCACTGCGATACCGTGCTTAAGGGCACCAAGTATCAGGGCTCCGGCCACATGTTTGCAATCACCACCTGGTCTTTTGGCATCTCGGTCGCCCTGTTTATCTTTGGCGGCGCCGTGTGCATGAACCCCGCCATGGTGCTTGCCCAGTGCATCGTGGGCCTGGTGCCGTGGAGCAGCTGCATCCCCTTCATGATTGCCGATATGCTCGGCGGCTTTGCGGGTGCCGTGATCGCGTGGCTTATGTATGCCGATGAGTTCAAGGCTTCCGATGGTGTCGTCGATCCCATTGCCCAGCGCAATATCTTCTCGACCAACCCCACCACCGAGGGCACGAACTATGCTCGCAACTTCTTCTGCGAGGCTATCTGCACCTTCGTGTTCATCAGTGCCATCCTTGCTGCTGCTAGCCGTGCCGGCGAGAACGTTTTGATGCTCGCTATCTGCGTCGGTCTGATCGTTTGGGCTGTTGGCATGGGCATGGGCGGCATTACTGGCTTCGCCATGAACCAGGCTCGTGACCTTGGTCCTCGCATGGCCTATCAGGTGCTGCCGATCAAGAACAAGGCCGACAACAACTGGAAGTATGGCCTGCTTGTTCCTGGCATCGCTCCGTTTGTCGGTGCCGCTCTGGCCGCGCTGTTTGTGCATGGTTTCTTGGGCATGTTCTAGTCTGAGGCTACATAGTTGTCCGCTGGCCGCATGGGGTAACTTCCCAGCGCGTCCTCGGACATGCAAAAAGGCTCGCTGCGCACTTCGTGCGGCGAGCCTTTTTGCGTCCTGACGCTCCTATTTGGCAAGGTGTTTTTTAGAATCCATTTTGCGCTCGGCCTCG
>CATVRV010000028.1:0-31522 GCA_958346515.1 uncultured Collinsella sp.
CGGGTGCCCTACCGGGAGTAGCCCCGACGGTTGACAAAACTATAGGAACACCCAATGACTAGAAGGCCAGGCTCGACAACCTACGCTGCGTAGACATGCGCCAATCGAACGAACGCGGATTTTTGGACGCTCATCCTGAGCAGTCATTTAAGATCGTCCCCAACGACCACCGCATTCGGAGCAAGACAACGCCGCAAGTAGAGGACGGACAGCGAGCGACGTCCAGGGCGTACAAGTTGGCATGAAAAAGGCGAGGCATTGACCTTCTGGTCATGCCTCGCCTTTTGAATGACAAATTGTCGCTCTGGGCGGCGCGCAGCGTCGACCGGTTACGGCGTTTGGTAAAACGCCGTAACTACTCCTGAGCTCCGTACTGCTCGTAGTAGGCGTCGATGGCGGTCTTGAGCTCGTCGTCGATGACAACCTTGCCGTCGATCTCGTGGTTGTAGAGGGTCTCGACGACCTCAGCCATGGAGACGATGCTCGCGACGGGGAAACCGTACTTGGCCTCGATCTCCTTCTGCGCGGTGGTCACACCGCCCTTGCCGACCTCCATGCGGTTGAGGGACACGATCAGGCCCTTGATCTCGACATCGGCAGCAGCCTTGACCTTGGGATAGGTCTCGTCGATGGACTTGCCGCTGGTGGTAACGTCCTCGACCATGACCACACGGTCGCCGTCCTTGGGCTCATAACCCAGCAGGTTGCCCTTATCGGCACCGTGGTCCTTGGCCTCCTTGCGGTCGCAGCAGTACTTGACCTCCTTGCCGTACAGCTCGTGGTAGGCAATTGCGGTCACGACGGCCAGCGGAATACCCTTGTAGGCCGGTCCAAACAGCACATCAAAGTCGTCGCCAAAGTTATCGTGGATGGCTTGGGCGTAATACTCGCCCAGCTTCTTGAGCTGATAGCCCGTCACGTAAGCGCCGGCGTTCATAAAGAACGGGGACTGACGGCCGCTCTTGAGCGTAAAGCTGCCGAACTTAAGAACGTCGGACTCGACCATAAACTTGATGAACTCTTGCTTGTAAGCCTCCATGCGGGCTCCTCTCGTAATCGCGTACGTGCCTTCCAGTTTAGCGCAGGCGAAGCGTCGATGCGGGCGCGCTTTGGGGCCACGGCATTCTGTAAAGGCTTTGTCAGGGGAAATGGTTTTCCGAACAATGGGGTTGACATGTCAAACCCCCTCATCAAGAATGCGGGCGGATTAAAAAGGGGTACGAGATACCCAAAGCGCGCTGCGCTCAGCCTTTAGGAGGTGTGCCATGGAAGGCAGTCCTAGTCGAAAAACCTGCATGTCGCCCTCGGCACGCCGCGAGAACTCCGCACACGCATAAACGCCACCGGCAGATCGCCAAAACCAGCACAAAGGCGCGCTGCACCCTTTGTGGGCTCAAGAGCTTGACGTGAGCGACATCTAGGTTTTTTGAAGCAAATACGACACGTACGCTAACTCCCCTCAACAAGGAGGACCCTATGCTGATGCTCAAAACCGTCACGGTACTCGAAGCCATCTCCAAGCGCCGCCGCACGGCGCGCCCTGCCGCTCATACCGGCCTATCCAAGAACACCATATTCGCCGCCACCCATAGTGCCGAGGACGCCCTCGTACTGCTTGACGCCACGGCAAACGGCCTCACCGTCGAGCAGGCAACTGAGCGCCTGAACGCCGTCGGCCCCAACACCATCGAGGCAACGACCAAAACGCTCGCCCGCCGCATCGCCGACGCGTTCATCGATCCCTTCGCCGGCATCCTCGCCGCGCTCGCGCTGGTCTCGCTCTACATCGACGTGCTCGCCGTACCCGAGCCGCAGCGCGACCCCTCCACGGTCATCGTCATCGGCATCATGCTGCTGGTATCGGGCGGTATGAAGTTTATCCAGGAAGCCCGCAGCGGCAATGCGGCCGAGGCCCTTAAGGACCTGGTCTCCAACACTTGCACCGCCCTGCGCGACGGCGGGCGCATCGAGATCCCCTTCGACGAGCTCGTCCCCGGCGATGTAATCCGCCTCTCTGCCGGCGATATGGTGCCAGCAGACGCCCGCATCATCACCGCGCGCGACCTGTTTGTGATCGAGTCCGCGCTCACCGGCGAGAGCGAGGCCGTCGAGAAGACCACCGCCGTCACCGTCGTCGAGGGCGCCGACGGCTCCGCACTGCCACTCTCTGCCTGCAAGAACATCGTCTTTACCGGCACCTCCGTGCAAAACGGCGCCGCCATGGCGCTTGTCGTTGCCACCGGCTCGGACACCTACCTGGGCGGCATCGCCACGATGCTCAACGGGCGCGGCGAAAAAAGCGCGTTTGACCGCGGCGTCTCGAGCGTCTCCATGCTGCTGGTGCGCCTGATGCTCGTTATGGCGCCGGCCGTCTTTGCCATCAACGCCGCCACCAAGGGCAACGTCATCGACGCGCTGCTGTTCGCCACGAGCGTGGCCGTGGGCATCACGCCGCAGATGCTTCCCGTCATCGTGACCACGAGCCTGTCGCAGGGCGCCAAGGACCTCGCCCGTCGCCAGGTTATCGTCAAGGAGCTGCCGGCGATTCAAAACCTCGGAGCGATGGACGTCCTGTGCTGCGACAAGACCGGCACCCTCACCGAAGACCGCATCGTGCTCGAGCGCTACCTCAACACCGATGGCAACGAGGACGCGCGCGTGCTGCGCCATGCGTTTTTGAACAGCTTCTTCCAGACCGGCCTCAAAAATCTTATCGACCTGGCCGTAATCGACCGTGCCGATGTGACACCCTCGACCGTCGCACCCGATTCCATGCTGGGCCAGAGCCTGCGCGACCGCTACACCAAGGTCGACGAGGTTCCCTTCGATTTCTCGCGCCGTCGCCTGAGCGTAGTTGTCGCCGACGCCCAAGGCAAAACCCAGATGGTTACCAAGGGCGCCGCCGAGGAAATGCTCGAGATCTGCTCCTTTGTCGAGATCGATGGCATCGCTCAGCCGCTCACCGACGAGAAGCTCGCCCAGATTCGCAAGCAGATCGCCGGACTTAACGCCGAGGGCCTACGCGTAATTGCCGTGGCGCAGAAGACCAATCCGCGCTGCGTGGGCGAGTTTGGCATCGCCGACGAGTGCGACATGGTGCTGATGGGCTTTTTGGCCTTCCTCGATCCGCCCAAAGCAAGTGCCGCGGGCGCCGTCGCCACCCTCGAGGCCAAGGGCGTGGCGGTCAAGGTCCTAACCGGCGACAACGACCGCGTCGCCGCCACCGTCTGCGAGCAGATTGGTATCGATGCGAGCAACGTCTTGCTCGGCTCCGAGATCGATGCGCTCGATGACGCCGAACTTGCCGAGCGCGCCGAGAAAACCCACCTCTTCACCAAGCTCTCGCCGCTGCAGAAGGCGCGCCTGGTACGTGTCATGCGCGAGATGCTCGGCCACACCGTGGGCTTTATGGGCGACGGCATCAACGACGCCGCCGCCATGCGTGCGAGCGATTGCGGCATCTCGGTCGATTCGGCCGTCGATATTGCCAAGGAATCCGCCGATATCATCTTGCTTCAGAAGGACCTGGGCGTGCTCGAGCGCGGCATCATCGAAGGCCGCCGCACTTACGGCAACCTGCTCAAGTACCTCAAGACCACGGTGAGCTCCAACTTTGGCAATGTGCTGTCCGTGACCGTCGCGAGCCTGTTCTTGCCGTTTTTGCCCATGAGCGCCCTGCAGCTGGTACTGCTGTCGCTGGTCTACGAGATCGTGTGCATCGCACTGCCGTGGGACACCGTCGATGACGCCTGGACTGCCCGCCCGCGTGCCTGGGACGCCGCGTCCATCAAGGGCTTTATGCTCGAGCTGGGCCCCGTGAGCTCGCTGTTTGACATCGTGACCTTCGCCGCGCTCTTCTTTGTCGTGTGCCCCGCCGCCGTGGACGCAAGCTGGTCCGAGCTTGCCGCTGCGGGCGACGTCACGGGTATGGCGACCTTTGCTGCGCTCTTCCAGAGCGGCTGGTTTGTCGAGTCCATGTGGTCGCAGACACTCGTGGTCCACATGTTGCGCTCCCCGCATCTGCCGAGCCCGCGCGACCACGCCGCGCCCGCATTGTGCGTTCTTACCGTGCTGGGCCTGGCGCTCGTCACCTGGCTGCCGGCAAGCCCCATCGCCGATGCGCTCGGCCTCATGGCACTGCCCGCGAGCTTTTTCGCGCTGCTCGTCGGCATCGTCACCGCCTACATCGCGCTCACTCAGCTGGCAAAGCGCCGCTACATTGCACGCCACGGCGAGCTGCTGTAGCAAGCAGACGGAAAACACCCTGCCAGTTGCCGTTGCCACTACCACAGCTGCCAACGCCGCTGCCGTTGCCTCTGCCGCCGCCGCAGTCTATCCCCCCAGCAGTTGCGGTGGAATAGTTCCTGTTTAAAGCCCCGTGACTTTAATTTAGGGACTATTCCACCGCAACTTATTGGGAGATTAGCTAGTCCTTGGGTGTCCAGGACCAGAAGAAGTTGATGAGGGCCACGCGCGAGGCGGTGCCGGTCTTTTTGTTGATCGAGGAAATGTGACGATAGAGCGTGGAGCGCGAAAGGAAGAGCGTTGTGGCGATGTCCTGAACGCTCTGGTCCGAAACGACCAAGACCTCAAGAATATCGCGCTCGCGCTCCGTAAGCCCAAAGGTGGCGACGAAGGCATCGAGGCGCTCATCGGACGTGAGCTCCGCTGCCTCCACGGGCTCAGGGTCGGAGCATGTGGGCGCAAGATCCCCACCAAGATCGTCGGTGGCAAGCGGCAGTCCGTCCCGCATCGCGGCATCATCGGCTCGTTGCCCCAACTGCCCCAGCAGCGTAATCGCAATGCCCACAAACATCACGAGCGCCGCACCGACCGCAGCCAGCACATTTTGACTCGAGATAATCGCCACTGCCGGCGCCGTCACGAACATCGAGCACACGTTGTTGACGACGCGACCCATGCACGGCCAAAAATATGACCAGCGCGCATAGAGCGAGACGGCGGCATATTTTGTGGTAAAGAACACCACGAAAAAGCCCGAGCCCAGATAAAAGATGATCGTGGCAGCAAGCTCGTTGCCGCCATTGCCATCGACGATGAGCACAAAGAACGAAAGCGTGGACAGTATGGCGGCACATGTCATGCCGATATTCATATACGAGCGGCCGTGCAGGTCAAATAGTGCGCCAGCGACCAACGAGCTCACGACAAGCAGCAGGCGCGGCCAATCGCCCAAATCGACGGTTCCGACAGCATGCAGGGTCGTGAAGCCCGCGTTGAGAGCGGCGAATACGCTGGAAAGATACGCCGTCGCCACGGTCAGGCGAACTACGGCGCGACGGAATGCCGCCTTTGCCTCGGGATCGTCATGCCACTTGGCGCCATATTCCAGAGCATCTACCGAAAGCCCGGCAGCACTGGGTTCAAAGCTGGGATCGGACTCGTCGCGCAGCTTGGCGCGTCGGGCACCGTGGAGCAACGCCACCTGCGCGATCGCACAGACGACCAGAACAGCCTGCTGAGGAATGCCGACAGGCATCACCATGTGGTTGAGAACCTGCACCAGAACGCCCATGGCGTAAGAAAGTGCGGCGGCGCGCGCCAAGCAGGGCGTTCGCGCAAAGCGCCTCGCAAAATTTGCATGAGCAGTCGATCCGCAGTAGCCCAGCGCGCAGCACGCCACCAAACCGCCGGCAATTACCACCTCAACCTGAACCGCCATAATCAACAGCAGCAATGCCGCCACCAGCAAAACGCCCGTGACGTCACTCGTTGCGTCGATAGCATGGGGACGGCGATAGTACAGAATGGGACGCACAAAAAAGCCAATCACGCTCGCGCCGATGACAAGGCTCTCATAAATAACGACCTCGTTCGGAGACACGAACTCGGCCATGCGCACATCAAAAAGATACTCGCACGCCAAAAACGTGAAGAAGAACAGCGCCAGGCATATAATCTCCCGAATGCCCCGACGCAAATATGCGGTTGTGTCTCTCATGCCCCTCATGGTTAACCCCCGGCCGCTCAATTGTCTGGAATTCCATTTTAATAAAGAACCAGTCTCAATATCGAAGCCAGGCTCGAAATGTTGCCAATTCGACCCCAGCCGTCCACATCACGCCGCGATTTTGAGCCGCATGGACCAGAAGGGACGCGCGCGATCTCTAGCTCGGCCAGGAGTGTCTCCAACTACCACTCATTTAAGTACGTCCCCAATGAGTGGCCGAAGAGTGTCCCCGGCGTCCAATCAAAAAATGGGCCATGTGTCCCAGTTGTGGAGACTCCTTGAGCCGTCTGGGTATCGCGAAGGATCGCGCACTCCCCCATCATCAAAAGTGACACACGCTACCAGTTGATGGGAGGCAGCCATGGGCTTCTTTGACAAGATGTTTGAGAAGAAAGAGTGCGCGATTTGCGGTACCGAGCTGGGACTTCTAGGTAAGACAAAAATCAATGAGGGCTACCTGTGCAAAGAGTGCGCCGGCAAGCTCTCCCCCTACTTCCACGGCTATCGCTCCAGCACCGCGGACGATATCCGTGAGCAACTCGCCTACCGCGAGGCCAACGCCGAGCGCCTGTCTTCGTTCAACCCCACGCGCACGCTTTCTGCCGGGCGCACCAATATTATGCTCGATGAGGACGCGGGGCTGCTGATCATCACTTCGCAGAACCGCTGGCGCGACGCCAATCCCGACATCATCGAGTTCTCGCAGGTACTCGGCTGCGATATGGATATCGACGAGCAGCGCACCGAGATCTATCGCGAGACCAAGGACGGCGAGCGCGAGAGCTACAACCCGCCGCGCTACGACCTGGATTACGACTTTAATCTGACCATCCACGTCAACACGCCGTACTTTACCGAGATCAACCTGCGCGTGAACGACTCCACCATCGATCAGCGCGGCTCCATCGAATACCGCGAGGCCAAGCGCCAGGCAACTGAAGTCCGCGATGCGCTGGTGCAGCTGCGTCAGGAGACACGCGACAGCGTCGTGGCCGCCAAGGCCCCCAAGACCGCGGTGACCTGCCCCTTCTGCGGAGCCACCACCATTCCCGATGCCAGTGGGCGCTGCGAATACTGCGGTGGCGCCATCGGCGCATAGCCCCCGGCACGGAAAGGACCGATCATGGCCTTCGAGAGCGTTAACTATCAGTGCCCTGCCTGCGGTGGCCCCCTGCATTTTGCCAGCGCCGAGCAAAAGCTCGTCTGCGACTACTGTGACTCGCGCTTTGAAGTCGAAGAAGTCGAGGCCCTCTATCGCGAGCGCCAGGACAAGGCCGATGCCAAAGCCGATGCGGCAGCCGCAACGCCCAAGCCCGTCGCCGACGACGCGGTGCAGGAGCTCGCCCAAAACGCCGGCTACATCTGCTCGTCGTGCGGCGCCGAGCTCGTGTCCGACGGCACCGTCGCCGTCACCACCTGCCCGTACTGCGGCAACTCCGCCGTGGCGCCCGGCCAGCTCTCTGGCGACTTCTCGCCCGACCTGGTGATTCCGTTTAAGCTCGGGCGCGACGACGTCACGGCCGCACTCAAGGAACACTACAAGGGCAAGATCTTGCTGCCCAAGAGCTTTGTCACCGGCAACCACATCGACGAGGTCCAAGGTGTCTACGTGCCGTTTTGGCTCTACGGCGCCCGCGTTGACGGCGAAGTGTACTTTGACGCGACCAACGAGACCGTGACCGAGGAATCCGACCGCACCGTCACGACCACCGACCACTACGATGCCTATCGCAAGGGCAATATCTCGTTTAAGCGCGTGCCCGTCGACGGATCGTCCAAGATGCCCGACGGCCACATGGATGCCATCGAGCCGTTTGACTACGATGCCCTGCGCCCGTTTTCGGTCGCGTATATGCCCGGCTACATCGCCAACCGTTACGACGAGGACTGCGAGACCTGCAAGGCGCGCGCCGAGCGCCGCATGGAAGAAAGCACGATCTCGGCCCTGCGCGAGACCGTCGTCGACGAATACGACGATGCCACGGTCGAAAGCAAGCAGCTCGACTACACCTGGGAAGACAGCGACTACGCCCTGTTCCCCGTCTGGATGCTCTCCACCTCGTGGAACGGCAAGAGCTACCTGTTTGCCATGAACGGCCAGACCGGCCGCTTGGTCGGCGAGCTCCCCTGCTCCAAGCCCAAGCTCGCCATCGCCTCGGTGCTGTTCTTCGTGATCGGATTTATCCTCTCCCAGATTCTCTTTATGGGGGAATACGCCTTCGATCCGGATTACCTCACCTTTGATATCGAGGGCATCCTCATCAACATCATCGCGCCGCTGATCATCGTGATTATCGGAGACGTGCTACTGGTAGGCCAGCTCAAGACGGCCAACGAAGCAACCCATGCCGATGAGTATTGTGGCGAGCTCGACCTGACCGAGAAGCACGACACCTTCAGCCACACCGAGACCACCGTTGTCATGAAAGACGACAAGGACGACTAAGCAATCCAACCAATACCACCCGGCCTTTGACGAGAAAGGAAGATCACCATGGGACTCTTGAAAGCTGGATTGGGAGCTGCCGGCGGCGTCATGGCCGACCAGTGGAAGGAATTTATCTACTGCGAATCGATGCCTGCCGACGTCTTGGCCTGCAAGGGCAGCAAACGTACCGGTGGCCGCAGCTCCAACACGCGCGGCGAGGACAATGTCATCTCCAACGGCTCGGTCATCGCCGTCAACGACGGCCAGGGCATGCTCGTGGTGCAAAACGGCAAGATCATCGAAGTCGCGCTGGAGCCCGGTGAGTTCGTCTTCGATACCGGCAGCGAGCCGAGCGTCTTTAGCGGCAACCTGGGCGATTCCATCAAGGAGACCTTCGCCAATATCGGCAGCCGCTTTACCTTTGGCGGCGACGCGGGCAAGGACCAGCGTGTCTACTTCATCAACACCAAGGAGATCATCGGCAACAAGTACGGCACCGCCTCGCCCGTGCCCTTCCGCGTGGTCGATAACAACATTGGCCTGGACGTCGACATCTCCGTGCGCTGCAACGGCGAGTATTCGTACCGCATCACCAACCCGCTGCTGTTCTACACCAACGTATGCGGCAACGTGACCGACAGCTACACGCGCGACAAGATCGACAGCCAGCTTAAGTCCGAGCTGCTCACCGCCCTGCAGCCCGCCTTTGCCAAGATCTCGGAGATGGGCATCCGCTACAGCGCCATCCCCGGCCACACCACCGAGCTCGCCCGCGCGCTCAACGAGGTCCTCTCTGCCGACTGGCGTGACCTGCGCGGCGTCGAGATCGTGAGCTTTGGCGTCAACTCCATCGCCGCCTCGCAAGAGGACGAGCAGATGATCAAGGACCTGCAGAAAGCCGCGGTCATGCGCGATCCCACCATGGCGGCAGCCAACATTGCCAGCGCCCAGAGCGACGCAATGCGCGCGGCAGCCGCCAACCCCAACGGCGCGATGGCAGGCTTTATGGGCATGGGCATGGCGGGTGGCATGGGCGGCATGAACGCCAGTCAGCTGTTCGCTGCCGGCCAGGCACAGCAGCAGGCCGCCCCGCAGCCGGCTCCGGCACCCGCTCCCGCACCGGCTCCCGCCGCACCTGCGGCCGGCGCATGGACCTGCAGCTGCGGCGCCACCAACACCGGCAAGTTCTGCTCCGAGTGCGGTAGTCCCGCACCCGCCCCGGCACCGGCCAAGTGGTTCTGCCCCAACTGCGGCAGCGAAAACGGCGGCAAGTTCTGCAGCAACTGCGGAACGCCCCGGCCCTAGCCCCTCTATCTGGTAATTGGCGGGGGATCCGCCACCCCCGCATTTGCTTCTATGGGTTTCGTTCGATAAAGGAGGACACCATGAAGACAACGTTCAAAAAGTCCGTACTCGCATTTCTGACATGCGTCCTGGCGCTCGCCTTTGCCCTGACGGGCTGCAGCGGCGGCGGCAAAGACCCCAAGGCCGACTTCGTCGGTAGCTGGAAGTTCTCGGGTGGAACCTTGGAGGGCGAAGAGCTGACCGATGACTACATGGACATGCTCGAAGAGTGGGGCGTCAACTGCATCCTGATCCTCGATGAGGACGGCACGGGCACTCTCGACCTGTTCCTTGAAGTTGTCGACCTTAAGTGGGAGGCCAAGGACGCCACCACCGCAACCATCACCGCCGACGGTGATTCGCAGGACATGAAGCTCAAGGATGGCAAGCTCGTTCTCGAGGCGGACGGTGACGAACTCGTCTTTACCAAGTCCGACAAGGATCTGTCCGGTACGGTGAAGAAGGATCGCGAGGCGGCCGAAAAGGAAGAGGAGATCGATGAGGCCGTCGAAGACGGCGATGTCCAAAGCGTCGAAATCTCCCCCGCCGTCACCGTCGCCGATGACGACCTGTGCACCATCACCATCACCGAGAAGTTCCAGGACGACTGGGGCGACATCGGCTTTGTCGTCAACATCACCAACAAGAGCGACAAGGACCTGACCTTCTACGCTCCCACCGGCAAGACCAACGTCAACGGCACCATGAAGGAAGCCTGGTTCTCGGCCCACCTGATGCCCGGCACCAACGCCACCGAGGAGTTCACCTTCTCGAAGGGCACGCTCGACAGCTTCGACAGCCTGGTCAACACGACCATCGGCATTGACGCCTACCTGACCGACTCTTACGAGGACGTTGCCTCTTACAGCGCAACCATCGCGTAACGGCACGTACAGAACCGGCGGAAACATCCGCTCGCACAACCAAGGGCCGCCGGAGCGATTCCGGCGGCCCTTGTCATTTGACGGACTCCGGCAACAAGGAGGAACGCCATGAAGACGCCAGTCATTAAGAAATCGACCCTCGCATTCATCGCCTTCGTCTTAGCGCTCGCCTTTGCCTTGGTAGGCTGTGGCGGATCCACAGCTAACCCCGAAGAGCCGTTCCTGGGCAGTTGGAAGATCTCCGGCGGAAAGCTCGAGGGCGAGGAATTCGATGAGGAAATCCTCGATGCCATGGAAGATTGGGGCATCAACTGCATCTTAATCTTCGAGGAGGACGGCGAAGGCCAAATCGATCTGTACAACCATGTCTCAGACATTACCTGGAAGATTGAAGACGACGGCACCGCAAAGATCAAAGCCGACGGCGTGAGCTTCAAGGCCGCCCTTGAGGACGGCGAGCTCACTCTTAAAGAGGGTGAGAACAAGATCGTCTTCACCAAGTCCAAGAAGGACCTCTCCAGCACCGTGAAGAAGGACCGCGAGGCAACCGAAGAAGGCACGGGCGCCATGGGTGGCAGCACCGGCGGTACGACCAACGGCGCTTCGGACCGCAAGGACATCAACGAACCCATCACTCCGGCAATCACCGTTGCCGACGACGACCTTTGCACCATCACCGTCACCGAGAAATTCGAAGACAGATGGGGCATAATCGGTCTGAAGGTCGAGATCACCAACAAGACCGACAAGGACCTGACGTTCCATTCCGTAAGCGGCAAGACGAGCGTCAACAACACCATGAAGACCGGATGGTTCTCCTGCCGCATGATGGGCGGAACCAATGCCACCGAAAAATTCACCTTCTCGACTGGCGATCTCAACAGCATCGACGAACTCGTGAATATCAACCTCACCATCGGTGTCTACGAGGACGGCACCTATGAGGACTTCGCCTCCTATAGCGCAACCATCCCCTAACGCACGCAGCAGGCGACAACTAACAGCACCGCTCGACGCAAAGCGGGGCCGCGAGGGGCTCTCCCCCGCGGCCCCGCCGCTTTATGCCGCCAAGCAGCGAAGGCTACCGTTCCATATTGGGGACGATGCTGCCTTCCGTTACCGCGTGCACGGCCAGACGCATGATGTTGTCGTAGCCAGTCTTGTTGAGAATCTCCGAGATGCGGCGTTTGATGGTGCCCTCGCTCATAAACAGCTCGGCCGCGATCTCGCGACGACTTTTGCCCTCGCAGGCAAGGCGCAAAATCGACAGCTCGACGTCGTCGAGGGCTGCCGTGCCCGAAAAAATGCTTTCGGGCGGCTTGGGAAACGTGCAGTAGCCCGCCAGCGTGGAGCGCATCACAGCGAACAGTTCGTCGATACCGACGTTCTTGTACACAAAGCTGTCGACACCGGCCGCACGCGCCTGATCGACAAAGGTGATCTCGGGCATGCCGGTCATGATAATGATGCGACACTCGGGCAGTTGTTCTTTAATGCGCGCCGCTGCCACGATGCCGTTGGAATCGTGCTCGGTGCACACGTCCATCAGTATCATGTCCGGGTGCTCCTTGAGCACAACGTCCAAGGCATCCGAGGCGTCGGCGATCGCGGCGACAACGGTCATGTCGGGCTGGTCACCGACGGAGCGCGCGAGGCTCTCGCGCAAGATAGCCTGGTCTTCGACGATTAACACGCGGATCATGAGCTTCTCCTTTGGACCGTGGCGCTGGAGTTCAACGGGATGGATACCGCAAGCGTAAAGGGCGGGGCGGTATGGACTTCCAGGCTGCCGCCCAGATCTTGCGCGACATGCCTCATACCTGGGATACCCGTTCCCTCGCGATACGATACGGGGGCAGGCGCACCGTCATTGGAGATGGTCATGAGTGCGACGGTATCGCCGCCATGCCCCTCCTGCCATAGGTGTACCTGGACCTGGTGGGCCTGCGCATGCTTGGTGGCGTTGGTCGAGGCCTCACGGATAATCTGCAAAAACGCCGCGGCAACGCGCGCATCCTCGGGAAGCAACCCCTCTACATCGATCTGCACGCTCACCAGACCAAAAGCATGGACGATATCGCCCAGTTGCTCTGCCGGTTCGGTGTCGCCCCCGCTGCGCAGATCGGCAGCGATTGAGCGCAGCAGCGGGTCGATCTGCTCGAGTGACTCGTCATCCAGGCGCCCCTCCTCCAGATAACGATGGAGGATGGACAGGCGCTGCCCGATCACGTCGTGCACGCGAGCGCGCATACGCAGATATGCCGCATTGTCAGCAACTTTTTTGACTTCTTCGATCTGGGTTTGGAGCTCTTGGCCCGCAAGCTCAAGCAGGTGGTTTGCTTGCGCCAAGCGATCATGAGCATACGCATACTCTGTTACATCCAGGCCGATAATGCGCTCAAAGAGGCGGCCCGAAACCATAACCTCGTCGTGCACAAATAGGCGAATCTCGGCGGGAGAAATCTCAATCACCGCGCGAGCATCACCAAAACGGTCCAAGTTAATCCGCACACGGTTCCTACTGCTTTCGGGCATTTGCATGCTAAGTTTGCGCAGGTCGTTCCATGTGCCGCTCATATCGCCTAGGTCGGTGGGCATATGAAGTTCCACCAGGTTTCTGCGCATGCAGCGGTTCATGAGCAGCGGACGGCCCCTCGGGTCCAGATACAGGATGCCCACGGGAATCACGTTGATGGTCTCGATCGTCGAGAACATGGTGATATCCTCCTGGCGGTTACGGACGTCCATCAAGAGCGCCGCGATGGAACGGAACAGGAAGAACGCTCCCTCTGCGATAAGGACAACGGTCCACGCCGAGCCCATGGCAAAAACCACCGGCGGTGTAACGGCGACAACAAGCAGCAGCTCGACCAGCATGACGGGGCGACGATAGCGCACCATAAGTACCACGCCATAGGCAAAGATCGCGGCATTGAGCCACAGCACTCCGCCCATTGCCCTGGCGCAAACGTCAAGCGGCGCCACCAGATACGAGCCAGACGACGCGAATAAGATGAGCGCCGAAATAACTAGGTGAAGCACAAGGCTCGCCTCGTAGGCACAAATCACCTTACGGTTATAGGACGAGCGGCGCGATGCGATGAGCGGGACGTGGATCGTCTGCAGACACGCAGCCAGGGCAAAGACAACATCGAGCGCAACGATTTGGGGAAGGATGAGCGAAATCGTCATCGTCACTCACCCGCCCTCGGCATCAACACGATCATACGCAACTGGCCGGGTTCGCCCTCAAGGCGGTATGCCACGTTGCGCCTTTGCAGAGCGCTTTCGAGCTCTTGCGCAGCGGGCGTCTGCGAAAGATCTGCATCATCGTTGGAAAAAAGCGTGGCGCGCAGCTCGACACTGCATCGGTCATGGTCGCCCAAGTGATACATAAGCGCCGGATGGTCGGTGGTGTAGGCAAAAAACGCAAAGTCATACACGCAGTCGTACAGGGCGCTTACCGTACTGGCGTGCATCGGGCGCCGTATGGCGATAATCGAGGCGCAATCGATATCGATGGTGCGCAGGTCGCTTGCGAGCTCGTTGGCAATGAGCTGAATGCGGTCGCGATCAAAACCGCTCTCCCCGTGCTGTGCCAACGTGAGCGACCCCTTGCGCTTGCAATAGGCGACGAGCATCTTGGCGCGCTGCAGCATGCGGTAGCGCTCGTGCGAAGACGCTTCGTCGGTCAACGGCGGCAGCGAGCTCAGCAGGTCGTACATCCCTTCGAGCGCGCGGGCAAGCGCCTGGTCCACGTCTTGGACCAGCAAGGTCTCGGCCTCTTGATCTGCCAAATGCGTCTTAAGGTCGTAGTCGGCGGCGAGCAGCTCGTTTTGACGCTGCAGCTCCATGCGACGATGTGCCAGTTCACGGTTAAGCTCGTTGAGATCCGACACGTCTTGGGCAAGCAGGGCCGATCCGCCCAGCAGTGGAAAGGCGCGGTACATCACATCGGGATCGGACGCCACGGCAAAGGCATGGGCGCGGCCGTGCGCCTGGGCCCGCAACTCCTCGCGCACGCCTACCGGCATTGGCTTTGACACTGGCGTGACATAGACTTCCTGCAGGTCGCGCGTTAGAACTTTGAGGTCAAGCGGCAAGGTGTCGAAAATGCCGGCAATGTCGTGATATGACGGAATGACACCGCAATCGAGACAGATTTCCATCGCCACCACGCACAGAACGCAATAGACGAGCGAAAAGTTGAGCTTCCATGCCCAGGGCACGCGCAACGCATACGAGATGGCAAAGAATGCGCCACCCAGCAGTACGAGCTCCGCCGTACCCGAGAAACGCTGGATGCGAAAGGACGAGGACCGACCAACCAGGATAAAAAAGGTCACGAAGTTAAAGGCCGTCCACACTAAGACGGCGAAATAACCCCAGCCGTACGTGTAATCGTTGCTCCAGGTGTCGCTCGTACGGTCAAAGCGGAAGACCTGCTGGTGAAAATCGTTGGTGAGCACAAATCCGATAAGCAGGATGGCCACAATCCACAGCGCGGCGCAGTAGCGGCGACCCAGGCGGTGTTGCTCCAGGCCCGCAAGGCGCAGACCACACAACTGGTAGAGCAGCGGAATGAGCGTCATGGGCACGTAGTACAGGTACCACAGCACGGTGGCATAGAACGGCGTGAACGACTTGTACTTGAGAATGACTTCGATCATCCACAGGGCGCAGATGGAGGCGATGGCAACAAGGCGGCGGCGCAACACATAGTCCAAACAGCGCAGATAGACCGATACGCCCCAGATCGAAAATATAATTGCGGCGACAAGCAGCGGGAGAGAGCTCGAATGGACGAGCGCATCCACGACCTCTTCGGACACCTCGCTATAGGCGGGCACGGCGTTAGAAAGTTTGGGGTCGAAGGCGAACAGCGCCGGCAAGACTGCCAAAAGCATGAGGAACATCGCGGTGATGACACCGGCGATAGCAAAGACGCGGTGGCGGTACACCTGATGTGTTATGCCAACAAGGAATCGCGGCATGGCGAAGAGCCTGCCGCCCCTGGGATCCGCCACGGGTGCGGATCGGGCGGCCGCGTTGCCGATATGTCGCTCGCGGGTACCCATAGTGCTTTTAGTGTACCGACAGATGGGTCGAAAAAGCGGGCCGCATGTCCCAAAATCCGCAGACGGCAAGGCGCCCGGCAGCCTCCCCCGTCTGGCACTTCCCGATATCCGCCCGCCCCAAACCACCGCAAAGGAGACAGGCACCTTTGTGGTGGTTTGGGGCGATGCGCTAGTCCACGGTGATGTCGAGGTTCTTGCCGATGAGACCTACGTAGCCGCCCTCGGCTGCCTTGGGGCTGTCAGCATGGCAGAGGACCCACTTGTCAGCCTTCCAGTAGCAGTAGCTGTCACCGGCGGTAGGCATGTCGGCCGCAGCCTCGGGGCGCGGACCATTGGTGCCAGCGGGCAGCGCCACCATCACCTGGAAGCCGCCTTCGTCGACCATGCACGGCGTGTAGTGCAGCGTGGTGTTGAAAACCTCGACAACCTCGCCCGCCGGCACGCGGAACGCCTTGACGCACGCGGTGTCGAGCTTGCCGTCCTCAATCTCCCAGCGATGCGCCACGAGCAGAATAAAATCGCGGGCGCCCAGGTTAAACTCGCTGGCGCGGTGATACTCCAGGCAGTTGAGCTGCGTGTTGTGGCCGTTGCACCAGCCCAGTTGGAAGGGGCGGCCGCCAAACATGAGAAAGCCCAGTTTATCGGCATCTTTGACGCCCTCGAGCTCCGGCGCACTTGCTACGTACTTGCTACCCTCGGGAATGGGCGTGGCAGAAAGCGCCTCAAGTACGGGCGACATGAGCTCGGACGGAACGTTATCCCAAACGTTGCCATAGGATTTGAACTCGGGATCGTTGACAGAGTAGATATGCATGTTCACTCCTGTTCGTAAATGTGACTATACGAACATTCTAGAACAAACATGAGCGATTTTGAACGCTCACCCCGACCAATCAACAAAAGGCGCTCCCGCATAAGCGAAGGCGCCCAATGCGCGCGTTTTGGACGACAAAGCCCTTACGCCTGCTGATAGTGCAGGTGCTTCTCGTCGATATCGACCAGGTCGCGGTCGAGGTAGCGGCGCGCAAGCCAGTTGGCCATGGGGAGGTTCTGGTCCAGGTAGTTACCGCATTCCTCGGGAGCGGCACCGGGGACATCGCCCTCGAAGCCGGCGACAAACTCAAACAGCTCGCGGACGAGCGGCAAGATCTTCTCGCTCGTCAGCTCACCAAAAACGACGAGGTAAAAGCCCGTGCGGCAGGCCATGGGGCCAAAGTAGATAATGCGGCTCGACCACTCGGCATGATTGCGAAGGAACGTCGCGCCCAGGTGCTCGATGGTGTGGCACTCGGCCGTGTTCATGACCGGCTCCTTGTTGGGCGTGGTCAGGCGCAGGTCAAAGGTGGTGACGGCGGCACCGGTCGCCGGATCGCGGTCGATGCGGCTCACATACACGCCGGGCTCAAGCAGCAGATGATCAACGGAAAAGCTGGCGATGCGCTCCATGGCAGATCCTCTCGATAGTCAAATTGGGACGGGGCTCTTTTAGCTGGTTCGAATGGTCACACCAATCATACCAGTCAAAAAAGCCCCGTCCAAAAGACAACTTAGCCAAGGACACGGGCCATACGCGTCTTGAACTCGGACAGGAAGCGCGGAGCATCCACGGTCAGTGCCACAAGCGCGCTCTTGTCCGGATCGGACAGGCGGCGCTCATCGCAGATGGTGCGACCGCGGTACTCGCCCAGCAGATCAACACGCAGGTTGCAGCCGAGCGCACCTACGAGCGTGGGGTCGATCGCCACGGCAACGGCCAGCGGATCGTGCAGCGCACAACCACCCAGGTAGGGTGCGTTCATCTCGTACGAGCCAATGTAGTGCTCGACCATGCTCGCAAATGCGCAGCCCGCCATGGTGCCCGAGCCCGTCCAGCCGGCAATGTCGCGGCGTGTGAGCACCACGCGATGCGTCACGTCCAGACCCACCATGGTGAGCTTACGGCCCGAGCGCAGCACCGCGTCGGCTGCCTCGGGGTCGCTCGCCATATTGGCCTCGGCGCCCGCGCTCACGTTGCCGGGCACGGTAAGGGCGCCGCCCATCACGACCACGCGGCCGATGGACATCATCGCCGCCGCATCGCGCTCCAGGGCGAGCGCCAGGTTGGAGAGCGGGCCAGTCGCTACGTAGGCCAGATCGGGACCATAGGTGCGCGCGGCATCGATCAGATAATCGACCGCAGCGTTGCCGTCGGCCGAGGTCGCCCCCACCGGCTCGTAGGGCGACGCGGGCACGCTCGCGCCGCCGATGCCGTTCTTGCCGTGAATGAGCGCGGTGGACGCCGGCGGCGTATAGGGCTCAGTCGCCTGCAGAGGACGGTCGGCACCCAGGTACACCGGAACCTCGGGGCGACCCAGCAGATCGAGCACCGCTAGGCAATTGTGCGCCGACTGCTCGACGCGCACGTTGCCAAAGCACGTGGTGATGCCCACGAGCTCCACCTCGGGGCTCGCGATGGCATAGGCCAGCGCCATCGCATCGTCCACACCCATATCCAGATCAAGGATCAGCTTCTTGATTGCCATTGTTCTACTCCGCTTCTCCGTCTTTATCGTTTAACCAAACCAATGTTCAACTTCGGCGCGCGTGGGAATCGATTGCTGAGCGCCCAGGCGCGACACCGTCACTGCCGAGGCGCGAGCACCCGCGGCCATGCACTCAAAGAGCGGCAGGCCCTCTAGGCGAGCCGCCGCCAACGCGCCGATAAACGTATCGCCGGCGGCCGTGGTATCGACTACCGTGCTCGAAAGCGCCGGCATGCGCAGCAGCTCGCCGTCATCACCGAGCGTAACCGAGCCGGCACCACCCAGCGTGATGACCGCAGCTCCGGCGCCCTTGTCGAGCAGCGCATTGAGCGCGGCGACGCAACTCGCATCATCCGTGGGCAGAATGCCCGTCAGCACCTGGCACTCGGTCTCGTTGGGGCAGACCAAGTCGACCGCAGGCCAGACCTCCGCAGGCAACTCGCAGGCGGGCGCTGGATTAAAGACCGTATAGAACCCCAGCTCGTGAGCGCAAACAAGCGCCTCAGCCGTCGCCGCAAGGTCACATTCGCCCTGGGCGATAAAGACGCTTCCGGCAGCCGGGGCAATCTTGCTGGCGTCACTATCGAGTTCATCGGCCACCAGACGCCTCAGCGCGCGGGCAACGTCCTCGCCCGCAAGCGCATGGTTGGCGCCCGGCGACAGCACGATGCGGTTGTCTCCCTCGCAGCGAATGATGGTCGCCGTTCCCGTCTCCACATCATCGCGATGCACTACAAAGTCACAGTCCACGCCGGCGTCTTGGAGCCCCGCCACGAGCGACGCGCCGAACGCGTCGCGACCGACCGCGCCGATCATGTGCGTGCAAGCGCCCATACGCGCGGCAGCTACGGCCTGATTGGCGCCCTTGCCGCCGGCGTTGGTGATAAACCCGCTGCCGCCGACGGTCTCGCCCGCACGCGGTATGCGCTCGCACGCCACCGAAAGGTCCATGTTCATGCTGCCGAACACCGCAACGATGCCGCGATCTGCCATGGAAACCTCCTCATCTGCGGGCCTTATGCCCACCGCAGCCGTCGATCGTGCACTCTCGCACCCCCTATAACTTTAGTTCACTTTGATGTGGACGCGCGCTTGAGCTTGCGCCAGCAGCAAGCATTCACAGGAGCAGGCAGCTACAATGAAGGCGTGCTGATTATTCTCGTCATTGGATGATGTTTTATGGAACAACTCTCGCAATCGGGCTCGCGCGGTCGACGCCGCACGGGCAACGAGCCGGCGCCGCACGAACGCGTGAAGGGCGAACGCCGTGCCAACGAACCGCGACGCACCGTGAGCCCCCATCGTGCTTCTGCCAACAACGCGGGCCGCGCCAACACTCCCGCCGAGGAGCAGACGCCTGCTCGCCCTAAGTCCCGCTACATCCCTGCCCTTGACGGCCTGCGCACGCTTGCCGTCGTCGCGGTGGTGCTCTATCACCTCAACCTCACGTGGGCGCAGGGCGGTCTGCTCGGCGTCACGATCTTCTTTGTGCT
Source organism: uncultured Collinsella sp. (assembly GCA_958346515.1). GTDB lineage: Bacteria > Actinomycetota > Coriobacteriia > Coriobacteriales > Coriobacteriaceae > Collinsella. The sequence continues at coordinate 19,721 of CATVRV010000028.1, forward strand.
TTCGGGCTATCTGATCACGCGCTTGCTGCTCAACGAAGTCGCTAAGACCGGACGCATCGACCTCAAGAGCTTCTGGATTCGCCGCATCCGTCGCCTGGTCCCCGCCGTGGTAACGGTAGTGTTTGTAACCTGCGCGCTGTGCACTATCTTTAACCACGTGATGCTCACCAAGATGCGCCCCGACATCCTGCCGTCGCTGCTGTTCTTCAACAACTGGTGGCAGATTGCCCAAAACGTCTCGTACTTCAATGCTCTGGGCGACCCCTCGCCGCTCACGCACTTTTGGTCGCTTGCCATCGAGGAACAGTTCTACCTGATTTGGCCGCCACTGCTGTTTGCCATGGTATCCATGCATGTGAGCAAGCCCAACACGCGCCGCGTGGTTCTGGGCCTTGCCGTGGTATCTGCCCTAGCCATGATGGTGCTTTACAACCCTGCCGCCGACCCCAGCCGCGTGTACTACGGCACCGACACCCGCGTGTTCTCGCTGCTGCTGGGTGCCTGGATGGCCTTTATCCCCGATCGCGACCTGGCGCCGGTGCGTCTCGCTCATCGTTTGGGGCTCAATCGCCTGGCTGGCGCCGCCAAGCACGGCAAGAACGCCGAGGGCAAACCTGGCGAGAAGGCCGACGAAGCAGCCGAGACCGCCCCGGCACAGCCGAGCGCCCTCGTGCGTTTTTGGTCCTCGCCCGCATCCATCGATGTGTTGGGCGTCGTGGGTCTGGTTGGCCTTGCCGCCATGGTCGCGCTCACCAACGGCTACACCGCCTTCCAGTATCGCGGAGGCACGCTGCTGTGCTCGATCCTCACGCTCATGGTCATCGCGGCCTGCGTGCAGCCCCAGGGAATGGTTGCCCGCGCGCTATCCGCCGAGCCACTCGTGTGGGTTGGCAAGCGCTCCTACAGCATCTACCTGTGGCACTATCCGCTGCTGCTCCTCATGAACCCGGTTGCCAACATCAACGATACGCCGTGGTGGCAGTACATTTTGCAGGTGTTGTTGGTGGTCGCCGTGGCAGAGTGCTGCTATCGCTTTATCGAGACTCCGTTTAGGAAGGGCGCCTTTGGGCGCACCGTCGCCGAATTCCGCGATGGCACCACCACGCCCGCCAACTTGGCACGCACGCACATCCCTGTCTGCGCAGCCTGCGCTGTCGTGTTGGTCGTTGCACTGGGCGGCCTGATCTTTGTGCCCGAGACGTCTGCGCTGAGCGGCGAGGGCGCCGAAGTTCTGAACAAGGAAGCCAAGAACACCGCGCCCACCGACCAGCAGGCGGCCGACGACACCGACAAGGACAACGACGGCTTCCCCGATGGCTCCTACGATCTGCTTATGATCGGCGACTCCGTGTCGCTGCGTGCCGTAGACACCTTTGACGGCGTGTTCCCGCACAGCCATATCGATGCCGAAAAGGGCCGCCAGTTTGATGCGGGGCGCGCGACATTTGAGGGCTATATCCAGCAGAACCTTGCCGGCAAGATCGTGGTCTTTGCCCTGGGCACCAACGGCTTGGTAACCGACGACCAGATCGACGCCATCATGGCCGATGCAGGAGATAAGCGTATTGTGGTGTTTGTGAACACGCGCAGCCCGCAGCCGTGGGTTGGCTCTACCAACCAGGCCATCGCCAACGCCGCTACGCGCTACAAGAACGTGCGCGTTATCGATTGGTACGGATACAGTGCCAACCGCAACGACCTGTTCGATGGCGATGGCACGCACCTATCGACCACTGGCGTGACTGAGTACCTCAACTTGATCCACGATGCCGTCAAGAAGGACCTGCCCGTACACCCCGAGGATCACGTCAACGATCCGCAGCCGGCAGCCGTCAAGTCTGCCACCGACGCACTCGTCAATGCGCTCGCTCTCAAGCCGCACAAGCTGGGCACCGACAAGTAACCTGCAGCGCAAACTTCCCACATCCGGAGGGGGTGTCTGCCACGGCAGACACCCCCTCCGGCAGTTAGGGACACTCCTGGCGCAGCCAATGAAGACCTCTACGGATGAATTCCAGGCCGCTCCGTCGCTCCAGACATCGTTTCCGCGCCTCGTGCCTGCCCCAAACAATCAAAACAAGCCCTTTTCGCCGCACCCTCAAAGGTCTGTGGGCAAAAAAGGGCAAATATGAGTACTGTTACCATTTTAGTAGCAGGCAAAACCACCCAAAATGACGTCCGAGCGACCCCTACAACCCCCTAAAGCAGCCAACCTGACTGGTTTAAGGCGTATTGAAGCCAATTTTAATGAACATACTATAGGCTATGTTCATTATCTTTTAGGATGTAAATGCTATTCACTTAGCAACAGTACTCATATTTGGCATTTTTTGTCCATTGCTATATAACTAACACCCTATAGCAGACAAAAAACAGGCCGCGCCCCATCGCTGCGGCCTGTTCGGAAGCAAAAGTGGGCGTTAAGCGCTGTAGCCCATCGCTTGCAGGACAAACATGACGACCGTGAGCACCGTAATCACGGCGATAGTCGCCCAAGTGAGCATGTTCCACACGCGACCGTTGCGGTTGGCACCCATAATGTGACGGTCGGCCGCGATAACCACCTGGAATACCAAGACTACAGGCAGCAGCACGCCATTGATGACCTGCGAGGTCATCATAATCTGGAACAGATCGACGCCGGGCATAAGCACCAGCACGGCAGAGATACCGATGATGGCCGTAATGATGCCGCGGTAAACCGGGGCCTCGTCCCAGCTGCGGTCGGCACCGCGCTCCCAGCCAAATGCCTCGCAGATAGCGCTCGACGTAACGCCCGGCAGCACGCAGGCGGCCAAGAAGCTCGCCGCGACCAGGCCCGAGGCAAACAGTACCGTGGACCACTGACCCGCAATAGGCTCCAGCGCGCGGGCGGCATCGGCGGCATCGCTAATCTGAATACCCGCCGGGAACAGCACCGTACCGGTCGTGATGATAATGAAGCCCGCAATGATATCAGCAGCGATCGAGCCGCTCACGGTATCGATACGCTGCAGCACGATGTCGTCCTCGCCCGCGTTCTTATCGACCACGTTGTTCTGCGCCAAGAAAATCATCCACGGCGCGATGGTGGTACCGATCGTTGCGACCACGAGCGACACGTAGCTGGGGTCATTTTGAATGTTAGGCACGACCAGGTCGGCCGCGACCTCACCCCAGTTGGGGCCAGCCATAAACGCGGCGACAATATAGGTCACGAAGACGCAGCTTACCAGCAGCAGAATCTTCTCGATGCGCTGGAAACTACCCGACATGGTAAGCATCCACACCAGCAGCGCCACCAACGGCACCGAGATGCTCGCCGGCACGCCAAAGAGAGCAAGGCCGCTGGCGATACCCGCAAACTCCGAAATGGTCACAGCCGTGTTGGCGATCAACAGCGCCGCCATAGCAAGTACACTCTTGCGCACGCCAAAGCGCTCGCGGATGAGCGATGCCAGGCCCTTGCCCGTGACGCAGCCGCAGCGCGCCGCGGTCTCCTGCGTCACGATGAGCAGCACAGTCATGACGGGAAGCATCCAGAGCATCTTGTAGCCATAGCTGGCGCCCGCACTGGAATACGTTGCAATGCCGCCGGCGTCATTGCCCGAAAGCGCCGCCAGCAGACCGGGGCCCATAGCGCCAAAGATGGCCGCGATGGTCAACTTTTGCTTGGTGCCCGACTTTTGCTTGGTATTTTGCACGCGACCACCTAACCCATGACCGACATGGTGAGCAGCACCGCAGCGGCGCAGTACGCTACGCACGAGATCATGACGGCAATGACGTTCATGGCGGTGCCCGACGTGTTGAGGTCATGCTCGTCACGCCAGAACAGCACCATCAGGTAAATCACGGCACTCATGTTGCCAACCAGGCAAATGATGGCAGCGATATTAAAGCACCCGGTAAAGAGTTGCTCCTCAAACATGGGCGCATCGGGGAACGCGGCGGTGCGCACCAGCTGAGCGCACAGGTAGGTCACGAGTGACAGAATCAGGCCCATGCCCGTGCTCTGGAAGAAGAACCCCAGATACGGCTTGGGCTCGTCGTCGTGACCGTCATACTCCAGGAAGTAGTTCTTGACGAACGACACCATGCGCGAGGCCGCCAGCAGCACGAGCGGCATGGCGCACATGGGGAACACCACCAGATGCGCGGAGCCGAGCGCCGTCCCCAGCACGGTCGCCATGATACACGACGCGATGCCCCATACAACAACCCAGTACTGGCGATGCACGAACCAGCTGAGCACGTTCGTCGAGTCGTCCGACGCGCTATCGCCCGAGCCGACACCGGCGATCTGCAGGTCCTCCTGATGCTCCTCAGCGATAACGTCCATGGCGTCGTCGAAGGTTACGATACCCAGGATATGACGGTTCTCGTCGCAGACAGGGATGGCAACCAGGTCGTACTTGGTCATCTCATCCGTTACGTCTTCCTGGTCCTCGTCGGGCGACACATAGACCAGGTCGCGATAGGCCAGCTGACCCAGCGTGGCGTCGCGGTCGGCTACGATCAGCGTGCGCAGCGAAAGCACGCCGGTCAGCATGCCGCTCGGATCCTCGGTATAGACGTAGTAGACGCTCTCGAAATCCTCGTCGAGCTCGCGAATCGCCTCGATGGCGTCACCGACCGTTGCCGTGGCGGGCAGGGAGACAAACTCCGAGGTCATGATGCGGCCGGCGGTGTTGTCCTCATACCCCAGCAGGTTACGGATCGCCTTCTCCTCCTTGACGCCCATCAGGCGCAGGAGCTTCTCGGCCTTCTCGTAATCGAGCTCGTCGATCAGATCGGCGGCGTCGTCCGGGTCCATCATGGCCAGCATCGACGATGCGTCGGTGTCGGACAGGCCCTCGAGCATCTCGGTCATAAGCTCGTCGTCATCGAACTCCGAGATGGCCTCGGCGGCCTGGGCAGTATCGAGCTGCGCAAACACCTGCGCACGCAGGCGCGGGTCGAGCTGCTCGATAATGTCGGCGATGTCGGCAGGGTGCAGCTCGCCGAGCGTCTTGTGCGACACCGAGAGTTGAATGTTCTTGGTCGATCGGTCGAGCAGGTCCATGTAGGACCAAGCGATGATGTCCTCACTGAGCGGCTTGCCCAGGTGCTTCATAAAGCCTTCGACGATATGCTCGAGCGCGGGGCTGATGGCGCGTAGCAGACCGCGGGCACCGACCTCGGCGCCCAGCAGGCGCAGCTGGTTTTCGCCCGACATGGAAAACTTGATGTCGTTTACGCGCACGACCTTCATGCCCTGCGTGTCGACAATCTGCTTGTTGAGCACGTCGCGGGCAAGCAGGAGTTCGGTCGGCTGCAGGTACGAAAAACGGATTTCGGTGGCCGACGTCTTAAGGTGTACGCCCGTCTCGTCGATACGGTCGACCCATTTGCGCCAGCTGATCATAAACGGCGTCTTGCCGGGGCCGCGGAACGCGAGCGACGTCACGTGCGGAAAAACTTCGCCGGTAGCAATGCCAAAATCGTTGACCACGCCGAGCTTTTCGCCGTCGACGTCCAAGACCGGCAATTTGAGCATCTCACTCAGATAATTCAATGGTGCTCCCCATCATTATTCCTCCGGACGCGGCCGCGCGTGCGGCGTCCGGGGGCTTCTGGATATGTATACGCATGCGCGGGCGGCACGCCGCTCGACGCTTACACCCCGTGCATGCGCAAAAAGCACCTGCATGGGGTCATCGACTGTATGGTCGAGGTTTGGATTTCACCTGTAACCTTTCTCTTGACCCTCATTAACCGCAGTAACTATAGCATCAGCATCGCCCTGCGGCATCGAATTTATGCGCTGCACATTGCAGGCATACCAAACGCTGACGCATCCGTGACATAGTCATTGGGGACGTTCTTAAATGACTACCCAATGACTACTCTGTGATATCTTCGTCCTCGGCAAGTTGGGGGAACACGGCGTCCTTGGGCATGGTGACCTTCGTCAGCGAGGTGAGCTTTTTGCTCAATGCCGTGTCCGTCTTGACCAGGTCGCTGAGCGTCACGATCTTGTAGCCGTCGGCAATGAGGCCGTCGATAATCTGCGGCAGCGCCTCGAGCGTCTGCTCGGCGCATTCGTCTCTATCGGTGAGCAGCACGATATTGCCCGGCGTCACCGAATCGAGCACCGTCGAGACCTGCTCGTCGACACCGTTGAGCAGCCAGTCGCCCGAGTCAATATTCCACGAGACCACGGCGGAGACCAGGTCCATCGCATCGATCCAGTTTTGCTCGTCAAAGGCAGCGTAGGGAGCACGCAGCAGCATCGTCTTCACGCCGGTCGCCGACTTAATCGCATCGGTGCTTTTCGTGATCTGTTCGCGTACCGCCTCACGGTCCTGACCCTTGAGCGAATCGTCGCTGTAGCTGTTGGATCCGATCTCGCACCCGGCATCGACAATCGCCTTGGCCGTGGCAGGCGAGGCCTCGGCCGCATCGCCCGAAAGGAAGAACGTCGCGGTGACGCCCTTTTCCTTGAGCACCTGCAAGATCTGTTTGGTGGCGCCGCTCGGACCCTCGTCAAACGTCAGCGCCACGTACTTTTTGTTGCCCTTGGGCGCCACGCTGGCGCACGCAACAACGCAATCGGTGGCGGGCACGACCTCGCCGCGGTCCTGCGTCTTGCCCGATTGCTCACCAACCCACACCTCGGAGCGGCCCTGGGCACCCCACGTCTGCACATACTCGATAGCGCCCGTGCCCTCGACCTTGAGCTTGGGCTCGATAACCGTAGCCTGAACCTCGTGCTTCTCGTAGGTGTTACGGCCATCCTTGACCGTCACCTTCTCGCCGCCCTCAAGTTCGCGGCTATCCCATTTGCCCTGCTTCACGCGCTTGCCGTCGACCTTCACCGACAGCTTTTCGCCCCCATGGCGCTTGAGCACGCTGTCATCGACGGCCAGCAGGTCGCCTGCGTCGTAGGTGCCAGTCAAATCCTGTTCGTCGATGAGATTCTGCAGCGTAGAGCCCACGCGCACTGCGGTCTTCTGGCCGTTGAGCTCCACGTCCACGCTGCGGTTGACGTAGCCCACGACGGCAGCGATAAACAGCACGAGCGCGCAACCCACGGCGATGAGCGCATAGGGCAGGCGAGATGAACGACGGGGTGTGCGGCTGTTGCCGATGCGCGCACTGCGGTCGCTAAAGCCGCGGCTATGGTTGAGGTACATCGCGCCGGGCTTACGGTGACGCTTGCGCTGACCGCTGGGCAGCTGCCCCAGGTCGCGGCGCGCCGTCGGACGCGCACCCGAACGCCCGTTTAAGTTGGATCCGTTTTGGCGCATATGCCCTCCCCCATAAACACAGCAAGCCGGAGCAACAGGTCTCCGGCTTGCCTCCCATCATTTGGTACGTCGCTATTTTGTAGCTTTTGACGAGCCTCCGCTCGCCTTTTGGTATTCGTCCTTAAAGGCCTTGAACATGCCGCGCGTCTTGCCGAGCTGCTTGCCCAGTGCGCGACTGCCCTTGTCCACGGCAACCGATCCCTTGTCGTCGAGCACCTTGGCGCCCTTTTTGACCTTGTCGCCCACCACGACGCTGGCCTCGGCGGCCTTGGCAGCCGCACCGCCCGAATACCCGAGCGACTTGACCTCGTCCGAGACGACCATCGCGCCGTTCTCGTAGCCGCGCAGCATCGTCGGCGGCACCTGCGTGTCACCGACCAAAACACTCGAAGCAGCACCAGCGGTCACATAGAATGCCTGCACGATGCCCGAGCGTGGCTTGAACTCAACGTCCGAGCAATAGCCCACGACGTCGCCCGATTCCGTGCGCACGTCCATACCGACCCAGATGATGCAATCGTCCAGGTTGATGTCGAGGCGCCTGGCGGCGGCGGCATCGTACGTGTCCTTGACGTCATCGACCGCAATGGCGCCCTCGTAGACACCAATGGCGTCGAGCGCTACGAATCGATCGGGGCGCTCGATCATGCCCGCGATATCGGACTGACGGACCATAAAGCCGACCACGCGCGTACCGCCCGGGGTAAAGACCGGAAAGTGAATCTTTCCGAGCTTTTTAGGGCTGCGCGGCGTGCCGTCCTTTTTGGTGCGCTTGTCCTCGGTAGGCTTGCGATAAATCTTGGCGCCGACAAAATCCCCGGCGCGCATTATGCCTCGGTCGAGGGCTCCGCAGCCTCGGTATCAGCCTCGACGGCGTTCTCGACCACGACGTCGGCGGCAGGCGTCACGTTGCCGCCCGAAATGGCGTCGTTGAGCTGCTCGCGCAGCTGGTCCATGCGCTCGCGGGCCAGGTCAACCTTAGCGCGCAGGTCGTCGGTCTTGGCATCGACCATCGGGCCAAAGTCATTCACCGCAGCACGGGCCTCCTCGGCGCTGTGCTCGTAGGTGTCGCGCATATTGTCCCAGGCGTCGTTGGCGATATCGGCAGCCATGGCGCGGGTCTCGGCGCCCGAGCGCGGGGCCAGAGCAACGCCGACAATAGCGCCGGCAGCGGCACCAAAAAGTGCGCCGGAGACAAAGCTGAAAGTCTTACCCATGATCATTCCTCTCCTGCGGGCACGTCGGTGCCCACCGTTTGAATGCTGTCCATTATACCCGCAGCGCATCACTTGCCGCTCCGCTCATCTGCGTACGGCAAAGGCGCAGGTACGTGATGGTGATAAACGCGTAGGCCTACTCCTGAGGCATAGCCGGCATGGTCACCGTGGCACCCGGGTCCTCGCCGGCGCCGTCCACGAGCGGCAGGCCGCCCTCATGCGCAGGTCCTGCCGGAATCGTCGCCGCACCGCCAAAGACGGCAGCGGAGGCCTCGTGGTTCTCGGCAACCGCGCCCTCGGTATCAATCGCCACCTGGGGCTCGTCGTCAAAGTTGGGGACGCCCTGGGGCTCGGTGGGAACGGGCCCGGCGGTCGCATCGGCAACGGGCTCGGCGTCAACCGGCACATCGCCCTCGTCAGAGCCCTCGTCCTCGGCAGCATCTTCGCCGTTCGCAGCGGCGACGGCCTCGTGAGGATCCTTGCCCTCGGCCTCGGCGCGCATGCCCAGCACCAGGTTGCGCAGGCCCGCGACCGTGCCTTCCACGTCGGGGGCAGGCTGGTCGGCGTGCAGGTACGCCCAGTCCATCATAAAGGTGGCCGAAGACAGCGCACCGATGGCCAGCGCGTCGTCGGGGCACGAAAGCTCAACCTCAAAGACGCGCTCGTCGTGCTCACTTACGCGCGTGCGGCCGCACGAGATGCTACCGGCAAGACCGGTCTCGTTCATGAGCTCGACCGTCACGTGCTCCAGCAGATGGCAAAGCTCGGTCTGGCCCATGCAGTCCTGGAACTCGCGACCGGAATCACCCAGGCACAGGTGCTTGGCAATCGCCGGCACCAGGTAATACACGCGCGCCGTGGCCTCGATATCCTCCGAGGTCATGAGCGGCATGCCGGGGTTCACCAGCACATGCGCGCAGATCTTGTCCTCGCTGACGGTGACCTTAAGGATGTTGAACAGGCCTGCCATAACTCTCCCCTACTCTTCCTTGTCCTACTCGTCGCCGTCGTGCGGATTCGCGGAACCCGCACCCGACGCCGCCGGCTTCTCTGCCGAAGACTCGGAATCCTTCTTATCGGTTTCGGCCGGAGCGATCACGCGAATGAGCGAGATGCGCTGGCCACGCATCGACTGCACCTTGAACTTGTACCCCGCAACCTCAAACACCTCTCCGATGTCGGGCACCGAGTCGCAAAGCTCCAAAATCCAGCCGGCGATGGTCTCATAATCATCGCTTTCCTCGAGCGGCCAACCAAGCTCAATCGCGTCATCGCACGAAAAACGCCCATCAACGAGCCACTCGCGGCGCGAAAGGCGCGTGAGATACTTGTTGTCGGGGTCGAACTCGTCCTCGATCTCGCCGACGATCTCCTCGACGATGTCCTCGATGGTGATAATGCCGGCCGTGCCGCCGTACTCGTCCACGACCACCACGATCTGGTCGTGAGAGGTCTGCATCTCGGACAGCAGCGGCAGGATGTCCTTGGTGTCGGGCACAAAGGTGGCGTCGCGCAAAAAACCGGCGATGGGCTGGTCGCCCTTGCCGTCGAGCGCGGGCTGAATCAGGTCCTTGATGTGCGCGATGCCCGCGACGTTGTCGGGATCCTCGTGATAGACGGGGATGCGGCTAAAGCCGGTCTGGCGCATGGTGGACAGCACGTCGGCGACCGTCTCGTCGTCCTCGCACATGGTGGTGTCCACGCGCGGCACCATGACCTCGCGGGCAACGGTATCGCCCAGGTCGAAGATCTCGTGGATCATGCGCTTTTCCTCGTCGAGCAGGTCGTCCTGCTCCGAGACCATGTACTTGATCTCTTCCTCCGAGACGTTCTGGCGGTCGTCGGCGCTCTTGATGCGCAGGATGCGGGCCAGGCCATCGGAGCAAGCGCCAGTCAGCCACACGAGCGGGCGGGCGATCTTCTGGAACACGGAAAGCGGGCCCACGACCTGCTTGGACACGCCCTCGGCATTGGCCAGGCCGATGCGCTTGGGGACGAGCTCGCCGATCACGATGGATACGAAGGCGACCGCGACGGTAATGATGACCGGCGCCAGGCCGCGCGCGATGGCGGAGAGCGGCGCGATGCCAAAGCTCATGAGCCACGTGGCGAGCGGGTCGGACAGACTCGTCGAGGCGACGGCGGACGAGGCGAAGCCCACGAGCGTAATGGCAACCTGGATGGTGGCGAGCAGCTGGTCGGAGTCGGCAGCTAGCTTAATGGCACGCTCGGCGCGTTTGTCGCCTTCCTCGGCCTCGTGCTCCAGCACGGCGCGCTTGGCCGTGGTGAGCGCCATCTCGGACATAGAGAAGTAGCCGTTGATGAGGGTCAAAACGAGGGTGGTGATAAGGGAGATGGTTATGTCCATCGGGAGTTTCTCGAACCTCCAAGATTCGGGACGTCGGATTAAAACGTTGACGGCGGATACGGCAATTGCACCGGCGCCCAAACAAGGACGCGGGCGCGCAGGCGTGGTCGCTAGATTACGAAGAGGATCACCGCCATGAACTGGAAGATACTGCCGGCGAGCACCCACAGGTGAAACACACTGTGCAGGTAGCGCACGTTTTTGGCGATGTAGAACGGCACGCCCACGGTGTAGCACACGCCGCCGACAGCGAGCAGGGCAAGTGCCACGGGGTTGAGCAGCGACACGAGCTCGGGCAGCTTAAAGACGACGAGCCAGCCCATCAGCAGATAGACCACGCCGCTTACCCAATGCGGCTGGCGCTCGCGCAGGAAGCACTCGAGGGCAATGCCGATGATGGCGATGGCCCATACGGCAAAGAACAGCACAGCGCCGCCGTCGTTTGCGAGCGTGATGAGGCAAAACGGCGTATAGCTGCCGGCTATGAGCAGGTAGATGCAGCTGTGGTCGATGATGCGAAACACGCGCTTGGCGCGCGCGGGCTGAATCGCGTGGTAGAGCGTAGAAGCTAGGTATTCGAGGATAATGCTGACACCATAGACAATCGCCGCGGCCATGTGGGCCGGGCCTCCGCCGCGCAGGGCAGCGAATACGATCAGGAGCACCAGGCCCGCGATACCCAGCAGGCAGCCGACACCATGGGTGACGGAGTTCATGATCTCCTCGCCCACCGTGTAGTGTGGAACGGCCGCGGTCTTGGGTCGCGGCTTAGAACTGTCGCTCGAATCGGACATGCCGGTTACATCCTCCAACGTAAAGAGTTCTCAACACTATATCAAAGCGTCTAGGTACGTGCGAAATTTGCACCATACGTGACCCTTTGTTTACCCATTCCTTGATTCTCATTTTCATTGCAACAGCCTCAGGACTCAGCGCAACGCGTTGC
>CATVRV010000029.1:0-30121 GCA_958346515.1 uncultured Collinsella sp.
CGCACATGTGCGGATGAATGTGGGAGGTGTTCGGATAAAGTCGATAATCAAGGGTATAAAACCAGTGTTGAGGGTTTTTTGCCGACGCGGAACGTGCTAGCATACACCGTATAAGCGTTGATGGGGACGAGTAGTCGGCCGTCCGCATGCTACAGAGAGCGGGAAGCGCTGAGAACCCGTGCATGCGACCGATGAAAATCACCCCGGAGCTGCGGTCCCAACGGACGTGCCGCGCAGACACGTCTTAGTAGATATCGCCGAGATGGTCGTCGATACAGGCCAGCCGAGTAACGGATGCGAGCGCGCGAATACGCGGGCGAGGGCATCTAAGCTGGGTGGTTAAACGAAGAGTTTTTGCGGGCGTACAGCTCGTTTTGTGGCGCTTCGTCCCAGCTTGTAGGGACGGGCGCTTTTTTGGTGCCCAACGGGCGTGTGCGCCCATGACATGAAAGGGGTACCGTGGCAAACGAGTACAAGCAGACGATGAATCTGCCCAAGACCGGTTTTCCCATGCGTGCCGGTCTTTCCAAGTCCGAGCCCAAGCGACTCAAGGACTGGCAGGACAACAAGGTCTACGAGCAGGTTCTGAAGAAGAACGAGGGTCACAAGAAGTTCGTGCTGCACGACGGTCCTCCGTACGCCAACGGCCCGATTCACATCGGCCATGCCATGAACAAGATCTCCAAGGACATGATCAACCGTTACTGGATGATGCAGGGCTATGAGGTTCCCTATGTTCCCGGTTGGGACTGCCATGGCCAGCCGATCGAGCATAAGGTCGAGGAGAAGCTCGGCACCGAGAAGTTCAACCAGACCTCCACGGCTAAGATCCGTGAGCTTTGCAATAAGTTCGCTGTCGAGAACATCGAGCTGCAGAAGGCCGGCTTCCGTCGCCTGGGCGTGCTCGGCGATTGGGACAACCCCTATCTGACGCTCTATCACCAGCATGACGCCGCCGACATCGAGGTTTTCAAGGCCATGTTCGACAAGGGCATGATCTATCGCGGTCACAAGCCCGTTCACTGGTGCAAGCACTGCCATACCGCACTTGCTGAGGCCGAGATTGAGTACTCCGACGAGACGAGCCCGTCCATCTTCGTGCGCTTTGAGATGACCTCCAAGCCCGCCGGCCTCGAGAACTTCGACGGCCCGGTTGACTTTATCATCTGGACGACCACGCCGTGGACCATCCCCTCCGACCAGGCAGTTTCTCTCAAGCCCGGTGCCGCCTACGTCGCCGTTGAGCACGACGGCCGCGCCGAGGTCATGCTCGAGGACCTAGCTCCCAAGTGCTGCGAGGAGTTTGGCTGGGAGTACACCCCGGTTGTGGTCGACGGCAAGCCCTATGTGGTTCCCGCCGAGACCTTCCATCACATTCACTATAAGCAGCCGATCTTTGACGGTGTCGAGGGCGTTGCGCTGTTGGCCGATTACGTCGGTGTCGATGACGGTACCGGTATCGTCCACAACTCGCCCGGTCACGGCGTCGACGACTACTTCGCCTGCCTCAAGGAGGGCATCACCGACATTTGCATGCCGGTCGATGACGACGGCAAGTTCTACACCGGCGAGGAGTTTGGCACCGGCGGCCCCTTCAGCGGCATGGATACCGACGAGGCCAACCCGCACATCATCGAGTTCCTGCGCGAGCGCGGCACCCTGGTCCTCGAGAAGAAGATCACGCACAGCTATCCGCACTGCTGGCGCTGCAAGCACCCGGTGCTCTTCCGTGCTACCGACCAGTGGTTCGTCTCGATGGACAAGACCGGTCTGCGTGAGCAGGCTGGCAAGGAGGTCCGCGAGAACGTCAAGTGGTATCCGGCCCATGCCGCCAACCGCATTGGCGCCATGGTCGAGCAGCGTCCCGACTGGTGCATCAGCCGCCAGCGCAACTGGGGCGTGCCTATCCCTAGCTACACTTGCGCCGACTGCGGCGAGAAGGTCATGAACGACGCCACGCTCGACGCCGTCATCAAGCTCTTCCACGAGAAGGGCTCCGACGCCTGGTTCACCGACGCTCCCGAGAGCTACCTGGGCGAGGCCTGCGTCTGCCCCAAGTGCGGCGGTCATCACCTCAAGGCCGATAAGGACATCCTCGACGTGTGGTGGGATTCCGGCGTTTCCTGGAAGGCCGTCTGCGAGTACCGTCCCGAGCTGGAGTATCCGGCGGATGTGTACCTCGAGGGCTCCGACCAGCACCGCGGTTGGTTCCAGAGCTCGCTGCTCACCTCGGTGGGTGCCAACGGTCATGCTCCGTACAAGGCGGTCGTCTCTCAGGGCTTCACGCTCGATGGCCAGGGCCGCAAGATGTCCAAGTCGCTCGGCAATGTCATCGACCCCAACAAGGTCTGCGACGAGATGGGCGCTGACATCATCCGTCTGTGGGTTGCCTCCGTCGACACCAGCTCCGACGTCTCCATCGACCACGAGATCCTTGCTCGTACATCCGATGCCTACCGTCGTTTCCGCAACACACTGCGCTTCTTGCTCTCCGAGCTCGAGGGTCAGTTTGAGCCCGAGACCGACGGCGTCGCCTTTGCCGACCTGCTGCCGCTCGACAAGCTCATGGTTGCCCGTCTGACCCAGGTTCAGGCCGAGGTCGACGACGCTTACTCTTGCTACGAGTTCCCGCGCGCTTACCGTGCACTTTACGACTTCGTGGTTACCGAGCTTTCCAACGTGTACCTCGATGCCCTGAAGGACCGTCTGTACTGTGACAAGCCCGTCTCTCTCGAGCGCCGCAGCGCCCAGACAGTGCTTGCCGAGCTCTTCTCGATGCTCATGCGCGACCTGCAGCCGATCCTGTCCTACACGGTCGACGAGGCCATGGCCTATGCGCCCGCCGGTTGCGTCGACCACCAGAAGTACGCCGCGCTGCTCGATTGGTACAAGTCGCCCATCACGGTCGACGAGGCCAATGAGTTCGAGGGCGTGCTTGAGGCTTCACTCGAGTTACGTAGCGCCGTGACCAAGGCCCTTGAGGATGCCCGTTCTGCCGGCACTTTCACCAAGAGCCAGCAGGTTCGCGTCAAGGCGGTCGTTCCCGCAGAGATGTACGCGCTGCTGACCGGTGATAAGGCCGTCGACCTGGCCGAGTTCTACATCGTCTCCGATGTTGAGCTGACCCAGGGCGAGGAGCTCTCCGTTGCCATCGAGGCAGCCGAGGGCGAGTGCTGCGACCGTTGCTGGAACTACCGCACCACCGTTGGCGAGTACAACGGCCACGCGCATATTTGCAAGCGCTGCGCCGATGCTTTGTAGGTTACGGCGTTCGTAGAACGCCGTAACCTACCGACGCTGCAAACGCCCCTAAGCGGCAATCTGACGTTCAATCGTCGGTCGCGTACCAAAGTACGCTTCCCTCCTCTTTCACGTCACCTTGCTCGCTTAGGGACGTTTTCGCTGTTGGTGACGATAACGCGGCGTTTCCATTGCTGGAGCTAGAGGCTTTCTTTCGACTTGCGTTTTTAGTCGAAAGCTATTAAGCGACATTCCGTTATTCGGAATGTCGCTTTCGTTTTTAGCTGGTTATTTCGCTTGCGTTGGTGGATATGTCGTGCGTTCTGCGTATGGCAATATAAGATAGTTCTTTGTATTAAACGTAATTCGATGTTCTTGAGGGTAGGGGATTGATTTGGGTCGTGCTGGGGATATGACGCCGCCTTTGCGTTGGCGGTTGGGTGTTGCTGGTGGGGTGGCGCTGGCTGTGTTGCTTGTTGACCAGCTGACCAAGCTTGCGGTTCGTGCCGTGGGCGACGCTTTGCATGTGACCGTTATCCCCGGTGTTATCGACTTTATGTTTGTCCGCAATATCGGAGCCGCCTTTAGCATGGGCGAGGGTCATGGCGTCACTTTCGCTGTGTTGGCGCTTGCGGTCATTGTCGCCATTGCCGTGTACTTGCTCCGTGCATCCCAGCTCGCCCATCTTGAGGTCGTGGGCATGGCGATGGTTGCGGGCGGTGCTATTGGCAACGCTATCGATCGTTTGGCCTTTGGCTTCGTGACCGATTTTATTGCCACCACCTTCATCGACTTCCCCGTCTTCAATGTGGCCGATATCGGCATTACCTTGGGCGTCGTGCTCGCCCTCTTCGGATACATGTTCTTGAGCCCCGCGGCCCGTGAGGTCGACGCGACCGCTGAGCTTAACGCCCGTGACGAGGCCCGCGCCAAGCGCAAGGCCCAGCAACGCGGGGAGCGTGCCCGCAAAATTCGCGAAAGGAACGAGCGCTAATGGCCGACATCCATATTCTTGTTGCCGACGATGCCGCCGGTCAGCGTCTTGACGCTTATCTGGGCGCCAATGACGGCTGTCCTACGCGTTCTGCCTGTGCGCATCTGATCGAGGGCGGCGCCGTCGCTGTCAATGGCGAGACCTGCCTGTCCAAAAAGTACGCCGTGCGAGCCGGCGACCGTATTTCGGTCGATTTGCCCGAGCCGCACGATCCCACCGATGTGATTCCCGAGGCCATCCCGCTCGACATTCGCTATGAGGACGATTATCTCATTGTGCTCTCCAAGCAGCGCGGCCTGGTGTGCCATCCTGCGCATGGTCATGAGAGCGGTACGCTCGCGAATGCCCTGGTCTATCACTGCGGTATCGACCATCTGGGCACCGTGCAGGGTGAGGACCGACCCGGCATCGTGCATCGCCTGGATCGCGATACCTCGGGCCTTATGCTCGCGGCAAAAGACGACGACACCCAGCGCGCGCTTCAAAATCTTATCCGCACGCGCACGCTCGATCGTCGCTATATCACGCTTGTCCACGGGCACATCGCCATGGACGAGGGCACCATCAATACCGGTATTGCCCGTTCCACGCGCGACCGCGTCAAGATGGCGGTTTCGGACGACCCCTTTGCCCGTCAGGCCATTACGACCTTCAAGGTGCTCGATCGCTTTGATTCCACGCGTTTCGACGACGGCTACACGCTTGTCGAGTGCCACCTGTTTACCGGCAGAACGCACCAGATTCGTGTGCACATGCGCCATATCAACCACGCCTGCGTGGGCGATCCGCTCTACGGCAAGTGCGATGCGCGTGCCGATCAGGGTCTGACCAGGCAGTTCCTTCATTCCTGGCGCGTGGCGTTCGACCATCCCGTGACGGGGGAACGCATTGAGTGCCGCGACGAGTTGCCCTGGGATCTCGCTGCGGTTCTTGACGATCTGGCTCCGCGCTCGCTCGGTCGCACTGCCGCCGGTGACGAAATCGTCTCTCAGCTCGGTCTGCTCGAAGCCTAGCCAGTATTAGGTGGTTTCTTGAACTCGGTAAGCCTGCGGTAAGATATACGGTTGTTTACGTAACGCGTTCTCGGGAGCCTGCATGCTCGCCTTTTTACAAACCAACACACCCATCGTGGTCTTCAACCAGATTGTCGTCACGCTGCTCACGGTCTGCTTTCTGTACCAGGTGGTCTTCTTTGTCATTGGCGCTCTTCGTGGCGAGGTCGCGCCTCCCAAGGCCAAAAAACTCCATCGTTATGCTTTCTTTATCGCGGCGCATAACGAGGAGGCCGTGATCGCCAACCTTGTTCGCTCCATCAAGGACCAGGATTATCCGTCCGAGCTTATCGAGGTCTTCGTGGTTGCCGACGCCTGCACCGACAACACCGCACAGCTCGCGCGCGAGGCAGGTGCCATTGTTTACGAGCGCAATGATCTTGCCCGTAAGGGTAAGAGCTGGGTCATGGACTTTGGCTTCGACCGCATCCTTAACGAGTATCCCGACACGTTTGAAGGCTACTTTATCTTCGATGCCGATAACGTTATCTCCCGCGATTACGTGTCCAAGATGAACGATGCCTTTGACCAGGGATTCCATGTGGTCACGAGCTATCGCAACTCCAAGAATTTTGGCAGCTCGTGGATCTCGGCAGCTAATGCTACTTGGTACCTGCGCGAGGCGCGCTTTCTCAACAACGCGCGTAATATCTGTAAGACGTCTTGCGCCGTCTCGGGTTCGGGCTACCTCATCTCCGCCAGTGTTATTGAGGGCATGCACGGCTGGCAGTTCCACACGCTGACCGAGGACATTCAGTTCACTACGTTCTGCGCTATTCACGGTATTCGCATTGGCTATGCGCCGGCGGAGTTCTTTGACGAGCAACCCGTGACGTTCAAGGCATCCTGGAAGCAGCGTATGCGCTGGACCAAGGGCTTTTACCAGGTGTTCTTTACCTACGGCAAGCATCTGGTCAAGTCGACGTTCCGCTATCATCGCTTTGCCGCCTACGACATGTTCATGACGATCGCCCCGGGTATGCTGCTATCGCTGATCTCGATGCTCGCTAATGCGACGTTCTTGATTGTGGGTGGCCTTTCGCATGGTTTCTTGGCTACCGAAGTCGAGATGCAGGCGTGCGCCGCTTCGCTCATTATGACCTTCGCCATGATGTATCAGACCTTCTTTATCCTGGCGCTGCTCACGACTATCTTTGAGTACAAGCACATTCACTGCGCGCAAAAGTGGCGTCTGGTGACTAACCTGTTTACCTTCCCGATCTTTATGTTCAGCTATATCCCCATCACGGTGGCCGCGCTGTTCCTGAAGGTCGACTGGGTTCCTACCCAGCATGCCGTAAACGTCACCCTCGACGAGGTCATGCAAGGCGCCAAATAACCACCACCAAAACCACCGCAAAGGGGACAGGCACCTTTGTGGTGGTTTTTGCTTTTGCGATGCAGCTCGAGGAGGTACTCGATGTTTTATATCCCGTTTTGGATTTGCATCTTTGCCGGCGCGGCGATTGATGCCCGTCAGCGACGTTTTCCCAATGAACTTGCCGGTGCGTGTGCGGTGACGGCGTTAGTGGGCGTTTGGCTCGACAAAGGCGTTAACACAGCGCTTGACCACGCGGGTCTTGCCGTCATTGTGTATCTTGCTCTCGTGCTGACTGAGTCCCTCTGGCGTCGTCTTCGCCAAATCCCGGGCATCGGCATGGGGGATGCCAAGGCGCTCTTCGCGCTTTGCACGCTCGACCCTATGGGTGGCATCGTGGCATTTGCCGTCGCACTCCTGGCTCTGGCCCTTTCCTGCCTCTTCACAAAATCGCGCTCCCTGCCATTGCTCCCGTTTTTAGTGCCGATTTTTGCCATAATCGAGGTCGTGGGCTGCACATTGTAACCGATTGCGCATCCTTCTTAAGGAGCATGCCATGGCATCTAATCAAGAAACGGTCGTCATTAAGGCGCGCATGGACCGTATTCCCTCGGCGTTGTCGCCCGAACTTGTCGAGCGCATTGCCGCCGATCGTGCTTCGGGCTATGTCAACCCGTATCGTTGCAACGACGATCAGGTCATTCGTCGTATTGATCGCGCCGCCGACAAAGGCACGCTCATGCGTCCGGCCTTTATGCGCGATACCGAAAAGATTTTGCATCTGCCCGCATACACCCGTTATGCAGGCAAAACGCAGGTCTTTAGTTTTCGCAGCAACGATGACCTGTCGCGTCGCGGTCTACACGTGCAGCTTGTCTCGCGCATCGCTCGCGATGTAGGACGTGCCCTGGGGCTCAATTGCGATCTGATCGAGGCGATTGGCCTGGGTCACGACTTGGGACACACGCCTTTCGGCCATGCCGGCGAGCGCTTCCTCAACGATATCTATCACGAGCGTACGGGGCGTTATTTTTTCCATAACGTGCAGTCGGTTCGCGTGCTCGACGCGTTGTATGGCCGCAACGTGTCGCTCCAGACGCTCGACGGCGTGCTATGCCATAACGGCGAGTACGAGCAGCGTGTGTTTGAGCTCTCGGACATGGGCTCCTTTGACCAGTTTGACCAGACGGTTGAGGATTGCATTGCCACGGGCTATAGTGAAATTGAGCATCTGCGTCCCATGACGCTCGAGGGCTGCGTCGTTCGCATCTCGGATATTCTTGCCTACGTCGGTCGTGACCGTCAGGATGCGATCGCGGCGGGCCTGCTTTCGCCCGACGCTTTTGATGATGGCCGGGGCGGTGCCTACAACAGTTGGATCCTCACGCATGCCTCCATCGATATCGTTGAGCACAGCTATGGTAAGCCGCGCATCGAGATGAGCGAGGACCTGTTTGAGGAAATTCGCCGAGCCAAGCGCGAGAACTACGAGAAGATCTATAGCAAGGGCGGTATCGAAGGCGATTCCGAGGCGGAGCTGCGCGAGGCGTTCGAAAAGCTCTACGACCGTTGCCTGCGGGATCTAAACAGTGGCGACGAGTCCTCTTACATCTTTAAGCACCATATTTCGCGCATTGAGCAGCAGCTTTCCTACTATGATCGCACCTATGCCTGGCAGGACGACAAGGATCAAGCCGTTGTGGATTATATCGCGAGCATGACGGACGGTTATTTCTGCGAGCTGACGAGCAAGCTGTTCCCTGGTCTGGAGTTTCCGCACCGTACCTATATTAACGAACGGTAGTTCGTATTAATTCGGTATACTGTTAGTGGAAAACGTTTTTGATTGATACACGGGATGGCTATGGACGACCTTTTTTCTGCTTCGACGCGCGAGCGTTCCTTTCAGAATGCGCCGCTTGCGGTGCGCATGCGCCCCAATTCGCTCGACGAGTACGTGGGCCAGCAAAAGGCCGCCGGTAAGGGTTCATGGCTGCGTGCCGCGATCGAGCACGACGTGCTTTCGAGCGTGATTCTGTATGGGCCGGCCGGTACGGGCAAGACGACGCTGGCCCACATTATCGCCAACCATACCAAGAGCGAGTTTGTCGAGGTCAGCGCCGTCACGGGTACCGTGAAGGACCTGCGTCGTGTGATTGATGAGGCCAAGACGCGCCTGAATACGTACGACCGCCGCACCATTCTATTCATCGATGAGATTCACCGCTTCTCTAAGTCGCAGCAGGATGCCCTGCTGCATGCAGTTGAGAACCGTACCGTCATTATGATTGGCGCTACGACGGAGAACCCGTACTTCGAGGTCAACTCGGCACTGTTGTCGCGTGGGCGTGTGGTGGAGCTTGAGCATCTGAAGGATGAGGATATCGCCACGCTTATTGAACGTGCGCTTGAGGCACCGCAGGGCTTGAACGGTAAGTTCTCGGCCGATGAGGATACGGTTAAGACCATTTGCACGCTGGCAGCGGGTGACGCTCGCTCGGCGCTCACGACGCTCGAGCTTGCGAGCGAGATTGCCGTCACACGTCCCGATACCGAGGGAACGCCGGCGCCGGCGGCGGGGGAGCGCTATCCCATTACCGTGGATGACGTTAAGATTGCCAACCCGCGTCGTGGCTTTTCGTACGACAAAAACGGTGACATGCACTACGACATCATCAGTGCATTTATTAAGTCCATGCGCGGTAGCGACCCCGATGCCACGATCTATTGGCTCGCGCGCATGATTGACGCGGGGGAGGATCCTAAGTTTATCGCTCGTCGTATTATGATTCAGGCTTCTGAGGATGTTGGCAACGCCGACCCGCAGGCGCTTTTGGTGGCACATGCCGCGTTTAAGTCTGCCGAGGTCATTGGCTATCCCGAATGTCGCATTAACCTGGCTCAGGCTGCGCTCTATGTTTGCCTGGCGCCAAAATCCAACGCGTGCGAGGCTTCGATCGATGCGGCGCTGGCCGATATTCATTCAAGTGGGCTGCGCGAGGTGCCCAGCTATCTTCGCGATCGTCACCGTCCCGGCAGCGACGAATACGGTGTGTATAAGTATCCGCATGATTATCCCGAAGGCTGGGTCGATCAGCGCTATTTGCCCGAGGGACTGGAGCGCGGCGCGTTCTGGCAGCCTGCCGGGCGCGGCTGGGAAGAGTGGCGCGTAGAGCAAAGCGAACGCGACCGCAGCGGGAATGCACCGAAGTAGCTGCTGATAATTTTGTCCCACGTTGCTGCTCTTGGCATGTTCGGTCCCCTTTGGGGTACCATGAAAAACGTCTGTATTTCGATTCCTTCGGGAGGCTTGTATGAGTCCCATTCAAATCGCCCTGCTGCTGCTCGCCGTTGCCGGCGTGTGGGCCATCGCTGAGCTCGCGCTTACCCTGCGCAAGACCCGCAATGTTGTCGATTCGCTCGATAAGACCGTGAACGACCTCAACAACACCATCGCCGAGGCTCAGCCTGTGGTGGCAAAGCTCGATGGCGCTGTCGATGAGCTTACGCCGGCGCTTGCCCAGATGGAGCCGCTGCTTAAGTCGAGCAAGACGGCAGTTGATGCCCTTACCTCCAATCTCGTAGAGGTCGAAGCCGTGGTTCGCGACATTTCCGAGGTTACGGGCAGCATGGCCGAGGCCAGCAATGCTGTGTCGAGCGTGACCGACTCTGCCGCCGGTGCTGTGCAGAAGCTCTTCAATAAGGTGAAGGCTCCTGCAGCCGACGCCGATCGCAAGCTCGCCGCTGCCGCTGCGGAGGCCGAGCAGCCTACCGAGCGCGTCCTAATTGGCGAGGACGAGGCCGCCGCGGGCGACGATGATGGTCAGAAGTCTGTATCCAAGCCGGCTCAGTATTACACCTATACGCCCGCCGAGACCTCTGAGGAGTCCTGCGATGAGTAGCGAAGCAACCTGCCCTATCACGCTGACCGTTGCCGGTGACCCGCGTCTCGCTCGCCTTGTGCGCATGACGGCAGCCAACGTTGGTGCCCTGTGCTCTATGTCTGTCGATCGCATCGAGGACATCCGCATGGCTGCTGAGGAGGCTTTCATCTTTGGTTGCACCGCGGTCGACTGCGATGACATCACCATCAAATTCGATGTCGATGAGACCCACGTTGGCATGACTATTACCTTTGGTGACCAGGCTACGGTCGATGAAGACGACCAGGCTGCGGTGTATGCCGAGCTCATCCTCGCGAGCGTGTGCGACTCCTACGAAAAGACTACGGCGCCCCTGACGCTTTCCCTCGACCTCAAGGCGGATATCTAATATGACCGAACGTTCCCGGAGCGGCAAGACCGCTTGGGACAAGGAGAAAACCCGCGAGCTGTTTCGTCGTTACAAGGAGACCGGTGATCCGGACGCCCGTGAGCAGCTCGTCATGTCCCATATGAACCTGGTAAGGTTTCTTGCCAACAAATTTAAGAATCGCGGCGAGCCGCTCGACGACCTCATGCAGGTCGGCTATCTGGGCTTGCTCAAGGCTATCGACCGTTTTGATCCCGAGCGCGGACTCGAGTTCACGACGTTTGCGACACCCACTATCCTGGGCGAGATCAAACGCCATTTTCGCGACAAGGGCTGGAGCGTGCGCGTACCGCGTCGTCTGCAGGAGCTCTCGGCCAAGGTCAACCAGGCTACTGACAAACTTACCAACGAGCTGCAGCGTTCGCCCAAGGTTGAGGAGATCGCTGAGTATCTAGATGTGACTGTCGATGAGGTCCTCGAGGCTATGGAATCGTCTTCGGCCTATACCTCGGTGCCCATCGAGGCTCCTGGTGCGTCCGATTCCGACGATGCCCCTTCGATTCTCGACCGTTACGCCGACGACGACAACGAGCTCGACTTTACCGATGACCGCCTAGTGATCGAGGAAGCCATCCGTGATTTCTCGCCGCGCGAGCGCGAGGTGATCGAGCTGCGCTTTGTGAAGGGCATGACCCAGATCGAGATCGCCAAGAAGCTGGGTATTTCACAGGTGCAGGTTTCGCGTCTGCTGCGCCGCACGCTTAAGAAGATTCAGGACAAGATCGACCCCGACGGAGTGATGATTCGTTCATGAGTGAGCACCCCCAACAAACCGATCGCGTGCTGCGCGACACCCGCGTTCTGACGCTGCGCATTTGGGCCGTTGTCGGCTGCATTGTTATTGCTGCTGTCATCTTTAACCTTATGGGCATCCTGGCACCGGTTATTGAGTTTCTTGCCGTTGGCTCCATCATTGCTTTTGTGATGTCCCCGATCACCAACTGGCTCGAGCACCATGGCGTGAATCGCGGCATCGGTTCGCTTATCGCGCTTATTGTTGTTGTTGCCGTGCTCGTCGGTGTCGTTTGCATCTTGTCGCCGATTCTCTTTGGTCAGATCATGGAAGTACTGAGCCGCCTGCCCGAGCAGCTTCGTGTTGCGGGTGGCGATCTCAATGAGATGATCTCGCATGCCAAGACGCTCAACAACACGCCGCTCAAGGAGTATTTGGACGATAATCTTTCGTCGCTGGTTACCGTGGCATCGAAGTACGTGTCTCAGATCGCTGCCGAGCTTGGCCGCGGTGTGTTCCCGCTCATCACCAATACGGCCTCGCAGTTGTTCGTGATCTTCCTTGGTCTGGTGCTTGCGTACTGGATGGCCTGCGACTACCCTCGCATGCACCACGAGATTTGCACCATCATCGGTCAGGAGAAGGAGACCTCGTACCGCTTTATGGTCGCCATCCTTTCTCGCTCTGTCGGCGGCTACATGCGCGGTATGGTCGTGACGTCCATCTGCGGTGGTTTCCTCGCCTTTATCGGTTTTATGATCATCGGCCATCCGTATGCGGCGCTCATGGCTATCTTTACCGGCATCATGCATTTGGTTCCGGTCGTCGGTCCCTGGGTGAGCGCAGCAATCGCCACGGTGCTCGGTTTCATGTTCAGCCCCATGTTGGCGTTGTGGACGCTCATCGTGACGATGGTCGCGCAAAACGTCACCGATAACGTGATTTCGCCCAAGGTTATGCAGAGTTCGGTGCAGGTGCATCCCATTATGAGCCTCACGGCGCTCGTTATTGGCTCAGCACTCATGGGCCCCATCGGTATGATTATTGCCATCCCGCTGTGTGCGGCCCTCAAGGGTATCTTCGTGTACTACTTCGAGAATGAGACCGGCCGCCAGCTTGTTGCCTATGACGGTGCCGTGTTTAAGGGCACGCCGTACGGCGATGCCGATGGCAACCCGGTCGCCGCCTACGACGCGCTCGGCGACGACACCTTCATTTACGAGTCCGAGCTCATCGGCAACGAGACTGCGCCCGAGGCCAAGGCCATGCCCAAGCCCGAGCTCGATAATCCCTGGATCAAGCTCTCGGGCCTGCAGCCCGATGCGACGGGTTTCTTCAAAAACCCCTTCGCCAAAGACGATGATTCCAACTCAGACGACGATACCAATACCGGCATCGACGGCTCCATGGACGATGATGACAACTAGCGGGGTAATTCGGATTAATATTCATACGCGCTAACATGCAATTTCGCTGAAGGGCCGGCATTGTGCCGGCCCTCTTTTTTGCACTTGCGCGGTGGGATGGTAATATCGTTACGTTTGAACTGTTTCGATGTGAAACCGAGGAGATTCCCTCTATGAGTGCTGACTACCCGTCAATGACTACGGCCGAGATTCGCTCCAAGTTCCTCAACTTCTTTGAGGAGCGCGGTCTTAAGCTCTATCCTTCTTCGTCCCTCGTCCCCGACGATCCCTCGCTGCTGCTTGCCAACGCCGGCATGAACCAGTTTAAGGAGTACTACCAGGGCAAGAAGACCATGAAGGAGATCGGCGCTATCTCCTGCCAGAAGTGCGTCCGCACCAACGACATCGATTGCATCGGCGAGGACGGCCGTCACCTGTCCTTCTTTGAGATGCTCGGCGACTTCTCCTTTGGCGGCGTCTCCAAGCAGCAGGCTTGCGCCTGGGCCTTTGAGCTCATCACCAAGGAGTTCAAGCTGCCGCTCGACCGCCTGTACTTTACCGTCTTTACCGAGGACGACGAGACCCACGACGTGTGGCGTTCTCTGGGCGTTGCCGAGGACCACATCTCCCGCCTGGGCGAGGACGACAACTTCTGGGCCGCTGGCCCCACCGGCCCCTGCGGTCCGTGCTCCGAGATCTACTTTGACATGGGCGAGGAGGTCGGCTGCGGTAGCCCCGACTGCAAGCCCGGCTGCGACTGCGACCGCTTCCTGGAGTTCTGGAACCTCGTGTTTACCCAGTACGACCGCAAGGAGGACGGCTCCATGCCGGAGTTGCCGCACCGCAACCTCGATACGGGCATGGGCCTGGAGCGCATGGCCGCCATCATGCAGCACAAGACCGCCAACTACGACGGCGATCTGATGCAGCACCTCATCAAGCTGGGTGAGGAGATCAGCGGCAAGACCTATGACGCCGAGGATTACTCCGGTGCCAGCCGTTCTCTGCGTATCATCGCCGACCACTCCCGTGCTGTCGACTTTATGATCTCGGACGGCATCCTTCCCGGTAACGAGGGTCGCGAGTACGTTCTTCGCCGCCTGCTCCGCCGCGCCGTGTTCCACGGTCGCCTGTTGGGCATCGAGGGCGCCTTCCTGACCAAGTTCATCGACGAGGTTAACGCTCAGATGGGCGAGGCTTATCCCGAGCTGCTCAAGAATGTCGCGCTCGTCAAGGGTATCGTCGCCTCCGAGGAGGAGCGCTTCTCCACGACGCTCGACAACGGCCGCGTCTACCTGGACGAGGCCCTGGCTGCGCTCACCGACGGCGCTGTTCTTCCGGGCGACGTTGCCTTTAAGCTGCACGACACCTTTGGTTTCCCCATCGACCTGACCGTCGAGATCGCCGGCACCGCTGGCCACGACGTCGACATGGACGGCTTCACTGCCTGTATGGAGGACCAGAAGGCCCGCGCTCGCGCCAACGCCAAGGGCGATGCCTGGGGCAGCTTCAACGACGTGTGGGTCGAGCTTTCCGACAAGGTCGCAGCGACCGAGTTCGACGGTTATGACAACGATGTGATCGAGGGCGCCAAGGTTGTCGCCATCGTGCGCAACGGCGAGTCCGTCGAGTCCGCTGCCGCCGGCGAGGATGTCGAGGTTGTGCTCGATCGCACGCCGTTCTATGCCGAGATGGGTGGCCAGCAGGGCGATGCCGGCAAGCTTTCCGCCGAGGGCGTTGTTCTGACCGTTGCCGACACCAAGAACCACAACGGCTTGTATGCCCATGTCGCCCACGTTGCCGAGGGCACGCTTACTGTCGGTGCCGCTGTGACCGCCGCGCTCGACGCCGAGCGTCGTGGCTTCCTGCGCCGCAACCACACCGCCACGCACCTGCTCGACGCCGCTCTTAAGCAGGTCCTGGGCGAGCACGTCTCCCAGGCCGGTTCGCTGGTGACGCCCGAGCACCTGCGCTTTGACTTTACGCACTTCGAGGCCCTGTCCTCCGAGCAGCTCAAGGCTGTCGAGGACCTGGTCAACCAGCAGATCTTTGCTTCCAAGCCGGTCGTGACCCGTGTCATGGGAATCGACGAGGCTAAGGCTGCCGGCGCTGTCGCTCTGTTTGGCGAGAAGTACGGCGATGTCGTCCGCGTCGTCTCCGTGGGCGCCGAGGACCAGCCGTTTTCCCGCGAGCTCTGTGGTGGCACCCATGCCGCCAATACCGCCGAGATTGGCCTGTTCAAGATCATTTCCGAGTCCTCTACGGGCTCGAACGTCCGCCGTATCGAGGCCGTGACCTCTAAGGGTGCTCTCGACTATATGGCCGACCGCCTGGCGCTCGTTGACGCCGCCGCCGCTGCGCTCAAGTGCCGCGTCGACGAGGTTCCCGCCCGTGTGGAGAACCTGCAGGCCGAGCTGCGCGAGACGTCCAACAAGCTCAAAAAGGCTCTGACCGGTGGTTCCTCCGATGCCATTTCCAGCGCCATCGAGGGTGCCGTCGAGCTCGGCGGCTACAAGCTGGTCGTTGCTGAGCTCCAGGGTCTTGAAGCTGCCGACCTGCGCAACGTCTGGGACACCGTGCGCCAGAAGGTTGCCGGCCCCGTCGCGTGCGTTGTTGCCAGCGTTACCGAGAAGGGCACCCCGGCCCTGCTCGCCGCCGGTTCCGATGACGCCGTGAAGGCTGGGTTCCACGCCGGCAACGTGATCAAGCAGATCGCGGGTCTGGTCGACGGTCGCGGTGGCGGCCGTCCCAACATGGCCCAGGCCGGTGGCAAGAACGCCGCCGGTATTGCCGATGCCCTCGCGGCCGCTAAGACCGCGCTCGGCGCCTAAGAATCTAAGAAGTCACTGTGGTCGCGCTTGCGTTGGACATAGGGGAGACCAGGATTGGCATCGCCGTCTCGAGCCGTGATGGCAAGATGGCGATGCCCGTTAAGGTGCTCCCGGCCGCCGAGGTCACCGGTATGGCCAAGACGTTCCGCTACCTGGTCGAGGACTATGAGCC
Organism: uncultured Collinsella sp.; assembly: GCA_958346515.1. Taxonomy (GTDB): domain Bacteria; phylum Actinomycetota; class Coriobacteriia; order Coriobacteriales; family Coriobacteriaceae; genus Collinsella. The sequence continues at coordinate 16,058 of CATVRV010000029.1, forward strand.
CGACATCCTGGTAAGCGGACGTCCCCTGACCATGGCCGGTGAGCCCGGCCCTCAGGCCGAGCGCGTTGCCGCTGTGGCGCAAAAGATTGCCGACGAGCTCGATCTTCCGCTGGAGTTTGAGGACGAGCGTCTGTCCTCGCAAGAGGCCAAGCGTATCCTGCGCGAGCAGGGACTCAACGAAAAGCAGATGAGGGGCAAGATCGACATGATTGCCGCCAGCCTGTTTTTGCAGACGTGGCTCGATCGTAAAAACGAGGAGGTTTCGCATGCCTAGCGCTTCCGATCCGCGCCAGCAGAATCGTACACGGCAGCCGGCGTCGCGCCCTGCCCAGCCTGGCCAGCGTCCGGCACAGCCGACGCAGCGCGCAGCTCAGCCTGCCGCGCGCTCGGTGCAGTCCTTCTCTCATTCGGCCCAACCTGTTCAACGGACGGGTCAGCAGCCTTCTGCTCGTTCGGTTCAGCATTCGGCTTCTCACGCGGCTCAGCAGCCCACTGCTCGTACGGCCCAGCCTGCAGGCGGCACCCGCTTTAAGCAGCAGGCACCTACCCAGCGAACGCAGGCCCCCCAATCGCATTCGCATCACGCTCGTGGTTCGCATGGCGTTGCTCCGGCGACCCGCTCGAGCTACAACACGCATGCTCGTCGCGGTGCTCAAAAGAAAAGCTCCCCGGTGCCTATGATTATCGGTGGCGTTGTTGCCGTGCTTGCGCTTGTCGCGATCGTTTTCTTTGTCGTGCCAGCCGTCAAGGGCTTCTTTGGCGGTGAGGGTGCGAAAGTCGTTGCAGGCCAGCAGGTTACTATCACGATTCCCGACGGTGCCTCGGGTGACAGCATCGCTTCGATTCTCTCCGAGAATCATATCGTCGAAAATCCCAAGGATTATTATGCGGCGGTGAAAAAGCTCAACGCCGATATGTCGCTCAAGCCTGGTGATTATTCGTTCACCACACTCATGGATGCGACCAAGGTTGTTCAGCAGCTCATGGAAGGCCCCAACGCGGGCTCCAATGCGCTGACTATCCCTGAGGGCCTAACGGTCGATCAAGTCGCCGACCGTGTGGCCCAGGCCTACGACAGCATCTCTAAGGAAGACTTCCTCAACCAGGCCAAGGCCTCCAACTACGTTGACGACTATAGCTTCCTTAAGGGCGCCGCCAACGATTCGCTCGAGGGTTTCTTGTTCCCCAAGACCTATTCGCTGGGCGATTCGCCGACGGCCGATGACGTGATTCGCGCCATGCTCGATCAGTTTAAGACCGAGTACAAGTCGCTTGACTTTGCGAGCTGCGAAGCCAAGATCAAGGAACGCTACGGCGTGGAGATGTCCGACTACGACATCGTCAACTTGGCCTCTATCGTTGAGCGCGAGGGCCTCAACGCTGATCAACGTGCGCACGTGGCCTCGGTCTTCTACAACCGCCTTGCCGGCAAGCTCGACGGTCTGCGCTATCTCAACAGCGATGCGACCATGATGTATGTCACCGGTGGCGAGGTTACCGCCGACGACCTGCAGAGCGATAGTCCGTATAACACCTATAAACACGAGGGTCTGCCGCCCACGCCCATCTGCTCTCCGTCGCTCGAGGCACTCAAGGCCACGCTTGAGCCGACCGACTCCGAGGACCTGTATTTCTACATTACGCAGGACGAGGAGTACTTCTCGCAAACCTACGAAGAGCATCAACAGTCTTGGAATTAACATGAGGATTTTTAGCCCCAAACGATACGTTGCCTCGGTCGATCGCATCGACCTTGATACCCTGTGGGCCGACGGTAAACGCGCCATTCTGCTCGATCGCGATAACACCCTCGTGCCGCGCGACACCGAGCAGGTTCCCACCGCGGTTTCCGCGTGGCTCGACGCCGCCCGCGCCAAGGGTTTTAAGCTGTGCATGGTGTCCAACAACTGGCATCGCGACCAGGTCATGAGCTCTGCACGCGAGCTGGGACTCGAGGCCATCAGCCACGCCATGAAGCCGGCGCCGTTTGCCCTCAAGGCGGGTCTTAAGCGCCTCGGCGCCACGGTCGACGAGGCGGTGCTGATCGGTGATCAGCTCTACACTGACGTGTGGAGCGGTAATTTCGCCGGCGTCGATACCATCCTGGTAAAGCCGCAGGCGACGCAGGACCTGTGGTATACGCAGATCTTCCGTATCTTTGAGCGCCGGGCCCTGCGCGACCTTCCCTGCGAGGAATAGGTCTCGCTATGTCCCAGCACACCAAACACGGCTGCGACCATATCTTCTTTATCGGCTTTTTGGGCGCGGGCAAGTCGACGCTCGCGCGCAACGTCGGCACCATGTTCAAGCGGCGTTTTATCGATACCGACCGCCTGGTCGTGCGCCGTTGCGGCAAGTCGGTAACCGAGATTTTTGAGACCGAGGGCGAGGATCGTTTTCGCGAGCTCGAGACCTCGGCGCTCCGTTCGCTCCAAAGCGAGCGCAGCCTGTTGGTTTCGTGCGGTGGCGGTATCGTCGAGACGCCGGTGAATATTGAGCTGATGCACGATATGGGTACGTGCGTTTACCTCGAGGGCGACTTCGAGGATTCGATTCGCCAGATTCGTCGGTCCGACACGCGCCCCGATTTCCGCTCGCCCGAGCATGCCGCGCGCCTGTTTGAGCATCGCCGTCCGCTGTATCGCCAGGCCGCAGATATTACCCTTGATATTCGCAACAAGTCCTTCGAGGACGTTTCCTACCTTTGTGCCGAGATGCTTTTGGAGCGTGGACTGCTATGATTCGCCGTCAACTGATCAATTTCCAAAACCGCAGCGTCGATGTCCGTGTCGGATTGGGCGCGTTCGATGAGCTGTCGCGCATGTTTGCCTCGGCTGTGGGCAAGCCTAAGCGCGCGATGGTGGTTTGGAACTCCGCCTCGTCAGAACGTTTTGATGAGGTCGTCGAGCATGCGCTGGTCGACGCCGGCTTTGCTGTGTCGCAGCTTTTGCTTGAGGTTTCGCCTGATGGCGCGACGCTGGCCGATGCCGATACCGTCTTTGGCGCCCTGTCGGCTAACGGCATTACCTGCGACGATCTCGTTGTCGCTGTCGGCGACACGGCGACCTGCTCGGTCGTTTGCTGGTGTGCCAATCAGTGGTGTGGTCGCACCGAGTGCGCGCTGCTGCCGACGACGTTCGACGCCATGCTCACGGTCGCGACGACCATGAAGCCGCTTGTCGCCTCGTCGGCCAATGCGCTTCCCGCTATCGCGTTTCGTCCCGAACCGGGCTTGGTCGTGTGTGACCTCGACCTTGTTCGCGAGGCGGACCCCGAGGACCTCAAGCTCGGCTATGCGGTGCTTGTTGGCACCATGCTTTCGAGCAGCAAGTCCCGCTGGAATCAGTTTACTGAGACCGTCCCCGAGATTCTCGCGGGCGAGGAGGTCGCGCTCGTTAATGCCGTTCAATGGTCTCAGACTGCCCGTAAGGACGTACTGATGGCCACGAACCCGAGCGCCCGCCATGCGCTCGATTTTGGTAAGACGGGGGAGCTTACCCTGCGCGCCTGCTTGGGCGATGCCGCTTCACGGGTCCCTGCCTACCAGCTATTGTCCGAGGGCATGCGCTTTGAGGCGCGCCTAGCACATGATGCCTGCGACTTCGATATCGATTACGTTTTTGAGGTCGATGACTGTTTGGAGGACTTTGGTATCGAGGAACTTGCCTTCGATCTGGAGCCTGCCGCTTATATCGAGGAGTTCCGTAGGCAGCAGTTCGCACGCTCAAACCGCAGCATGCTGCCGCTGCCCGCGGCACTCGGCGCCATTCGCCTAACGAACGTTGAGGACGAGGTTCTTGAGCGCCATGCTCACGCCTACTTGGCTTCTCGCAAAGAACTTCTCTAAGATTTATTGACTTCCATTGTCTTTCGTATCATGTTGAGGGGCGGGTTTCCAATCGGTTGCGGATCGCATGCGATTCCGTCGTTTGGTTGAGACCCGTCCCGTCTATATAGAGACAACAAGAAAGGAATCTGCATGTCTGAGTTTGCTGCCGGTCCTGCCGGTCGTATCGAGCGTGTCCGTGCCCTGATGGCCGAGCGTGGCTACGACGCCATCGTGGTGCGCGACGAGGCCAACCTTCGTTGGCTCACGGGCGTTAAGGGCGTCTTCGACTACACCTTCGAGTTCCCGCACGCTGCGTTTATTACGGCCGACCAATGCCTGTTTCACACCGACTCGCGCTATCTCAACAGCTTTGAGGAGAACACGCCCGCCGGCAGCCCCTGGGTCTACGACATGGATGAAGGTACCATCCCCGGTTGGGTCGCCGGCAAGATCGCGGCCAATAAGTGCCGCGTCTGTGCTGTCGAGGACGATATGCAGATTAATTTCTACCAGGGCATTCAGCGCGGCCTGGAGGACCGCTCCGTCGCCTGCATGCTGCCGCTGATGCACGACGACATCCGCAAGATGCGCGCCATCAAGGATGCCGAGGAGATCGAGCTCATGCGCCACGCACAGTCGATCACCGACGCCGCCTTCCAGCACATGCTCGGCTTTATTAAGCCTGGTATGACCGAGAAGCAGGTTCGCAATGAGCTCGAGAACTTTATGTTCGCCAACGGCGCCGACAGCCTTGCCTTCGGCTCCATCGTGGCGAGCGGTCCCAACACCGCCAACCCGCATGCCGTGCCGAGCGACCGCGTGATTGAGAAGGGCGATTTCGTTCTCATGGATTACGGCGCGGGCTACTGCGATTACCGCTCCGACATGACGCGCACCGTCGTGATGGGTGAGCCCACCCAGGAGCAGCTCGACCTGTACGCACTCGTGCGCCGTACGCACGAGGAGTGCGTCGCCGCCATCCATCCGGGCGTCGAGGGCAACGACATCTTCAAGCTCTCCAAGAAGATCATCGGCGATGCCGGCTATGGCGATTACTATAACCATGGCTTGGGCCACGGCGTTGGTATCGACATCCACGAGCTGCCCAACTTCAACCGCAGCAAGAACACCATCGAGATCGGCTCGGTTGTCACCATGGAGCCCGGCGTCTACCTGCCCGGCGTGGGCGGCGTGCGCCTGGAGGACTACGGCGTGGTCACTGAGAACGGCTACGAGCCCTTCACCAAGACCCCTCACGACTTGCACGTTATCGACTGTTAGTCTACTTCGGCGGATAGTTTGGGGCGGGGCGTCCGGATCGATTCGGACGCCCCGCGTTCTCTTTTTATGCGCTCGCTGCAGGCGCCGTCTGCAAGTGTATAATTTCTATCGTATGTAATTTGGACGCTTGTGCGTTCTGCCCATAACAAGAAAGGTCGCTATGCCTACCATTTCTACCGCCGACTTCAAGAACGGCCTCGGTCTCCGCATCAAGGACAAGGTCTACACCATCGTCGAGTTCCAGCATGTCAAGCCGGGCAAGGGCGGCGCGTTTGTGCGCTACAAGACCCGCGACATCAAGAGCGGCCGTGTCGTCGAGAACACCTGCAACGCCGGCACCAAGTTCGAGAGCGTCATGCTCACCACCCGTGAGTTCCAGTACCTCTACAACGATGGCGCCGACTACATCTTCATGGACAACGAGACCTATGAGCAGGTTCCCGTTCCCGAGGACATGGTGGGCGAGAACTCCAAGTGGCTGCGCGAGAACGACATCTGCCAGCTGCTCTTCGCCGACGATGAGCTCATGGGCGTGACCCCGCCGATGTTCATCGAGACCACCATCGTCCAGACCGACCCGGGCTTTAAGGGCGACACCGTCCAGGGTTCCACCAAGCCGGCCACGATCGACACCGGCGCTGTCATCCAGGTCCCCATGTACCTCAACGAGGGCGAGGTCATCAAGGTTGACACCCGCGACGGCAAGTTCGTCTCCCGCGTCTAGCACCAACTCTTCTAGGAGGACTCATGCCCCAGGAAATCAAGATTGACGGCATCGGCATTTCGCCCGATGTTCTGACCGCCATCGTTTCGCGCGCCGTGTCGGATGTCGAGGGCATCGCCTCCGTTGGCGTCAAGGACCTTGCCACCAACCTTGTCTCCATGATGCTCTCGTCCAAGGCCCCGGCTTCCGAGCCGGCGGTCGAGGCCGAGGTCATCGGCGACAAGCTCGCACTCACCGTGCGTGTCGTGGTGTTCTTTGGCTATCCGTTCAAGAAACTCGCCGAGGCCGTTCGCGCCGCCGTGGTCGCCGCCATCGATGCCCAGGTTGGCGTTGAGGTCGAGCGCGTTGACGTTTGCATCGACGGCCTCGTTTTCCCCAAGGAGTAACCTTTGAGCCTTAAGGTTTATCGCGGGCGCACGCTTGCCCGCAGTCAGGCGCTGCAGCTTCTGTTCCAGGCCGAGGCCACGGACAGCCCGCTCGAGCGCGTCCTCGAGGGTGATTTCCTGATCTCGAAGGGTCCCCTCGACCCCTATGCGCTGGAGCTGTGCCGCGGTGCCTACGAGCATATCGACCGCATCGACTGTGCTCTGCGCTCTGTTGCCAAGAACTGGGATCTTATGCGCATGCCCGGCGCCGACCGCAACCTGCTGCGTATCGCCGTTTACGAGATGCGTTTCCTCACCGACGAGGAGGTCTCTGACGCCATCGTGATTAACGAGGCCGTCGAGCTTGCCAAGGCCTATGGCACCGACCAGTCCGCGTCGTTCGTCAACGGCGTGCTGGGTAAGATCGCTCGCAGCGAGGAGCTGCCGGGCGAGGACCTATACCAGGAGCTGCTGGCCGAAGATCGCGCTCGCGAGGAGGCACAGGCTGCCGAGGCTGCCGCAAAGGTTGCGGTTGCCCAGGCCGAGACTGGCGTGCTGTCCGAGGACGTGGACGCTGCTGAGGTCGCCGAGGCCGAGACCGGTACCGTCGAGGAGTAGCCATGCCAGAGGGTTCCGTCCGCAACTTCGACGAGATTTCGGACCGCTTGGACCAGATCATAGCTACCGTTCGCTCTAAGGATACGTCCTTGGAGCGTTCGCTCGATCTGTTTGACGAGGCGATTGAGCTGGGCTCCCGTGCGGTCGACATGGTCGACAAGTTTGAGCTGACGCCGCGTGAGGCCGACAAGCTCGAGCAGGAATACGATGAGGATGCGGCAAACGAATCCCAGGATAGGTAGGCCGCATCTCCGGATACGAATGGTTGATGGCATTCATGAAACGCGTGCGTCTTGATGACGAACTGATTTCACAGGGCATCTGCGCCGATCGCGCGGATGCCCTTCGCACTCTTATGGCTGGCTTGGTCTCGAGTGGCGGCGAGCGCTTGACTTCGCCGGGCCTTAAGGTGACCCCGGGCCTGCCGTTGCACGTGAAGGGGCGCATTCCCTATGTTGGCCGCGGCGGTCTTAAGCTCGAAGGCGCGCTTGATACGTTTGGTATCAATCCGACGGGCCTTGCCTGTCTGGATGTGGGCTGCTCTACCGGCGGCTTTACCGATTGCCTGCTCAAGCGCGGAGCTGCGACCGTTGTCTCGGTGGACGTTGGTCGCGCCCAGTTCGATTGGTCGTTACGTCAGGACGATCGCGTGACGCTGCATGAGCGCACAAACGTGACGCAGCTGCCTGAGCTTGGCTATGCCGGCGCCATCGACCTGGCTGTGTGTGATGTCTCGTTTACCAGCATCGCGAACATTATCGATGCGGTGCTGGCGTGCCTGGCGCCTACGGGTGCATTCTGCACGCTTGTAAAGCCGCAGTTTGAGGCTCCGGCGGCGCTGGTGGGTGAGGGCGGCATTGTGACCGATCCCGCCGTGCGCCGCGATACACTCGTTGCGGCAGTTGAACTCTTTGCTGCCAAGGGGCTGTTCCCGGTCGATGTGTGCGTGTCGCCCATTCATGGTGCCAAGGGAAACGTTGAGTTTTTCCTGTACGGCACGAGATTTGACCCCGGCGACCGCACGCAAGACGAGCTGCAATTCCAGGTATCGGTTTTGAGCGAGAAAGCTGCAACGCTATGAAGGTCTTTCTGGTTCCCAATTACTACAAGCAAGAGGCGGTTGAGAGCGGCCTGATGCTCGAGCTTTGGCTGACGCGCCAGGGCTATGAGGTCGCATGGGCTGCCGACCAGCGATCGAAGATTCAAAGCACGCCTGATATTGACGGCTCCGATCTGGTCATTACGCTCGGCGGCGACGGTACGTTGCTGCGCGCTGCCCGCATCCTCAACCATCGCGAGATTCCTATCCTCGGTCTTTCCTATGGTCACCTGGGCTTTTTAACTGCTGCGAGCCCCGAGGAGCGCGACATTCTGCAGGTCGTGAGCGACGCCCTTTCCGGAGAGCTGCACGTGAGCCGTCGCGCCACCATCGCCGCGGATATCGTGTCCGTGCGCGACGATGGCACGAAGGATGTCGTGCGCACGTTCGCCCTCAACGACATGGCGCTCACGCGCGGCCCCCTGTCCGATATGGTTGAGTTCGACATCACGGTGTCGGGCCACCATATCGATCGACTGCGTGGCGACGGCGTGGTCGTGTCCACGGCGACTGGTTCTACGGGGTACGCGCTCAGTGCAGGTGGCCCCATTGTGAGCCCCGACTATACGGGTATGGTCTGCGTACCCATTGCGCCGCACACCATTCAGGCCCGTGCCTTCTTGACTTCGCCGAGTGATGTCGTCGAAATCTTTATGTCCGATGATCGCCCGAGCGTTCCGGCGATTGCTATCGATGGACAGTTTATTACCTGCGACGGCACGGTCGAGAGCGTGGCCGTGCGTCGAGGCCCAGGCGATGTGCTGCTGCTCGACTACGGCCCCGAGAGTTTTTACAACTCGGTGAGCCGCGTATTCTACGGAGTCCGTCATGATCGATGAGCTGCAGGTTTCTAACATTGCACTCATTCGTGAGGCGACGCTGGTGCCGAGTGCCGGCCTGACTGTCCTGACAGGCGAGACCGGCGCCGGCAAGACCGCGCTGCTCTCGGCCCTTAAGCTTATTTTGGGCGAGCGTGCGGATTCGTCGACGGTGCGCGAGGGCGAGGCGCTGGCGAGCGTCGAGGCACGCCTGTTTGACGGCCCGCACGACACGGAGGGCTTCACGGTCCAGCGCAGCCTTTCTGCCGAGGGCCGCAGCCGCGTGAGGATTGACGGCCGCATCGCCAGCGTGCGCGAGCTTTCGGAGTGCGTCGGCGTGATGATGGATCTGTGCGGTCAGCACGAGCACCAGCGCCTCCTCGACCCGGCGCATCACGTTGCCATGGTCGATGCCTGGGCGGGGCGCTCTGCGCTCGAGGCACTCGAGCACTACCGTACTTGCTTTAAAGCCTCGCGCGCGGCTGCCAAGGAGGTCCGTCGCGTTGAGGAGGCCTCGCGTGCGCAGGGGAGTCGTGTCGAGGAGGCGCGCTTTGCCCTCGAGCGCATCGGCGAGGTCGACCCTAAGCCGGGCGAGTATGAGGAACTCGAGGAATTGCTGCCGCGCTCCGAACATGCCGAGGTACTGGTTGCCACAGCTAACGATGCCCATGCATCGCTTGCCGCCGAAGGGGGAGCGCTCGATGCCGTGAACAGCGCCGTGGCAGAGCTTTCCCGAATGGCTACCGTCGATCGCAAACTGGGCGACATTGCCGAGACGCTTTCGGATGCCTGCATCTCGCTTGAGGATTGTGCCAACGAGCTGCGCGCCTATCGCGATGGGGTCGCCTTCGATCCTCGCGAGCTCGCTCGCATGCGCGAGCGGTATTCCGACCTCAAGGGCCTGCTGCGTCAGTGGGGTCCGACCATGGACGATGTTTTTGCCATGCGTGATCGCTCGCAAGAGCTGCTTTCGCTGGTTGATGATGGCGATGAACAGATCAAAATGGCGCGTGAAGCGCTTGGCGCGGCGGAGCACGAACTGTTTGCTGCCGCCAAGGCGCTTAAGCGCGCTCGCAATACGGCGGCCCCGCGCTTCTGTCACGAGGTTGGCCGCCAGATGGCTCGCCTGGAGATGGGTAGTGCCGAGCTCGTCTGGGAGTCGCGCGATCTTCCCCGTGCTGAGTGGACGCCGGTTGGTCCTTCGAGTTACGAGCTGCTATACCGCAGCGGTGCCGGCTTGACGCCACGCCCCCTGCGCCGCATTGCGTCGGGCGGCGAGCTCAGCCGCGTCATGCTGGCAAGCAAGGTTGTCCTCGGTAACGCGGACGGTGTCGATACGCTGGTGTTTGACGAGGTCGATGCTGGTGTCGGTGGCTCCACGGCGCGTGCGCTCGCGGGCGTGCTGGCAGATCTCTCCGCTACGCATCAGGTGATTGTCGTAACCCACTTGGCGCAGGTCGCCGTCATGGCCGACAAGCATTATGTTGTCAGTAAGGAACCGGGCGATGTTCCCCAGACGCATTTGGACGAGGTGACCGGCGAAGCGCGTACCGCCGAGATCGCCCGCATGTTGAGCGGCGATCAGTCCGAGGCAAGCCTGGCGCACGCCAAACAGATGCTTGCGGAGGCGCGTGCCTAGGCCGAGCCGCCACATGTATGTCCAATCCGGCCGCCACGAAACGGGTCCATCTACTACGTTTGGCAGGGCATCGGCAACCACGCCAAGAATTGCAAAAAGAAAACCGCAGGTAGAACGCCTGCGGTTTTCTCTATTTTGGGTGTATGGTTGGCGCTTGAGGTTAAAACGTAGTAGATGGGCGGATTTCGTGGCGAGGGGCGTCTATCGGCTCCCCAATCTACCTACTCAACGACCTTATCCGGCTGGATGAGCTCCTCGTAGTAGCTGATATGCTCACGCGCGTCTTCAATCTCGGGCAGCAGGAAGTTGTAGATGACTTCGATGATCATCGTGGCACTGATCTTGGAGAACGCAAAGTCGCCTGTCGTCAGCAGCGCTTCGTGGTTGACGGTATTAAAAGTGTAGTCTGCCAGGCGCGCGAGTGGGGATTTGCTGTCACTGCTGATGACGACTACGGTTGCGCCGCAGTTGCGAGCCGCTTTTGCCATGCGATTCAATCGGCGCGATTTGCCGGAGTTTGAGATAAGCACGATGACGTCACCCGGGCGTAACGTGAGCGCAAAGCCGATTGATGTCTCGCTAATGGTGCTCGCCATGCAGCGCAGGCCCAGCTGCGAAAACTTAAACGTCGCATCGAGCGCGACCGCGTTCGTATTGCCCACAGCTGCAAACTCAATAACCCCTGCATGCTTAAGGGCATGCACAACAGCCGCCAGCGTATCGTGGTCGATCCCGTCGATGGTCGCATTAAGCTCGCTCACCTTGGCAGCCAGGATATTCTTGAGGCTCTGCTCCATATTGTCGAGTGAGACCTCGTCAGTCAGGCCCTCGTTACGCTGGCTTTCCAAATCCCTCGCCAACGAAAACTGAAAGCTGCGGAAGCTACCAAAGCCAAGCTTGCGGCAGAAGCGCGAAACGGTCGCCTCGGACGTGGCGGCGGCGCGCGAGAGCTGAGCGGCCGTGAGGCGTGGCGCCTCGGACTGGTGCTCCAATATATAGTCGACAATGCGCTGCTCGGACTCGCTGTATCCCTGATGGGTGCTAATGAGGGAAAGTGCGCTCTTGCTACTATCGGTCATGGATGGCTCCTGGTTGGCATGAAAATCTAGCTTGATTTGCAATGCCATAGTATACGGACATTTTCAATTACAAGATACACCTTGCCGTTTCAAGTGTTGATGGTAAACTTTCACTTACCGTTTACGGTTATGAAAGAACCTTTCACCGGAGATTTGCACCTTAGCTCTTCTCACGCGGACGGTAGGTTGGTATCTTTCAGTTGTGGAAAAACGCGCATCGAAGCGCGTGTAGGGGAGCGCCCGCGGGCGCTGTACTCAAGAAGGAGGGACACATGGCTAAGTTTGACATCATCGCCGCGACCGGTTGCCCGACCGGCATTGCGCACACCTTCATGGCGAAGGAGGCGCTGGAGAAGGCAGCTGCCGAGCGCGGTCTGACCATTAAGGTCGAGACTCATGGCCAGGTCGGTGTCGAGAACGAGCTCACCAAGAGTGAGATCGCTGGTGCCAAGGCCGTCGTCGTCGCAGCCGACAAGGATGTCCAGGCTGAGCGTTTCGCCGGTAAGCCCATGGTTTCCGTTGGTGTTTCCAAGGCCCTGTCCGTTGAGGCCGCCGGTAAGCTGATTGACCGCGCGCTCGCCGCCAAGGGCGACAGCACGGTTGCAGCCGCTGCCGATGTCGAGGATGAGGTCGAGGAGAAGGAGTCCATCGGCCACGTCATCTACAAGCACCTCATGAACGGCGTCAGCCACATGCTGGTCTTCGTTGTTGCTGGTGGTGTTCTGACCGCTGTCTCGTTCCTGTGGGGCATTACGTCCTTCGATTCGACGGCGTCTGACTACAACAGCTTTGCTGCGATGCTCAAGATCATCGGCGGCATCGCCATGAACCTTATGGTTCCGGTGCTTTCCGCCTACATCGCCGAATCCATCGGCAAGCGCCCGGCGCTCGTCCCCGGCTTTGTTGCCGGTATGATCGCCATCCAGGGCCTGCCTGTTAACGCCGAGACCGGCATGATCGATGCCGGTGGCGCCGGCGTGGGCTTCGGCTTCCTGGGCGGCATCGTCGGCGGCTTCCTTGCCGGCTATGTCATCTTGCTGCTCGAGAAGGTCTTTGCCGGTCTGCCCAAGAATCTGGACGGCCTCAAGGCTATCTTCCTGTACCCGCTGTTCTCGACGGCTATCGTCGGCCTGGTCATGCTCGGCATTTCCGGCCCCATGGCTGCCATCAACACCGCCATGATGGACTTCCTCAAGGGCCTGTCCGCCTCTGGCGCCGTTGTCCTGGGTCTTGCCATTGGCTGCATGTGCGCCTTTGACATGGGCGGCCCGGTCAACAAGGCTGCTTACGTCACCGGTACCGCTATGCTCACCGAGGCTCTGGCCGCCGGTGTTGGCACCGATACCTATAACTTCGGCACCAACTTCATGGCTGCCGTCTCCGCCGCCTGCATCGTTCCGCCGCTGATCACCACCTTTGCCGTCGTTGTCGGCAAGAAGTACTTCAGCCAGGAGGATCACGACGCCGGTGTCGTCAACCTCATCCTTGGTTGCACCCACATCACCGAGGGCGCCATTCCGTTCATGACCAAGAACATCTGGCCCGTCATGCCCATCATGATGCTCGGTTCCTCTATCGCTTCGATCCTGACCATTATGTTCAACGTTCACGATCCGGCGCCTCACGGTGGCTTCCTGGTCCTGCCCGTTGTCGAGAACGGTCCGCTTTGGGTCCTCGCGATCCTCATCGGCGCTGTGGTCGGTGGCATCCTGTTCGTGGCCTTCAAGAAGTACGACTTCGAGAAGAACCAGAAGGCCGCTCCTGTAGCCAAGCCCGTTGAGGCCCCCAAGGCCGCTGCCGTCGAGGCCCCCAAGGCCGAGGCTGCTGACTTCGTGAAGGTCGAGAATGTCTTTGTCGCCGAGGACTTCGCTTCTCGTGACGAGGCTCTGAGCTTCGTTTCCAACCAGGCCGTCAAGGCCGGTATCGCAAGCGACGCCGACGCCGTGATGAACGCCTTCCTGGCCCGCGAGGCCGAGGGCACCACGGGCATGATGGAGGGCTTCGCCATCCCGCATGCCAAGTCCGATGCCATTACCGAGGCTGCCGTTATCGTCGTCAAGGACGAGTCCGGCGTGACCGGTTGGGATACCATGGACGGCGCTCCCGTCAACGTGGCTATCGCCCTGCTCATCCCCGGTGCCCAGGCCGGCACTACGCACCTCAAGATCCTGTCCAAGGTCGCCGAGGCGCTCATGGACGAGGACTTCCGTGCCACCGTCAAGGGTTCCACCGACGCCGCCGAGATCGCCAAGACGATCAACGCCCGTCTGGTCTAATCCCGCAACACGCGAATACCATCGCCCCCTGTATATAAGGCGGAGTCCCTCCCCAGGGCCTCCGCCTTTTTCATCCCCAAATAAGTTGCGGTGAAATAGGGACTGTTTAAACGATTCAACCCCAAATTCAGTCCCTATTTCACCGCAACTTATAAAAGGGCATAGAGGGAGCTGCCCATCGAGTCTTTGTCGCGAACAGTTCATCAGCCAGAATTCCGTTCGCACGATATTACTCTGGACCGATCGAGTTTCCGCAGCTTGCTCGCCCACAGGGGGCCGGACGCGGCCAGTGAGATTTATCGCGAGTTCCGCACGAGCCGAAGAGCACTTAATGTG
>CATVRV010000030.1:0-29461 GCA_958346515.1 uncultured Collinsella sp.
CGCAACGCGTTGCGCTGAGTCCTGAGGCTGTTGCAATGAAAATGAGAATCAAGGTACTCCTTTGTGGTGGTTTTCCAGTTTGCCAACGATATACGCGCCGGCAAAAAAGTCTGCTATACTCTTTCCCGCTGTCCCCATCGTCTAGCGGCCAAGGACGCCACCCTTTCAAGGTGGATATCGCGGGTTCGAATCCCGCTGGGGGCACCATTTAAACTGAGAAGCCCGTTGCCCTCGCGGTGACGGGCTTTTTGCTACCGATATGCCGGGATTCGAACCCGACAGGGTGCGAATCCCGGCATCTTCCGATGGACCATGGGCAAAAAATGGCAAATATGAGTACTGTTACCGATTTAGTAACAGCGATTTCATGCCTTCAGAAATCGATTTAGACGTCAGGTGTCCTACGGCGGAAGAATTGCAGACGTTTATCGGCTAAGTACTTGGACATATGTTGCGTAACACTGCATATTTTGCAAATAAATAATGCTACAGGACTTGTGACAGTACTCATATTTGACGTTTTTTGCCCACAACCCTTTATACCTAGGCGAATCGGCGGCAAAACGGGCTTCAAAGCGTCCTTCGCAAACAAAAACCGGGGCCCGCATGATGCGGACCCCGGCTCAATACCGTGACGATATGTCAGTTACGCTCTACACGTAGAACAGGATGTCGTCGTAGGTCGGGACCGGCCAGTAGTCGGCGGCCACGATCTCCTCCATGGCATCCACGGCAGCACGCAGCGCATCCATAGCGGGAACGACCTCGTGCGCGTAGACGTTGGCCTGCTCCTGACCATCGAGGCCCTCGGCCTTCTGATGCACGGCGTCGAGCGCCTTGATGGAGTCGTTGATGGTGGTGATGCCGTTGCAAAGCTTGTTGAGCGTGTTCTGCTCGCACTGCATGGCGGCCTCAGCACCGGCGGCACGAATAGTCTCAAGGCCCTTAGCGACCTTGGTGGCATAGGCGGTAATGACCGGGCGATAGGTACGACGCGCCTCGCGAACCATCGTGGTGGCCTCGATGTTCATGAGCTTGTTGTACTTCTCGAGCTTGCAGTCGTAGCGGCACTGGGCCTCGGCCTTGGTCAGGACACCCGTCTCCTCAAAGAGCGCGATGGCCTTATCGGAAACAAAGGCGGGCAGGGCGTCGGCCGTGGTCTTGTTGTTGGCAAGGCCGCGCTTCTCGGCCTCGACGGGCCACTCGTCGGAGTAACCATCGCCGGAAAAGAGGATGCGCTGGTGATCGGTCAGCACCTTCTTGCAGTACTCGAGCGCGGCGTCCTGGAACTTATCCTCGGGCGTACCCTCAAGTGCGTCGGCAAAGGACTTGAGCGACTTGGCCACGGCGGCATCGAGCACCAGGTTGGAGTCGGAGACGTTCTGCTCGGAGCCGCAGGCACGGAACTCGAACTTGTTGCCGGTGAAGGCGAACGGGGAGGTGCGGTTGCGGTCGGTGTTATCCTGCATCAGCTTGGGCAGGGTATCGGCGCCCAGGTCGAGCACGCCGCGCGTAGCATGGACAGAAGCCTTGCCATCGATGATCTTCTCGACGACCTCGGTAAGCTGGTCGCCCAGGAAGATGGACATAATCGCCGGAGGAGCCTCGTTGGCGCCCAGACGATGGTCGTTGCCGGCCGAGGCAACGGAGGCACGCAGGAGCTCCTGATAGTTATCGACGGCCTCGATCACCGCGGTGAGGAAGACGATGAACTGCAGGTTGTCGAGCGGGGTGTCGCCCGGGTCGAGCAGGTTCTCGGACTCGGTGCCAAGCGACCAGTTGTTGTGCTTGCCCGAACCGTTGATGCCCTCGAAGGGCTTCTCGTGCAGCAGGCAGACCAAGTCGTGGCGGGAGGCGATGAGCTTCATCTTCTCCATCATGACCAGATTCTGGTCGATGGCCTCGTTGACCTCGCCATAGACGGGGGCGAGCTCATGCTGGCAAGGAGCGACCTCGTTGTGCTTGGTCTTGGCAGGAATGCCAAGCGCCCACAGTTCATCGTCCAGGTCCTTCATATAGGCCGAGACGGTGGGGCGGATAGCGCCAAAGTAGTGCTCCTCGAGCTCCTGGCCCTTGCAGGGAGCGGCGCCAAAGAGGGTGCGGCCGGTGATGACCAGGTCCCTGCGCTTGCGGTAAGCGTCCTTCTTGATCAGGAAGTACTCCTGCTCATCGCCCACGGAAGGAACGACCTTCTTGGGGGTTTTGCCAAACAGCGCCAGAACGCGCTTGGACTCACGCGAGAGCGCGGTCATGGAGCGCAGCAGCGGGGTCTTCTTGTCTAGGGCCTCGCCCGTGTAGGAGCAGAAAGCCGTGGGGATGCACAGGACATCGTCCTTAATGAAGGCGGGGCTAGTGGGATCCCAAGCGGTGTAGCCACGGGCCTCGAAGGTGGCACGCAGGCCGCCGTTGGGGAAGCTGGAGGCGTCCGGCTCGCCCTGGATGAGGTTCTTGCCCGTAAACTTGGTAATGGCGGTGCCGTCATGGTTGGGCTCGAGGAAGCTGTCGTGCTTCTCGGAAGTAATGCCCGAAAGCGGCTGGAACCAGTGCGCGTAGTGCGTCGCGCCCTTGGAGATGGCCCAGACCTTCATGGCGTGGGCAACGGCGTTGGCCACATCCAGGTCGAGCGGCTCACCGTCCTCGAGGGTTGCAGCAAGGCGCTTCCAAATGTCCTTGGGGAGGTAGTCCTTCATGACTTCCTCAGAGAACACCATGGTCCCGAAGCGGTCAGTAAGTTCGGCCATACGGAACTCCCTTCGTATCGGCACCGCGTGAGAAGCGGTGTTGATTACTAACGAACGAGTCATAGATTAGGCTCGTCGTGTTTCCGCAACATTACCGTTATGTTGCTGTCACGAAACCAATCAATGAGGTTACCGCATCGCGGCGGCATTGCCGCCCTCAACAGCCAATCAACTGTATAAATTGCAGACCTCTCCCCATGGTTTAGGGGTGGTCAATCTAGGATAGGGCCCTATTAACTGGTATTTCGCATCAGATACCAGTCTTTATAGCCCCATCCTAGATTGACCGCCCTGTTATAGGAAATGCCGATAGTAAGGCATCTTTGATTGGTATCCCCAAATAGCGAGTGAAACTCCACCGTAACACAGTGGTGCTGTAGAATCCTTACTACACATCACACTATTAAGTATCTAAAGGAGCACGATATGCGCGTCGACGAGGTTTTTAAGCAGGCAGCATCCCAGGGCACCGCACCCGTTTCGTTTGAGATGTTCCCGCCCAAGGGCGAGCTTACCCTCGACACGGCTCGCGAGGTGGCAGGCAATCTGTGTAAGCTTTCGCCGAGCTTTGTCTCGGTCACCTGCTCGGCCGGCGGCTCGGGTAACGGTGCCACCACCGCCCCCATCGCGCATATGATTTCGAGCGAATTCGATACGCCCTCGGTAGCGCATCTCACCTGCGTGGGCCGCACCCACGCCGACATCGCCGCCAAGATTGACGAGTATCGCACTGCCGGCGTGGAAAACGTGCTAGCCCTGCGCGGCGACCTGCCCGCCGGCGCGACCGAGGACGACAAGCCTGCCTCCGACTACGCCTACGCCCGCGACCTCATCCCCGAGCTCGTCGACGCCGGCTTTTGCGTGGGCGCCGCAGCCTACCCCGAAGGCCACATTGCCTGCGAGGATCTCAACCTCTCGGTCGAGCACCTCAAGCAAAAGCAAGACGCCGGCGCGAGCTTCTTTGTGACACAGCTCTTCTTTGATAACGAGTGCTTCTATCGCTTCCGCGAGCTTGCCGACAAGGCCGGCATCACCGTGCCCATTACCGCGGGCATCATGCCGTTTATGGGCAAGTCGCAGATCAGCCGCATGGTCTTTATGTGCGGCGCGTCGCTGCCCTCCCCCGTCATCAAGATCCTCGCCAAGTACGAGAACGACCCCGAGAGCCTGCAGGCAGCCGGTGTAGATTATGCTGCTCGTCAGCTTTGCGACCTTAAGGAGCACGGTGCCGACGGTCTGCACCTGTACACTATGAACCGTCCTGCAATCGCCGCGACCATTATGGAGCGCCTGGGGTAATGGAAAAACCGCACGTCGATACAACCGTTGTTGAAGTGCCGGCCGACCTTGCGTCGCCGGCGCTTTACCGTATCGACGCTGCCCACCACCCTCGTGTCGACCGTGCCGAGATGCTGCGGTATCTGGGCTACGGCGGCCAGCAGATTGAGCCCGAGCTGTCACGACGAATTGAGCTTGTAGTCGAGCGCCTAGAGCTGGATATCGAGCCCCGCGGCGTGCGACGCGTGTTTGCCGTCGATGCCACGGGCGTCGACGAGCAGGGCGAGCCCTGCATCCGCTTGGTTGGCACCAATGTTGAGCTGCGGGGTCGTGATATCTATCGACATCTCAAAGACGCCCGCCTGGCGGCGCTCATGGCCTGCACCCTCGGGATGTCTGCCGAACGCCGTCTGCGCACCACGGGAGCCCAGCAACCCCTGGAAGGCGCCGTGCTCGACGCCGCATGCTCTGCCTATGTGGAGGCCGCCGTCGAGCAGATGGACCAGCGGGTCAAGGCTGCAGCCGCTGCACACGGGCTCGCCGGCAACTGGCGCTTCAGTCCCGGCTATGGCGACTGCCCGCTCTCTGCCCAGCGCTCGATCGTGGATGCACTCAATGCCACGCGCCTCATTGGACTTACCGTCACCCCCACCAGCCTGCTCATGCCCACCAAGAGCGTGACCGCTGTGATTGGTCTGTTCGACGGCGAAGTCCACGACGCCCAGAGCCGCCCCACCTGCAATATCTGCCGCATGCGCGAGCACTGCCGCTTCCGCGCCGCCCACACCACCTGCTATTCCAGCCATTAGGAGCCATCGATGTTTACTCCGCTTATCACTCATGATCTGGACGGCGCCGCGCTGGCGGCACCCGTTGATGCCGCACGCCGTAATGGCGCTGCATACAAGACGCGCACGATCGACGACCTTCGCATTAAGGATGACCGCCTGCGTGCCGCCATCGAGGGCACGGGACACCTGCTGTTTGACGGCGGCATGGGCACCATGCTGCAGGCGTCCGGCATGAAGGCCGGCGCCCTGCCCGAGCTGCTCAACTTTGAGGAGCCCCAGGTCATTACCGACATTCAGCGCCAATACGTCGAGGCCGGCTGCGACGTGATCACCGCCAACACCTTTGGCGCCAACGCCCACAAGCTCGACGGCGCCGCCACCGTGGCAGACGTCTTTGCCGCGGCAGTCACCTGCGCCCGCGAGGCCGGCGCCCGCTACGTTGCCGGCGATATCGGCCCCATCGGCGCCCTGCTGCGCCCCTTGGGTACCCTCAGCTTCGACGAGGCCTATGACCTCTTTGCCGAGGAGGTGCGCGCCGGCGTCGATGCGGGTGTGGACCTCTTTATTATCGAGACCATGACCGACCTTGCCGAGATCAAGGCCGCCGTCCTCGCCTGCCGCGAGAATTCCGACCTGCCCGTCTTTGCCACCATGACCTTTGAGGAAGACGGTCGCACCTTCTTGGGCACGAGCCCCGAGGTCGCCGCCATCACCCTCGACGCCATCGGCGCCGACGTCCTGGGCATCAACTGCAGCCAGGGCCCGGCCGAGCTCCGAGGACTCGCCGCGCGTATGCTCACCGTCACCGACAAGCCCGTTATGGTGCAGGCCAATGCGGGACTGCCCCGCGTGGACGACGACGGCAATACCGTCTTTGACATCCAAGCCCCCGAGTACGCCGAGGCCGTCGCCGGCATGATCGCCGACGGTGTGAGCGTCGTGGGCGGCTGCTGCGGCACCACGCCCGCGCATATGGCGGCCCTGCGCACGCTTATCGACAACCACACGCCCAGTCCGCGCCGCCGCAAGCCCAGTATGTCGGTCACGAGCGCCCAGACCGTGGTGGACCTTCCCTGCGACGGCCACAAGATCGCCGTCATCGGCGAGCGCATCAACCCCACCGGCAAAAAGCGCCTGCAGCAGGCCCTGCGCGACGGCGACCTGGACTACGTCGTGAGCCAGGGCATCAGCCAGCAGGAGCAGGGCGCCGACATCCTGGACGTCAACGTGGGCCTGCCCGAGATCGACGAGGTCAAGGTCATCCAGCAGGCCACCGAGCAGCTCCAGGGCTCCACGCTGCTGCCGCTGCAGATCGACTCCACCGACCCCGCAGCCGTCGAGGCCGCCGTGCGCCGCTACGCCGGCAAGCCCATCATCAACTCGGTCAATGGCAAACAACAGATCATGGATGAGATCCTTCCGCTGGTGGCCCACTACGGCACCAACGTCGTCGGCCTTACGCTCGACGAGGGCGGCATCCCCGATACCGCCGAGGCCCGCTTCGCCATCGCCGAGCGCATCGTGGCCGAGGCCGCCCGTTACGGCATCGGCCCGGACCGCATCCTCATCGACTGCCTGGTCATGACCGCCTCGACCAACCAGCGCCAGGCCGAACAGATCCTGCGCGCCATGTCCCTGTGCAAGGAGCGTCTGGGCGTCAAATGCGCGCTCGGCGTGTCGAACATCAGCTTTGGCCTGCCTGCCCGCCCGCTGCTGGGCTCGGTCTTTTTGGCCGCCGCCTTTGGTGCGGGCCTGGACGCCCCCATCATGAACCCGGGTTCCAAGCGCTTTATGGACACCGTCTACAGCTATCGCGTGCTGAGCGTTGAGGACGAGGGCTCGACCGGATACATCGAGCGCTACGCCGGCTGGACCGACCCGTACAAGATTGCCGCCAACCCGGCGGCCGCTCAGTCGGCATCGAGCGATGCCACGCCTGCCGCAAGCACCACCGCAAGCGCCGATGACGACCCCATCCGCCACATGGTCGTCTCGGGCCGCAAGGGCGAAATCGCGGCCGAGACCGAGCGTCTGCTGGCAGATCACGACGCCATGGACCTCATCAACAATCACTTTATCCCCGCCCTCGACGAGGTTGGCGTCCTCTTTGACCAGGGCAAGTTCTTCTTGCCGCAGCTTATGGCCTCGGCCGAGGCCGCGCGCGTGGGCTTCGACACCATCAAGCGCCTGATGCCCGCCGGCGAGATCGCCGACAAGGGCAAGATCTGCGTGGCCACCGTTAAAGGCGACATCCACGACATCGGTAAGAACATCGTCAAGATGCTGCTCGATAACTACGGTTATACCGTCTTTGACCTAGGCCGCGACGTCGACCCGCAAGAGGTGCTCAAGACCGTACGGGAGCGTGACATCAAGCTCGTCGGCCTCTCGGCGCTTATGACTACCACCGTCGTGGCCATGGAAGAGACCATCAAGCTGCTTCATGCCGAGGTGCCGGGCGTCAAGATCATCGTAGGCGGCGCCGTACTCACCCCCGAATACGCCAAACAGATCGGCGCGGACTACTACGCCAAAGACGCCGCCGAAAGCGCGCGCATCGCCGAAGAGGTCTTTGGGCAGTAACACAACGGAAACAACCGAGCACCAAAACGTGCCGCATGCGCCACTTGGCACGTGCGGCACGTTAGAATAGACAAGACTATGCTCGTTTTGGCAGATAGGAGCGCAAGGATGGCGATCACGCCCGCAGAAATCGCGGAAACCCGCGGCATGGTTGAGGAGCAGAACCTCGACATCAGGACCATCACCATGGGTGTTTCGCTCATGGGTTGCGGCGACGAGAACCTCGACCGCATGTGCACGAAAATCTACGACCACGTGACGCACACGGCTGAGCATCTGGTCGAGACCGCCGAGAACCTCGAGCGCGAGTACGGTATCCCCATCGTCAACAAGCGCGTTTCCGTCACCCCGGTGGCGCAGATCGCCGCGTGCTGCAAGGATGAGGACCTCACCCCCATCGCGCATGCCCTCGACCGCGCGGCCGAGACGCTCGGCATCGATTACCTGGGCGGCTTCTCCGCGCTCGTCCAGAAGGGCATCGGCGACGCCGACCGCCGCGTCATCCAGTCCATCCCCCAGGCGCTCGCCACCACGAGCCGCGTCTGCTCCAGCGTCAACGTCGCCAGCCTGCGCGCCGGTATCAACATGGACGCCGTGCTTATGGCCGCCCAGACCATCATCGATGCCGCTAAACTCACGGCCGACCAGGATTCCGTTGGCGCGTCCAAGTTTGTCTGCTTTGCCAACATGGTCGAGGACTCCCCGTTTATGGCGGGCGCCGTCCACGGCGGTGGCGAGGCCGACGCCGTCATCAACGTTGGCGTCTCGGGCCCCGGCGTTATGGCTGCTGCCTTGGAGACGCTCCCCGACTCCGCCTCGATGATGGAGGTTGCCGAGAAAATCAAGCAGACCGCCTTTAAGATCACCCGCGCCGGCGAGCTCATGAGCCGTGAGGCAGCCCGCCGTCTGGGTGTCGAGAAAGGCATTGTCGACCTGTCACTGGCTCCCACGCCTGCCATCGGCGACTCCGTTGCCCGCATCCTCGAGATCATCGGCGTGGGCACCTGCGGTGGCCCCGGCACGACCTGCGCGCTCGCCATGCTCAACGATGCCGTCAAGAAGGGCGGCGTCATGGCCAGCTCCAGCGTGGGCGGTCTCTCCGGCGCCTTTATCCCCGTGTCCGAGGACGCCGGCATGATCGCCGCCGTCGAAGCCGGCGCGCTTTCGCTTGAGAAGCTCGAGGCCATGACCTGTGTGTGCTCCGTCGGCCTGGACATGATCGCCATCCCCGGCGACACCCCGGTCGAGACCATCGCCGGCATCATCGCCGACGAGATGGCCATCGGCGTCATCAACAACAAGACCACGGCCGTCCGCGTGATTCCTGCCATCGGCAAGGGCGTGGGCGACTGCGTCGAGTACGGTGGCTTGTTCGGCCGTGCGCCCATCATGCCGGTAAACCCCAACGCCGGCACCGTGCTTGCCCACCGCGGTGGACGCTTCCCGGCGCCGCTGAACTCGCTCAAGAACTAGCTGAGGGGGACTGGCGAGGAGCCCCGGGGAGGGCAAATATATAAGGTCGCCTGCTCGGACAGTCCTGACTCGCACGGAGAGCACATTAAGTGCTCTCCGGCTCGTGCGGAACTCGCGATCGACCTTATATATTTGCCCTCCCCGGGGCTCCCGCACAACGGGACCTCGGTTGGGTTCTATCCCTTTGGCAGTCGCTTCGCTCCTGCCCGCCTTGGTTGTGAGGGCGGTTTGGCGTTGGAACGGTTCTTTCTGATATATGCTGGTTGCGGCTCTTCTTTTGGGAGAAGTCGCTTTTTTGTTGCTAGGAGGTTGGCCCGTGGTTGATGGGGAGAATCGTTCTGAGCTGCTTGCTGCGGATTGGAATGGCGAATGGATGCGTCTGCAAGCTGATCGGCGGCGGGCTGATGATTCTTTTGAGTGGGATAAGCGGGCTCGGCATTTTCGGCCGCTTGAGACTGCCCCTTATGCTCGGGATTTTATGAAGCTGTTGGCGCTTGAGCCAGACGAGTCGGTGCTTGATATGGGGTGTGGGGCTGGGTCGATTGCTATTCCGCTTGCTCAGGCTGGGCATTCCGTGATTGCTGCCGACTTCTCTCCTGCCATGTTGGGCACGCTTGATGCCGGCATTGAGTATTACGGGCTCGAAGATCTTATTACGCCGCTTGAGCTTGCTTGGGATGATGATTGGGATTTGGTTGGACCGGCCGCGAAAGCGGTGGATGCTGCCTTTGCCAGTCGCTCTGTCACCACGACCAACCTAAAAGGCGCGCTTGCCAAGCTTGATCGTACGGCTCGTCGGCGTTGTGCTGTCACGATGGTCGCCAACTCCAGCCCGCGCTATGACCTGCACCTGATGAACGCCATCGGTGCCTCGGTTACCTGCAGTAATGGCTTTGTGTATGCTTTTAATATCCTCATTCAGATGGGTGCCCTGCCGCAGGTTACGTACTTTGAATCGCCTCGTCGCGATACCTTCGATAACCTTGAAGCGGGCGTAGCAGATTTTTCCCGTATGCTCGAGCATGGCAACGAGGATAAGGTCGACCGTCTGCGCGACTACATCGCCCAGCACATGATTGAGAACCCCCATGCCGGCGAGCCGGGCTCCAAGGGCATGCCACAGGGACGCTATATACTCGACCACGTCCGCAAGGTCCGTTGGGCGTTTATTGCATGGGAGCCGGTCTCTGCACCCCGCTCGTAGTCTGTTCGCAGCCCGCACCGCCCACTCACTCGGCATCCGCATTCTTTTTGAACTGGGCAAACGCGCTCCACACCGCGCCGTTCCTGCGCTATCGTGGGACAGCTCACGTAGATTAAGGCCCCATCGTGGGTCGCCCCATACATAGAAAGCGAGAACCCATGGCACTGACAGGAGCACAGGTCAAGCAGCTTCGTAGCATGGCCCATCACCTCAACCCCGCCATCATCATCGGTAAGTCCGATGTCAACGAGGGCACCGTCGAGCAGACGGTCGCCTACCTGGAGAAGCACGAGCTCGTTAAGTGCTCCGTGCTCGATGGCTCCAGCCTTTCCGCCCGCGAGGCCGCCGAGGAGCTCGCCGAGCGTTGCCACGCCGAGGTCGTCCAGGTCATCGGCCGCAAGTTCTCACTGTATCGCGAGTCCTCGCGCAAGGACATCGAGAAGATCAAGCTCGTCTAAGAGCCAATAATCCGGCGAGCCAACACATAGCAAGCTTACGGGTGCCCAAGTACTTCGGGCGCCCGTTTTTTATCGCTCGACCAGCACGCGATTGAGCCGCCCCTCCACCAAGCGCTCGTATAGACGCCGCGTCTCGGGCTCGGGCACGCCATTGACCTGCTCCCTCAGGTGGTGCATATGCCCGCTGTACAGCTCGACGATATCGCGCCGCCGCCCCGCCGCACTGTAGACGCGCATGGCGCAGCGCACCATATCCTCACGCGCCGTTTCCTGTCGAAGCCCCGACTCCGCCAGCCAAATCGCCGACTGCAGATCGTTTTCTTCTAGAGCGGCATTTGCTCCCTTAATCATGCAATCGATGTACTTTGACTGCATAATGCGCCGCATGCGCAAAAAGTAGGTGGGATTACAGCCATTGGGAACATACAGCGGTCCGGCATAAAGCTGCTCAATCTTAAGGCACAGCTCAACTAAATGGGGCCCGCGCGCACCCGTGCGATTTCCCAAAACCTCGCGGCTTATCTGGTCAAACAGCCGTACATCGGTCTTGACGTAGTCGCCGTTGAGCCCAATGCATTCATTTTGGATGAGCACGCACGACTTGCCATCCGGCGTCGGTCCCAAAGCCGACCGCAAGCGCGATATCGTCGAGTACAGGTTGTTGCGGGCGCTATTAAACTCGGCATGGGGCCACAGCTCCATGGCCAGCGTCTCACGATCGACGAGCGCATCCATGCCCAGCGCAAGCCGCTCGGCAAGCGTCGCCGCCTTCTTGCGACGCCACATTTTGTCCGTGATGGGAAACCCATCGCGCTCGGCGCGAAACGCACCAAACATGCGAATCTCGATATGGTCGATGGTATCAACGGCTTCAACCTCGCCGGCCTGGAACAGGCGCTCGCCCTCTCCTTCCAAATCGTCGCGCAGCGAGTACCGCGACAGCTCGCGCACGGGAAGCTTCTTGCGTATCCTGCCCGCCGGCTCGCCCAGACAATGCATGGCAAGGCGCGCAAAGAGCCGATACGATGGCTCTAGAATCCCCGCACGATTCATGGACATCCAGGCCGCAAGATCGCTGTCTCGGCCCGCACAGGCCAAATGCAGCGCCACCGTCCAGGCCTCCGCTCCACCAACCTGCGTCTGGCTTATATCGAGCAACTCCGCTTCCTCGCGCACCGAAACCATCGAGGTGTTACGCAGATATGCCGCGCGCTCCAGCAGCAATGCGTTATCGCGCATGTACGCAATCGACTCCTCGGCAAGTTTGAGCACTTGGACCGCACGGAACTTTGCATTAACCGGCCGTCCCTCTGCCAGCGACTGCCAGCCTTCTAGCAACAGCCCAAACAGCTGAATCTGGTTGTCGCGCATGCGCACGGCAAAACGATCGAGCTCGTTGAACGCCGCGTCGTCGGTTACCGGCAAGCCGGAAAGGAGCCGCCGTGCCGCCAACACCATGCGCACCCAGATAGCCATCGCCTTAAGCCCACGTACGTCGAGCGCCTCCCGCACCACCGTCATCTCGTCGTCGCGCTCGTCGGTTCCCGCAAACGACCCGTCAAAGAGCTCCACCAGCATGCTATCGGCCCGTATAACAATCCCCGCGATGTCGAGCTCGCAGTCGTAGGCCTTGCTCGTTTTGAGCTGTTGTAGAACGCCGCCGTCATTTCCCCGCTCGGTCAGACATCGCTTGACCTCAATATGCGCAGACAACATATCGAGTGCGGTATGGGATGTCTCGATTTCTGGCACGGCCAGGTTCGTAGGAAGCCCAAGCCCGTTGTCCCCATAGCAAACTGCCGTCAGTGTCTGGGCCACCCTCCATGAAACAGGGTCTATTTCGCAGGCCGCCCGTTCGCCCCCGCGCTCGATGACCGATGCCATATAGCGAGCGAGCTTTGTATTGGACACGCTGACCGCTGCCAGATATACGCCGAGCGCCTCGGCGGGCGTTGGCTCCGGGGCCGGATCGTCGGCATCGATCGTGCCCAGCGCTGCTCGGCAGATATCGGCCCCGTGCCCCGTCAGAGCAAGATCGACCCCATACTGCCCAGCAAGTTCAAGGACCGCTTCACGGTCCAGAAAGGCGTCCGCCAGGCCCATCGCCGCATCGCATCGGCCCGCCTTAAGCAAAATCCGGGCCGCCCTCGGAACAAGTTCGGGGCGAACCTCGGCCACCAACTTACGCAAACGCAAGCGTCCGTTATCCTCCGTGCCCAGACACGTAAAACTCCGCTCGGCGGGGTCCAAGCCAAAGATCGGGTAATCGCGCACAAAATAGGACTGGTCGACCATCGACAGCCTCACCCCACAGGCCTCGAGTTCCGCGATATTGCCCTCGCCCATCAAAACCATGAGACATGCCACGCAAAACAGCGCATTATTGTCGAGCGAAGCCAGATCGGCAAGTGCCGCGCCATATACGTTGACAATCTCGTTTTCGAGCAGACCGGCTACGTCGCCTTGGCCATACAGACCCGTCTGCAATGCCGAAACCAGCTCGGGCACGCCCTGCGTGAGCTGATAGAAGTCGAGCGATGTGCTGATCGAAAACGCCGATGCCCACGCCGAATACTCATAGGCATGCACCTTGAGCATCTGCGCATTGATCTTAACCGAATCGCCCAGCCCATGAATCAGCTGACGATTTGAAGGACGGCAGGAGATAAAGACCCCTACCCCCATAGCGCGCAGGCCTCGAATCCTGTCGATGAGGTCTTCGGTATCGTGCTGATCGAGGTTTGGCACATTATCAATCGCGATAAGGGAGTGCGGTTTGTCTTTGAGTTCTTCGGTAACCACCTCGAGCTGCATAAACACCTCGCGCCCAGTGGCGCGATCGGCCTCGATAATCCGCACGGGGCCTCGCGTCGGGTCGCATTTAACCTCATGGGTATACTGCAGCAGCACCGAAGTCTTCCCAAACCCGTCGGGCGCATAAAGAACCACGATGCCGGCCTTTCGGCCCTTGGCGATAAGCTCATTCATCAAGCGTTCGCGTCGCACCATATAGCCTCCGCCCAGCGGCATCAGCTCGAGGTCGTCTATACCGCTCAAATCATTTACCATGCCCGCTCCTCAACTCGACCGTATGGACACTGTAGCCGCAAGACCATACAAGCCGCGCTATGAATAGAGCGACCTTGTGTTTTAGGTTGTCTTTTGGTACGCAAGCGGCAAGTTTTTGTACAGCGAGGGCCGATTGTTATTAATCCCCCGACTAATCGGTCTTTAAGCAGGTAAATGAGCTTGTCAGCTTGTCCCATCTAAGCGGCAGTGTAACGCAGATGAACAAGGTTCAGCCATGTCATTCAACTCGCCTAGCACCCGCTACCGTCTACGACCTTCTAGTGGCATTTTTGCATAGAATCTGCTATGGAATGAATCAAGCTGTTGGGCATCTGGCGTTCGTCAAGCTTGCGGCAAGATTTTGGTCAAGTGGGCGAAAAGGGATAGCAAAAAGGCCCCCGCAAAGCGGAGGCCTTAGGCAAGGCTATGTCGAGCTGCAGGATTCGCGCTACTCGCAGAGCGAAAGGGCGGCCTCATCGGCAACGACAACGCAGTTGGTGTGCAGCTGCAGGATCGAAGCCGGGCACTCGGGCGTAACCGGACCATAGCACATGTCATGCACGGCCTGAGCCTTGGCCTCGCCGTTGGCGACAACCAGGATCATACGGGCATACATGATGGTCTGGGTACCCATGGTGTAGGCCTGACGGGGAACATCGTCGATGCTGTCGAACAGGCGGCTGTTGGCCTGAATGGTGCTCTCGGTGAGGTCGACGCAGTGCGTGCCCTTGGAGAAGTGGTCATCGGGCTCGTTGAAGCCGATGTGGCCGTTGTTGCCAATACCGAGCAGCTGCAGATCCGGGTAACCGGCCTCGGCGACAATCTTGTCGTACTCAGAGCAGGCAGCGGCGGCGTCGGGGTTGGAGCCATCGGGCACATGCGTGTTGTTAAGGTCGATGTTGATGTGATCGAAGAAGTTCTCACGCATGAAGTAGTGATAGCTCTGGGGATCGTCGTGCGAAAGGCCGCGATACTCGTCCAGGTTGTAGGTGCTGACCTCGGCAAAGTCGACGTCGCCCTTCTTGTACCAAGCAGCGAGCTGCTTGTAGGCACCGATCGGGGTGGAGCCGGTGGCAAGGCCCAGCACACAGTCGGGCTTGAGGATAACCTGGGCCGAGATGATATTAGCGGCCTTGCGGCTCATATCCTCGTAGTCTTTAGCTTTAATGATCTTCATTACGCGTCCTTTCTCGTACAAGAGAGGCAAGGCTCCCTTACAAGCACTTGCCCGCGGCCCGCGTCGGCCGCAACCAACGTGTGCGGCCACCAGGGCGAGGTCGCGTAATGTATGTGTCTCGTGTCTAGCCGCGTCGAGGCCCCTGCCCGTCCACGGTGACCCAAAGCCTTTTAGCTTCGGACAAATCCCATCTTGCCACGGAGGGCGTCCTCTTTCAAGGGTGCCCTCCGTAAACGTGTTTGAATTGTAGGCTAATGGCCACGTGCACTTGCTAGCGCTCGCGAGCAACGATAAGCTGGTCCATCTCTTCGACATGCACGCCAACGGAGCCCTTGATGCTCGAGAACTCAACGGAGTTGCACACCAAGATGGGAACCGTCACATCGTAGCCCTCGGCAGCAATTGCCTCGCGATCGAACTCAATGAGTACATCGCCCTTATGGACGATGTCACCCACTTGCGCATGTACGGTAAAGTGCTTGCCCTCGAGCTGAACAGTGTCCAAACCAACGTGGATGAGCACGTCCAGGCCATCGACCGTGTTAAGCGCAACGGCGTGTCCCGTGGGAAAAATGGCCTCGACCTTGGCATCAGCCGGTGCAATCACACGCGTTCCGGTGGGCTGAATCGCCACGCCCTGGCCCAAAAGGCCGGTAGCAAACGTCTGGTCGTTTACCTCGGAAAGTGGAATGACGTCGCCCGAGATGGGAGCATCCAGCGTAAGGACTCGACCACGCATACCCAAAGACCTTAGGACTTTAGTGAACATGCTCCCCCTCGGACATACCAATCAATCAAAATAACCTTAACAGTTTACCACTTGGCACCCGTTTTTGACCATTAGGGAAGTTCGCGCTTGACAACCTCGACGATGTCGTCGACAACGCGCTGGGTCAGCTCGTGCGTCTCGGCCTCGGCCATCACGCGGACCAGCGGCTCGGTGCCACTCGGACGCACCAGAATGCGGCCGCGACCGTCAAGCTCCTTCTCGGCAGCAGCGACGGCATCCCAGATGGGCTGGCAATCGTCCAGACCGGCCTTGTTGTCGGAATGCACGTTAACGAGTACCTGCGGGTACTTCTTCATGATGCCGGCAAGATCGGTGAGGGTACGACCGGTGCGCTTGAGCACGGCCAGAAGCTGCAGAGCCGTCACCAGGCCGTCACCGGTGGTGTTGTGCTCCAGAAAGATGATGTGGCCGGACTGTTCGCCGCCGATGACGGCGCCGTCCGCGAGCATGCGCTCCAGAACGTAGCGGTCGCCCACGGCGGTCTGAACCATCTCGAAGCCCTGCTCCTTCATAGCGATGGAGAAGCCCAGGTTGCACATGACGGTCGAGACGATCTCGGAGTTGGCGAGCTTGCCGCGAGCGGCGAGGTCAGAACCGCAGATAGCCAGGATGTAGTCACCGTCGATCTCATTGCCCTCGCTGTCCACGAACAGTACGCGGTCGGCGTCGCCGTCGTGGGCCAGGCCGATATCAGCATGGGTGCGCAGCACGAGCTCGCGAAGGGGCTCGAGGTGCGTAGAGCCGCACTCAACATTAATGTCGGTGCCGCAATAATCGGTGTTGATGGCGTGCACCGTGGCACCCAAGCGCTGCAGCGCGGCGGGCGTAGTCTGGCAGGAGGCACCGTGACCGCAGTCGACGGCAACGACCAGGCCGTCGAGCCTCAGGCCATCAAGCGTATCGATGGCATGGTCGACATATGCCTTGCGGGCGTCCTTCATCTTGATGATGTGGCCCACGTCGGCACCGGTCGGCAGCGTGTCGGCAGCCATGGCTTCCTCGGACATGACCCAGGCGCTGATCTCTTCCTCGACAGCATCGGGAAGCTTCATACCCTTGCGGCTAAAGAACTTGATGCCGTTGAACTCCGGCGGATTGTGCGAAGCGGAGATGACAATGCCGCCATCGAGCTCGTTTTGAACAGTGAGCAGCGCCACGGCCGGCGTAGGAATGACGCCGCAGCAGTGCGGGCGGCCGCCCTCGGCCATAATGCCGGCGGTCAGAGCGCTCTCGAGCATGGTGCCCGAAAGGCGCGTGTCACGGCCGATGCAGATGTCCGGACCAAGAAACTTGGTCGCCGCGCGGCCCAGGCGAAACGCGAGGTCGCACGAAAGATCGGCGTTGGCGACGCCACGGACGCCATCGGTACCGAAGATGTTATGGGGCATAGGATCGCTCCTTCCCTAGCAGGCGATATGCAACCGCCCGCCCTAGTCGAAAAAGAAAAGCGGGACCCGCCGAGGAATCGGCAGGCCCCGCTTGTACATTGTATCTCGAAAGGAGATAAAACCTTAGCGCTTGGAGAACTGGGGAGCGCGGCGGGCCTTCTTGAGGCCGTACTTCTTGCGCTCGACCACGCGAGCATCGCGCGTAAGGAAACCGGCCTTCTTGAGGTCAGCACGGTAGTCGCCGGCGTTCAGAAGAGCGCGAGCAATGCCCAGGCGCAGAGCGCCGGACTGACCGGAGATGCCGCCGCCATCGCACAGAGCGATAACGTCGAACTGACCGGCGGTGTCGGTCACCTTGAAGGGAGCAAGGGCGTTCTCAACGAGCTGATGACGGCCGAAATACTGCTCGGCGTCACGCTTGTTGATGGTCACCTTGCCGGTGCCGGGGACGAGACGGACGCGGGCGACGGCGTTCTTACGACGGCCGGTACCCTGGTAAACAACGGTGTTCTCAGCCATCTTTAAGCCTCCAGCTCAATCTTCGTGGGGTTCTGGGCAGCATGCGGATGCTCGGCACCAGCGTAGACCTTAAGCTTGGTCATCTGGGCACGGCCGAGGGTGGTCTTGGGCAGCATACCGCGAACGGCGCGCTCGATGACCTTCTCCGGGTGCTTCTCCATAGCCTGGCGGAAGCTCTCAGCCTTGAGGCCGCCGTTGTAGCCGCTGTGGCGATAATAGGTCTTCGTGTCGGCCTTGTTACCGGTAAGCTGGACCTTATCGGCGTTGATGACGACAACGAAGTCGCCGCAGTCGCTGTTGGGCGTGAACTGGGGCTTGTTCTTACCGCGCAGGATCATTGCGATCTGGGTGGCAAGACGGCCCAGGACAGCACCATCGGCGTCGACGAGAACCCAGTTGCGCTGGATCTCGCCCTGCTTGGCGTAGTGAGTCGATTTCGAAATCACTTAGACTCCTCCATGTACAGTACGTGTTGTTACAGAGATTCACGGGGCTCTGCAAGTAACCCGTCCATATTACCCCGCTCGCCGTACGAGTCAACAGGTATTTTGGCTCCGACCAGAGTTTCTGCACATGTCATCCACGAGCCGTGATTTTCCAGCTCTTTAGCTGTTGTCATTTTTTGAGGGTTCGCCGTCGCTAGCGCTCAACGAACTCTTGGATTTCCGCGAGCAGGCGCTTTGCCTCCTGACGGCCCTGGATATACAGGTCCAAAAGCTTTGCCGGATCGTGCTCGACATGGCCGACCTCGACCGGCTTTTGCGGAGCGACGACCAACGCACGGCCCTCGCGCTCATACTTCCACAGGTGCATGCGCTGGATGTTGTAACGGTCGTGGCGCGTCTCGATAGCCTCGAGCAGGTAGGGGTAGTCGGCATAACGCGCACGCGCGGCCGGCATAAACTCGTAGGGCTTTTTCTCGTACGAGCGGTCCTGCGTGACGATGACGACCGCACGGTCGAAGCCCGCCTCCTCGAGCACATGCTCGATAGGAATCGAATCGGCCACGCCGCCGTCGACGTATTTGTGCCCGTCAATCTCGACCGGCGGCGTCACCAGCGGCAACGAGGTCGATGCGCGCACAGCGTCGAGATCGAGCACGGCGCTTTTGACCGGCAGGTAGGCAGCGGTTCCAAAGAGCATGTCCGTCGCGACAGCGTACATCTCGATGGGGCTGGCGTCGAACGTCTCGTTGTCAAAGGGATCCAAGCGGTCCTGGACATCGTTGAAGATGAAGTCGTAACCCACAATGGAGCCCGTGGACGCAAACGACGCGGCGCCCATGAAGCGGTTGTCGTTGCAGAAAGCCAAGTTGATGCGGTTGGCACGGCCGATCTGGTGCGACTTGTAGTTCACGCCGTTGAGGGTGCCGGCCGATACACCGTAGACAGCCGGAATCTCGACGCCGGCCTCCATGAGAACGTCGAGCACGCCCGCAGTAAACTGCCCGCGAAAACTACCGCCCTCCAGGACGAGCGCGACCTTGCCGGCGTTCTTTGCCTTATCTTCTGCAGTCATATTGACCTCCTGCGATTGCGTTTTGGCTTTCTTCTACCCAGTTTTGGGATGGCGAGCGCGCAGGTTTTTTGAGGCGGCAAGTGAAGCGGAAAGTGTGTCCCAGTTTGAGGCGGGATTCCGGGATGCGCTTTCCGCTTGGACCGCCATTGGGAAAGCGCGTCCCGTTCTGAGCGCGGATTCCGGGATGGACTTTCCGCCTGGGCCGCCATTGGGAAAGCATATCCCACTCTACGGCTCGATTCCGGGTCGCAGTTTCCGCTTGATGTGTCATCCGGAAACTACATCCCACTCTGAGCGCGGATTCCGGGATGGACTTTCCGCCTGGGCCGCCATTGGGAAAGCGCGTCCCACTCTGCGTCACTGAGGCGTTTTCTTTACGCCCGCGCCCTGCACGGAGTTCGATTCTCCGCGGTACGGGGGGGATCCGTTGATGCGGCGCATGGCCAGCTGAGATTCGATAAACATCGCATCCATATTGAGCTGATAGTTTGCGCGGAGAATCCGCGTATTTGCTTCGCAAATCCGCACCGGCTTCGGCCGCCTGCCGGCGTCCTCGCCCGCTCGCTACAAACGCTTCGCGTTTGCTTAACGCTCGCGCCCTGCATAGAGTTCGATTCTCCGCGGTATCTATAAGTAATAAAAAAGCAGGTAGAGACACTTCTCTACCTGCCTGTAACTATTGGTGGAGGCGCGGAGAATCGAACTCCGGTCCACGAAAGCCCCCTGATTGGCATCTCCAAGCTCAGTCGCTGGTTTAGTCTCGGACGCTTTGCGCGCAGCGACACGCTCGCGGCGTCCTAACCGGTTCGGTCTTAGCCTGCGCCATACCGATTACGTGCGCAGGAGCATTCCCCTAAAATGACGTCGCGCCGGTGTCGGGGAAATCACCGGGTTGACGCGCCGCTATAAACTAAGCAGCGAGAGCCATAGGCTCAAAAGAAGAGTTGTTGTCAATTCAATTTGACGGTACCCCTGTTTAACGAGGCGAGGAGACCTCGGCTTGCTTCCTCTCTCAGAGCTATCGTGTCGAAACCAGTCGCCCCCGAATGTCGGGAAAGCCTGGATGGCATTGGGCACGAGCACCCAACACCCGTCGACTTTTCAAGGAACATGCGGGGCGAGCCCCGCTTGCGAAGTGTTATCTTACCACGTTCTGAAAGCGGACAGCTGTTCTATGCACGAGCTGTGAAGACCCCAATGTGCGCCGTACTTCGCACTTTTGCTACCGATCTCGTCACGTATATTTTCGCCAAGCAAAATTGACCCGTCGAAAGGACCGTTATGGATACCAAGCAGCAACTCGTCAATGCCCTCGCAGGCCTGGGCTCAACCATTACCGAAGCTATGGATGTCATCGAGGGCTTTGTTCCCTGCGGACATCCCGCCCTCACGGTATCGAACGCCCTTGTTGCGCTGGACGCCGACGATAATGTAGCTCTCGCCCAGCAGCTTGAGACCGTCGAGGGCTTTATCGACCACGTGAGCGAGAACCGCGGCGTGGCCGCCTACCACGGCATCGAGGTCGAGCTCGCGGGTCCCAAAGCCGATCTGTTCGCAGTAATCCGCGAGGTAGGCGCCCTTATGCAGACCGCAGGCGTCAAAAACACCCAGGTCAACGAGTGGGTCTACCGCAGCCTGGCAGCGCTAAACGATTCCGACGAAAAGGCAGCCGAGCAGCTCGCAGAAAGTCCCACCATTAAGGCCGAGCTTTTGTAAATAGCAGACGCGGGTCCCTTGGCGCATCGTCGTCCAAGAGGCCCGCAAACAGTTCGCGTCAACCGATAGCCGCGCCGCCGCGTTCGGCCAAAGCAAGAATCGGCATCATTTGGCGCGGGGTCTTCGCTGCAAGATCGGCATGTTCGAGCAGCTTGAGATCGTTAGTCACCAAGTAATCGACCTGTGCGCGCTTGCACGCGGCGAGCACCAAGTTGTCCTCGTAATCGCGATGGAGCGCTAAGTATTTGTCGGCCAGCCAAAGGTCCGACGCATCTGCGCCCACGGCCGTGGCGTTTTCGGTCATGTTCCGAACAAACACCAACGCCGCATCGCCAATTGCACGGGCAGATGCCTCGTCGAGCGCTCCCCCGCTGGCAAGAACGCTGCGCTTCAGTTCGTGTTGGACAACGTACAGCACGTCCTTGGCGATATGCACCGGAAAGAACAGCAATGCCCCCGCCTCCGTCGCCTGCCCAATAAACGCGCGTGCGGCAAGCGACTCGGCATGGTCGGCGCAAAACGAATCGACCCATACGTTGGCATCCACCATTATTTTGAGGGGAGCCCCGCTCACAGGATCATCCCCTTTTGGCGATAGCGCTCGTCCATGGCTTCGGAATAGATTGTGTCCCAATCGCGATCGTCGGATACAGGCGACGCAGCGATGCCCATATCTGCATAAAGCCGGTCTGCCGCTGCCCACGACGCGGCGAACGGAGTATCGGGCGCGACGGCCTGCTGCCGGTCGTCGACGGCCGCAAGCACTTCCTCGCACTGCCCGCCACCCTGCGCGACCTTGGCCACCACCTTTTTGATGAGCTCGGGCAGCGACCCGCCCGAAAGCCGCAGTGCTTCCTCGGCGCGCTCTTTAACCGAGCGATCTACGCGAACATTCACCTGTGCCATGCTGCCAACGGTAGCCATCTCAACCTCACCTTCAGCATTTACTAGCATTGCTAGCACGAGCATATATCCGAGCTAACATCTCGTCAAACAAAAGAAGGCCTGCACCCTGGCGGCTGCGATGCCGCCCGAATGCAGGCCATATACTCAATCGAAAACGCTAACGCAGGTACGCCTTTGCGTTGCTCAGACTGTAGGCGATCGTTGAGCCGTTGTGCAGCAGCGACGACGCCTGCGGCGTAATCGTGCCGGTAATGCCGAGCGCCAGCAGCGCCGAGTTGGTGAGCATCACCTTGGAATACGAACTCGTCAGACGGTCGATAAGCCCCTGGCTCATACGGCGCAGGCGCACGATCGCGGCCAGATCCGTATCGGTCAGGATGATATCGGCGACCTCCTTGGCGATGTCGCTTCCGCCACCCATCGCCAAGCCCACGTCGGCCAAACCGAGCGCCGGCGAATCGTTGACGCCGTCGCCCACCATGGCAACGTGGCGCCCCTCGCTCTTAATGCGCTCCACATAAGCGTACTTGTCCTCGGGCAGCAGTTCGGCCTTGAACTCGTCGACTCCCGCCTCGCGCGCAATGCGTGCGGCTGTGCGCTCGGAATCGCCCGTGAGCATGACCACGTGCTTAACGCCCAGCGCGTGCAAGTCGGCGATGGCCTCGCGCACGCCAGGTTTGAGCGGATCCTCGATACCGAGCACGCCCACAACCGTGCCGTCAACCGCCAGGTACAGCGGCGACAGGCCCTGCATCTGGGACTCGATGCGCTCCTTAATGTCGGACTCGAGCTGCGCGCCCTCGTCCTCAAACACAAAGTGCGCGGAACCGATGATGGCGCGACGCCCCTCGATGGACGAAGCGATGCCGTGCGCCACGATGTACTCGACGGCGGCATGGCGCTCGCGGTGCTCGAGCCCGCGCTCGCGGGCGGCGTTGACCACGGCACGCGCCACCGGATGAGGGAAATGCTCCTCCAAGCAAGCGGAAAGGCGCAGAATCTCGTCCTCGCTCCAGCCATCGGTGGTGAGCACGCAGGCAAGACGCGGCTGCGCCTCGGTGAGCGTGCCGGTCTTGTCAAACACAATGGTATCGGCCTTGGCAAACGACTCAAAGTACTTGGCGCCCTTGACCATGACGCCCATCTTGGCGGCATCGCTCATGGCAGTCATGACGGCGACGGAGCCCGTGAGTTTGAGTGCGCACGAGTAGTCGACCATCAGTGCCGCTGAGGTCTTGATGAGGCTGCGGGTGGTAAGCGCAACCAGGCCCGCGAGCAGGAAGTTCCACGGGACGATCTTGTTGGCAAGGTCCTCCATATGCGACTGGCCCTCGGACTTGAGCGAGTCGGCTGTCTGCACGAGCGAGACGATCGACCGCAGCTTGGTCTGCGCCGTGTTGGCGCGCACGCGCACCAAGATGCTGCCGTCTTCCACGACGGTGCCGGCGAATACATCGTCGCCCACGCTGCGCTCGACGGCCAGCGGCTCACCGGTCAGGGTCGCCTGGTTGACCATGGCGCTCCCCTGCTCGACCACGCCATCGATGCAGATGGACATGCCGGTGCGCACGGCGACCAGGTCGCCGGGCTCAAGCTCGGTCGCGGCAACGCTTACCTCGGTGTCGCCGACGACCTTCTGCGCCTTGTCGGGCACATCGAGCAGCGAGTTGATGAGCTCGTTTTCGCTCATGGCGCGGGTGTAGTCCTCGAGCAGCTCGCCCACGTTGAGTAGGAACATCGTCTGGCCCGCGGTGTCGACATCACGCTTGACGAACGAAATGCCGATGGCCGAAGCGTCGAGCACGGGAACGGTCAGGCGCGGCTGCGCCAGCTCACGGAGGGCAGCGCGCAAAAAGGTCATGTAACCGGCCACGACAAACACCGCACGCAGGGGCGTGGGCAAAAACCAGCGGCGCGCGTAGTGGGCGCCGATAAGTGTGGCAAGATCCATGACGAGCTTGTGCTTGCGTGGCTCAAGCTGCATCACGTAACCCGTCTTTGCGTCGGCAATGGCCTGGGCATCGAGCGCACCCAAGGCATCGAGCACGCTCGCAAGACACCGCTCGTCGTATTCGAGCGCCATCTGGCCAATACGGCCGTAAACGCGCACCTTGTGCACGCCGTCGATATCGCCGCTGAGCTTAAGAAGTGCATCGAGATCGCTCTCTGGCACAGGACCCGCCAATTGAAGACGGGTCCTGCCGGGGATCTCGCTAATAATCGAGAATCTCATAGTTTGTGCCTGGGAGCGTTACTCGGCTGCCTCGTCAGCAGCGGCCTCGCTCTGGGTGATGTAGGCCGCCTCGGCAACCATGTCGTCGACATTAGCCTTAGCCTGCTCGACCATGTCCTGGTAGCCGTTCTTGATGCGCATGCCGCACGCGATACCCTGCACGCAGGCATTCTTGACCGGAGCGCTGGTAAGCAGCTTGATGCCGGCCGTGCCAAGCAGAAAACCGCCACCGACAAGCAGGGTATTGAACGTCGACTTCTTCATGTTGATTCTCCCTTTTGCCGCATTGGACGCGGCACGGTGCCTCAGCACCCGAGTAAACAAGTTTGCTCGAGCACACTTTTGGAAAATAGTTTAGTTTATCTAACTATTGAGGTCAACAAAGGTTAACTTTTTGGAAATCTTGAGGCGCGATGTGACCAAGGGACCGTCCCTGCGCCACATCCACAAAATTGAGGGCGCAAACGGCGCCCTCATTCACCAAATTCCATTCAGCCCCACCTGACCCGAACGGCCGAGTCGTCACGGAACCGAGGGACCGGGCGCAGGGCCTTGCCTCTCAATGAGTTCCGCACGAACAGGAGGCGCCAGTGGCGCCTCCGTCGTGAGTCAGGACTGTCCGAAATTGAGAGGCAAGGCCCTGCGCCCGGCCCCTCGGTTCCCGTTTACGAGAGCGACGTTCTCAGCAACTCGTTGAAGAGCTTCGGGTTGCCCTTGCCGCGACTCGCCTTCATGCACTGGCCCACCAAAAAGCCGATGACCTTCTGGTTGCCGTCACGATACTGCTGCGCCTGATCGGCACAGTTTGCCAGCACCTCGTCCACGATCGGCTGCAGCGCGCCGGCATCGCTCACCTGGCGCATGCCACGCTCGTCGACGATCTTGTTGGGGTCGTCGCCGGTCTGAGCCATGGCCTCAAAGACCTCGTGCGCCTGGTTGGAGCTGATGGCATCGGTCGCCAGCAGCTTGGCAAGCGCTGCCACCTGAGCCGGCGCGATGCCGGACTCGGCCAGCGAGACGCCCGCGCCCTTAAGATAGGCGATCATCTCGTTCACCAGCAAGTTTGCGACCGTCTGGGCCTCCTTGCCAGCCATACCGGCAGCGGCAGCCTCAAAGAACTCGGCAAACTCGGGGTCGCCGGCAATCTGCTCGG
This sequence comes from uncultured Collinsella sp., assembly GCA_958346515.1. Taxonomy (GTDB): domain Bacteria; phylum Actinomycetota; class Coriobacteriia; order Coriobacteriales; family Coriobacteriaceae; genus Collinsella. Next base: position 24,998 of record CATVRV010000030.1, read on the forward strand.
CATCGGCCGCCTTAATGCCAAAGTCGGCCTCAAAGCGGGCGCGCTTGGCATCGGGCAGCTCGGGGATCTCGCCACGGCAGCGGTCGATGAACTCGTCGTCCAGATCAAACGGCGCCAGGTCGGGATCGGGGAACAGACGATAGTCGTCAGCCGTCTCCTTGACCCGCATGACCACGGTGCGCTTGCGGCTGGGCTCCCAGTGGCGGGTCTCCTGATAGATGATTCCGCCCTCCTCGAGCACCTCGGCCTGACGGCAGATCTCGTAGGCAAGGCCGTCGTGCAGGCTCTTAAACGAGTTGAGGTTCTTGAGCTCGGTCTTGGTGCCCAGCTTGGTCTCGCCGCGGCGGCGCAGCGACACGTTGCCGTCGCAGCGCATGGAACCCTTCTCCATGGAGCAGTCCGAAATGCCCAGCGTCACAAAGATGCGACGGAGCTTTTCCATAAACAGACGCGCTTCCTCGGGCGTGCGCAGATCGGGCTCGGTGACGAGCTCAATCAGCGGCGTGCCGCAGCGGTTGTAGTCGACGAGCGACTCGGCCGCGGCGGTAATGCGGCCCTCGGCACCGCCCACGTGCACCATCTTGGCAGCGTCCTCCTCCATGTGGATGCGCAGGATGCGGATGGGCACCGTGTAGGAACCGTCCTCGCGACGCTCGGGCATCTGCAGGCTGGACGCGTCGTAGCTGGCCAGGTGGCCGGCACGCTGGTTGCCCTCGCGCATGGTCGACGTCATGGACGTAGACAGGCCCTCGGCGTTGGCCGAAGCGCTCGCCAGACTCTGGGCCTCGGCCTCGCCAAACGCGCAGTCGGGGCGCTCGGCGGCACCGCGACCGGTCACATCCAGATCCAAGTGACCGTACATGGCAAAGGCGACCGGACCCTGCGTGGTCTGGAAGTTCTTGGCCATATCGGGATAGAAGTAGTGCTTGCGGTAGAACATCGAGTGGCGCTGAATCTCGCAATTGGTGGCGAGACCTGCCTTGACGATGCTCTCGATGGCGCGCTTGTTGGGCACCGGCAGGGCGCCGGGCAGGCCCAGGCACACCGGGCACACGTTGGCGTTGGGCTCGTCATCGTGGCTGAGCTTGCAGTTGCAGAACATCTTGGTATCGAGTGCGGTGAGCTCGGTATGGATCTCCAGGCCAATCACGGCCTCCCAATCCTGCAGGACCTCGGAAAGCTCCTTCATTACAGCTCGCCTCCCTTCCCGGCAAAATCGGGCGCGACGGAAAGCGCGGGCGCACCCGTGGCGGCATCGGCAAAGCCGCGCTCCAGGGCGCGGGCAAACGTGAGCAGCTGACGGTCCTTAAAGGCCGGACCAACCAGCTGGGCAGAAACGGGCAGCTTGGTGTCCTCGCCCAGGCCCAGCGGCACCGAGATACCGCCGTTGCCGCAAATGTTGAGCGAGATAGTGTACAGATCGGAGAGGTACATCTGCGTGGGGTCGCTGATCTCGCCAAACTTAAAGGCCGTACGCGGCGAGGCGGGCATAAGGATGGTGTCCACCTTGGCATACGCGGCGTCGTAGTCCTGCGTGATGAGCGTGCGGGCCTTTTGCGCAGCGTAGTAGTACTTGTCGTACACGCCCGAGCTCAGCAGGTAGGCGCCGAGCATCTGACGGCGCTTGGCCTCGGCGCCAAAGCCGTGGGCGCGCGAGAGCGAGCTTTGGTCGGACAGGTTGGCGCAGCCCTCCTCCTGATAGCCGTAGCGAATGCCGTCGAAGCGGGCCAGGTTGGAGAACGCCTCGGCCGGGCCGATGACGTAGTAGGCGGCGATGGCGGCGTCCAGGTGCGGCAGGTCGACCTCGACCAACTCGGCGCCCTGGTTCTGCAGCTCCTGGGCAGCGCGCTGAACAGCGGCCTTGACCTCGGGCGTCAGGCCCTCGGCCTCCATAAACGCGGGGATAATGCCCACGCGCTTGCCCTCGATGCTGTCGTTGAGGTGCTCGGTAAAGTCGACGGCGCAATCCTGACTGGTGCAGTCGTACGGATCGTGGCCCGCGCCGGTAAGCGCGTTCATGGCCAGCGCGACATCCTCGACCGTACGGCCAAAGGGGCCCACCTGGTCGAGCGACGAGCCAAAGGCAACCACGCCGTAACGGCTCACGGCGCCATACGTGGGCTTAAAGCCCACCACGCCGCACAGTGATGCCGGCTGGCGAATGGAGCCGCCGGTATCCGAGCCCAGCGAGAGCGCGACTTCGCCCGCGGCGACAGCGGCAGCGGAGCCGCCCGAGGAGCCGCCGGGCACGCGCTCGGTATCCCAAGGGTTGTTGGTACGGTGGAACGCCGAGCTCTCGGTAGAGCTGCCAAAGGCAAACTCGTCCATGTTGGCCTTGCCCATGGGCAGGCAGCCGGCATCGAGCATGCGCTGGACGCAGGTGGCGGTGTAGACGCTCTGGTAGTCCCCGAGCATGCGGGAAGCGCAGGTGGTGCGCGTGCCTACGAGGTTCATGTTGTCCTTGATGGCCAGCGGCACGCCCGCGAGCGGGGGCAGCGGCTTGCCTGCGGCACGGTCGGCATCCACGCGCGCGGCGGCCTCGAGCGCGAGCTCGGGCGCCACCTGCAGGAATGCCTGGACCCCGCCCTCGCGCGCCTCGATGGCGGCAAGGGAGGCCTGGGCCACCTCGGTAGCGGTAAAGTCGCCGGCGGCAACGCCCGCGGCGATCTGGGCGGCGGTAAGGGAATCGAAGCTTAGCGCCATTACTCGCTCTCCCCCTCTCCCAAAATGGACGGCACGCGGAAGTAGCGGTCGCGCGCGCTGCCGGCGTTTTCGAGCGCGACGTCGAGCGGCAGGTCGCGCTCGGGCTCGCGCAGGTCGTCGCCCATCACGTTGGACAGGCTTCCGATGGGATGGAACGTGGGCTCCACGTCGGGCAAGTCATATTGCAAGACGGGCTCGAGCATCTGGACGGCGTCGTTCAGGTAGGACGTCATCTGGGTGAGCTCGTCATCGGTCAGTGCGATCTTTGCGTACTCGGCGATGCCGCGCACGTCTTTCTCGCTGAGTGCCATAGGCGCTCCCTTCCGCATAACAGTTAAACCGCTCTAGTATACAAGGCAACGCCGGCTTGGAGCAGGCGCTTTACCCAAATGCAGCGAAAACGTAACGAGGGCGGCGGTTGGTAAGCGGCGGGCTGGCGGTTCTGCAGCGAAACCGCACCGTCCATAGCGAAAACCGCGCCGCCCCACAACGAAAACCGTCGCGCACACAGCGAAAACCGTCCCGCCCGAAACGAAAAGCATCACAACATTCGACGCTTATCGCCAAAATCGCGATTTTCATCGAATGTTGTGATGGTTTGGAAGCCCCCGACCACCACAAAGGTGCCTGTCCCCTTTGTGGTTGTTCTGAACGATGTCTTATGCCGAGGCCTTGGCCTTGCGGCGCTTGCGGACCGCGTGGATCACGATGTCCAGCAGCAACAGCACAATGGCTACGACCACGATGAGCACGGCAAACTCGCGCTTGCCCCAGTGGCGGCCGGCCAGCGACTTTTGCTTGTCGACGTCCTTCTTGTTGTACTTGGTGCGCACGCAGTGCACCAGCAGGCGATGGTCGTTCACGCCGTAGGGCGTGCAGGTGACGAGCGTCACCTTGTCGGCGCCGGGCTCGATGGTCAGCGACTCCATCTCCTCGGGCAGCACCACCTCGGAGTCCACCATCTTGTAGGCGAGCGTCTTGTTCATGGTGTGCAGCAGTACCAGGTCGCCGGGCTCCAGCGAGTGAATGTCATCGAACATGCTCAGGTTGCGCATGCCCGAGTGCGCGGTGAGCACGCAATGCGTCGAGGTGCCGCCCACCGGCAGGCTCGTGCCCTCCAGGTGGCCGACGCCCGCCATAAGGACTTCTTCGCTCGTGCCGTGGTAGATAGGCATGCTCACGTCGATGGAGGGGATCTCGACCCAGCTCATCATGGGGTCGCGGTCAAAGATGAGCTGCTGAGCGTAGGGCTCGATCTGGTCGGCGGGAAGCTCGGTGGCCTCGCCCGCCAGCTGCTCGTTAAAAGAGCGCGCCTGGAGCAGGATGCGCTCGCGCTCCTCGGCAGACAGCGCGTCCACGGTGCTGGACACGGTGCTGATCTGGTTGAACACGCCCGAGGCCTCGAGCCGGTCCAAGATCCACGGCCAGGTCATAAGGCCCACGCCAATAAGGATGATGACGATGGTGATGAGCCGGTCGGCCCAGCGCGGTAGCCGCTTGCGACGGCGCTTGGGCTTTGGTTGAGGTTTGGGCTGAGGGCTTGAGCCACCGTTGGCCGCGGCGTTATTGCTCTTCATATGTTTGGCGCCCTGCACCATCGCCGGTCACTCCTCTACAACTCAAGTTGTCTAAACAAATAATAGCCGATTAGCGTGCTTCCGCGCCGGACAACGCAGCTAGACTGCACCGTCCAGTCGAGGATAAGCCGGTTGATTTTCAATCTCAACGCAACAGCCCGAACGGACCCCGCGTTTCCGCAGC
>CATVRV010000031.1:0-29180 GCA_958346515.1 uncultured Collinsella sp.
CGGTCGGCGGGGCCATTGTGGCTCTTGACAGCGGATTGGGTCATATGAGCGAGCGCCGTCCAGAACGTACAAGTTGGCATGAAAAAGGCGAGGCATAGACCTTTTGGTCATGCCTTGCCTTTTGAATGACAAATTGTCGTTCTGGACGGCGCGTAGCGTCGACCGGTTCCGCGGTTTGGTAAAACCGCGGAACAAAAAGTCGCCCCCTCCCGCGCATGGAACGGAAGGGGGCTAAAGGTAGGAGTCTACCGGTGGGTTTACCCCACCGGACAGACGATGACCAGGTGATCCTCTACAGGATCGTCAAGGTTTCCGTGGGGTACCCGTTGGGTACTTAGATCAGCACGCAGGCGACGGTCAGGATGACGGCGCAGACGACGGAGAGAGCGACAATGAGCTTAAGGGCAAACTTGAGCCAGGTCGTCCACTCGATCTTGGCCAGGGCGAGACCGCCCATGATGGCGCCGGAGGTCGGGGTGAACAGGTTCACGACACCGATGGCGGCGGAGAAGATCATGACCATGACCTCGGGCGAGAAGCCGAGCTTAACAGCCAGCGGTCCCATGATGGGCATGGAGACGGTAGCCATACCAGAGGTCGAGGGGATCAGGAAGGACAGGCCGAAGTAGACCAGGAAGCTCATGGGAGCGAAGATCACGCCGGACAGGCCAGCCAGAGCATTGGCGGCAGCGTCGAGGACGAAGACGTCGAGGCCGGTGTTAGCCATGAGGACGGAGATACCACGGGCGAGGGCGATGACGAGAACAACGGACATCATGTCGGCAGCGCCGGTGATAAAGGTGTTAACGATCTGCTTCTCGGACAGGCCACCGATGATACCGATCAGGACGGCCATGAGGAAGAACCAGGTGGAAGCCTCGTCGAAGTACCACTGGCCAATGGGCAGGCCGGTGATCAGGGCAGACCAGCCCTGGACGACGGCGTTACCGTCGGCGTCGTAGACAGCGCCAGCGTCGAAGAAGTTAGCGACGCCCTCGTTGAGGTCGGCCAGCGGAATGAAGCCGACGATCATGACGACGAAGGTGAAGGCGAAGGCAATCAGAACACCCTTCTGACGACCGGTGAGCTTGACCTCCTTGTGGACCTCGGAAGCAGCCTTGCCGTGAGCCTCTTCGGCGTCCTTGAGCTCCTGCATCGACAGGATGGTGGAACCCTTGTCAGCCTTGACCTTCTTGGCGTAGCTCATCACGAAGAAGATGGACATAGCGGTAGTGACAATCCACAGGACGGCACCGAGGCCGATGATGATGGACTGGTTGACCTCAATGCCAACGCCGGTCAGAGCGTCGACGGCAGCGCCGACGGCGAACGGGTTAACCGTGGAGCCCAGGCAGCCGCAGCCAGCGCCGAGCAGGACGGTAGCAGCACCGACCATGGGGTCGAAGCCAGCGGCCATCATGGTAGCGGCGAGCAGGGCGTAGAAGGGAACGGTCTCCTCGCACATACCATAGGTGGTACCACCGAGGGAGAAGATGAGCATCAGCACGGGAATGAGCATAATCTCGTTGCCCTTAAGCTTCTGCACCAGAACGGCGATGCCGTTGTCCAGGGCGCCGGTCTCGGTCATCATACCGAGGAAGCCGCCCAGGATCATAACGAAGAGGCAGACGGGCAGAGCGTCAGCGAAGCCCTTAATCGGGGCGGTGCAGAAATCGCTCAGACGGGCGGCAGTAACCGCGCCGCCGGACGTGCCGGAGACGATAACGGTAATCACTGCGACAATTGCCAGCAGAGCAAGAAGAATGGTGAACGATGAAGGCATACCGCGCTTTTTCTTAGCGGTCTCAGTCATAGTTCTCATCCCCCCTTCATAAATCATTTACTGATCTCGCCAGAAGCGGCTCTTCCGTGCCGTGCCTGCCGCTTGATGCGAGATTATTACCAGATAAAACCGCTCGGGGTGTGCAGCAATACACCCCGAGCGAGATGCTAGATGCTCTTACTTGAGCGTGGCGTACATGACAGCCTTGATGGTGTGCATGCGGTTCTCAGCCTCGTCGAAGACCTTGGAAGCGGGGCTCTCGAAGACCTCGTCGGTGACCTCCTGCTCGGTGATGCCGAACTGCTCGCACTTCTCGGCGCCAATGGTGGTGTTGGTGTCGTGGAAGCTGGGCAGGCAGTGCAGGAAGATGGCACCCGGGTTGGCCATAGCCATGACCTCGGAGGTGACACGATACGGGGTGAGCTGAGCGATGCGCTCGGCCCAGACCTCGTCGGGTTCGCCCATGGAGACCCACACGTCGGTGTAGATAACGTCGGCACCGGTGACGCCGTCCTTGACGTCGGTGGTCAGCTTGATGGTGCAGCCGTTGGCCTCGGCGATGGGCTTGCAGGCCTCGATGACGTCGTCGGCGGGCATGCACTCCTCGGGGCCGCAGGCCACGAAGTTCATGCCGAGCTTGGAGCAGACGACCATGAGGGAGCGAGCGACGTTGTTCTTGCAGTCGCCCATGAAGACGAGGGTCTTGCCCTTGATGTCGTAGTTGAAGTTCTCCTGGACGGTCAGGATGTCGGCGAGCATCTGGGTGGGGTGCCACTCGGTGGTCAGGCCGTTCCAGACAGGCACGCCGGACTTAGCAGCGAGCTCCTCGACGTCGTCCTGGGCAAAGCCACGGAACTCGATGCCGTCATACATGCGGCCGAGAACGCGGGCGGTGTCCTCGATGGACTCCTTCTTGCCCATCTGCGACGAACCGGGATCGAGGTAGGTAACGCCCATGCCCAGGTCCATGCCGCCGACCTCGAAGGCGCAGCGGGTACGAGTGGAGGTCTTCTGGAAGAGCAGAACGATGTTCTTGCCCTCGAGATAGCGGTGCGGAACGCCAGCGCGCTTCATATCCTTGAAGTTCTTGGAGAGCTTGAGCAGGTACTCGATCTCCTCGGTGGTGAGGTCGAGAAGCTTGAGGAAGCTACGGCCGGAGAGGTTAACACCCATGGTTTGATTCCTTTCGAAGAAATGAATTACGTAAGTATTAGTGTTGCCCGTTTAACGGGCGAAGCCGGTGCGGTTGTAGGGGGACCGCACCGGAAACGGAAAGACTTAGAGGTCCTCGCGCCAGAAGGGCATGCTCATGCAGCGCGGGCCGCCGCGGCCGCGGGAGAGCTCGGCGGAGGGCACGACGAGAAGGTCCAGGCCCTCCTTGTACAGCACGTCGTTGGTGACGGTGTTGCGGGCGTAGACGCAGATCTTGCCGGGCTCGACGCACAGGGTGTTGGAGCCGTCGTTCCACTGCTCGCGGGAGGCCGCGATCGGGTCGCCGCCGCCGCAGGGGATCAGCTTGACCTGGTCGACGCCGGTGGCGTCCTCCAGGACGTGCTCGAGGGTGTCCTCGATCAGGCGGATGTTCACGTCGCCCGGGTTCTTGCCGGCGGTCAGCTCGTAGACGCGCAGGGTGCCCATGATGGCGGGGTGGATCGTGAACTTATCGACGTCGATCTGGGTGAAGACCGTGTCGAGGTGCATGAAGGCGCGCGAGACCGGGATGTCGAAGGCCAGGATGCGCTCGACCTTGGAGTCGGAGTTCCAGAAGATGTTCTGGGCCATGACGTCGATCGCGGCGGCCTGGGTGCGCTGGGAGATGCCGACGGCGAGGGTCTTCTCGTTGATGTTCAGCACGTCGCCGCCCTCGGTGTGGAACTGGCAGTCGCGGCGGAAGTACAGCGAGACGTCCTTGTAGTCGGGGTGGTACTTGAAGATGTACTTGCCGTACAGGGTCTCGCGGTTGCGGGTGACCGAGTACATGCGGTTGAGGTTGACGCCCTCGCCGACGACCGCGAACGGGTCGCGGGTGAAGTAGAGGTTGGGCATCGGGTCGATGATCAGGTCGGACTCGGACTCGGAGTTGACCAGGGAGTCGAGGGTCGTGGACGCCGTGAGGGGCATGTCGATCTCGGACTTGGTCATGCCGGCCATGGTCTTCTTGACGAACTCGAGGTTGTCCTCGATGGAGTCCAGCTTCTCGCGGACGATCTGCGGCATGTGCTGGCCGCGGATGCCGGCCTCGGCGATGTACTGGTCGGTGAACTCGGCGCGGGCACCGGGGACCTGGTCGAACACCTCAGCGACGAGGTTCTCGAGATAGAGGACCTCCACGCCCTGGTCCCTCAGGATCTGGGCGAAGGTGTCGTGCTCCTGCTGCGCGACCTCCAGGAACGGGACGTCGTCGAACAGGAGTCGCTCGAGCTCGTCGGGCGGCAGGTTGAGGAGCTCGTCGCCGGGACGGTGCAGGCAGACCTTCCTGAGCTTGCCGATCTCGGAAGGCACGTGCAGACCTTTCGTCATGGCCTCCTACCTTTCTTTCGGGCCCTTGTCAGGGCCGATTCGTTAGCGCCCCTCCGTGTGAGGCGTTATTGCTGACGACATATTTATATCCAAAATCAGCTCATACTTCCACCTTGCCCCCGAACGGTTTTTTATAGGGGGTGAACGGCATACACATATACTTCACGCATGGCACACTTCATCTTAATAAAGCGTATTTACGTGCTTAAACGCGTTTTCAATCCTAAAATCAAATGGAACTTAACTTTGTTAAACCATCCTCAAACTGCATATTTCCACTAAAGCTATGAATAGAACTAGCGGTTCATACCGCGTCTCAACCATTTTCATTTTTATTCAGAAAAAAGTTTGTCCTATTCATTTCTGGTAAATAAATTACCGTTTACCAGACGCTTGATACCGTTCACCGGAAACTCAGTATAAGGCCCAGCGGATACCGGCTTGCTTTACGGCCCCATTTGTAACAACTTGACTTCTCGGTATAGAAAAACGGACCCGCTTCACTAGGGAAACGGGTCCGTTTTCGATTATCTTCGGCCAATTTAGATAACGCCCTCGAAGATCATCGGAATCCTAGCGATCAAACTCCGCCAGCGCCTCGCCCAAAAGCCTCAGGCCCTCGCGCAGAACGTCCTCGCTCGCGCAGTAGCCCAGGCGTGCGCCACAGGGAAGCTCAAAGCGGCTGCCGGGTACCAGCAGCACTCCCCTCTCGGACAGCAGGCGCTTGCAGAACTCCTCGTCGTCCTCGGGAATATCCAGCTGGATAAACGAGGTAGACACGCCCTGCGGGGCCGTCCAGGAAACGCGATGCTGCGTATCGATCCAAGCCTGCGCGATATCGCGGTTGCCAAACACGATCTTGCGATTGCGCTCGAGAATCTTATCCTTGTGCTCAAGCACATAGGTCGCCAGAGCATCGTTGAACACGCCGCCGCAGATCATGGTGTAATCGCGATAGGTACGGATGCGGTTGGACACCTCTTCGTCTGCCACGACCCAGCCCACACGGGCCGCAGGCGTCGAATAGGTCTTCGACAACGAGTTGGTGACAATGGCATTCTCGTACACGTCGGTCATCGACATAAAGGCCTCGGTGTTCTCAAGCGGCAGGTACACCTCGTCGCACAGCACATAGGCGCCAACCGAGCGGGCGATCTCGGCAATCTGACCGAGCATATCAGCATCGAGCACCGTACCGATGGGGTTCGATGCGTTGTTAATGCAGATGAGCTTGGTGGTGGGGCGAACCAGATGCTTGAGTTTCTCGATATCGGGCTTCCAGCCGAGTTCCTCGCGAAGCTCCCAATACTCGACCTCGGCGCCCAGCGTGCGCGGAATCTCGTAGAGCGGCGCGTAGGTGGGCCACTCGGCGATAACATGGTCGCCGGGCTCGACCACAGCCATGATGGCGTTGAGGTTAGCGCCCGTGCAGCCATTGGTCTGCAGAATGTGATCGGGATTGACCTCGCGACGATACAGCGTGGCAACCTCGGCCTTAAATTCCGGCGAGCCCTCGATCCAGCCGTAGTTCATCTTCTCGCGGTCCAGGCGCTCGTAGAACGTGGCGCCGTCCTGTTCATCGAGCGCGCGTAGCTCGCCCATGGTGAGCGACGAGATCGTCGACTGGGCGATGTCCCACGTGGCGCTCTTCTCCCAAACGTTGAGCCATTCCTCAACGCCAATCGTCTTGATGTCCATGGCCAAGCTCCTTACAAAAGCAGTCATCCAACCGTGTTGACGTTCCTCATACAAGATTGGGGCGGTGCGAAAACCCGCACCGCCCCAATGGGAGACATCTAATGGCAGCTAGATGTATGTATTATGACCTGTACGGGTCCTTGAAGACCTTAGAGGTCCTCGCGCCAGAAGGGCATGCTCATGCAGCGCGGGCCGCCGCGGCCGCGGGAGAGCTCGGCGGAGGGCACGACGAGAAGGTCCAGGCCCTCCTTGTACAGCACGTCGTTGGTGACGGTGTTGCGGGCGTAGACGCAGATCTTGCCGGGCTCGACGCACAGGGTGTTGGAGCCGTCGTTCCACTGCTCGCGGGAGGCCGCGATCGGGTCGCCGCCGCCGCAGGGGATCAGCTTGACCTGGTCGACGCCGGTGGCGTCCTCCAGGACGTGCTCGAGGGTGTCCTCGATCAGGCGGATGTTCACGTCGCCCGGGTTCTTGCCGGCGGTCAGCTCGTAGACGCGCAGGGTGCCCATGATGGCGGGGTGGATCGTGAACTTATCGACGTCGATCTGGGTGAAGACCGTGTCGAGGTGCATGAAGGCGCGCGAGACCGGGATGTCGAAGGCCAGGATGCGCTCGACCTTGGAGTCGGAGTTCCAGAAGATGTTCTGGGCCATGACGTCGATCGCGGCGGCCTGGGTGCGCTGGGAGATGCCGACGGCGAGGGTCTTCTCGTTGATGTTCAGCACGTCGCCGCCCTCGGTGTGGAACTGGCAGTCGCGGCGGAAGTACAGCGAGACGTCCTTGTAGTCGGGGTGGTACTTGAAGATGTACTTGCCGTACAGGGTCTCGCGGTTGCGGGTGACCGAGTACATGCGGTTGAGGTTGACGCCCTCGCCGACGACCGCGAACGGGTCGCGGGTGAAGTAGAGGTTGGGCATCGGGTCGATGATCAGGTCGGACTCGGACTCGGAGTTGACCAGGGAGTCGAGGGTCGTGGACGCCGTGAGGGGCATGTCGATCTCGGACTTGGTCATGCCGGCCATGGTCTTCTTGACGAACTCGAGGTTGTCCTCGATGGAGTCCAGCTTCTCGCGGACGATCTGCGGCATGTGCTGGCCGCGGATGCCGGCCTCGGCGATGTACTGGTCGGTGAACTCGGCGCGGGCACCGGGGACCTGGTCGAACACCTCAGCGACGAGGTTCTCGAGATAGAGGACCTCCACGCCCTGGTCCCTCAGGATCTGGGCGAAGGTGTCGTGCTCCTGCTGCGCGACCTCCAGGAACGGGACGTCGTCGAACAGGAGTCGCTCGAGCTCGTCGGGCGGCAGGTTGAGGAGCTCGTCGCCGGGACGGTGCAGGCAGACCTTCCTGAGCTTGCCGATCTCGGAAGGCACGTGCAGACCTTTCGTCATGGCCTCCTACCTTTCTTTCGGGCCTTACTGGCCGAATGTATCAGCGCCCCTCCGTATGGGACGCTGCTTGCTGACAGCTCTAGTTATATCCAAAAACCACCTGCAATTCCACCTCGCCCCCGAACGGTCAGCAAAGTGCGATGAACGGTATATCGCATATGATTCCCCCATGATGCACTTCGGTTCTCTAAAGCAGGTTTTCAAAGGTAAATGTTCTTTTTTCTAAGGAATTAAGCTAGATTGCACAAATATTTTCATGTTTAGGAATTGCATAGCTAAAACGGTTTTCTGCATATATATGTCGTTTGTCCATGATTCAATTTGGATTCGATTATATTCAGCTCGCAATCATTCTTATTCATACATCCTTACCAGTTGAGTATGGATATAGATTGTTTCTAAACGAGTTGGGCAGTTAGTTGCATGCCTTGGCAACGTAAGAAGTAGGTAAAGATACCGTTCGCGCGATGCGTCCGTACCACAGGTCGACTAAATTGAGACAATAGTGATTAGTGTTAGGCTACCGTCCCTTGTGGGGACTGAACGGACAGATGCATATGCCGAGCAAAATCGAAAAGAAGCAAGCCGCCGCAAAGCTGCGCAAACCGCCGCGCGACTTCTCGTACACGCAAAACCGAGAGCTCAGCTGGCTACGCTTTGACAACCGCGTGCTCGACGAAGCCTTCGACGAAACCGTTCCGTTATTCGAGCGACTAAAGTTCGTCTCGATCTTCGAGTCCAACCTCGACGAGTTCCTTATGGTGCGCGTGGGCGGCCTGTCCGATCTGGCGGAGCTCAAAAAACAACCTGTCGACAACAAGAGCAATATGACCGCCTCCGAACAGGTCGATGCTGTCATGGCCGAAATGCCCGGGCTCCTTACCCGTTGGGAGTCCATCTTTAAGAGCATCGAGGGCAAGCTCGACACCTTGGGCGTTCACCGCGCCCACATCGATTCGCTTACGCCCGAGGAGCGCACCTTTGTAACCCGCTACTTCCAGGCCTACGTGTCGCCGGTCATCTCGCCGCTGGTCATCGATCCTCGCCACCCCTTCCCCAACCTGCGCAATGGCGCACTCTATCTGGCCTGTGGTCTGGACGGCGCCACCGACGAGGAGAGCCTGCTGGGCCTTATCGAGATTCCCGCCTCGATGAACCGCGTGGTCGAGATCCCCTCGCCCACCGGCACCTACTCCTACATCTTGCTCGAGGACGTCATCCTCGCCTGCCTGGACAGCTGCTTTGGCTCCTACAAGCCACTCGACCGCGCGCTCATCCGAGTCACCCGCAACGCCGACATCGATCCGGACGGCGAGGGCGTCGAAGAGGAAGAGGACTACCGCCAGCACATGAAGCGCATTCTCAAGAAGCGCCTGCGTCTGCAGCCGGTTGTGCTCGCGGTCTCGGGGTCGCTCGAGAAGGCGACGCTCAAGACCATCCGCAAGGCGCTCGAGCTTTCGCGTCGCTCGGTCTTTACCTGCGATATCCCGCTCAACCTGGGCTACGTCTTTGGCATTGAGGGCAAGATTCCCGAGCACCTGCGCAACGAGCTGCTCTTTACGCCGTTTAAGCCGCAGCCCAATCCCACCATCGACATGACCCGCTCCATCCGCGAGCAGGTGCTGCAGCACGACAAGCTGCTCTTCTACCCTTACGAGGCCATGAACCCGTTCTTGGACCTGGTGCACGAAGCAGCCTACGACCCCGAGTGCATCTCGTTGCGCATCACGCTCTACCGCGTGGCCAAGCAGAGCCGCCTATGCGAGTCGCTGATCGATGCTGCCGAGAACGGCAAAGAGGTCACGGTGCTCATGGAGCTCCGCGCACGCTTTGACGAGCAGAACAACATCGAGTGGGCCGAGCGCCTGGAAGAGGCCGGCTGCACCGTCATCTATGGTTCCGAGGGCTTTAAATGCCACTCAAAGATCTGCCAGCTCACCTATCGCGAGGGCATGGCGCTAACGCGCCTCACACTTTTGGGCACCGGCAACTTTAACGAGAAGACGGCCAAACTCTACAGCGACTTTATGCTCATGACAGCCCATCCCGGCATCGGCGAGGACGCCAACCTGTTCTTCCGCAACCTGTCGCTGGGCAACCTGCGCGGCGACTACCGCTTCCTGGGTGTGGCGCCCGTCGGACTGAAACCGCTCATCATGCGCGGGCTTGACCGCGAGATCCAGCGCGCCCTTGCCGGCGAGCCCGCCCGCGTGTTCTTTAAGCTCAACTCGCTGACCGACCGCGAGGTTATCGACAAGATCGCCGAGGCATCGTGTGCCGGCGTGCGCGTAGACATGATCATCCGAGGCATCTCGTGCCTCAAGCCCGGTGTTCCGGGCAAGACCGAGAACGTGCATGTCCGCTCCATCGTCGGACGCTTTTTGGAGCACGCGCGCGTCTATGCTTTCGGCGTGGACTCGGACATGATTTACCTGAGCTCGGCAGACATGATGACGCGCAACACCGAGCACCGCGTGGAGATTGCCTTCCCCGTGCTCGACCCCACCTGCCGCGCCCTGGTGCACGAGTACATGGGCATGCAGCTGCGCGACAACGTGAAGGCCCGCAGCCTCACGAGCGACGGCACCTGGGTCCCCGTGGAGCGTGCAGAGGGTGAGAAACCCTTCAACTCACAGGAAGCCCTGCTGGAGCGCGCCTATCGCAACGCCGAGGCCGCGCCCGAGCCCGTCATTGAGGCGGAACCTGCCTCCGAGGCCGAGCCGCAGCCAGTAGCACCCAAGGTCCAAGAGGTCCAGGCGACCGTCATTGAGCCCGAGCCTGCACCTGCACCTCAGCCCGATCCGCAGGTCACCAAGCCCGCACCCGAGACGAGCGCCCGTCGCGATAAGCCCGCTGGCAAGACCAAGGCCATCGAGCGCCATCGCCCCGGCCGCGTGCGCATGGGCCTGGGTCTGATCGGCCTGGGTCTTAAGACGCTCATTACCGGCAAGACGAAATAGTCGTTTGTAGAAGCAGTTTGTAGAAGCGCCCCGCATTTGAGGAAAGCCTCAGATGCGGGGCGCTTTTCCCTGCTACCATGGTGCGAACAACAACGCGAATGACAGGCAGGAATATGAAGCTCACTATAGAATCGATGACCTACGGCGCCGACGGGCTGGCGCACGCCGACAACGGCAAGGCCGTCTTTGTGCAGGGTGCCGTGGCAGGCGACACCGTCGAGGCCGAGGTCGTACAGGACGGCAAGTCATTCATGCGCGCCCGCACCACCGAGATTCTGGAGCCAAGCCCCAATCGCATTCAGCCTCCCTGCCCCTTCGTGGGCATCTGCGGCGGCTGCTCGTGGGGCAATCTCTCACGCACGGCACAGCTCGCCGCCAAGGAGCAAAACCTGCGCTCCACGCTCGAGCGCATCGGCAAGTTCGCTCCTGAGCTGGCAGATGAGTTGGTACAGCCCATCTGCCACACCAAGGACGACTGGGGCTACCGCAATAAAATCGAGCTCGAACCGACCGTCGTCAACGGTCGCGTGCGCCTTGGCATGCACGGTGTCGACCCCAGCAAAATCGTGACCGTCGATATGTGTCCGCTGTTCGATAAGCGCTTCCCGAAGGCACTCAAATCGGTCGTCGGCGCACTCAACTATCTAAGCGGCAGCCATGACTTGGGGCTCGAACGCGTGGGCATTCGCGCATCGCGCCGCACCAAGGCACTCGAGGTCGCACTCTGGACGCCCACAGGCTCTTTTCCGCGCTCGCAGGTCTCCCGCGTGCTGGCGGACGCCGCTCATCCTACGAGCATCGTACGCGTGATGAGCAAGGGCGAAAAGAAGGCCCGCCGTGTCTCCAAGGTCGAAATGCTCGCCGGAGAGGGCTCATGGACCGAGAATATCGCCGAGGATCAGATGCGCTTGTCTGCCCCGTCTTTTTTCCAGGTCAACACCAAGGGTGCCGAGATTTTGATCGATCTTGTCATGGAAGCGCTCGACCCGCAGGAAGACGAGCTTGCCGTGGACCTGTACTGCGGTGCCGGCACCTTTACCCTGCCGCTCGCCCGCCGCTGCGACTTTGTCGCTGCCGTCGAGGCCTACGGCCCCGCCGTGCGCGATCTACGCCGTAACCTGGAAATCAACAAGCTTGATAACGTCGACGTCATTGGCGGAGACGCGGTGCGCGAGTTCCCCGACCAGGATGCCGACATCTTGGTGGTCGACCCGCCGCGCGCAGGCCTCGCCCCCGAGGCGATCGGCCTTATCGCCAGCACGAGTGCCCGCGATGTCGCCTACGTGAGCTGCGACCCGGCCACCCTGGCGCGCGATCTCAAACGCTTTGTCGAAGAAGGCACCTTCTCCCCCGTAAAGATCACGCCAGTCGACCTGTTCCCACAAACCTTCCACTGCGAGACCGTCGTCCACCTTAGGCGCAACTAGCCGCTTAATCATTGCTCAGAAAATCATTGGGAAATCGAGCGTGGCAAGCGGAGGTCTTCGGGGTATAAGACGGCTAATTGTATGCCGCCTATGAAAGGAACCCTCATGCCCAGCGTTGCCGTTCTCGCCGCCGATGGCTTTGAAACTATTGAATGCTTGACCATGGTCGATGTCATGCGTCGCGGCGGCGTGCGCGCCACACTCGTCTCGATCATGCCCACGCGTGAGGTCGTAAGCTCGCTGCAGATCCCCGTGACCTGCGATGCACTCTTTGATGAGATCAACTTTGACGAGTACGACTGCGTCGTGCTGCCCGGCGGCCTGCCCGGTGCCACCAACCTGCGCGCAGATCAGCGCGTCTGCGACGTGGTCTGCGAGTTCGCCGCGACCAAGCACGTCGCCGCCATCTGCGCCGCCCCGTTTATCCTGGGCGAGCTCGACCTGCTCGAGGGGCGCCATGCCACGTGCTTCCCTGGCTTTGAGAAAAGCTTCCCCGAAGGCGCCTATACCGGCGAGAAGGTTACGCAAGACGGCAACATCATCACCGCCAGCGGCATGGCCCAGTCGCTCCCCTTTGCGCTTGAGCTGCTGCGCACGATCGCCGGCGACAAGGCTGTCGAGAAGGTCGCCGAGGGCATCCAACTATGATTTTGGCTTCGCAATCACCGCGCCGCATCGAGTTGATGCGCGAGGCAGGGTATGACATTCGCGTGATTCCTGCCGATATCGACGAAACGCCGTTTGATGGCGAGGCCCCGCTTACGCTCGTTGAACGTTTAGCACGCGCAAAAGCCGCCGCCGTTGCCGCCGAGCATGCCGAGCCCAATGAGCTGACGGTCGCGGCCGACACCATCGTCACCTTTGACGGCAAGATTCTGGGCAAGCCGGCAACCGAGGACGAGGCGCACACCATGCTCCGTGAGCTTTCGGGCCGCACGCACCAGGTCGCAACCGGCGTCTGCATCGTTAAAGCCGGCGACGCTACAGCCCCGCATGCCGCCGAGAGCCTGTCCTTTGTCGATGTGACCGACGTGACGTTCTACGAGCTCACCGACGAGCAGATCGAGCGCTACGTCGCCTCGGGTGAGCCCATGGACAAGGCCGGCGCCTACGGCATTCAGGGCACAGGCGGACGCATGCTCGTGCACGATATTTCGGGCGACTTCTATAACGTGGTGGGCCTACCCATCGCCCGCGTCGCGCGCGCGATTCAAAAACTCTCGTAATTGCATCTGGCGCTGGGTATTCCCCAGCGCCTACAATTTTGGCGTACCGTACGGATCCCGACCGGGCACAAGGCGCGGCGGAAAACCGATAGGAGTTAAACATGGATACACTGCTCGAGGCCATTGACGTCTGCGATGTCGATGGCTTTTGCTATGGCAACTATACGGACGAGGAGGCCGGCACCGGTTGCACCGTAATCGTGGCACCCGAGGGCGCCACCGGCGGCGTTGACGTTCGCGGCGGTGCTCCAGCATCGCGCGAAACCGACCTGCTGCGACCCGAGAACACCGTCGACAAGGTCCACGCCGTCTGCCTTTCGGGTGGATCGGCCTTTGGCCTCGAGGCTGCAAGCGGCGTCGCTCGCGAGCTTGAGAGCCGCGGCATCGGCCTTCCCGTCGGCCCCACGCAGGTGCCTATCGTGTGCTCCAGCTGTATCTTCGACCTCGCCTTTGGTAACCCCACCGTTCGCCCCGACATTGAGGCCGGCATCGCCGCCGTGCGCGAAGCACTCGACAACACCCCCACCAAGCTCGAACAGGGCAACGTAGGCGCCGGCACGGGCGCCACCGTGGGTAAGCTCATGGGCCCCGCCACCTGCATGAAGGCCGGCTTAGGCGCTGCTGCCGTGGCACTCGGCCCCGTCAAGGTGGGCGCCGTGGTCTCAGTCAACGCCTGCGGCAACGTTGTCGACCCCTTCACCGGCGAGTGGGTCGCCGGTATGCGCGCCGCAGCCGATAGCGACCAGATTGTCGACATGGAACTCGCAGCCTTTGCCGCCGCCGGATCCATGCAGATGCCGCTCGACCGCACCAACACCACCATCAGCTGCATCGTCACCAACGTGGAACTCACTAAGGCACAAGCCACCAAGGTCTCCCAGATGGCCGCAGACGCCTACGCACACGCCATCCGTCCCACACACACCACCAACGACGGCGACACCATCTACACCCTCGCCAGCGGCAAACTGGGCGCCCAGGCAAGCGCCGCCGTTCCCCTAGACTTACTGGGTATGCTCGCCGTAAGGGCCCTACAGACCGCCATCGTAAACGGAGCCAAAACCGCCAAAACCTCCCACGGCATCCCCGGCGCCGCGAAGTAGCCTAACCTGACCGGTTACCCGGTGGGGCTTGGTTATGTTTGCTGCTCTACAGTCCTGGCTCGCACGAAGAACACATTAAGTGTTCTTCGGCTCGTGCGGAACTCGCGACAAACATAACCAAGCCCCACCGGGCAACCTACCAACCAGATTCTTTTCAGCCCAGGCCCCTGTGTACCGCGCGTCGAAGATCTTCAAATTCAGGCAGCCTGACAATCGATTCTTATAGCAGAGGCCCCTTGGCCTTTAGTTTGATACAAGTTCCGCACGAGCCGGAAAGCACTTAATGTGCTTTCCGTGCGAGCAGGACTGTTCGCAGTAGCAAACTAAAGGCCAAGGGGCCCAGTCAACCTATCAGCAGCGATTACTCAACAGTTAGTTGAATTTGAAGATCTTAGAGGCAAGACGGTATAGGCCGAGCGTGGTTTTGTCTCCGGCCCGTCCGCGCAGATTGGTGAAGAACCCGACCACGCCGTAGCGGGCACGACGATACATGCGCTCGTCGTAGGCCTTCAAATCATTCCACAGCATCTTTAGGCGCTCGTCGGCGCAATCTTCCTCGGAAAGCTTGGTGAGAACCGAGCAGATCGCCATCATCATGGTGAAGTAGCCCATCATGTACGAACGCAGACGCGACGACTCAACATCGCTGTACAAGTGGTACGACTCCATCATGATACGCGTAACACGGAACTGCTGGTCCAGACGCTTGACCATCGTTGCCTCGTTGACGCTCTGACCTTCGCGACCGATAAAGTAGCGGTAGAGGTCGATGTCGGCGTAGTACATGGTCTTGCAACGCGGCAGCGGCACGTAGGCGTAGATGTTGTCCACATAGAACGTGTGCGGCGGCATGGGAAGGTTGGACTCGCGCAGCACATCCGTGCGATAGCACAGGCTGTGCATGAGCAGGTTCTGGTCCAGGCGAAAATGACCGATCTGATCCCAGGAAAAGATCTTTTTGCGCGGCAGGGCAAATTTGTAGCCAATAGCGGTATGCGTGCCCTCGTAAACCTTCTCGTACACGTAGTTCGAGATAAACAGGTCAACGCGCTGGTCGCGCTCCTCAAAGCCACGCAGAATCGACAGCATGGTCGAAAGGGCAGCGCCGTCAAGCCAGTCGTCCGAATCAACAACCTTGTAGTAGGTGCCCTGCGCCTCGCGCAGACCCGAAAGGACGGCAATACCGTGACCGCCGTTCTCCTGGTGCACCGCGCGGATGATTCCAGGATAACGGGCCTCCCACTCGTCGGCCTTGGCGGCCGTCTCGTCCTTGGAGCCGTCGTCCACCACGATAATCTCGATATCGGTGGCGTAATTGCTCCCCTCCAAGATGGAGGTGATGCAATGGTCCATGTCCTTGGCGGCGTTATACGAGGGAATACCGAATGTTATGACTTTATGCATGGCAGGCGATAATCTCATCCGAAAGATCGAGGGCGGAATTGGTCACAGCGTCCATATCGTAGTAACGATACTCGGCCAGACGACCCACCGGGTGGAAGTTCGTCAGGTTCTGGACGCGCTCAAGATAGCGCTCATAGAGCTCACGGTTCTCGGGCTCAAGAATGGCGTAGTACGGCGTCTCGCCCGAGTCGGGCGTATAGGCCTTGGAGTACTCCTTCATGATGGTGGTCTTGCCGGGCAGGACCTGACCGGTCATGTTCTTGAACTCGGTGATGCGCGTGTAGTCCTCGCTCGTGGTGTAGTTGACGGTGCCCACGGGCTGGAACTGGTCCATATCGAGCGTCTCGAACTTCATATCGAGCGTGCGGTACGGCAACGCACCCAAGTCGAGGTTGAACAGCTCGTCGAGCGGGCCGGTATAGACAATCTCGCCGCCGTAGACCTTGCCGTCGATCTTGACGGTGGTCTCATCGATCTCAAAAAGATCGCGGGCGTCCACGTCGCAGAACACGTCAATCAGGTCGTGGTCGAGCATGTGCTCAAAGAGCGCCGTGTAGCCCTCCTGCGGCATGCCCTGGAAGGGAGCTTGCGGGAAGTAGCGGTCATCATCGCCCACAAAGACGGGAACGCGGCCGGTGATCGAGGGATCGATCTGATCGGGCGTCTGGCCCCACTGCTTCATGGTGTAATGCAAAAAGACGTTCTCGTAGACGTAATCGGCGACCTCGGCAAGATCCGGGTCGTTCTTCTTACGCAGCTCCATAATGGGCACCTTGACGTCCTTGCCAAAGGTCTCCACAAGCTTCTGATACAGCTCCTCGCCGCGCTCGTCACCAAAGGCGAGCTTGAGACTCGCGTGGTTGAAGGGCACGGGCATAAGGGTACCGTTGATGTTGGCGAGCACCTTGTGCTGATAATCCGTCCACTTGGTAAAGCGCGACAGGAAATTGTGCACGCGCTCGTTAAAGGTGTGATAGATATGCGGACCGTACTCGTGAATCAGGATTCCGGCCTCGTCAGTGCAGTCATAGGCATTGCCCGCAATGTGGCTACGGCGCTCCAAAACGGCAACACGATAGCCGATGGTCTCGGCAAGACGGCGGGCGCAAACGGCACCGGCATATCCAGCACCGACGACAATCATGTCGTACGCGCCGGCGTTAAAGCCTTCAGGCAGGCCTGAGGTAATCTGCATCGATACTCCTTGTCAAAAGCCACGGGCTCGTTAGCTGGGCTTTTCTCGAACATTCTTCGAGACATATTTATCAGAGCGATTATAGCGCTAATGCGTCCTATAATGAGCTTGCCACACAAGGAAAGCTCAAGCACCGCGGCGTACATAATTGAAAGGTAAACCCGCTAGCAGCGGGTTTATTCGTGAACAGCCGGGTGCCTGGAGCTTAGCGAAACGCTTGTAAGGAGTAACATGAGCGATTTCCTAAACCGTATGAAGTCTGCCGCCAAGGCCGACCTTAAGACGATCGTCCTGCCCGAGGGCGAGGATCCGCGAACTATCGTCGCGGCCACCAAAATCATCGAGGAGGGCCTGGCAAAGATCGTCATCCTGGGCAACCCCGACGAGATCAACGTTCCCGGCGCTACCGTCATCGACCCGCGCAATGCCGAGAAGCACGAGGAGTACGCGCAGAAGTTTGCCGAGCTCCGCGCCAAGAAGGGCGTCACCATCGAGCAGGCTCGCGCCCAGGTGATGGACGCCACCTACTTTGGCACCATGATGGTCAAGATGGGCGATGCCGACGGCCTGGTCTCCGGCGCCTGCCACTCCACCGCCGACACCCTGCGCCCCGCGCTTCAGATCCTCAAGACCGCCCCGGGCACCAAGCTGGTCTCGGCCTTCTTCGTGATGTGCACCGACACCCCGCAGTTCGGCACCGACGGCACGCTGATCTTCGCCGACTGCGGCCTCAACATCAACCCGTCCTCCGACGAGCTCTCCGAGATCGCCATCGCCTCCGCCCACTCCTGGTCCACCTTCATGGGCAACGTTGAGCCGCACGTGGCCATGCTCTCCTACTCCACCATGGGCTCCGCTGGCGGCGAGGTCGCCAAGAAGGTCCAGGAGGCCGTGAAGTTCTGCAAGGAGAAGGCTCCCGAGCTCGCCATCGACGGCGACCTGCAGCTCGATGCCGCCATCGTCCCCACCGTCGCCCAGCTCAAGGCTCCCGGCTCCTCCGTCGCCGGTAAGGCCAACGTGCTCGTGTTCCCCGACCTCGAGGCAGGCAACATCGGCTACAAGCTGGTCCAGCGCTTCGCCGGCGCCGACGCTTACGGCCCCATCCTGCAGGGCATCGCCAAGCCGGTCAACGACCTTTCGCGCGGCTGCTCTGCTGACGACATCGTGGGTGTCGTGGCCATCACCGCCGTCCAGGCTCAGATGGCTGAGTAGCGGACATATCCCCTCGGGACCCTACAGGGTAAAGCTCTGAAAACGTCCTCGGACATGCGTGAAACCCCCGCTGCGCACTTCGTGCGGCGGGGGTTTCATGCGTCCTGCGGAATATTTTCAGAGCTTTACCCTGTAGGGTCCCTGCCGCCACGTAGCAATCAGAGAATCCGGGGTGGACGGCGGCTTGGCTACGAGCTGGAGCTGAAAATCTGAATTGATGGGTGCCGTTGCTGGGAGCGCAGGCGTTGCTGATGATGATCACTTTGGAGATTGAAAGGCCGGTGGGCTTCGGCGGTTGTTGTGCCGGAAACTACATCCCAGTTTGGAGGCGGATTGTGGGATGTGGCTTCCACTTGGGGCCTGTTTGGGAAACTTTGGGACGGAATTTTGCTTTATTGTGGGTCGCACTTTCCGCAACGTGCCTCAACCGGAAAGCGTGTCCCAGTATTTGCGCTCGAAATGGGATGGGGTTTCCGCCGTCCGCCTGCTAGTAAAAAAGGTCTCCGGAGCTGTTGCTCTGGAGGCCTTTCGTTTACTTGCAAATGCGCGCGTTAGTTGTTCTTGGTCAGACGCTCGACGTCGTGGGCGATCATGTATTCCTCGTCGGTGGGGATGACCATGACCGTGACGGCGGAACCGGCGGCACTGATGACCTGCGGGCCGTTGCCCACGGCCTCGCGGTTCTTGTTATTGTCGATGCGCACGCCCAGCCACTCAAAGCAGTCACAGAAGGCCTTGCGGATCGACCAGTCGTTCTCGCCGATGCCGGCGGTAAAGGTGATGGTGTCCACGCCCGCCATGGAAGCAATCATGGAGCCGGCCTGCTGCATGGCCTTGTAGGCGAACATATCGAAGGCAAGCAGGCAGCGCTCGTCGCCCTCGGAGGCGCGCGTGCGGATGTCGCGGGCGTCGTTGGAGATACCCGAAATGGCAAGCAGGCCGGACTGCTTGTTCATCATGTCGTCGACTTCCTGGTAGCTGTAACCGCCCTCGCGCTGCAGGTAGCATACGGTAGCCGGGTCAATGGAACCGCAGCGGGTGCCCATCATCAGACCGTCAAGCGGCGTGAGGCCCATCGTGGTGTCGCGGCACACGCCGTCCTCGATAGCAGCAAGCGAAGCACCGTTACCCAAATGGCACGAAAGCAGACGGTGGCAGCGCGAACCCAGGATCTCCTTGGCCATCATCCACTCATAGCGGTGGCTCGTGCCGTGAGCGCCGTACTTGCGCACGTGGTACTTGTCGCACACGTCCTTGGGCAGCGCGTAGGTATAGGCGACCTCGGGCATGGTCATGTGGAACGAGGTGTCGAAGACCGCCACGTTGGGCAGCTCCGGATACTTCTCACGGCAATACTCAATCGCCGCGGCCTCGCCGTAGTTGTGCAGCGGGGCGAGCGGGGCCACCTCGAGAATCTTGGCCATAACCTCGTCGTCGACAACTGCGGAATCATCGAAGTGCCAGCCGCCCTGAACGATACGATGACCAATGCCATCAATCGTAAAGTCGGTCTTCTCAAGCTCCTCGAGCACGCGAGCGATAGCAGAGCGATGATCGGGGAAAGGGGCCTCCTCGGTCTGCTTGGCGCCACCGTTCTCGGAGTGGCCAAAGATGCCCATGTCCGAACCGATACGTTCGCAGTTGCCCTTGGCGAAAACCTCGCGGGTATCGGTATCCAAAAGCTGATATTTAAGGCTTGAGCTGCCGGCGTTGACAACAAGTACGTTCATGAGACTCCTTTGCAGTGCAATACGGTCGACGCAGACCCCTTAAGGCGGCCGCATGTTAATAAGAAGTTATCACAACTTGATAAATAGCTATCAAGCATATCGCCCAACGAGCGCAAAAGAGGGGCCGAACGGCGCTCGGTCGTCCAGCCCCTCCCCTCTTGCAATTACTTGCCGTTGACGATGCGCTCGACGTCGGAGGCGATCATGAACTCCTCGTCCGTGGGGATGACGAAAATCTTGACCTTGGAATCCTTGGCGGACAGGCACCAAGCGCCGTCGCCACGCAGGGCGTTGCGGGCATGATCCATCTTGACGCCCATAAAGGCCAGACGGTCGGCAACGCCGGCACGAACGGCCGGAGCGTGCTCACCGATGCCAGCGGTGAAGACGAGCGTGTCCATGCCGCACATGGAAGTAGCCATCTCGGCAGCCTTGGCGGCAATCTTGTAGACAAACATGTCGAAGGCGAGCTGAGCCTCGGGGTCACCGGCGGCGGCGAGCTCCTCGACGTTGCGGCAGTCGTTGGTCTTGCCGCCGGTCACAGCCAAAAGGCCGGACTTCTTGTTCATCATCTCGTCGACCTCGTCGAAGGTGTAGCCGCCCTCGCGCTGCAGGTAGCACACGGTAGCCGGGTCGATGGAGCCGCAGCGGGTGCCCATCATGACACCGTCGAGCGGCGTCAAGCCCATGGTGGTGTCCATGCACTTGCCGTCCTCGATGGCGCACAGGGAAGCGCCGGAACCGATGTGGCACACGACGACTTTGCGAGCCTCGCCGTTGGTCATCTCGGCAACCTTCTTGGAGATGTAGCGGTAGCTGGTGCCGTGGGCGCCGTACTTACGGATGTGCAGCTTGTCGCAGACGTCCTTGGGCAGGGCGTAGGTCTTAGCGACCTCGGGCATGTTGAAGTGGAAAGCGGTGTCGTAGACCGTAACGTTGGGCAGGTCGGGATACTGCTCCAGGCAGTACTCGATAACGTTGGCCTCGGGGTTGTTGTGCAGCGGCGCGAGCGGGGCGACCTCTCGGATCTTGGCGAGAACGTCCTCGTCGACGAGGGAGGAGTCGCCAAAGTACCAACCGCCCTGAACGATACGGTGGCCAATGCCCTCGATCTTGACGCCGTTGGCCTCGAGGTCCTTCAGAACGACCTCGATGGCGACCTTGTGGTCGGGGAACTCGATGTTCTCGGTCACCTTCTTGGAACCGTTGGCAGCGTGGGTGAAGGTACCGCCGGTAAAGCAAACGCGCTCGCAGGAGCCCTTTGCGGACACCTTGTGGGACTTGGTATCGATGACCTGATACTTAAGGGTCGAAGATCCTGCGTTGACGACCAGAACGTTCATGTGTCTCCCTACTAACAGGCGGTGTGGCGCCGCCAGGTTACATACGCTTCAATAATAAACCCAAACGCCCTCGCGCTCGGGTTTATTGGCGTTGATATATAAGTTATCGGTGCCTAAATACTCATGTCCTTTGGCTTGTAAGACGAAATAGCGCGGGAATATACACCAAAGAAGAAATCCCGAGCGCGACAAGCAATACGACTCGAATGCCCGCAGCGCTGCTCAACACAGCGTTGAGCAGATAGAAAAGAACAGCACCCACCGCCACCATCTGGCTTTGAACCGAAATCAATGAACAGCGCATCGAAGAATCAGCAGCATTTTGAAAAATTGAGTATTTAATTGGAGCAAATAAAGAGTAAGCGACCGTCTGCAACACATAGAACACGGGCAACAGGTCAACCGGAATAAAAGGGGTTAAAAACAAAGCAGCTAGAATGAGACGGATGATGCCGCAAATACGCGCAAAAAGCCTCTTGTCGACATGAGCAATTACGCTGGGCACGATAAACCCTATGGAGGCGGAGACAAGGAGCTGGACCGCAATGGTCATGCCCGAAGCGACGGCACCCATTCCACGGGCTGCGAGCAGCAGTGAGAAAAAATCTTCCAGAGCGACAAAAGCAAATGCCTGAGAACAGTCCATGACGAACGCCGAGCGAAGCGTGCCATTGCCCGCAATGGCAGTCCAAATCATCCTCGGGCTAATTTGGCTCATAGAAGCCGCAGCGCTACCTTTCCCTTTCGTTTCGGGAATGCAGGCAACGACAAGTAACGTCAATACCATCGTAAAGATATCGGCCGAAAGACCGATGAAATATGCACCTTCTGACGAGATGAAGCCGCCCACACACGCGGAAAGAGCATAAGATGCGTAAAAGACGAATCGCTCAACCACATTAAGCCTAACGAGCTGATCTTGGGAGACGGAATCGATATAGATTGCCTCAATAGAACCGCTCACGCATGCGACGGCAAAACCCTTGAGGGCAAACGCACCTATCAAAAGCAGAGGAGATCGTATGAGGAGCAGGGCAGCGTAGTATCCGAGCATTCCCGCGATACCCACCAGGCCACTTATCTTTCGCCCAAATCTATCGGCGATATAGCCGGTAGGAATCTCGAGAGCAAATTTGCTTACCTGGTACGCAATCATCATGCCAGAAATCGCGACCATCGAGAATCCGACGAACTCAAGGTAAACCGTCAGAAAATACAAGATGGTGCTGAAGTTCGATAGGAAAACAAACGCCATATACAGCCAAACCGTACGGTTTTTCATACTCCTCCTCCAAAGGCCGATAATCCAAGCCGAGGTCTCAAAAAGCATGAAGGCAAAACCGTCAGCCATACGTTACAAATCGTCAATATTCATTTGACGGCACGAAGCCAAGCAACCTCAAGAAGCGAGATGGCGCAACAGGTGAAGAAATACCGTCTGATGCCGATCCGTCCAGGCGTTTTGCCGGTAGCAAAAATAGATAGGCAAGGTTACGTCGCGCGAGCCCTCAATGGAGCATTCGCTCACGTTGGATCCATCTGATGCAAGAGAGGAGCCAGAAAAGCTCAATATCAATCCCCCGCCTTGAAGAAACTCAATCTGTCTCTCGCTTCCATATTCGACATCACGAAAGCGGAAATTAACGAGTTGGGCCTCAGGGCACTGGTTGATTGCATTGAGACAGGGCGACAAGTTGATGGGGACAGCAAGCCTACCGCTCAATAGTTCACGAATGGTTATGGTGCCCCTGACACGATGGCCAACCGGACACGAAAGAACCTTGAGCTCCTTTTCACCCAGGTATTTCGAACAAAGGGCGCTGCCCCGTGGCTTCTCGAATGAAATAGCCGCATCCGATATCCCGAGCAAAAGAGACTCAAAACACGTAGCCGTTGGCTGATGCCACACGTCGAGGTGAATCTGGGGGTGCGAACTCTCAAACGAGTCGTACCAGTTTTCGTCAAAAAGACGCCCCCGCCCATGAAGGCAGGGGGCGTAAAGACGAAAATGACCGTCGGGCGAAACACCCTGCCCCATCGACCGAGCGTAATTATTGAGATCATCGACTTGCGCGAGGATTACGCGCGCGCGTCCCGCAAACTCTCGCCCTGCAGGAGACAAAACGGCCTCGCCCGTCGACCGGTCGAGCAAAACGACCTGATACTCAGATTCCAGCTTCTTGATCGCCGACGAAACAGCCTGCGGACTCACATGAACGGCGCGAGCCGCCTTGCGCACGCCGCCATAATTCGCTACCGCTTGAAGATATTCGAGTTGAGACAACTGCACAGGTTTCTCCAAAGGCAATCAAGACGACGGGCCATACGATCTCAGATAAGGTTCTCGCCCAAGTTCTTGCCGCCGAGGACGTGCATGTGGAAGTGCATGACGGTCTGGCCGGCGTTAACGCCCTTGTTGGAGATGACGCGGAAACCGTCCTCCAGGCCCTTGGCCTTAGCAACCTCCTGGATGGCATGGGCCATGGCGCCCATGGTCTCGGCAGGCACGTTATCAGCGATGTCGCTGTAGTGCTTCTTGGGGATCACGAGCGTATGAACCGGTGCCTGGGGATTGAGGTCATCGAACGCGATGACCTGGTCGTCCTCGTAGACAACAGTCGAGGGGATCTCGTGGTTGGCGATTTTACAGAAGATGCAATCACACATGGCTGGTTCCTTTCTAACGACAACGCAACAGAAGGTGGCGTTGTTCAGTGAAACACCAAGACAGTTTAGCCCACTTCAAAGATCCGAATTGAGCGAAATCCATTCCTCGGCAATCGCAATGGCCAGAGGGCTTTATCCATCCATATGCTCGCGCCTATTTAAAGTGTTTGACCTCGGGAACGATCAACACCGGAAGGACGGATAGACCGTAAAGCAGAGTAATAAGCATCATTTGTTTGTCGTAATCTGAACCGGAAATAGCCGCAATCCCAATAGGAAGCATATAAGAGCCCAAAAGGCTAACTTCGGCCATAATGCCGCCAGCGCTGCCAGCATAACGAGTGCCGATTTCAACAAATGAAACTGGCAGAGCTTGAACAACTGGACCCATCATGCTCGTAACGATGCCGCACACTGCAAGCAATACCCCCATGGACTTCAAGCCCGAGGCAAACCACGCAACTGCAATTGAAATAGAGCCAAGAAGCCCGACAATCACAAGATACGGTCGCGCAAGGCGGCATTTACCGTAAAGCATCGGAGCAATCAAGCAGCCGATAATCCCAGCAGCGGTTGTCAGCGCCGCCATTTCGCCGGCCGTCGAAGCATCGGTGCCTCGCACAAGCTCAAGAGCCTGAGGTAGCACACCGGAAAAGGCGGTCGTGGCGGCAAGTGAGAAAGCGGCGCAAATCGCGCAAAGCCAAACGTTACGCGAACGAAAAGCAGTCAGAAGGGCTTGGTCGTGCTCAACGCCATCAGGAATAAGTGAGTCATGCTGTGCGTTCTTACCAAATAAACCCCAGAAGATAGTCAGAACGACCAACAACGCTTCTGCAACTGTATAGCCCATTAGCACGGAAGACATAAACGCCGATGACGCTTGCGCCGCCGCAATGCCAAAGCAAGTCGCCGCATAGTAAATGCCCATCGCAACATCCGTCTTATCTGCAAACCAAAGTCCAAGCGTCTTTGCATTATTGGCAGTCAATGCCGCCATCCCCACGCCGATGCAAAACATCGAGACAAGTTGAGCAGGATAGTTCGATAGGGTGAAAATTCTGATAGCGCCGCCGACTAAAGAAACACAGAACCCGCCAAGTATCACTACTTTGGGCCCAAGCCTATCTCCAAGTGATCCGAACGGGAGACTAAAGAAAACCGCCGCAAGCATTGGCGCCAGAAAGAGAGATGAGAATCCGACAGGGTCGATATTCATCTGAGGCATGATGACCGTAGCATAGGCAGCGACCTGATACTGCATGAAGTTGCCCAAAAAAACAGAGACCACACGTCAACAGCAATATTAACCAGCGGTAACCACTCGAAGCCAGCTTTTGCTCAACTTTGTGCGCAACTTCGCACGCTTCACCATCCATTGCACCAACCTCACATTAAAAATGGTCGCGACCCCCATTTCAACTGGAGGTCGCGACCAGGCAAAACACCGATTAATTATAATTCAGAAGTCTCAGGCATCTCGGCTTTTGCCGCCGCACCAGTCTCGGGCAACATCGCAATAGGCAAAACGCTCGCAAGGAAAAGAATCGATTCGATCGTAAAGTTCAACGTCCAATTGTCACCAGAAATAGACGAAACAATAACGGGAACAAAATAGGAGCAGAGAAGGCCGACAGTACCGATTATTCCACCAGCGCTACCGGCATATTTCGCGCCAATCTCAGGAAGATCAGGAGTCATTGCCTGAATAATGGGGCCAGAAAGAGCGGTCATAAAACCATTGAGGACGAGAGCAACCCACATGACAGTGCCAAGCGGCAAAAACCAGTTTGCAACCATTACAACGGCGGCAATCACCGTGGTTACAATGAGAAACGGTTTATTCTTACCGAGCTTGAGGACGGCAGCCGGTCCCGCAAAACAAGCAAAGAAGCTACCAACTGTAATAATTGCTGCCATAGATCCAGCGGTGGCAGTATCAACGCCGCGAACGAGCTCAAGCGCAGACGGCAGAATTGCGCAATATGCCGTGGTTGAAGCGAGGGTAAGACCATAAGCCAAGGCAATGCACCAAACGCCGCGCGACTTAGCGGCAATCTTAATGTACTTCATAACCGGCTCGGGCTCGGGCATGGGCTCGCCCTCCGGGACGTTCCTCATAAAGAAGATCCACAGCGCAGCAGTTACAGCTTCGGCAATAGCAGCGACCAGATAAGACACGTCAAGCGTAGGAAAATAAGTGCTGAATGCCTGGGCTATCACGATGGACACACATGAAGCAGCATAGAAAACTCCCACGGCAAGGGAGGTCTGCTGTTTAAACCAGGAACCCAGCACCTTTGCCAGATTGGCATTGAGCGCCGCAATGCCAAAGCCGATCATAAACATCGAAACGATCTGCACGGTAAAGTCATTAATCATGAAATAACGCAGAAAGCCGCCTACAGCAGAAAGCACCATGCCAATTGACACGACAAGCTTAACGCCGTAGCGATCAGCAAGAGATCCTGCAGGAATCGACAAAAACACAGCAGTGAGCATCGGCATCAACATGAGATTGGTAAGCCCACCGGCATCGATGCCGAGAGTCGTCATCACGACGACACCCCATGCTGAAACCTGATATTGCATGAAGTTTGCCATGAAGCAAATGAGGCAAACTACGAATAAGATCATCCACCGATAACCCGATAGCTTTTCTTCTTGAGCCATTTCTTTCTCCTTACGCAGGGATAGTTCAAGCTGAATTCAATGGGGCTAATTAGCCCACTCCATTGCGGCTTCTTTCACTAATCGTTGAGTAGTACCTCGTACATAGGACGGAACACCGAATCTTCTTTGGCATGCAGCGAATGCACCGGCTTCCACTCGTTTTCGTCAATTACCATATGAATGTGGTTCTCAGCGGTATAGGGGTCCCATGGTGCCTTGCCCTCAACAAACGGTTTGCCCGTCTTCGCAAAGCTGAACCACGCATCGTTCATTTCATCCGCGAGATGCGCTGGAGGATTGTCACCCGTAAACATCAGACCACTCGCGGTATCAAGATTCTTGAAAACGAACGGCACCTCGATTGCGTGGCAAGAACCCATTCCCTCGACACGAGATTTATAACGGAACAAATAGTTGTACACGGGCTTAAACGCCGACTGCTCTTCAGCCATAAGGTCGGTGCCGACAAAGAAACCGGTTGAGTTCATAAAATTGGTGTAATTCTCGGCAAAATCGCGCTCAGGCCATGCCTTTCGATATGCTTGCTCCCAGTAATCGATATCAATCTGATCATCAAAATGAATCGGGAATTGGCCGTGCCAGAATCCGGGAAGGTCATCGAAATAGAAATGGAAATAAGTAAACTCGTCCTCGGTACATCCAATCATGATATCGATATCCTTGGCTGCGCCCTCCGCCCAGGCCTTCATCGGCTTCTTGGGAAGAAAAGACCCGTCGCAAACCGGCGAGAAAATTAGCGACACTTCGTAGGTATGACGATCGCACCACACCTGCATGCCCTCAATGAGCTCGTCTGCCGACTTCGCTAAGAGCTCTTGGGCGGTTTTGCATCCCATGATTTCGGCGAACTCCCGAGCAAAGTACTCGCCGCGCTCGCGGGTCTTATAAAGCTGGATAGGGCCGGACTCCAAAATCGCACGTTGGAAATACTTATTTGCCTCTGGCAATATAGAAAGAAGAGCCTGGCTGGAAGAGCCTGCCGACTCACCGAAAAGCGTGACACAATTGGGGTCACCGCCGAAGGCCGAAATATTCTCATGCACCCACTCGAGCGCACGGATTTGATCAAGAATGGCAAGATAGCCGGCGTCTTTGTAGTCCTCTCCGCCCGGCAGGCAATCGAGCAGCAGCGACCCAAACAAGTTCAGACGGTAGTTAATCGAAACAATAACGACATCCTTCGCTGCCGCAAAATTGGAGCCGTTATATAGCGGGTCGGCAGATCCACCTGAGAAGTAGGCACCACCATGGATATATACCATGACAGGAAGGTTCTTGCGTGCGTGTCCCCTGACCCACACGTTAAGGCTCAGGCAATCCTCACCTTGCTCATGAAGCGAAGCGAGTTCAACTTCATCGATAAATTGCCTGGCAGAATGCCCGAATTCCACGCATTCAATTTCCTCATCGGAATCATCAAGGCGCTCAGGGGCACGCCAACGAAGATCACCTACCGGCTGCTTTGCATAGGGAATGCCCAAAAAAGCTTCAACCCCGTTTTCGAGCGTCTTGCCCGAAACTATACCCGTCCTAGTCTTGACCTTCATTGCTTGTCCTTCCTCACAATTAAGATGCTAGATCGAGATGATTTAAGCTAGCTGGCTTGAAACCATCTTAGAATTTGGAGAAAGTCAAAGGTCAACGACGTGTTTCGATGGAATACCAGCTGGATACCAAGCGCTTAAGACCGTTCACCTCGTCAAAACGACCGCTTGCCCGACAATGACGGAGTAACAAACATTAGAATAGCTCCAAGGTTTTGAGTGGCCCTAGGGCAGTCGGAAGGTGTGACATGGAACGCGAGTTTTCCCTTAATATCAAGCAGACGGCCGGCCTCTACGGCGTAAGCGCAGACACTCTTCGCTATTACGAGGCAATTGGTTTAGTTGCCCCAAAGCGCGGGGCGAATGCCTACCGTGAATACAGGAAGGACGATTTCGGCAGACTCAACATCATCATGTCAATGCTCAATATGAACTACACGCTTAGCGAAATCAGATCTTTCCTAGATAACCATTCACTCGAAACGAGCTTTGAACTGTTCAGCAACGAACTTGATAGCATCGACGCAGCCATAGCAAAACTATCGCAACGGCGCCGAAAGATCGAGCATTGCATGCAGAACATATCCATGTCGTTAAGAGCACGCGAGGAAAAACAGTCGAGGGTGGTTCATAAGGGACCCCGAGGATATGTCATCGTAAGCGAGGATGAGCTAAGCGGCGACATAATTCCCTACGCCACCATTAAGCGCATGAAAGAACTCGGGATGGAAATCGATTCGATACACACGGTTCCATGCTTCATCCTTGACCCATCGCGCAGAAGCGCCGACGGTTGCCTGGTAGCAGAGAAGACGCTGCTTTCACTCGGAACAATCGACGATAAAGGGTGCGAGATTTTCCCAGAAGGCGACTATCTTTACAGGACAACCACCGGACCTGCAGAAATAACGCCGACAATATGGAGGGAAATGAATGAATTCATGGACCAGAATCATCTCATTGCCGCAGGGCCTCTTCTAGAATTCTGGTATGTAAGCGAATACATATCTGACAATCAAGATGAATATTTACACACGCTAGAAATAATGGTTGAACCCGGTGAAATCGACCAGCGATAGCGCCTCAACTCACCTAACACGCCAAAAGGCAAGCAACATTCACCTCCAATGGCCAAGCCACCAGGGTAGTCTTTTTGCGACGGGGCTTTTTTGACTACTTTTTCGCAAACGCAAGTGCTCGGCGAGGCAGCCGACAAGAGGTAGTCAAAAAAGCCCCATTACAGTTTGAGTCGTCCGAAAGGGCGGCTCTTTTCCGTTGCATGGTTA
>CATVRV010000032.1:0-24388 GCA_958346515.1 uncultured Collinsella sp.
CATGGTCGTGGGCATCATCGGCGCGTTCTTCGGCGTGCTGGCGTAAGGGCCCGGCTGCATAGACTGTCATTGCAACCTGGTAAGGGGATGGAGCGGGCCTATGCCCTCCATCCCCTTACTTGTATAGAGGGAGTTCGTATGTTCGCGAAGGATCGCGAAGCAATGCGCCTGACGCCGGCAGAAGTCAGGCTGATTCTTATTGAGTCTCTGCAATGGTGCGCCAACAACGCGGTGTACTTTTTAGGGCTTATCGGCGCGGCGACGTATGATCTGGCTGGCACGGCCTTTTTGGTTGCTGCCATTACGCTCGTACGCAATCTTATGACGTCGGCGGGCAATATGGTGTCGGGCTCGGTCATCGACCGTTTTGGTCCGCGCCGGACGTCGTTTGTGACGTGCGTGATTACGGCGGTGCTATCGCTTGGCGTGGGGTTGGCGCCGTTGTCTGTCCCCGGGCTTGTGTTTGCCGCGTGCGTCTTGGGGCTTGCGGGCGGCTTTATCAACACCTGCACGCATGCGTTTCCGGGCTATCTTGAATCGACCACCGAGGGCCGCACCCGCGTGAACGGCCTGATGGTCTTCTATAGCAATATCGCCTATACCGCTGGCCCGCTGCTCGGTGGTGCCATCGTGAGCTGTTTTGCCACGCAATCGGTCTATCTGCTCATGGCGGGCATGATGGGTGTGGCGGCCGTGCTCTCCTTGGGCTGTCACGAGTGTGTTGCTCCCGCAAAAGGGGAAAAGCCGAAGGGCGGTATTCTGGGCGGCATGGCCGAGGGTGCGCGACTTACGTTTCGCGATCACGACTTGCGCCTCATCTTTATCTCGGGCTTTTTGCGTTTCTTTGCGTTTGGCGCGTTCGATTCGCTGGAGTCGTTGTTCTACCGCGATGTGCTCAACGTGGATATCGTCTGGCTGGGCTGGCTGTCCTCGGTCGTGGGCCTCACTTCCTCGGTGGGCGCGTTCATCCTGACCAAGCTTTCTGCTCGCCATGTCAACCTGCGATTGCTGCTCGGCGCGCTCATGGCCGTGGGCATTGGGTCCATGGTGTACGTGGGCACCGATATGCTGGGGGTCGCGATTATCGGTCAGGCGATTAACGGTCTGGCCTGGGGGTTCCTGGAGCCGCTGCAAATGATCTTGATTCAGGAGCGCGCCGACATCAAATACCTGGGGCGCATTACCGGCTTTGTGCGTTTTGGCCTGATGAGCGCCGGCGTGCTGCCGCTGCTGGCGGCTCCGTTTTTGGCGGAGGCTTTGGGCGTTCAGGCAGTGCTGTTTGGGGCATCGACCATTATTGCGCTGGTAGGAACGCTGTTCTTTGTCACACAAGGGAGGCGCCAGAGGCGTTAGCTATACATTCAATTCTAATTTAATACCACTCACCAGAGAATTTCGACCGTTCACCGAGGATTGGAGCAGATTGATAAGTGGTATTAAAAACACATTAGGTGTATGTCTATAATTGGTATCGAAAATAAACGCGATGTATAGAGTTGCGTGCAGGACAGAAAGGAAAAGCCATGAAGGAAACCGAGAAGATCGAGATCATGCACTTTAGCCAGGAGGGCTACCTCGAGGATGGCAAGAACGTCTACGAGACCGGCAAGAAGATGATTGAGCTCGCCGACAAGGTCGCCGACGAGGGCTACGACGCCGTGTTCCTGATGGGCGTCGGCGGCACCTGGGACGAGCTCATGCAGCTCGAGTACCTCATGAACAAGTTCGGCGACCGCGACCTCGAGGTCTACCTGATCCACGCCGCCGAGTGGAACGCCATGGGCCACAAGCGCATGACCGAGAAGTCCGTCGTGCTCACCGCCTCCGAGTCCGGCACCACCCCCGAGGTCCTCGAGGCCGTCAAGAAGATGAAGGAAAAGGGCATTCGTGTCTACGCCATGACCAAGCCCGAGGGCCCCATCGGCCAGGCTGTCGGCGCCGAGAATTGCGTCAAGATGGCTTCCGATCATGGTAACGGTGGCTGCGAGATGGGCTACTACCTCGCCGACTGCTTCGGCCTGCGCCTGCTCAACCGCCGTGGCTGCTTCCCGCAGTTCGATAAGTTTATTGAGCAGACCAAGGATGTTTGGACCCACCTGGTCGACATCCGCAAGAGTTTCGAGCCGCGCGCCGAGGAGCTCGCCAAGAAGTACGCCCTGGCCCCCTACACCATGTTCATCGGCTCCGGCGCCCTGTGGGGCGAGACGATCCTGTTCTCGATGTGCATCCTGGAGGAGATGCAGTGGAAGCGCACCCGCTACATCACCTCGGCCGACTTCTTCCACGGCACCCTCGAGCTCGTGGAGCCGGGCGTCCCCGTGTTCCTGTTCATGGGCGAGGACGAGAACCGCAAGCTCGACGAGCGCGTCCGCGCGTTCCTGACCCGCGGCGTGACCGGCGACACCGACATCAACATCATCGACACCGCCGAGTTCGCGATCCCCGGCCTTGACGACGAGTTCCGCGTCATCGTGTCCCCGTGGATCCTCTCCTCGCTGATCACCGATCGCCTTGCCGCTTACTACGAGACGGTCACCAAGCACAACCTCAACTACCGTCGTTACTATCACCAGTTCGATTACTAAGAGCAAATAACGTTTGTGTAATTGGGCCTCGCTCCTATATGGAACGGGGCCCCGTTTGGGTTGGAGAGTAATTATGAGCTACCCCCAGCTTGCCGTTATGAATATCAGCCATCGCTACTTTGATCTTGAGGAGTTCTTTTCTTCGGCGTCGGCTTCGGGCTACACGTGTTGCGAGCTTTGGACCGGAGCGATGCATCTGTATGTCGATTGCCATGGATACGATTCGCTCGAGCGGGTACGGGAGCTGTCGCAGCGGTATGGGGTTCGGATTGTGGGACTTTGTCCCGAACAGAACAACCCCAAGCCGTGGAATATCGCGGCGCGCGGGAATGAGGCGCGTGCCCGCACGCTCGCGTACTTTAAGAACGTTGTAGATATCGCGGCGGAACTTGGAGCCGAGCAGGTCATGGTCTCGAGCGGCTGGGCATTTTTGAACGAGCCGATCGAGGACGCGTGGGGTCGCAGCGCCTCGATGCTGCGTGCGATTGCCGAGCATGCGGGAGAGTGCGGTGTGCGACTGGTGCTCGAGGCCCTACAGCCGGTTGAGTCGATGATCGTGAACTCGGCGGCCGATACGAAGCGCATGATCGAGGCAGTTGATCATCCGGCACTTAAGGCGTGTCTGGATTTGGGCGCTATGGCGGTGGCAGGGGATACCATCGACGATTATTTCGATCTGCTTGGCGATGATGTCGCCCACGTGCATTTTGTCGATGTTGCGGCAGATGGCACGACGCATCTTGCCTGGGGTGACGGCGACCGCGATATGCGCGCCGACCTGGATAGGCTGGTGGCGCGCGGCTATCGCGGAGTTGTTTCGGCCGAGACCTATGACTGGCGCTATTTTGCCGACCCCGCAGCTGCCGATGCGCAGGTAATGGCAGAGTATCGTCGTGCGATTGGCGTCTAGGTGGGGTTGGGTTGCGACAATCCGCTCCTATGTTTCCAAATGAATACGGTGTGAGCCGAGGAGGACGATTCTCCCCGCAAACACTCTAGTATGCTAAAGTACCCAGAAGACCGGCGGAGCTATGCCGGTCTTCTGCTCTATATGAAACACAGCATGAGGAGGCTCACCAGATGACGGCCACACCGTGGGGATTCCGGGACATATTGCCCGAGGAGGCTCAGGCGCGCGAGGAGATTGCGCTGACGGTGAAGGGCTGCTTTAGGGAGCATCATTACCTGCCGGTCGAAACGCCGCTGCTCGAGGACAAGGGTTCGCTCGAGGAGGGCGGCCGCATTGCGGACACGCCGTTTAAGCTCTTTGATGATGACGGTCGCCTGCTGGTGGTTCGTCCCGACAACACACTGCCGATTGTGCGCCTGGTTTCGACCCGCATGCGCGCGGCCGATCTGCCGCTGCGCCTGCGCTACGAGGCGCCGGTGGTTCGCGAGTGCCAGAGCAATGCTGGCGGCTCGCGTCAGTTTACGCAACTGGGCTTTGAGCTTATCGGCGCGGGCGACACCGCGGGCGATGTCGAGATCGTCTCGCTCGTGGCCGAGGCTGTGCGCAAGCTGGCACTGCCCGATGCGCGCATTATTGCGGGTAGCGTGCGCCCGTTTAAGGAGCTGCTCGCGGCATGTGAGGATCGCGAACTGGCTGCCGAGGCATTGCATTGCGTGCATGCTAACGACTTTGTGGGCCTCGATGCCCGCGTGGCGGCAAGCACCGAGTCCGATGCCGTCAAGGCCGCCATTAGCGAGCTGCCGCGTCTGCACGGCGGTGCCGAGGTACTCGACCGCGTGGACGCGCTGCTGGAGGCCGCCGGTATCGTCGCGCCGCTGACGCGCGAGCTGCGTGCCCTGGTTGAGGGCCTGGCACCCGAGGACGCCCAGGTGCTGTCGTTCGACTTCTCTATCATGAACTCTTTCGATTACTACACGGGCCTGGTCTTTAAGGCTTATGCCGGCGGACT
Source organism: uncultured Collinsella sp. (assembly GCA_958346515.1). Taxonomy (GTDB): domain Bacteria; phylum Actinomycetota; class Coriobacteriia; order Coriobacteriales; family Coriobacteriaceae; genus Collinsella. Next base: position 4,505 of record CATVRV010000032.1, read on the forward strand.
GCCCGATCCGGTCGGTTCGGGCGGACGCTATGACTCCATCTTTACCGGCGCATTTGGCGACGGTATCGAGGTGCCGGCGGCGGGCTTCGCCTTTTCGCTCGAGCGCCTGGAGGCCGCGCGCACCTCGGCCGAGGATGCCGCTTCCGACGGCGATCACGCCGCGGGCCGTGGCGCCGAGGGCCCGCTGCGCATCGCTGTGCCCAAGGGCTCGCTTAAGGCCGACACGCTCGACGTGCTCGAGGCCGCGGGCCTGGATGTCTCTGAGCTGCGTGACCCCGGCCGTCACCTGATCGTGCGCGGCCGCGACACACGTGCCGGCGAGGGCACGGTCGGCGATATCGAGTTTGTCATCGTGCGTCCCAGCGATGCGCCTGCCTTTGTGGGCTGCGGTGGTGCCGATTGCGGCATTTGCGGCTGGGACTCGCTCATCGAGGCAGACCTCAACCTGCTGCAGCTGGTCGACCTGGGCTATGGCCTGTGCACCTTTATCGAGGCGGAGCCCGCGTGGCGCGCCGGTCAGGCCGAGCGCAACTATGCCCGTCGCGGGTCGCTTCGCGTGGCCACCAAGTATCCGCGCATCGCGAGCGCCTGGTATGCCGAGCGCGGCGTGAACGCCGACATCGTTTCGCTGCACGGCAACATCGAGCTGGGCCCCATTGTCGGCATGACCGATCGCATCGTGGACATTACCGCCACGGGCGCCACGCTGCGCGACAACGACCTGGTCATCACCGGCCGCATCATGGACTGCACGGCCCGCTTCTTTGTCAATCCGGGTGCCGCGCGCCTGGATCCGCGTGTGCGCAACCTGGCCGATCGCCTGGCGGCTGCCGTGAAGGACAAGCATTTTGAGCCCGTCGCGGGCTCGGCACAATAGCGCGAGCACGCACGGGCGCCTCCATATCCGGGCTGCGGACCGATTGGTGCCGCTGCCCGGCATCTCGTTTTTCAAACGCAACCTCAACCGATAGGGGATACCGAAATGAAGACCATCAAGCTTGCTCCCGGTGAGCGCCTCGTTTCCAACCAGCTCAACCGCAAGGGTGTGCTGCCGCAAAACATCGTCGACGCCGCCCGCGATATCGTGGCCGACGTGCGCGCCAACGGCGATGCCGCGGTGCGCGATTACTGCCAGCGTTTTGACGGCGTTGAGCTGCAGAGCTTCCGCTTGCCGCAAGAGCAGATCGATGCCGCGCTCGAAGGTCTTGATCCGGCCTTTGTCGCCGCGCTCGAGAAGGCCGCGCGCCAGATTCGCGAGTTCCACCAGCGCGAGGTCGAGCAGAGCTGGTTTACCACGCGTGCGGACGGCACGATGCTCGGCGTTAAGGTGACCCCGCTCGCGGCGGCCGGCATCTATGTACCGGGCGGCCGCGCGCAATATCCCTCCACCGTGCTCATGAACGCCATTCCCGCCAAGGTTGCCGGCGTCAAGCGCGTGGTTATGGTGACGCCGCCGCAAAAGGACGGCCTGATCAGCCCCTACACGCTCGCCGCGGCAAAGCTCGGCGGCGTGGACGAGATCTATATGGTGGGCGGCGCTCAGGCCGTGGCCGCGCTGGCGTACGGTACCGAGACCATTCCGCGTGTCGACAAGATCACCGGTCCGGGTAACGCTTTTGTTGCCGCTGCCAAGCAGATTGTCTCGGGCGACGTGGGAATCGACATGGTCGCCGGCCCGTCCGAGGTCTGCGTGCTGGCCGATGCCACGGCCAAGCCCATGGTGGTCGCGGCAGACCTGATGGCCCAGGCCGAGCACGATCCGCTGGCAGCCTGCTATCTGGTGACTTGCGACGAGCAGTTTGCGCGCGAGGTCGAGGCTGGCATCGACATCCTGGTGGCGCAGTCCCCGCGTGCCGAGATCACGCGCACCTCGCTCGATAACGAAGGAACCATCGTGGTGGCCGCCGATATGGCTGCCGCCGTCGAGGCCGTGAACACCGTGGCGCCCGAGCACTTGGAGCTGCACTGCAAGGATGCGATGGGCTTGCTCGGCGGCATTCGCAACGCCGGCGCCATCTTTGTGGGCGCTTGGAGCTCCGAACCGCTTGGCGATTATGTTGCCGGCCCCAACCACACGCTGCCGACCGGCGGCACGGCCATGTTCTCCAATCCGCTTTCGGTCGAAGAGTTCGTTAAGCGCTCGAGCGTCATTTGCTATACACCCGAGGGCCTGCTCTCCGACGCTCCCGCGACGCAGCGCCTGGCCGAAGCCGAGGGCCTGTGGGCGCACGCGCTTTCAGCCGCACTGCGCCGCCGCGTGTTGGAGCAGGGCGAGGATGCCGTGAGCGCCGAGTCGCTGGCCGCGGCCGACCTGACCAAGGTTGCCTGGCCGGGCGACGCCGTGGCGACGGTTGCCGAGGGCGTTGACCTGGCGGCAGCTGCGGGTGGTGCCGCTGGCGCGACCGGCGAGGAGGCCTAATATGGCCGAGCTGACGCCCCGCATGAAGGAGCTCGTCCAGCCCTACTTGGCCGGCATCGAGCCCTATGACCCCAACTTTACGCCCACGCGCATCAACCTTTCGGCCAACGAGAACACCTATCCCGTGCCGGCCGGCGTGCGCGAGGCGATCGACGCGGCCTTGGCTGCCACACCGCTCAACCGCTATCCCGATCCCATGTCCTGTGACCTGCGCGACGAGCTTGTCGCTTGGCATGGCGTGGCGCGTGAGAATATTTGCGTGGGAAACGGTGGCGACGAGCTGCTTTATAACTACCTGCTGGCGTTTGGCGGCGCGGGACGGACCCTGCTCAACTGCCCGCCGTGCTTTAGTGAGTATGCGTTCTTTGCGTCGCTTTGTCAGACCGAGGTGCGCGATGTGTGGCGCGACCCGGCGACCTTTGAGCTCGACCAAGCGGCTGTGCTCGCAGCGGCGCCCGAGTGCAATCTGGCGATCGTGACCTCACCCAATAACCCCACGGGCGATGTGACGCCGCTCGACTTTGTCGCGGCCCTGTGCGATGCGTGCCCCGGCATGGTCATGGTCGACGAGGCCTACGTTGAGTTTGCCGACGATTCGTTTGGCGCGGTCACCACGGCGCAAGACCTTATCGCCGAGCATCCAAACCTGGTGATTCTGCATACGCTGTCCAAGGCGTTTGGCGCCGCCGGCACGCGTCTGGGCTACGTGATCGCGGCTCCCGATGTCATCGACGTGTTCGCGGCGATTCGTCAGATCTACTCGGTTAACGTGCTGAGTCAGGCCGCCGCGCTTGCCTGCGTGCGTGCCCGCGATGCGTACGCACCCGTGGTGGCACAGGTTGCATCCGAGCGCGAGCGCGAACTGTGTGCCCTGCACGCAATGGCTGCCGAGGGTCTGCCCGTGGAGGCGTGGCCGAGCGCGGCGAACTTTGTGCTCGTGCGCACGCCGCATGCCACGCACGTGCGCGAGCGCCTGCGCGACGAGTATTCAATTTTGGTGCGCGACTTTAGCTACGCGCCGGGGCTCGCGGACTGCCTGCGCATTACCGTGGGCACCCCGCAGGAAAACAACGAGGTGCTGGCCGCGTTTGCCGCGCTGGTGAAGGAGGAGATGTAGATGGACCGCTATGCCGAGGTGACCCGCAAGACGGGCGAGACCGACATTGTCGTAAAGCTCGACCTGGATGGAACCGGTATGTGCGATATCTCGACCGGCGTGCCGTTTTTCGACCACATGCTCAACGCCTTTGGTCGCCATGGCCTGTTCGATTTGACGGTACATGCGGTAGGCGACGTTGAGGTCGACGCGCATCACACCGTCGAGGACACGGGCATTGTGTTGGGCGAGGCGTTTTGCCAGGCGCTGGGCGACAAGGCGGGTATTACGCGCTTTGCCGACGCGGCGATCGCCATGGACGAGACGCTCGTGATGGCCGCCGTGGACATTTCGGGTCGCGGCCAGGCCTACTGCGAGCTGCCCGTGCCGACCGAGCGCGTGGGCAGCTTCGATACCGAGCTGGCCGTTGAGTTCTTCTATGCCTTCGCACGCGATGCCAAGCTCACGCTGCACGTGCGCGAACTGGCGGGTGGCAACTCGCATCACATTATCGAGGCCGCCTTTAAGGCCGTGGGCCGCACGATGCGCCATGCCTGCGAGCTCGATCCCCGCGTGCAGGGCATCCCCAGCACCAAGGGCTCGCTGTAACCTGCCAAAAAGGGACAGGTTTTGAATGGGAAAAGGGAGGGTCGCGTGGACGAACCGAAGATCGTGGTGGTCGACTACCACAAGGGCAACTTGTCGAGCGTTGCGCGCGGGCTTGTGCGCGCCGGTGCCGCCGCCTGTACGTCGGACGACCCGGAGCAGATCCGCCGCGCCGACGGCCTGGTCATCCCGGGCGTGGGCGCGTTCTATGACGCGATCGCCTTTATGCGCCAGAGCGGCGAGGCGGACGCGGTGCTCGATGCCGTCGCCGCCGGAACTCCGCTGCTCGGCATCTGCCTGGGCCTTCAGCTATTTTTTGAGCGCGGCAACGAGGGCGTGCCTGCGGACGAGGGTGTTGCCGCGGACGGCAACGCCTTCGAGCGGGCTGACGGTCCCTGGATCGATGGCCTGGGTATTATGCGCGGTTCGTGCACGCGCTTGGAGTCGAGCCGCCTGAAGGTGCCGCACGTGGGCTGGGACCAGGTGCACATGACGCCCGCCGGCGCGGCCGATCCGCTGCTTGCTGGTTTTGCCGAGGGTGCCAACATGTACTTCACCCACAGTTATGCGGTGGCCGACGACGCCGATGCCGCCGATGTGCTGGCGCGCACGCACTATACGCGGAGCTTCCCGTGCATCGTGCGCCATGGCAACGTGTGGGGCTGCCAGTTCCATCCCGAGAAATCCTCCGCGCTGGGTCAGCGCATCCTTAAGAACTTCGTGAGCATCGTCGAGGGGGCCGGCCGATGATCCTGTTTCCCGCAATCGATTTGATCGGCGGCAAGGTTGTGCGCCTGGAGCGCGGCGACCGGAGCCGCTGCAAGGTATATTCCGACGACCCCGTGGCCGTTGCCCGCTCCTTTGCCGAGCAGGGCGCGAGCTGGGCGCACGTCGTCGACCTGTCCGCTGCCTTTGGCGAGGACGAGGACGCGTGCGCTGCCAACTCGGCGGCGATCAAGGCCATCTGCGGCGTCGACGGTCTGTCTGTGGACGTGGGCGGCGGCGTTCGCTCGCTTGCACGTATCGACGAGCTGGCCGGCTACGGTGCTCGCCGCATCGCACTGGGCACGGTACTCGTGACCGAGCCTGGTTTTGCCGAGGTGGCGGCCCAAGGCTTTGGCGAGCTGTTGGTGGCTGACATTGCCGCACGCGACGGCCAGGTCAAGGTGAACGGCTGGCGCGACGGCGCGGGTGTGGCGCTCGACAATGCCGTGGCGCAGCTTTCCGAGCTGGGCTTTAAGCATCTGGTGTATACCGACATCGCGCGCGATGGCATGCAGACGGGCATCGATGTGGCGGCGTATCGCCATGTTGCCAAGGTCGCGGGCTTTCCCGTCGTGGCATCGGGTGGCATCTCGACGCTCGACGACATCCGTGCGCTGGCCGCAGTGGGTGAGGGCGCGATTGAAGGTGCCATTACCGGTCGCGCGCTCTACGAGGGCAACTTTACGCTGGTACAGGCGCTGGCCGCCGCCCGAGGGGAGGAGTAGCCCATGCTTACCAAACGCGTGATTCCCTGTCTGGATGTCAAGGACGGCCGCGTGGTTAAGGGCGTCAACTTTGTGAGCCTGCGCGATGCGGGCGACCCGGTGGAGCTGGCACGCGCCTACGACCGCGAGGGTGCGGACGAGGTCGTCTTCTTGGACATTACCGCCACGAGCGACAACCGTGCGACGACCATCGAGATGGCGGCGCACGCGGCCGAGGAGCTCGCTATTCCCTATACCGTGGGCGGCGGCTTTCGCGACTTGGCGGGCATGCGGACCATGGTTGCCGCCGGTGCCGACAAGGTGTCGCTCAACTCGGCGGCCGTGCGTGACCCGTCGCTGATTAGCCAGGCTGCTGCGGCGTTTGGCAGTCAGGCCGTGGTTGTGGCGATCGATGCCAAGCGCGTCGGTTTGCCCGGCGCATCTGGTGCCGACAAGTGGGAAGTCTTTACCGCAGGAGGCCGCAACGCCACGGGTATCGATGCGGTGGCGTGGGCCGAGGAGGCGGCCCGCCGCGGCGCCGGCGAGATCTTGTTGACCAGCATGGACCGCGACGGCACCAAGGCCGGCTTTGACCTGGCGCTCACCCGCGCCGTGGCGCGCGCGGTGCCTATTCCCGTTATTGCGAGCGGCGGCGTGGGCACACTCGAGCATTTTGCCGAGGGTGTGATTGAGGGCGAGGCCGACGCCGTACTGGCGGCAAGCGTCTTTCACTTTGGGACGTTCAGCATTCGCCAGGTGAAGGAGTATATGGCGTCGCAGGGCATTCCTGTGAGGTTGGACTTCTAGTGCTGCGGCTTGCCCAGGCACCCGACCTTCCGGCTCCAACCCTCCTCGCGTACTTAAGTACGCGTCGTCGGGCTTGTCGCTCGGAATCTCGGGCACCTGGACAACCCTCGCCGACCTGTGGGGTTTAAATTGGGGAGAGAAATGGAAGAGATAACCGATCCTTCAAAGCTTACGTACGACGCCCGCGGGCTGATTCCTTGTGTTGTTCAGCAATATGACACCGGTGAGGTGCTTATGGTTGCCTGGATGAACGAGGAGTCGGTGGGGTTGACGCTCAAGACCGGCACCACGTGGTTTTGGAGCCGCAGCCGCCAGGAGCTCTGGAACAAGGGCGCGACGAGCGGCAATATGCAGGAGGTCAAGGAGCTCTGGGCCGACTGCGATAGCGATACGCTGCTGGTCAAGGTCGACTCGCCGGGTCCGGCCTGCCATACCGGCAACCGTACCTGCTTCTTTAAGAAACTCGCGTAGGGCGGGCGCTCGACTAGGCGCTTGGCCACCAGAAAGGATTGAACTATGGGTGTGCGCACCGCAAATGTTCAGGATGGAAATATCGGCGAGACGCTGACGGGTCTGGCCGAGGTGATTCACGGTCGTCGTGATGCATCGCCGCAGGAGAGCTATACCGCGCGTCTGCTGACCGACGTCGAGGATGAGCTGCTCAAGAAGCTTGCCGAGGAGGCAAGCGAGGTGATCATGGCCTGCAAGGATAACGATCACGATCACATCCGCTACGAGGCCGGCGACCTGGTCTACCACCTGCTCGTGACGCTCGAGCGCTACGGTATCACCCTCGACGAGCTTGCCGGCGAACTCAACGCCCGCCGCCACTAGTCGTTTGGGACAGTCTTTGTTGGTGTGACGGGGTCATGGAAGTTGCGGTGAAATAGGGACTGTTTAAGCGCTTCATCAAGCAAAACAATCCCTATTTCACCGCAACTTATGAAGGGATGGCTAGGCGAGGGGCGTGGATTCCCATTCGCCGGTGGCGTGGGGGATGTCGAAGGTTCGATAACCGCAGTCGTAGGCGTGCGCCTGGGCCTCGCGGATGTTCCAGCAGATATCGCAGGCGCGGTGCGCGTCCGAGCCAAAGGTGATCGGCACTTCGGCATGGGCAAAGCAGCGCAAAAGACCGGTTGCGGGGTAGTAGTCGCCCAAGCCCTTGCGCGGTGCGGCCGTCGAGACCTCAACGCGGCGGCCCGTATCGTGCGCGCACTCTGCCATCTGCTGCCAAAACGGTGCGGGGTCAAAATCGGGCGCAAAGCCGTCCTTCGAAAAGCGCATGACCAGGTCGGGGTGAGCCATCACATCAAAGTTGAGCGGGCTCTCGCAGGCGCGGCACCAGTCATCGACATAGCGCTCCCACACGCCGCGTACCCCCAGGTTTTCCCAAACGTGCAGGTTGGTGTCATCGTCGATCCAGCCGCAGCGCGAATCGGGCGTATCGGGACGAGCGACGTCCTCCGTTCCCGCCGTACCCGCGGCACCGGCCATGATATCGCCTGGGTTGCCAATCCAGTGCACACTGCCCAGGCGCACGACGGCGCCCTGGGACCAGCGCTCAACCAAAGGCTCGCAGCCCTCGTACCAATCGCATTCGAAACCGTAGATAAGCTCGAGCTCCGGCGCGATTTGCGCGGCAAGCTTGCGGGCATCCTCAAAAGCCAGACGATGTGCCGGCAGGTCGCCCTCGACAACCTGCACCTCGCAGTTGGCATCCATGCTGGCGGGTAAGGTGAGGTGGTCGGTCGAGACCATGACGCGGCAGCCGGCGGCCGCGGCAGCGCGGACGTTTTCCTCAAACGAGGCATGTCCGTCCGAAAACGAGGTGTGGGTGTGGCAATCGACCAGCGGGCAAGCAGACATGGCGACTCCTTTGCATTTGGCGAAACCGCTCCATTGTAATGGCGCGGCCCCCGATGCGACGAGCGCACCGGGGGGCCGAAATCGACTGGAAAGGGTGCGCGGTGCGGCCTCGCTTGCGCTCTCAAAACATGCACATCAGCCTCCAAAAGCTGCAGAAAATGACATGTTTGGAGGCTGATGTACATGTTTGGATAGGAGCGAGGGCGGCGACGGACGAAAGTCACGTCTGTGCCACGTCCAATGTGCTAGCGTTTGGATGAACAAAACGAGCCCGCGCGGAAAGGATCCGGACCGTATGCAATGCGATAGCACATCCCCGCTGTCCCGCGAGACCGATGCGCCCGAGACCATCGTCAAGCTGGAATGCGACATCGACGACGCGTCGCCCGAGGTGCTCGCCTACGCCGCCGACCGTCTGCGCGGGGCAGGCGCCCGCGAGGTGCACTGGCTGCCCCTCTATTGCAAGAAAGGCCGCCCCGGCTGGCAGCTGCAGGTAATCTGCACCTACGAGGATATCGAGCGCCTGCAGACGATTATCTTTTTGGAAACCACGACCAACGGCATTCGTCGCCAGGTCATGGAGCGCGTTTGCCTGCCACGCCGCTTTGAGCGCGTAACGACGCCATGGGGCGAGGTGTCCGTTAAAGTGGCCACCCTGCCCGACGGCAGCGAGCGTGCAGCGCCCGAGTACGAGGACTGCGCCCGTCTCGCTCGCGAGCATAATGTGCCGCTCCAGCGCGTGATGCGGGCGGCCCAGAGCGCGGCACTGCGATTTGAATAACGCGGCTGGTGGCGACATCCTGCGCCTAGCCATATCAACCCCATTCGAAAGGATCTCCCCATGAAATACCTCATCGCCTCCGACATCCACGGCTCGGCATACTGGGCCGAGCGCCTCTGCGCCGCCATCGAGTCCGAGCAGCCCGATCGCATTGTGCTGCTGGGCGACCTGCTCTACCACGGCCCGCGTAACGACCTGCCGCGCGACTACGCTCCCAAGCGCGTGATTCCGCTGCTCAACGCCCTGGCCGACCGCATCATCGCGGTGCGCGGCAACTGCGACGCCGAGGTCGACCAGATGGTGCTCGACTTCCCCGTCATGGCCGACTACGCCACGCTGTTCGACGAGACCGGCCGCGAGCTGTTCCTGACGCACGGCCATGTCTTTGGCGCCGGCATGCACAACAGCGTCGACCACGCGCCCGCGTTGCCCGGGGGCTCCGCGCTCGTCTACGGCCATACGCACATCAAGGTCAACGAGGAAAGCGCCGCGCACCCGGGCCTGTGGCTCTTCAACCCCGGTAGCGTGAGCATCCCCAAGGACGGCTCGCACAGCTACGGCATCTACGAGGGCGGCGCGTTCCGCCACGTGGTCATGGAGGAGGAGTAACCATGGCGCAGCACATGGCTCAGCAAAATGCCGAGGGCTCGCGCGATCTGTCCACGCTGGTCGACGCGTCGGCCGAGCTGCAGCATCTGGTGCAGACCGTCTGGCGTCTGCGTCAGCCCGATGGCTGCCCGTGGGACCGTGAGCAGACGCACCGCAGCATTGGCAAGAACATGATCGAGGAGGCCTACGAAGCGCTCGACTGCATCGAGGCGGACGACGCGGTTCACCTACGCGAGGAGCTGGGCGACGTGCTCATGCAGGTCGTGCTGCATGCGCAGATTGCTGCCGACGCCGGCGAGTTTACGCTGGCCGACGTGGCGCGCGATATCGACGCCAAGCTCATTCGCCGTCATCCGCACGTGTTTGGCGATGTGGATGCCGACAGCTCCGACGAGGTACTCAAGATTTGGGACGAGGTCAAGCTTGCCGAGAGGGCTGCCAAGGACAAGGCCGTGGCGGCAGGCGAGGCTGCGCCCGAGGGCCTGCTCGACGGCGTGCCCACGCATCTGCCGGCGCTGATGCAGGCTCAGAAGGTGTCGCGCAAGGCGGCTGCCGTGGGCTTTGAGTGGGAGACGGTCCAGGACGTGTGGGACGAGGTTGCCGAGGAGCGTGCCGAGTTTGAGGCCGAGGCCCCTGGCTCGCCCGAGCGCGAAATGGAGTTTGGCGACCTGCTCTTTGCCTTGGTCAACGTCGCGCGCAAGGAGGGCATTGACGCCGAGAGCGCCCTTCGTGCCAGCACGGCAAAGTTCCGCCGTCGCTGGGCCGCGATGGAGCAGATGGTGGCCGATGCTCACGTGGATCTTGCCGAGCTTTCGACCCACGGCCTCAACGACCTGTGGGATGCCGCAAAGGCGGAGGAGTAAGACTGCGGGAACGACGGGCTGACATGCCTCATCGTTCCCGCTATATTTTTCGAAAATCAAGTGTATCCCTCGGCTAACTTAGGGCATAATGCAAAAAGTGCGACATGGCTAACTTACAGAGACGCACCGATGGTGCACGGTCAGCCGGTCGCTTGCATCCACTACGTTTCCAAGTGAGAGGGAGACAACATGAGCGATATTTTGGACGTCTACGGTCGTGAGGTGCTCGACAGCCGCGGCAATCCCACCGTCGAGGTCGAGGTCGTGCTCGAGGACGGCAGCTTTGGCCGCGCAATGGTGCCTTCGGGTGCTTCGACCGGCGCCTTTGAGGCCTGCGAGCTGCGCGATGGCGACAAGGGCCGCTACCTGGGCAAGGGCGTTTCGCAGGCCGTCGAGCACGTTAACAACGAGTGCGCTAACGCCGTCGTGGGCCTCGACGCCTTCGACCAGCGCGCCGTCGATGCCGCGCTGATTGCCGCGGACGGTACGCCCAACAAGACCAAGCTCGGCGCCAACGCCATCCTGGGCGTGTCGCTGGCCGTTGCCCGCGCCGCAGCCGAGTCGGCGGGCCTGTCGCTGTACCAGTACCTGGGCGGCGTCAACGCCCATCTGCTGCCCACGCCCATGATGAACATCCTCAACGGCGGCGTGCATGCCGACAATAACGTTGACTTCCAGGAGTTTATGATCATGCCGGTGGGCGCCCCGAGCTTTGCCGAGGGCCTGCGTTGGTGCGCCGAAGTCTACCACACCCTCAAGGGCGTGCTGCACGAGGCCGGCCTGGGCGGCGGCGTGGGCGACGAGGGCGGCTTTGCGCCCAACCTCAAGACCAATGCCGAGCCGTTCGAGTACATCACCAAGGCCGTGGAGAAAGCCGGCTTTAAGCCCGGCGTCGACTTCATGTACGCCATGGACCCGGCCTCGACCGAGTTCTACAACGCCGAGACCGGCATGTACGAGCTCAAGGGCGAGGGTGTTGAGTACACGAGTGCCCAGATGGTCGATTACTGGGAGAAGCTCGTCGACACCTATCCCATCATCTCCATCGAGGACGGCATGGCCGAGGAGGACTGGGACGGCTGGGTCGAGCTTACCCGTCGCATTGGCAACAAGGTGCAGCTGGTGGGCGACGACCTGTTCGTCACCAACACCGAGCGCCTCAAGAAGGGCATCGAGCTGGGTGCCGCCAACGCGATCCTGGTCAAGGTCAACCAGATCGGCACGCTCACCGAGTCGCTCGAGGCCATCGAGACTGCCAAGGAGGCCGGTTACGCTTGCATCGTGAGCCACCGCTCCGGCGAGACCGAGGACTCCACGATCGCCGACTTGGTCGTGGGCGTCAACGCCGGTCAGATTAAGTCGGGCGCCCCGTGCCGCAGCGACCGTATCGCCAAGTACAACCAGCTCATCCGTATCGAGGACGAGCTCGAGGGCAGCGCGCGCTACGCCGGCAAGGCCGCGTTCTACAACATTCGCTAGGCAAACGGCGTGCGCGGGGCGGGGCTGACTCGGATTCGCCTCGCTCCCGCCGGGCGCTGTTGAGCACCATTGGGCGCTGGGCCATATGGCTCAGCGCCTTTTTTATGTCGAGCAAGGGCCGCCGAAGGCGTTGCGCGCGCTCGTGCTATAACTAAAAGACTTAGCGCAAACAAACCTCAACCGCACAAGGCGCACATGGATCAGATTTACGACAACAGGTACTATTCCGCCGGTTCGCGTGAGCCGTCGCCTCGCCGTGCGCGCACGGTGCAGCTCGGCGGGTCCGATTACGCCGGTGCCGACTGCTCCACGCAGCGACCGACAAGTGCCTCACACTCCCGTGCTCAAATGAATACGTCGACGGACCGCCCGCTACGTTCGGTGCGCCCGGCGCACTCGGAGCATGCTCAGCGTTCCTCGGCTCAAACGCATGAAAAGCCGAGTAGGCCCTCGAACCGTCTTTCGGGCTCGGACTTCATGCACTACGCCAACGATAACGCGGTGGTCAAGGCAATCTACGACTTTACCCACGGTCCCCAGCGGGGGCTGTTTGTTGGCATTGTCGTCGCCCTGGCGCTTGTGAGCCTGTATTTCCCCGTGCGCGACCTGTATGTGGCAAAACGCTCGAGCGACATCTTGGCCAAGCAGGTCGAGATTCGCGAGCAATATAACGACGACCTGCAAAAAAGCGTCGACAAGCTGCTCTCGGAGGAGGGTATCAAGGACGCGGCATCCGAGGACCTGGGCTTGGTGATGCCCGGCGAGAAGAGGATTGAAGTGCAGGGCCTGGACGACGATTCGGATGCCTCGTCGAGCAAAAAGTCCTCAAACGCCAAGAAGGCCAGCGAAGTGGCCAAGGAAATCGAAGAAGTCGGTAAGGACGCGCCGTGGTACATCCAAGCGCTCGACATGCTGTTTGGGTTTAACGGCGTCGAGGGTCAGACGGTCGTGTCCAACGGCAAATAGCGCCCGGAGGGGAGCTCGCAATGACAAATTGCAAACGCTATAAGGTGGCCGCGATCGACCTGGGAACGGTGTCGTCGCGACTGGTGTTGGCCCAGGTCGAGGGCGGAGCGATTGTGGAATCGTCCAAGCATACCGATATTACCGATCTGGGCGAGGGCGTCGATGCGACGGGCCGCTTTTGCGAGGCGGCGGTCGAGCGCGTGCTTGCCGCATGCCGCATGTTTGTGGACGAGGCGCGTGCCTTTGGGGCTGTGTGCATCTGCACCACGTGCACGAGTGCCGCGCGCGATGCGTCCAATGCTGCCCTGCTGCTGGACGGCTTGCGCGAGCTGGGGCTCGAACCGCAGGTGATTCCGGGTGAGGTCGAGGCGCGCCTGACGTTTTTTGGCGTGGCGCATGACTTTGCCGGCGAGCGCATCATCGTAGCGGATTCGGGCGGCGGGTCGACGGAGCTTGCGACGGGCGTATACGCTCCGGAGCGCGGGGTCTTTGCGCTGGAGGGCACGCGTTCGCTGGACATTGGCTGTCGTCGTGTGACGGAGCGCTTCTTCTCCGCGTTGCCGCCTGCGGACGGCGAGCTTGCGGTTGCCGCCGCGTGGGCGGGCGAGCAGTTCTCCTCCTATTTTGAGGGCCTGTCCAGCGACTTTGAGCGTGCCGAGCGCCTCGTTGCGGTGGGCGGTACCGTCACCACGCTCGTGGCGCTGGTCCACGAACTGGAGCCGTACGACTCGAACTTTGTGCACCTGCGCGAGCTTTCGCTGGAGCAGATCTCGGCCGCCATCGATCGTCTGTCTACGCTGGGTGTGGAGGGTATCGCTGCGCTGCCGGGCGTGCAGCCCAAGCGCGCGGGTGTGATTCTGGCTGGCGCCGTGGTGATTCGCGAGCTCATGCGAGCCGGCGGCTACAAGACGCTCACCGTAAGTGAGAACAGCCTCCTCGCCGGTATGGCCGCCACCATCAACGAGGTTCTCGACGGTGCGACCCCCACCATCGGCTGGACCCCGAGTCTGAGCGCTCTTTAACCGTCTCCCTTTGAGTTGCGGTGAAATAGTTCCTAAATAGGCTGGTAAACTGCCAAAACAGGAACTATTCCACCGCAACTTAGAGCCCCACCGGCGTCCAAAAGAAGCGAGCCCGCATCCCTGGGGGACACGGGCTCGTAAACAATACGTGGTAGGGGCGGTGGGACTCGAACCCACAATCCTTGCGGCGAGAGATTTTAAGTCTCCTGCGTATGCCAATTCCGCCACGCCCCCGTAAAACTAGAAGTCTAGCACAAGCCGTCCGTTACGCGTTGACGGCCATCGAGTGTTGGCCCGACTTCTCCAGGAACTCCTGGAACTTGGCTTCGTCGCCCTTGTTCTTGTACTGCAGGGCCAGCAGGTACTCCAAGCGGCAGCTCTTGACCTTGTCGTCACCGGCCTCCTTGAGCATGCGCTCCAGCTCGGGAATGTCGTTGTGGCGCTTCAAGATCATCGTGTCGTACATCAGCTGGCATTCGTGTGCGACTGCCTCGGCCTGACCGCCCTCAAAGCCCTTGATCTCGTGCAGGAGCTCCTTGGATTTTTTGCGGTCCTCCTGGCCAACGTAGTAGTTAAAGGCCTTAATCACCAGGTCGACGCGCTGCATCTTGGGCAGATTGAGTCCCAGCAGCAAATCGAACATCTCGTCGGCGCGCTTGTGGTCCTCGCGCAGCAGATAGGAGTTCAGGCGCAGGTAGTCGCGGTTATAGCGCGGGTACAGCATGCTGGTGAGTTTGCCATCGAGCAAGCGATCGAACTCGTCCCACTGCTTGGCAGCCATAAGCTGCTGCAGGCGCTTAAACGTGGTGCGTTTTTTGACGCTAAAGAACACCGACACGGCGATACAGATGATGACGACGGCGGTCCAGAGGGTGCGGGAATCGGGCATATTGGGGTCCTTAGTCGCTCATAAAGCGAGCGGTATGACAACACGTACTAGATGTATTATACGCAGCGCGCAAGCAAACTGGCATAAAAGCTCATCGAGGCTGAGTGCCATCGCTCGCTGCGGTACACTTACCTAAAGTAAACCACGAAGGGAGATATTACCTATGAAGAAGATCGTTTTGGCTTGCGGTGCTGGCGCTGCTACTTCCACGCTCGTTGCCCAGAAGGTCGCTACCCTGCTCGACGCCAACGGTTACGCCGACAAGTACGAGATCGTGCAGTGCGCCATCTCCGAGGCCAAGGACGTTTGCGACGAGGGCGCCGACCTGCTGATTGCCACCACCGTTGCCCCCGAGGGCCTCACCTGCCCGTACGTGAGCGGCGTGCCCTTCATGACCGGCATGAACCGCGTCGCCGCCGAGAAGGCCGTTCTCGACGTCATGGCTCAGTAGGCGCTGACTGCATGAGTGAGCAGAACGCCAATCCGGTAGAGCTCTTTGGTATGCGCGTTGCCCATGTGGGCATTAACGCCGCCGACCCGGCAGACGCCTTGGAGATTGCGGAGCTGTTCTCGACGATGATGGGCCTGCCCGTTATCGAGACCCCGGTTTCGTACTTTAACGATTCGCTGGTCGAGATCATGAAGCAGAACGGTCGTGGCACCAAGGGCCACATTGGCTTTGCCGTCAACGACATCGATGCGGCCGAGAAGTGGTTTGCCGAGCGCGGACTCGAGGTCAACGAAGAGTCGCGCGCGCTGCTGCCCGACGGCGGCACCAAGCTCGTGTACTTTAAGCGCGAGTTCGCCGGCTTCGCCGTGCATTTGTGCCGCGAGTAGCGCACAGGCTGCTATAGCTAGCAAAAAGGGATAGGGCCGCATGGCCTTATCCCTTTTTTACGCCGAGGGGCTTCCTACCGCGGTAGGCGAATCGTAAAGCGGCTGCCGACGCCCTCGACTGAGGTCACGCCAATGACACCGCCATGGCTATCGACGATCCACTTGGCAATGGCAAGCCCCAGACCCGAGCCCTGCGCGCCGGCATCGCGTGCGTTGTCGGCGCGGTAGAACCGTTCAAACGCGTGAGCCGCGGATTCCTGGTTCATGCCGATGCCCTCGTCCTCAACACTTATGTCGATCGTGTCCGCGCCCGCATCCGGCGTTATGCCAAATGTGACGGTCGTTCCCGCGTCCGAATACTTGGCGGCGTTTTGCACGATCACGCGTAGCGCCTGCTTCACGAGTGCCACGTCGACGGGCGCGTCGCAGCGCGAATCGCTGACAAGCGCGGTGTCGTACGCCAGCCGATACGTGTGCGCGGTATCGATCATCTGCGATTCCTCGCATACCTCGCCGACCAGTGCGGCCAGGTTGGTATCGGCACGCCGCAGGACCGTGCGCCCGGCATCGCCGCGTGCCAAAAACAGCAGCTGCTCCACGAGCTCTTGCATGTGCTCGCTTTCGGCCTTGAGGGACGCGATGGATTCTGCCAGCACGTCCGGGTCGTCTTTGCCCCAGCGATCGAGCATGTTTACGTAGCCCTGAATCACCGCGATGGGCGTGCGCAGCTCGTGGCTCGCATCGTTGACAAAGCGCATCTGTTGCAGTTTGGCCTCTTGCATCTGGCGCAGTAGGCGGTTGAGTGCAACCTCGATGCTTGCCAGGTCGGCGTCGCCGGTAGTGACGCTCGGCGAGTCGACGCTTGCGCGCTCGATGGCTTGCTCCAGTGTTTCCATCTTGCCGCCGGAGAGCTGCATGCGGCCGAGCTCGTCCACGCGCAAGGCAAGGTCGTTGAGCGGTGCCATGGTGCGGCGTACGCGTCGGGCGCCGCCGAGCATGTTGAGCACGCTGATGACCTGCCAACCCACAACGACAAGGTAGAGAGGCCATAGCGTGACGAGGTCCTGCGCGAGGGGGAAAGTCTTGGTGGCACGCGCAAGCTCGACGGTATAGGTGAGCGTTGTCAGGTCCCAGCCGCGCGCGGGCGTCAGCGACATGCCGCGAACGGTGGCGCTGGGGATCCATCCTGCGGTAAACGCGCCGTTGGGCAGCGTCTGGTTGTATCCATAGACGAGGATCGCCACCGTAATAACCAACAGCAACAGATCGAGCCAGACGTAGCTCACCAGGCGGCGCCACATATAGCCCCAGTTGATGGCGCGGGCGATGGAGGTGACGCGCTTGGCCTCGGCGTTACGCACGGCAGACATAGCCCACCCCGCGCACGGTCTGGATGATGCGGACACCGCCGGCGTCCTCGATCTTGGCGCGCAAATGTGCGATGTGCACATCGACGTTGTTGGTGTCGCCCACGTAGTCGTAGCCCAGCGCCTCATGCGCGATGCGCTCGCGCGTGAGCACGGTGCCGGCATGCGCCATAAGCAGGGCGAGGACATCGAACTCGCGGGCCGTGAGCGCGATGGGCGAGCCGCCGACCGTGACTTCGCGGCGATCGGGGTCGAGCGCAACGGAGCCCACGGTGAGTGTGGCGGGGGAGGGCGTGGCAGCGGTCTGGGCCGTGTCGGTTGCCGGGGACATTGTGGCGATACCGGCGGCCGTGCCGCTCGCTACGCCAGCCCTGGCACCGGCGCCACCAACGCCCGAAGCCGCCCGCACGGCCTCCGAGCGCTTCAGCGCCACGCGGATCCGTGCGAACAGCTCCTCAATCGCAAACGGCTTGGTCAGGTAATCGTCGGCGCCGGCGTCGAGCCCGGCCACCTTGTCCATCACGGCATCGCGCGCGGTGACCATGATCACTGGCACATCCTTGTGCTTGCGGACACGCCGCAGGACCTCCATGCCGTTGAGCTGCGGCAGCAGCACGTCGAGCAGAATCAGATCGTAGTCGCGCTCCAGCGCCAGGTCAACGGCGGTGCGGCCGTCGGCGGCGTGCTCCACCTGGTAGCCCTCGTGCTCCAGCTCGAGCGTCACAAAGCGGGCGATTTTCTCCTCGTCCTCTACGATCAGAATCCGTGCCATGCGTGCCCCCGTCTGCGATTATTTGTCGTCGTTCAGATTTTGCTTGATATCGTCCGCGGCGTCGGCGGCGTGATTCATGAGGTTGTTGATGCTGCCGGGCACGTCGCCGTCGCTGTCGATGCGGTAGCGCATGCCAAAGAACAGGCCAATCAACATCAGCCATATCGTGGCGCCCCAGGCAAACAGCGCGACGATGGGGATCAGGATGGGAATGTTGAGGATGATCGCATCGCGGCGCGTGGCGATAAACTTGGTGTCCAGGCTCAGGCGGAAGAGCTTTTTGAGGTACTCCCACACGCTGTCCATCTTCTTGGAGAAGTCGGTCTTTTCGCTCGACTTCTCGTAGGCGGCCTGCGCGGCGACCATCTCGGCCGAGGGTTCATCGACCGGCTCGGACTCGGTGGTGGCGTGCGCCGACGTGGTCTGCGTCTTGCCCTGCGACTCGAGCCAAATGATGGCATCCAGGACGTTGCCGTCGGCGGCGTCGAGCGCGGCCTTGGCATCGGTGTAGCTCACGTTGCACTTGGTGCGGATGGTTTCAACTTTTTCGAGGTCGTCCATGACCTGTCCTTTCGTTCGATGGGCGCGACGCCGGGCGATCTGCCCGGGCGCGAGCGTTGCGTTCGGCGGCCTGCGTGGCGCCGCCCCGCCCTTGGTCGAACTCCATAGTGCAGGTTATAGATTAAGCGATTCTTGAGCCAAGATTAATGTTGGATGAGTTTTTTGGTGGTGCGGAGGCGGGCTTTGAGGCAAGCGCAGGCTGAGCGGCTAGAGCCCAGGGGTAAATTTGTGTCCGCACGGCGAGATATACTTTTAACGATGTTGATGGGCGTGACAGGGCAAAGTTGCCTGGCGCCTGCGAAACCAGAGGGGCCGCCGTGCCGCATGGTGCAAACGAGCGGGGTCTTGATACAAACAGGAGGTCATAAGTGCATATCTACGCTATGAGTGACATTCACGGGTGCCTTGATGCTTTTAAGGCATCGCTTTCCACCGTCGACCTCGATGCCGAGGATTCCAAGCTGGTTTTGCTTGGCGACTACTGCGACCGAGGTCCCGATTCGCTCGGCGTCTTTGAGCTCGTCATGGACCTACAAAAGCGTTATGGCGACCGCGTCGTGGCGCTGCGTGGCAACCACGAGGAGATGCTGCTCGAATACATCGACGAGGCGAACGATCGCAATTTCACGCAGGCATGGATACTTGCCGACAGTAATTTGGCAACGGCCAAGAGCTTCTTAGACGCCGAGGCATTCAAGCACGTTAAGCACCTTTTGAGGCTCAGGGAGTTCGAGGAGGCCTACGCCTTTACGGTTGAGCGCATAAAGGCCGAGCACGCGGACATAATCGCGTGGGTTCGCAAGCTCCCCTACTTTTACGAAAGTCCCTTCGGCCAGGTCTTTGTGCACGCCGGCATTGACGAGGGTGCCGGGGAGTACTGGAAGCTTGGCACGTCTGACGAGTCGTTCACCATGATGCCGCCCGATTACGTGGGGCGTAAGTTCTACCTAGATGTTATCGCCGGGCACATCAACACCGAGGCGGTCTCGGGCATCACGGGCTACCGCGGTATATGGCATGACGGAGCCAGCCATTACTACATCGACGGGAACGTCATGAAGAACGGCGAGGTCGCCGTTCTGAGCTACGATTCGGAAACGGGGAAGTATGGTGGCCCCGGGTTGGAGTAGGCTGGCGGGCGATTGGCTCGCGGATTGTCTGCGCGGGCTCGATTCGGGGCTAGGACTGCGCCTTTGACGTTAACGGGATGCGGAAGCACCGAGAGGGGTGCTTCCGCGGAAACGATCGTCGGGGCTTCTTTTACCCAGTGACATAAGGCTTTTATTTGGCTAGCTTTTTGGTCGACTCGACCATCGCGTCCTTTATCCAGGTCATCGAGGCATCGGAGGTGTAGTCTCTGCCCTTAATGACGTTTAGTGAGAGGCTGCTTTGCAAGCTGAAGGTTGCAAGCTGCAAACTGAAGGGTTGATTTTCAATCTCAACGCAACAGCCCGAACGGACCCCGCGTTTCCGCA
>CATVRV010000033.1:0-23312 GCA_958346515.1 uncultured Collinsella sp.
AATCGTAGCCCGAGACGGTCCCGGGCTGACAATTTCGACTGTAATGGACGTTCTTAAATGACTAGCCAGGAATGAACGTGGATAATCTCCCAGTTTTGGCCTGTGTGCGGGCTCAAAGTGGGAGATTATCCACGCTCGCTTTAATTTGCCTGGGCTGCGATGCCTATCTAATCGGCTCGGCGTCTTCCCTGAGAATCGAAAGATACTCTTCATACCCGTACTGTCGGTATCTCTGTCTTGACTCGTCGAGTGGACGGAGGATACCCAATTCTTCAAATGATTTGACGAGCGAGCTCGCGGTACTCCTGCCGATATCGAGTTGGGCAGCGATGAATGCGGTGTCGACGATAGGGTGCTCTTCAAGAATGCCCAACAGCCTTTGCCCGTTTGCAGCAGTCCTTCCGAGATTTTCGGTAATGGTTGCTGTGGAACGGTTATGGAGGTCAACAAGGTTTTTTAAAGACCCTACCGAGTCCTTCGCACTCTTGAGAAGACTGTTGCAGAAAAACTCTATCCATTCCTCGTAAGTGCCTCTCTCCCTTACGGATGTGAGTTGCCGGTAGTACTCGCTTCGATTTTTCTTGAACTGGAACGATGGATAGAACAAGCAAGAATGAAGAACGCCATCATTGATGAGCATAAGTGTAATGAGAAGCCTGCCCAGGCGACCGTTTCCGTCTAGGAATGGATGGGCAGTTTCAAATTGGTAATGGACGAGCGCCGCCCGCACAATCGGATCCATTTCGACTTGAGGCTCATTGATAAAGCGTTCGAGGTCCTGGAGCGTGTTACTCAAATCTTCAATGTTTGGAGGGACAAACGATGCGGTTGCAATGGTGCAGCCTGAGGGGCCAATCCAGTTTTGTGAGGAGCGCAGCTCGCCTGGATTCTTCTCCGTTCCGCGCACTCCGTCCAGCAGGACCGCATGAACTTGTCTAAGAAGTCTCGTGCACAAGGGCATCTTTTTGAGCAGTTCTACGCCGCGGTCGACAGCACGGACGTAATTCACGACGTCTGCGACATCTTTATGATGGAGTTGTGTTTGCGATGGACTAAGTAGGTCGTCAAACGTGCACTGGGTTCCCTCAATTTGCGAAGAAAGGAGTGCTTCTTTGCGCACGTACATTGTCAGATACATGTCGGCGTTGGGAACAAAGTAGAGCATGCCTTCAAGCTCTCCAAGCTTTCGTGAGCATGCGGAAAGCGTGCGATAGGTTTCCTCGGTGAGGTTTAGCTGCCTCAATGATTGCAAGGGCGTTGGAAAAAACGAATAGTAAGCCAATTTCCCCGATAGATTATTGCGGAGCGTTCCCTGGCCGTTCTCCTCGATTTGCATCGCGCCCTCCATATCTTTAGTGCCGGAAACTCGTTATTAGGCTAATCATATCAATTCTAATAACGAGTTTAAGGATTAAATAGTTATTAGAATTGATGTAAACAATCTAATGATGAGAAGTCGTTATTACTTGACCATGGAGCTCGGCTTGGTACGGGGAGGGGTTATCCAAAATGAGAGCGGATAATCTCCCGTTTTTGGCTCGGTGACGGCCTCAAAGTGGGAGATTATCCACGCTCGTTAGTTAAGTGTCCGAAAATCCACACTCGCCAAACCTACCAAAAAGGGACGGGTTTATTTTGGCACGTTTCGGTCGGTATCAGGAAGTGCCAGGGACGGGGCGGCGGCAGGACTCGAGAGCGAAAAGAAGTATCGGGTTTGGTGCGCCCGCTTCTGCCCGTCCCGTGCGCAGGCGATACTCGGCTTATCGACCCGCGATGCAAAGGAGATGCTCGTCCCACGAGCACTACCGGGAAGGGCTCGCGATTCGAGTCCCCACCTTAGCATTTGAACCATTTGGCACTATAATTACCGTAGGCATGCGCACAACGTTGCGCTTAATCAAGAGGAGAAAACGTATGGGTCTGTTTGACATGTTCAAGAAGAAGGCTGAGCCCGCGGCTGCCGCTGCTCCGGCCTCCATCTCTGCTTCTGCTGGCGCCGACGTGCTGTGCTCGCCCGTCAAGGGCAAGGTCATCAAGATGGCCGACGTGCCCGACCCCGTCTTTGGTGGCGAGGTTCTGGGCAAGGGCTGTGCCGTGTGGCCCGAGGACGATCTGGTCTACGCTCCCTGCGACGGTAAGGTGACCGTCACCATGGGTCACGCCGTGGGTCTGCAGTCCGATAGCGGCATCGAGGTTCTGGTGCACGTTGGCGTCGATACCGTCAACATGAACGGCGACGGCTTCGAGGGCTTCGTCAAGGCCGACGACGTCGTGAAGGCCGGCCAGCCCATTCTCAAGATCGACCGCGCCAAGATTGCTGCTGCCGGTTACAAGGACTGCGTCGTCGTGGCCGTGTCCAACACCGCCGAGTTTGCCGATGTCGAACTCGCCGTCGAGGTCGACTCCGCTGTCGCCGCCGGTGACGCCATCGTTAAGGTCGTCCGCAAGTAAACTGCGGCATCCAAAGGATGTGCAAGGGTGGTCGGGTTTTCCGGCCACCCTTTTTATTGCACCGCGGGAAAGCGTTTTATTGCACGTTGGGCGGGCTTGCAAACCGTTCGGACGCTAAAACGAACCGACCGTGCCTTCGCGTTGCCGAGGGCGTTCATAAGTGGATAGTATGGGCTTACTTATTACAACGTGCGCCGCGTCTGGGAAGCGCAGTGCCGCTCATTGGGAGGAACAACATGAAAAAGAAGCTGCTCCTTGCGCCCCTCATGGCCGTCTTGGTTGCATGCGTGGTCGTGCTTTCCGGTTGCGGAGCCCCTTCGGTTGAGGAACTCATCACCGAGGATCTTACGACGCAGTTTGACGAGGTCAAGAACGGTGGCGACGACTTCCTCTCTGGTCTGGAGGAGGCGTCGGGCGACGAGTTCGAGCAGCTGGGTATCGATCCCAAGGAGTATGCCAAGACCTATCTCGAAGGCTTTGACTACAAGATCGGCGACGTGACGGTCGACGAGGACAAGGGTGTCGCGACCGCCGAGGTCTCCATCACCTGCAAGTCCATGAACAAGATCGTCGAGGACTTCTCCACCCAGTATCAGGAGAAGGTCGCTGCGCTTGACACGGTTCCTTCCGATGACGAGTTGTACAAGATGGCCGGTCAGGTTATGGTCGATGTGACCAAGGCCACCGAGCCCAGGAAGACCACGGTTATCTTCAAGTACACCTGCAACGACGACGGCGAGTGGTCTGCCGACGACTCCGTCAACTCCGAGATGATGGATGCAATGCTGAGCTAGTTCGTTGCGGCGTTTTACCAAACGCCGCAACTGCTCGACGCTGCGCGGGCACCAGAGCGACAACTTGTCATTCAAAGAGGACGGCATGACCAGAAGGTCTATGCCGTCCTCTTTGAATGACAAGTTGTTCGCTCTGGTGCCCGCTCGCTGTCGTTGCCAAAACATCGGCGTTGCCATGGCAGTCATTGGGGACGTTCTTAAATGACTAGTCGTTGGGGACGTTCTTGTTTGACTAGTCGTTTAAGAACGTCCCCAACGACTACTTTCCGCGCAACGGTATTGCGGCGGCTGGGTTGAACAGCACCAGCGTTACTCGCCCAGAATCAGCGCCGCGAGCTCTGCCTGGCTGTCCACCACGTAGTCGGCGCCGGCGGCCTCCAGCTCTGCGCGGCCGCGGAAGCCCCAGCTGACGCCTGCGCTCTTAAGGCCGGCGTTGTGGCCGGTCAGGATATCGACATTGGAATCGCCCACATAGAGCGTGGTTGCCGGATTGGCGCCCAGCTCCTCCATCACATGTAGCGTGACGGGTGCTTCGGGCTTGGGCGGAAACGCATCGACACGGCCCTGTACCAGCGCAAAGCGCTCGGAACCAAAATACTTCTCGATAAGCGGAGCCGCCGAGATGTGGTCCTTGTTGGTGAGCACGGCAAGCTGCACGCCCGCGGCACGCAGGCGGTCGAGCATCTCGATTGTGCCGGCATAGGGGGCGGTGTGGTCCTCCTTGTGCTCGCCGTAGTAAGCCCTAAACTCGGCAAGCGTTTGCTCAAACATACGGCCGTCGCCCGCATACTCGGCAGGCATAAAGCGCTCAACCAGCTTGAGCATGCCGTTTCCCACCTTGTAGCGGTACTCGTCAACGGCAAACGTGGGCCAGCCGTGCGCCTCGCAGGTATGGTTGCCGGCGGCCGCCAGGTCCTCGAGCGTGTTGAGGATGGTGCCGTCCAGGTCAAAGATCACATGGGAAAAAGCTGCTGCCATGAAAGCTCCCGTCATTGGGTTTAAAACGCACCTCATAATACTGGGCGTTCGCGTCTGGCGTGGTTGGAATCTGAACATCTCCAGGGATATCAGGTGACATCGCGCCAATCATGCGATTCCGTCCTAGCAAATTCTCGGCAGCTGCTCTCCTACGAGCATGTCGAGGATGCGGGTCGAACCCCAGCCGGTGCGCACGCGCACGGCGGGACGGGCGCCCTCGGCAAGCGACAGCACGCGACCGATGACGGCGGCATTCTCGCCGTAGCGGGCGGCGTGCATGGCGCCCAGCGCCGCATCGGCTTGTTCGGCCGGCACGACGGCAACCATCTTGCCCTCGTTTGCCACCTGCAGCACATCGTAGCCGAGCATCTCGCAGGCGGCCTGCACGTCGGGACGCACGGGCACGGCATCTTCGTCGACCTCCATGGCAACACCGCTGGCCTGGGCAAACTCGTTGAGTGTGGACGCCAGGCCACCGCGCGTGGGGTCGCGAAAGCAACGCGTGCCGGGCGCTGCGGCCAGAACGTCGGCAATCAGGTGGTTGAGCGGCGCGGCATCGCTTTCGATCGTGCTCGAAAACGCCAGGCCCTCGCGTTGGCTCATGATGGCGATCCCGTGGTCGCCCAGTGTGCCTGACACCAGGATAACGTCGCCGGGGCGGCAGTTGGCGCCGCTGAGCGCCACGCCCGTGGGAACCTCGCCCACGCCGGCGGTATTGATGTAGACGCCGTCGGCCCCGCCGCGCTCGACCACCTTGGTGTCGCCCGTGATTATGGACACGCCCGCCTCACGTGCTGTCTCGGCCATCGTCTGCACAATCTGGTGGAGCTTATCCATGGGATAGCCCTCTTCGAGGATAAAGCCACACGACAGGTAGCGCACGTTGGCGCCCGAGGTCGCGACGTCGTTAACGGTTCCGCACACGGCGAGGCGGCCGATGTTGCCACCGGGGAAGAACTGCGGCGAGACTACAAAGCTGTCAGTCGACATGGCTATGCGCCCGCTCGCGGGCAGCGCGGCGACGCCGGCGTCGTTGCCTTCGAGCAGCTCGGGCGACCCAAATGCATCCAGAAAGACCTCATCGATGATGCGTTTCATCATCTGACCGCCAGAGCCGTGGCCCAACAGGACGGTGCTATCGGTGGCAGTACGGGACATATCGAAAACTCCAATCGTGGGTGGTGCCGGTGTGCGGGTGCGTCCGGACTAGTCGCGGTAGCGGTAGTACGCCGCGCAGCTGCCCTCGGAGCTCACCATGCACGGGCCGACGGGGTGCTCGGGCGTGCAGGTACGGCCAAAGAGCGGACAGCTGCTCGGTGTAATGGCCCCGCGCAGCACGTCGCCGCAGCGGCACCCGCGCGGCTCGACCGTCTCCTCGACGGGCACGTCAAAGCGAGCGCGGGCATCAAAGCGCGAGAACTCGGGGCGGATAGAAAGGCCCGAGTTGGCAATCGGCCCCAGCCCGCGCCACGTGGTGTCGCATGGCTCAAACACCTGCTCGACCAGCTGGCGCGCCACGGGGTTGCCGTCTGCGTTGACGCCACGGCGGTAGGCGTTGTCGATCGCGGGCCTGCCCTCGACAACCATCTGGACCAGCATGCAGATGCCCTGCAGGATATCGACCGGCTCAAATCCCGTGACCACGCCCGGGGTACTGAATTCGTCGACCAAAAAGCTAAAGGGCGCCAAGCCCGTGATGGTGGCGACGTGGCCCGGCAGGATAAAGCCGTCGATGGCGGTCTCGGGATCGTTGGCGATGGCACGCAACGCCGGCGGCGTGGTCTTGTGGGCGCAATAGACCGAAAAGTTCAAAAGCCCGCGCGCCTCGGCCTCCAAGACGGCGGCGGCGATGGTGGGCGTCGTAGTCTCAAAGCCCACGCCCATAAAAATGACCGGACGACCGGGGTTTTGCTCGGCAATGTCGAGCGCGTCGAGCGGGGAGTAGACGATGCGAATATCGCGCCCCGCCGCTTTTTGCGCAGCGAGCGAGGTGGATGATCCAGGCACGCGCATCATGTCGCCAAAGGTGGTGATGATGGCGCCGTCTATGTTGGCGAGCGCGATTGCGTGGTCGATGTCGCGGTTGGCGGTGACGCAGACGGGGCAGCCCGGGCCGCTCAGCAGCTTGAGCCCGGCCGGCATAATGGAGCGAAAGCCATAGCGTCCGATGCTCACGGTATGCGTGCCGCAGACTTCCATAAGGTTGATGGTGCGGTCGCCGACGAGTTCATGGATGCGCTCGATGAGCTCGCGGGCCAGCTTGGAATCGCGAAATGCCGAAAAGTCGATACCGGAGCGAGCCGGCTGTCCGGCCGCCACTAGTATGCCTCGGCCGGGTTGCTGGCCAGTTGGTCTTCTTCGGCCAGTTCGGTCATGGCATTAACGAGCTCGAGCGTTTCTTGCGCTTCCTGCTCGTCGACGATCTGGATGCCAAAGCCGGCGTGTACGAGAATATAGTCGCCAACCTGTGCCGTCGGCACGAGTCGTAGCGACACGGGGCGCTCGATGCCCATCATGTCGACGGTGGCCTTGAGGTCGTCGTCGCGTTTGACTACTTTACCGGGAACGGCAAGGCACATAATGTTCCCCTTTTAGACGCTTTGCGTTGGATAGGCGCTCAATAATCCATCAGTTGATGGTAGCGCTCGCGGGGTTCGCGGGCAAACGCGTTACGCCTGTGAGACGACTGGGCGCGGCGGCGTGCGAGGGCGAGCTACTGCGACGCAATCTGCGCAAGACGAGCGCGCGCGACCGCCGCCTGACCGTAGGCGATGCAGCCGTCGTTGATGGGTACGGAGTGGGGAACCAAGACAGTGAGACCCATGCTTTTGAGCTCGCGGGTGAGGAGCTGGAGCAAAAGTCGGTTCATGAACACGCCACCCGAGAGCGCGACGGTGCCGATGCCCTCGTGCGCGCAGATATCGCTGGCGATGCGCGCCGAGGAGCGCGCGACGGCGACATGGAAGTCGAGTGCGAGCCTGTCGGCGGGCGCTCCGGCTTCAATTCCTCCCAAAAGTGCCTCAAAGAGTGCTTTCTGGTCCAGAACATAGGGGCCGTCCAGCCACGATGGGCCAGATGCGAAATAGCCGGCGTTGTCGTCGGGAAAATGGGCGATTTCGTTGTCGAGCGCGCGCCAGGCGGCGGCTTCGAGTTCTATGGCGGGTTCGCCCTCGTAGGTTGCCTGGCCGCAGATGCCCAAAACCGCAGCGGCGGCATCAAAGAGACGCCCCATGCTGCTGGTGCGCGGGCTGTTGATGCCACGCTCGATCATGGTGGCTGTCACGCTGCGCGCTTGCTCGTCGAGGCTGTCCAAAAGCCGAGCGGCACCTGGGTGCTCGAGCAGACCGAGCTCGCTGAGCAGGGCAAAGGCGTTGCGGCGGGCGTCGCGCACGGAGGCCGCCCCACCGGGGAGCGCCCAGGTGCGCAAATGCGCGACGCGCTCAAAGCCGCCAAGGCTGGCAACAAGAAACTCGCCGCCCCAAATGGTCCCATCGGTGCCGGCGCCGGTGCCGTCAAAGGCGATGCCAAGGACACGCGCGTCGGTTGTAAGCCGGCCCGCGGCGATGACCTCGGCTATCACGCTCGCGATATGTGCATGATGGTGCTGAACTTCGATAAGTGGCAGGTTGTACTCCCGTGTCTGCTCGCGGGCCCATTGGCTCGAAAGATAACTCGGATGCAAGTCGCAGGCTAGGGCAGTGGGCGCCAAGTCAAAGAGATCTTCCAAGCGCGTGCGCGCAGCGTTCCAGGCATCGAAGGTCCCGCCGTTTTCAACATCGCCGATATGCTGCGACACAAAACAGGTTGCCTCGCCGTTCGTCCCTTCACGCGTGAGCGCAATCGTGGCCTTTTGTTGTGGCCCGCAGGCGAGCACGCAGGACGGAGCGCGGTCGAGCGCCGGCAACGGCAGCGGCTGGGGTGCATATCCGCGAGCGCGGCGCACGGGCATAACGGCGCCGTCAACCACGCGCACCACAGAGTCGTCGTAGCGCGAGAGGATCGCGCGATCGTTGCCGAGCAGCGCGTCGGCGATGCCGGCGGCAACGAGGCGCTCCCAGGCAAGGTCGTCGTCGGTCTCGATGGGTTCTTCACTCAGGTTTCCACTGGTCATGACGAGCGCGTGCATACCGTGCGACGCGGCAGCTGCAAGCAGAAGATGCTGAAGCGGGGTGTAGGGGAGCATAACGCCAAGCTCGGGAAGGTCGTGCGCGACGGACGGTGCGAGTACGAGGGCGTCGGGAGAATCGCCGTCGTTCCCGCAAACAGCACGCCGGCGCAGCAGCACGATGGGGCGGATACTGCCAGCGAGCAGATCGCGTTCAGCATCGTCGATATGACACAGGCGCTCGGCATCGGCAAGACTGCGCACCATGACGGCAAGTGGTTTGTTGCTGCGGCGTTTGCGACGGCGCAACTCGGCTACCGCTTGCTCGTTGGCAGCGTCACAGGCTAGATGGAATCCGCCCAGGCCCTTGATGGCGACGATGCCACCGCTGGCCAGCAGCTCAACGCAGCGCTCGATGATAGCGTCGCTGGCCTCGCGCGTGGTGCCGACGGCCGGTGTCGCGGACGAATTCCCGCACGCATTGCCGTTTACAGCCTCGCGCCACGTAATATGCGGCCCGCAATCAAAGCAGGCATCGGGCTGTGCGTGAAAGCGACGGTCGAGTGGATCGGCATACTCTGCGGCGCAGGCGGGGCACATGGGGAAACGGTCCATCGATGTGGCCGCTCGGTCATAAGGCAGCGATCGGATGATGGTAAAGCGTGGGCCGCAGTTGGTGCAGTTGATAAAGGGGTAGTGATAGCGCCGATCGGCGGGGTCGAACAGCTCGCGCAGGCAATCGTCACAGGTGGCGATATCGGGCGAGACGAGCGTCGTGTGCGCGGTCTGGTCCTGCGATGCTACGATGCGAAAACCCTGTTCATTGGCGGTATCCCAACCGTTGGCTGCCAAGTCCACAGCCTCGACATACTCTACGCGGGCTGCCGCAGGCGCATGCTCAGAAAGCGCGGCAACAAAAGCATCGAGCGCATCGGCCGGAGCGTGCGCCTCGATATGCACGCCGTCGCCCGCATTGAGCACCCATCCGCAAATGCCATGCGCAATGGCCTCGCGATACACAAACGGCCGCATGCCAACGCCCTGCACAATGCCCGTCACATGAATATGCACATGCCGCATGCGACACCCTTCATCAAAACCGACCAAAAAGGGACAGGTTTATTTTGGTAGGTAAAACTTCTAAACCTGCCAAAACAAACCTGTCCCTTTTTGGCAGGTGCGCTGCGGGAAATCCCGCTATAGCCCCAGGCTTTGCTTGGTGGCGGCGCAGGTGAGCTCGCCGTGCTTAACGCCGCGCAGGCCCAGCAGGCGGTCGGCTAGTTCGTAGACGCGCTCGCCGCGACCTTTGAGCGCCAGGATCTCCAAGCAGTTGTGGTGATCCAGATGCACGTGCATGGTCGATACGATTTCATCGGTGTAGTCGTGCTGCACCTCGTCCAGGCGGCGCGTCAGGTCGCCGGTGTGATGGTCGTAAATCATGGTGAGCGACCCGATAACGTGCTCATCGGGCGTGCGCATCTGCTCTTTGGCGATCGAGGCGCGAATCAGGTCGCGCACGGCCTCGGATCGGTTGGCCACGTCGCCGCGCCGCGCGATCTGTTCGTCAAAACGGCGCAGCAAGTCGTCCGGTGCGGTAACCGAAAAGCGGACCAGCTCGGAGCCGGAGCCACTACAGTGGCAGCCCGCGTCACCGCCCGCCCCGTGCGGACGCTCGTGCTCGTACCCGCAGCCGTGCTCGTGTTCGGCCACTTTACACCAGCTTCACGGAGCCGACGGAGTTGTGGTCGGCCTCGATGGCCTCTTCGTAGCCCTCGAGTGCGTCGTGGGCCTCGTGCAGCGCGGCCATGGCTGCCTCGAGCTTGGCGCCGATGCGCTCCATGTCAAAATTCTCGGTCGCATGCAGCAGCTGATGGCTCCACTCGTGAGCGAGCTCGATGGTGTCGTCGACCTGCTTGACGCTCATGGCAAGCTGGCTCATGTTCATTCCAACATCATGCATGGGAAATCTCCTTTTGTATGGGGCAGTTCAGTGGTTCAGATTTTACTACGCCCGCTCTGCGCGCAGCTGCATAAGAAAACGGGTACGAGTCTGTGCGACCCGCACCCGTTCACTGGGGGCTGTTTGTGACTACCATACTATCCGTGGTTGCACTCGGTGCATTCAGAAGTCCGGCGAGCGGCGTAAAAGCGCTCATGGACGGCAGGCAGACGGCAACATGTAACAAGCGTATTACAGATGCTTCTCCAGCAGCGCCTGCAGCCTCGCCTTGGGCAGAGCGCCAACCGAGCGGTCAATCTCCTCGCCGTTCTTAAACACAATCAGCGTGGGGATGCTCATGACGCCATACTTCATGGCCAGGTCCTGGTTGTCGTCGACGTTGCATTTGGCAACGGCAAGCTTGCCCGCCAGCTCATCGGCAACCTCGTCAACGATGGGCGAGAGGGATCGACAGGGCCCGCACCACGGTGCCCAAAAATCGACCAGCACGGGCAGGCTGTCGTTAACGATGGAATCGAAGTTCTCGGGGGTAATCTGATTAATGTCAGCCATGGTGACCTCCATAATGCGACGCGGCTCGGCCGCGTAAAACTCAGTACGACCGTGCTTATACCCAGCCGCCCGCAAAGCAACCACTCGCGGGCGGCTCTTTTATATAATGGTGGGCACGCAAACGATTGGAGAGCGCATGCCCACGTCACAAAGCCAGAAAAAAGAAGCCATCGCCCAGGCGACCGAGCAGGAGCTCGCATCGCTCGCGGGTCGTGGCGTGCGTATCGCGGGCAACGCGTGCTCGCCGATCGTGCTGGTCAAAGGCGATCTGGACGAGGCCGAGCGTTCGGGTGGCGAGCTTGCCGCCGGCCCGGATGGCGCGGCGTTGCGCAAGGCGCTTGGGGCCATCGGCTACGCGCCCGAGGATTTTTGCGTGCTGGCAAGCGTCGCCGGCGTGGGTGATGGGACGGTCGCGGTGGGCGAGACTCTGCCGTGCGAGCTGTTCCGTGAGGCGCTTGAGGCTTTGGACCCCGAGGCGGTGCTGCTGCTCGACAACAACGCGGCTGACGCCATGCGCGAGACCTACGCCGATATGCTCGTGGCGATCGATGACTTCGACACCGCCATGCTCAAGCCCGGCCTGGTCGCCCATGTGCAGGGCCGCCGCGTGCTCGCGCTCGATGGCTTTGAGGCGGCGCTGACCGACAAAGCGGCCAAGCAGCGCATGTGGGCCTACATCAAGCAGCTGACCCCGGCGGCCGCTCCGCTGTAGCGGATTGGCGCCGGTGAGCGATTGCCTGGCGGGCAAGACACGCCGCGAGATCGGCGCCGCACTTCTACATCACAGCGCGCAGCTCAAACCGATCGCCGTTAATGCGGAACTGACAGTTGCCGTTCATGCGCTCCACGGCAAGTTTGATGCTCTTGGTGCCAAAGCCGTGGCCCGCATGCCGGGTCACGGGCATGCCGTCGACCATGCGCGGCGCGCGGTCAAACGTGTTGGAAACTAACAGCAGCAGCTGGCCGTCCTCTAATCGCAGGTCAAAGTCGACGAATCGCTTTCCCTGGGGCGCGGCGCTCGCGGCGGTGATAGCGTTTTCCAAGGCATTTGAGAGCACGCTAAACAGGTCGGCGTCACCTACGTGGATGGTTTCGGGTACGGCGGCGCGCAGGTTGGCGGTAATGCCGTTTCTATTGATATCCGAGTTAAATGACGAAAGCGCGATGTTTACGGTCTCGTTGGCGCAGAAGCGGCGTACGGCGGTGCGATCGCCGGCTTCGCAGAGTTCATCGATGCGTTTGAGCGCCTCGTCGGTGTGGCCCTCCTCAATTAAAGCGGCCAGGCCGCGTAGGAAGTGGCGCATATCGTGGCGAAGAATCGACAGCTCGCGCCCAGATTGACGCCAAGCCTCGAGCTCTTTGATGGCGGCGCTGTCGCGGGTTTCGAGCATCCAGCGCTCTCGCTCGGCGGTTTCCTTTTCTTCGTATTCGCGCAGGTAAACGGCAAGAAACATAAGATAGAAGGCACAGAGCGCAAATGCCAAAAACTCAACCGTTACCACCGAGCCCGAGTGGAACAGCGTGGTGTAGACGTTGGTGGCATAGTCAAAGACGTAATAGACGAGCGGCAGGATTAAAAGGATGCCCAGCTCGGTGGTGCTTTTAATCGCCAAGCGTGGACCGATGTCGCCGGCCCAATGCAACAGGACGGCAAAGACGGCGAGTGTGGTCGCGATGCGCGCCAGATAGTACGCGATCTGCGAATCGGTTGCGGCAAAGGCGGCGATGCCCATCCAATTGCTGAACTGGCAGCTCAGATAAGCACTCGTAATGCCGAGCGCGGCAAGCAGCGGGCTCAGGCGGTAGCGCGCACACAGGTAGACGATAAGCGGCAGGTGCACGGCAAGTGGATAAACCTGTCGGGCAAATAGTTCGCCGCCAACGACATTGGCGATCGAAAAGGCAGCGCCGGTCACGATGCCGACCAACACCAGTTCAAGCGCATGACGCCGGTTGATCTCGACACCGCACAGCGCCGCCGAGGCAAAGACGCCAAAGAGCAGCGTCGTGGCGTGGTGGATTGCCCAAAGGACCATTTCGACCGAGGAGACCATCAGTGTCTCCCACCCTCAAAGCGCACCGCAAAGTAGGCGTCTTGGAATCCCTGCTTGCAACTGCGCGAAAGCGGGATGCACGCGCCCGAGCGCATGACGATGTCCGTGCGGTCAAAGTGATCGATATTGCGCAGGTTGACCTGGTAGCTGCGGTGGCATTTAAAGAAGACTGCGTTTTGCTCCAAGCGGTCCTCGACGCTGCGGAACGACTCGAGTGCCTCGATATCGCGTCCGTCGCGCAGGTGGAAGACCACGTGCTTGTTGCGCGCCTCGGCATATTCGATGTCGGACAGGCGCAGGGCGTGGTAGCCAAAGGAAGTTTTGATCACGAGCTCGTCGGTTGCCGCCGGGCGCATGCTCGAAAGCTCGTCGAGTAACTGCGCCAGGCGTTCGTAAGTCACGGGCTTGAGCAGATAGTCGAAGGCGCGGACCTCGTAGGATTCCAGCGCGAACTCGGGCGACGAGGTGAGGAACACCAGGCGCACGGCGGTGTCGGCCTGGCGCAGTTCGCGTGCGGTGTCCATGCCGTTGACGAGCGGCATGATCATGTCGAGCAGAATGATGTCGGCGCGCGATGCGGCATGGCGGGCCAGCAGGTCCTCGCCGCGTGTGACGAGCGCAACATCGACCGCCGTGCCCGTCTCGGTCGACCAACGGTCGATCATCCGGTGCAGTCTATCTAGAAAAGCGACATCATCGTCGCAGGCAATAATCTTGAGCATTCGGCCCCCTTAAGTAGTTCGATTTTGCCACATCGGGTACGCGCCGCTTGCGGGGGTGCGGACCGTTTGCGCCCCACGGCGTGCAACTCGCGCCAAGCGGTATTGCGGTGGCGAAAGATGCCTCCTGCGCCATCGAGAGCTCAGCTATCCTCAGCTTGCCAGTTCGAATATGGACCTGCCACATGATTGAATCTTTATTTCAACTTTACACCTAGGTTTACAGCTGTCTTGTCAGCTGTAAACCTAGGTGTCATACTAAAGCCCCAAGATTCGCCAAAAGAGAGGGGCCTTGATGGCACAGAGCGCGAACATGGATGCGTCGGAGCTTGCACGCGATATCGCGGCCGGCTTGGCATCGGCAACGACGGCAACGGAGCGTGCGGCACTGGTGCCCGCAGAGCTCGTCGAGGCCATTCAGCAACTAAAAACCCAACGTGACGCGGTGATCCTGGCGCACTATTACGTGGCGCCCGAGGTCCAAGCCGTTGCCGATTACGTCGGCGATAGCTTCTACCTGGCAAAGCTCGCCAAGAGCCTGCCGCAGCAGACCATCGTGTTGTGCGGCGTGGAGTTTATGGGCGAGAGCGCCAAGCTGCTCAATCCCACTAAGACCGTGCTGCTGCCCGAGCCGGGCGCAGACTGTCCCATGGCGCACATGGTCAAGCGCGAGACGGTTGACGCGGCGCGCGCCGAGTACGGCGACGACCTGGCCGTGGTGTGCTACGTCAACTCCACGGTCGAGATCAAGAGCTGGAGCGACGTGTGCGTCACCAGTTCCAACGCCGTTAAGATCGTGTCCGAGCTGCCGCAGCAGCATATCCTGTTCATTCCCGACCAAAACCTGGGACGCTTCGTAGCCGAGCAGGTGCCGCAAAAGCACGTCATCCTCAACAACGGCTACTGCCCACGCCATCACATCATCACCGTCGAGCAGATCGTCGACGCGACGGAGGCCCACCCCGACGCGCTCGTGCTGGCGCATCCTGAGTGCAAGGCCGACGTTCTGGCCGAGGCCGACTACATCGGCTCCACCGCCGGCATCATCAAGTATGCCGAGGAGTCCGACGCGAGCGAGTTCATTATCGTGACGGTCCGCGGCGTGCTCTACGAGCTCGAGCGCCGCTGCCAGGGCACCGGCAAGAAGTTCTATTTCCCCGCGGTGCAGCCCACCTGCGTCAACATGGACCTCATCACGCTCGAAAAGCTCGTGCGCTGCCTGGAGACGGGCGAGGGCGAGGTGCAGATCGGCGTCTCGGACGAGGCAGCAGACCAGGCCAAGCTCACGCTCGACCGTATGCTCGAGTACGCAGCACGCTAGAACAATGTTGCATGAGGGACGGTCCCTTATGTCACATTCAAGGGAGAGGATTCCTGTGGAAACCAAGCAATACCCCGATATGGAGTGCGACGTCGTCATTGCCGGCTGCGGCGTGGCGGGTCTGTACGCGGCCCTCAATCTGCCGACGAGCACGCGCGTGATCATGCTCTCCAAGGGCGCGGTCGATGAGTGCGATTCGATGCTCGCGCAGGGCGGCATCTGCGTGCTGCCCGAAGGCTCGGACTACGATGCCTTCTTTGAGGACACCATGCACGCCGGCCACTACGAGAACCGCCGCGAGAGCGTCGACATCATGATTCGCTCGAGCCGCTCGGTCATCAACGACCTGCTAGCGATGGGCGTGGATTTTGAGCGCAAGGCCGACGGCAGCCTCAATTTTACCCGCGAGGGCGCGCACAGCCGTCCGCGCATTGCCTTCCATGCCGACATTACGGGCAAGGAGATCACGACCAAGCTGCTCCAGGCCGTTCGCAAGCTGGACAACGTGCAGATTTTGGAGCACGTGGCCATGACCGACATCCTGACCGCCGAGCGCGATGACGCCACGGTGTGCACCGGCGTCGTCGCCGTAGCCGTGGACGAGGACAACTCGGTTCGCCCCGCCGACGAGCTGGCAAATGCCGCTGAGGGCGTGCATGCCGGTAAGCCGTTTAAGATCCATGCCCGCCACACGCTGTGGGCGACGGGCGGCATTGGCGGCGTCTACGACCACTCGACTAACTACCCGCAGCTCACGGGCGACGCCTGCTACATCGCTCAGGAGCATGGCATTAAGATGGAGCACCTGGACTACGTGCAGATCCATCCCACGGGTCTGTTCTCGCCGCAGCCGGGTCGCACGTTCCTGATCAGCGAGAGCTGCCGCGGCGAGGGCGCGATTTTGCTCAACGCCGCCGGCGAGCGTTTTACCGACGAGTTGCAGCCGCGCGACGTTGTCGCCGCCGCCATCCGCGAGCAGATGAAGCAGGATGACACCGAGCACGAGTGGCTGAGCTTTGCCCCCGTCGAGCGCGACGTGGTGACCGGGCACTTCGCCAACATCCGCGCGCGCTGCCTGGAGGACGGTCGCGACATCCTGGATGAGCCCATTCCCGTTACGCCGACGCAGCACTACTTTATGGGCGGCGTGTGGGTCGACAAGGACGGCCGCACCTCGATGCCCGAGCTCTACGCCGCGGGCGAGACGGCCTGCAACGGCGTTCACGGCAAGAACCGCCTTGCTTCAAACAGCCTGCTCGAGGCGCTGGTCTGGGGTCGTCGCGCCGCGTGGTATATGCGTACCGGCGAGTCGCTGGCCGTGGAGCAGGCGGGCGATCCCGCGCTCGATGGCCGTCATCGCGCCCTGGGCGCCGACCCTCTGGCAATCGATGATTTGGCCCGTGCCGCCGGCACGCAGGCCGTGGAGGAGTAGACCATGAATCCCATTACCATGAAGCTCGTCGTCGATGATCTGATTCTGCAAGCTCTGCGCGAGGACATTACGTTTGAGGACGTGAGCACGGCGAGCGTGTGCCCCACGGCGCGTCCCGCCACGGTGGAGCTTATCGCCAAAGCCGATGGCATCATTGCCGGCCTGGATGTGTTCGCTCGCACCTTTGAGCTGCTGGATTCGCAGAGCTCGGTGCTGTTTGATGTTGCCGACGGTGACGAGGTGCATGCCGGCGACCACGTGGGTCAGGTGCGCGGCGATGCGCGTGTGCTGCTTTCGGGCGAGCGCGTGGCGCTCAACTACCTGCAGCGCATGAGCGGCATCGCTACCTATACGCACAGCATGGCCGCGGCGCTCGAGGGAACCAAGACCGTGCTCGTCGACACGCGCAAGACCACACCGGGCATGCGCGTGTTTGAGAAGGCGGCGGTTGAGATTGGCGGCGGCAGCAACCACCGTTACAACCTGTCGACGGCCGTCATGCTCAAGGACAACCACATCGATGCCGCCGGTGGCGTGACGCGCGCGATCGAGATGGCGCGCGCCCATGCATCGTTTACCACGACGGTCGAGATCGAGTGCGAGAACCTGGACATGGTGCGCGAGGCCGTGGAGGCCGGCGCCGACATCATCATGTTCGACAACATGACCCATGACGACATGGCCGCCGCTATTGAACTTATCGCCGGCCGCGCCAAGACCGAGTGCTCGGGCAACGTGGATGCCAGCAATATCCGCGCGCTTGCCGACCTGGGCGTTGACTTTATTAGCTCGGGCGCCCTGACGCACTCCGCGCCGATCCTCGACCTCTCGCTTAAGCACCTGCGTCTGCTGGACGGTAAATAATGAACGCCCGCGAGCGTCGCCGTGCCATCATGGCCGTGCTCGAGGGGGCCAAGGGGCCCGTATCGGGCAGCGCGCTTGCCCGCGAGGTGGGTGTGAGCCGCCAGATCGTGGTGCAGGACATCGCCCTGCTGCGCGCCGATGGGCACGATATCGTGGCGACCAACCGCGGCTACGTGCTGCAGGAGGCCCCCAGCAGCCCCGCCGTGCCTACGCGCTTGGTCAAGGTTCGCCACAGCGTGGAGCAGGCAGGCGATGAGCTCACGAGTATCGTCGACGCCGGCGGCGCCGTGCTCAACGTGATCGTCAACCATCGCGTGTACGGCAAGATTACGGCCGACCTGGACATCCGCAACCGGCGCGATATCGAGCGCTATCTGCACGACATCGCCAGCGGCAAGAGCTTTCCACTACTAACGGTGACGAGCGGCTATCACTTCCATCGCATTGCGGCAGAGGACGAGCAAACCCTCGACGAGATCGAGGCTATGCTCAAGGAGAAAGGCTACTTGGCAGACCTGATGCCCTACGAAGACGATTTGTCCTAGTCGACGCCGCATCTATAAGTTGCGGTGAAATAGTTCCTAAAATCGGCATCCAAGACATAAAACAGGAACTATTCCACCGCAACTGCCAAGGGTCCCGCTCCAAATTAGCTGCCCACATATGCAAAAGGAGGCCTCCGCGGCGATGCGGAGGCCTCCTTTTTTTGTGCACGGTGTACTTTTGAGTGTGCAGTGGGGGAGTTGTTACTCCTCGACGATCTCGGTGATCGCGCCAGCGGGGCAAGCGTCCTGGCAAGCGCCACAGGCGACGCAGGAGTCCTCGTCAGCGACGGTAGCGACGTCCTGGAGCTCCAGAACGCCAGCGGGGCAGGAGTCGACGCAAACGCCACAAGCGATGCACTCGTCGGCATCAATTACGGGATGAGCCATGGTAGTTTCCTCTCTGTTGACCGACGCTACAGGCGATGCGCGCCGGTTTGATTCGGGCAAAAACATACCACGGGAGCGACCGTTTGCAATACCCTCTGGCCGGCATCTTCATACCGTTCGCCGAGTATGCCAAGGTTTACTAAAAAACGCGCAGGTGGGGCCGTTGAGCTGCGTAAATGTTAGCTAAAGGTGACTTGAAATATAGGGCGATTGAGCGTGCTTGCGGAAACCGCATCCCATTATTTTGTCGAAAAACGGGTTGCAGTTTCCGGTTAGGCCCGCTAGCGGAAAATGCGAGCCGGTATCAGCTCTCAAAACGGGATACGGTTTCCGGTTGAGCCTTCAGACGGAAACTGCGACCCGGAATCCACGCTCAAACCGGGATGAGCTTTCCGCAAGACGGCCCCCAGGCACCCCCGGACGCAAACCTCAGCCATCTCTACATAGATCTCAATAGATTTGCCGAGAACTCATTCAGCGCATCTACCTGCGCATTTAAGAACCTAAACTCTCAGCAATAAGAAATCTTATATGAATTGACTTAGATTTTGTATATTCCGGCCCATAAGGGGATACACTACATCCTGAAAGACAAGCCGAAACACCGCTCGGCAGACCGCCGAGTCGGTGCAAACGCACAAGAGAGAGGGAATTTCTAATGGGCAAGATTCTTGGTATCGACCTTGGTACTACTAACTCCGCTATGGCCGTTCTCGAGGGCGGTTCTCCGACCATTATCGTGAACGCCGAGGGCGACCGCACCACCCCGTCCGTTGTGGGCTTCCGTGCCGACGGCGACCGCGTCGTTGGTAAGGCCGCTAAGAACCAGGCTGTCACCAACCCCAAGAACACCGTGTTCTCCATCAAGCGCTTCATGGGCCGCAAGTACTCCGAGTGCACCTCCGAGATCAAGACCGTGCCGTATGAGGTCAAGGAGGGCCAGGGTGGCCGTGCCGTCGTCGACATCGAAGGCAAGGATTACACCGCCGAGCAGGTGAGCGCCATGACGCTCGCAAAGATGAAGGCCGACGCCGAGAAGTATCTGGGCGAGACCGTCACCGACGCCGTCATCACCGTCCCGGCCTACTTCAACGACGCCCAGCGTCAGGCCACCAAGGACGCCGGTAAGATCGCTGGCCTCAACGTTAAGCGTATTGTCAACGAGCCGACCGCTGCTGCTCTGGCCTATGGCCTGGACAAGCAGGGCACCGACCAGCGCATCCTGGTCTTCGACCTGGGCGGCGGCACCTTCGACGTCTCCATCCTCGACCTCGCCGACGGCGTGTTTGAGGTTCTGTCCACCTCGGGCGACAACCACCTGGGCGGCGACGACTGGGATCAGCGCGTCATCGATTGGATGGCCGATAAGTTCCAGCAGGAGAACGGTGTCGATCTGCGTCAGGACCCCATGGCCCTGCAGCGTCTGAAGGAGGCCGCCGAGAACGCCAAGAAGGAGCTCTCTGCCGCCCAGCAGACCACCATCAACCTGCCGTTCATTACCATGAACCAGTCCGGCCCGCTGCACCTCAACTACACGCTGACCCGCGCCGAGTTCGAGAAGATCACCCGCGACCTGCTCGAGCGCTGCAAGCAGCCTGTCACCAATGCCCTGCGCGACGCCAAGCTTAAGCTCTCCGATCTGACCGAGGTCATCCTCGTCGGCGGCTCCACCCGTATGCCCGCCGTCCAGGAGCTCGTCAAGACCATGACCGGCAAGCAGCCCAACATGTCCGTGAACCCCGACGAGGTCGTTGCCGACGGCGCTGCCGTCCAGGGCGGCGTGCTCACCGGCGACGTCGAGGGCATCCTGCTGCTCGACGTTACCCCGCTGTCGCTGGGCGTCGAGACCATGGGCGGCATCATGACCAAGATGATCGACCGCAACACCACGATCCCGACCTCCAAGACCGAGGTCTACTCCACCGCTGCCGACAACCAGACCAGCGTCGAGATTAACGTGCTCCAGGGCGAGCGCGAGCTTGCCCGCGACAACAAGTCGCTCGGTAAGTTCCAGCTGACCGGTATCCCGGCTGCCCGCCGCGGCGTGCCGCAGATCGAGGTCACCTTCGACATCGACGCCAACGGTATCGTCAAGGTCTCCGCTAAGGACAAGGGCACCGGCAAGGAGCAGCAGATCACCATTTCCGGCTCCACTGCTCTGTCCGACGACGAAGTCGATCGTATGGTCAAGGACGCCGAGGCTCATGCCGAGGAGGACAAGAAGCAGAAGGAAGAGGTCGAGGTCCGCAACCAGACCGACAGTCTGTGCTACTCCACCGAGCAGACCCTCAACGAGCTGGGCGACAAGGTTTCCGCCGACGTGAAGTCCAAGGCCGAGGCCGCTATCGCCGACGCCAAGAAGGCGCTCGAGGGCTCTGACGTCGAGGCCATCAAGGCCGCCGGCGAGTCCCTGCAGTCCGTGGCCTACGAGCTGGCCCAGGTTGTCTATGCCGACGCTCAGCAGCAGACCGACGGTGCCGCTGGCGCCCAGCCTGCCGACGATGACGTTGTCGACGCCGACTACGAGGTTGTGGACGACGAGGACAAATAATCATGTCCGCCCGTAAAGCTCGCACGGAGGCGGCCGCCGTTGGTGCCGCCCCCGTTGACTCTGAGGAGAAGGACGTGAAGATTCCCGTAGAGGCCGCAGACGTTACCGAGGCCAACGAGGCCCCGGCCGCCGAGGCTGCCGAGAACCAAGTAGAGGATTCCAACAAGGAGGCGACGATGACCGAGGACGAGATGGTGGAAGCCGCTATCCGCGCCGGTGAGGAAGCCGCCGACAACGACTTTAAGCTCAAGTTCGAGCAGGCTCAGAAAGAGCTTGCCGACGTGCGCAATGAGCTCGATGCTGCGGCAGAGGCTCAGAAGGCCGCCGAGGACAAGGCAAAGGACGCCACCGAGCGTACCGCCCGTCTGCAGGCCGACTGGGAGAACTTCCGTCGCCGCACCGCCAATGAGCGTATCGCCGAGCGCGAGCGCGCGACCGAGAAGCTCGTCACCGCGCTGCTGCCGGTGATCGACGA
The DNA here is from genome assembly GCA_958346515.1 of uncultured Collinsella sp. Lineage (GTDB taxonomy): Bacteria > Actinomycetota > Coriobacteriia > Coriobacteriales > Coriobacteriaceae > Collinsella. Next base: position 21,189 of record CATVRV010000033.1, read on the forward strand.
TATCGAGCGCGCGATCGACCATGCCCGCAGTCAAGAGCTTTCCGACGACTTTAAGCAGTTCGTCGATGGCGTTGACGCGGTACATGCCAAGCTGCTCGATGTGTTTGCGCACGAGGGCGTTGAGCCCATCGACCCCAAGGGCGAGGCGTTCGATCCGCTCGAGCATCAGGCCGTGGGTCGCGTCGAGGACGCATCGCAGTACGACGAGACCGTCAACGACGTGTACCAGAAGGGCTACCGCATGGCGGACCGCATCCTGCGCTCCGCGATGGTGACGGTGACCTACGGTGGCGAGAAGCGCCCCGCACCGGAGCCCGAAGCGGCGCCCGAGGATGCTGCGGCCGATACGGCCGAGAGCACCGAGGAGTAATTGAGAAGGGCCCCGGGGCAACACCCGGGGCCCTTTCTGGCCTAGTGCCATATGAAAGCATGAGCCGCCGCCCGCTGGGCGGCGGGTGAAACAGGAGAGGAGCTACGATGGCTGCAGGCAAAACCTTCTATGACATCCTGGGCGTATCCAAGAGCGCCTCCGACAAAGAGATCAAGAGCGCGTTTCGCAAGCTCGCGCAAAAATATCACCCCGATGCCGGCGGCGACGAGGCCAAGTTCAAGGAGATCAGCGAGGCCTACGAGACGCTTTCGGACGAGAAGAAGCGCAAAGAGTACGACCAGATGCTCATGTTTGGCGGCATGCCGGGCGCAGGCGGCGCGTATGGCGGAGGCTACGGTGCCGGCGCAGGTGCCAGCGGCTGGGGCGACATCTTCGACAGCATCTTTAGCGGCAACGGCGCCTGGGGCAGCGATTGGGGCTCGGGCTTTGCCGGGGCTGCGGGCGCTGCCGGTGCCGGCGCGGGTCGCAGCCGTGCTCGCAAGGGCGGCGACCTGTCGCTGACCGTCGATGTGACGGCCGAGGACGCGTTTCGCGGCGTGACGCACAAGGTCACCTATCGCATTCCCTCGACAGGCGAGCAGCAGACCATTACGGTCTCGGTGCCCGCGGGCGCGGTCGACGGCGGCAAGCTACGCTACAAGCGTCGCGGCGAGTATGGCGTTGCCGGCGGCGAGCGCGGCGACCTGGTCGTGACCACGCATGTGGAGGAGCACCCGCTGTTTAAGCGCAAGGGTGCCGATGTGACCATGGAGGTGCCGATCTCGGTCTACGAGGCGGCGCTCGGCTGCACGGTTGATGTGCCCACGCCCGGCGGCGCGACGGTTCGTCTGAAGGTGCCCGCTGGCACCCAGACGGGCAAGAAGTTCCGCTTTAAGGAGATGGGTGCGCCCGACGTTAAGCACCGTGGCCGCACAGGCGCGCTGCTCGTCGAAATCAAGGTACAGGTCCCCACGAACCTGTCCGATGACGAGCGCGATGCCATGACCAAGCTGCGCGAGGCCGACACGCGCGATTATCGCGAGAAGGTCAACCGTTACAAGGCGACGTACTAGGGCGGTCGTGGCGCACACCCGCGCCCGCGGGCTTATGATGGACGATAACGAGACGGAAAGGGGTCAGGTAGCATGGCCGAGGACAATAGGAATAAACCGCTGTACATGATCAGCGTGGCGGCCGAGTTGACCGGCATGCATCCGCAGACTCTGCGCGTCTACGAGTCCAAGGGCCTGGTGAACCCCCAGCGCTCGGGCGGCAACACGCGTCTGTATTCGCGTGCCGATATCGAGCGCCTGGAGCTCATCAACCAGCTGACCGACGAGGGCATCAACCTTGCCGGCGTGGTGCGCATCCTCGATATGAAGGAGCGTGCCGAGGAGCGCGAGCGCGAGAACGAAAAGCTTCGCGCCCGCGTGCGCCAGCTCGAGGACGAGCTGCACGAGTACAAGATGCAGAAGAAGATCACCGCCCTGGCCCCGCGCGACGGCTCAGTCAACCCCGAGCAAGTCATGCGCAAACTTTTGGGCGCCGGCGGGGATTTGTAGTTACGCGGTTTTGCCAAACCGCGTAACCAGTTGACGCTGCAAGCCCGTCAGAGCGGCAATCTGCCTTTCAACTTCGGCGGCATGATCAAAAGATCAACGCCGCCTTGTTTCAAGGCACCTTGCTCGCTCTGGCGGGCTTTCGCTCATATGACCCAATCCGCTGTCAAGAGCCACAATGGCCCCGCCGACCGC
>CATVRV010000034.1:0-19741 GCA_958346515.1 uncultured Collinsella sp.
CGCGCCCTTCCCCAAGGTGAGCTGCTTTCGACTTAGCTGTATTGTAACGCTAATGCGGGAAGGTCGTCGACAAAATGGCCCAACGGACAATACTTATCCAGAGCAAGGCCCACCTCTGCATCAAGAACGGCCTATTGACGATCACCGTGGACGACCGCAGCTCCACCATTCCCCTCGAGGACATTTGGGTCGTCATCGTCGAATCCCATCAAACCACGATGACGGTCGCCTGCATGTCGCAGCTTAACGACGCGGGAATAGGCGTCATGATCTGCGGGCGCGATCATATGCCCAATGGTCTTATGCTCCCCATGGGAGCCCATTCACGCCATGCACGCATCGTCGAGGATCAGCTTGCCATGAGCCTTCCGTTTAAAAAGCAGCTTTGGAAACGAATTGTTCAGGCAAAGATACTCAACCAAGCGGCGGTTCTCACAGAAATGGGGTTGTCTACAGGCCCTCTTCCGTCTTATGCCAAAACCGTTCTTTCGGGCGACACGGACAATCGAGAAGGCGCGGCTGCCTCCGCGTACTTTAAAGCCCTCATTACCGATGGAACAAGACGTAACAGCATGCAGAGCTCCGCTCTCGACTACGGTTACAGCGTCTTGCGCGCGGGCATCGGAAGAGCAGCCGTTGGTGGTGGATGGCTCGTATCCCAGGGGCTTCACCATCACAGCGTTTACAACGCGTTTAATCTTGTCGACGATCTTATTGAACCGTTCCGCCCTCTCGTCGATCTAATTGTTATGAGCTACGGCGTTGCAGAGCCTTTGGGCCAGCGCGACAAAGCGTTGCTCGCCCGCGTATTTGAGCACGTCATGACTATCGACGGAAAACGTTGCGGCTGTCAGCAGTGCATAGAGACAACGCTCTCTTCACTCAGAACTGCCGTTCTCGAAAAGGATCCTAAGAGGCTGTTGTTGCCCGAGCTAAATGGGCTCGAGATGGTAACTGTTGAATAGGGAGGAGCCATGAGAGTTATGAGGTTATTGGTTCTGTTCGATCTTCCAACGGGAAGCAAAGCCGAGCGTCGGCAGTATAGCGACTTTCGAAAGTTTCTGATTAACGACGGATACCATATGGAGCAGTTTTCGGTGTATTCACGCCTGTTGGTGACTCGCGAATCCGCAGCGGCGCATATCGCTCGCCTTAAGCTGAATCTTCCAAGCGCTGGAGAGGTCACCGTTATCGAAATGACCGAAAAGCAATACGAAGACCGAATGGTCCTTCTGAGCGAGCACAAGGAGCAGCCCGTTGAGCAGGGCGCGCAGTTAACGCTTGTGTTTTGACGTGGCCGCCTCATGCGCGCTTGACCTCCCCGGTCTTGGACGGCTTGCGGTGTTGGGCAGCGTGTTTGGCATGGTAGGCGGCGCCTTTGCCTGGTGCCTTGCCCACGCCAAAACCCTTGCGGCGCAGCTGCTCCCCAACCCCTATGTGCGCATCGCCGTTATGGGGCTTATGCTGTCAGCGATTCTGCTCGCACCCATCCTGATTGGCTGCGAAGTCTTCGGCTTTGGCAATCTGCCGATGTTCTTTATTGTCTGTGTCGTGGCTTACCTGATCAACATGGATAAGTCTATCTACGCCCTGCAGGAGCGGGCATAGATAGATGTCCAAAGCAAGTAGTCTCAACCGGAAACGGCGTCCCACTCTGAGGCTGTATTCCGGGACACGGTTTCCGCTTGGAACGCCATTCGGAAAGCGCATCCCGCTTTAAAACGGAATTCCGAGACGTGGTTTCCGTCTGAGTCTCCATTCGGAAAGCGCGTCCCGTTCTTTCACGGCGTCTTGGCTATGCAAAGTGCCCTGGCGTTATTCCTCGTACGCGCCCTCAAGCCGGAGCAGCCACTCCTTGCGATCAAGCCCGCCAGCATATCCGTTGAGCGATCCGTCGGCCGCCACCACGCGATGGCACGGCACGATAATCGAAACAGGGTTGCGAGCGACCGCAGCCCCCACCGCACGAGGAGACACAACGGGATCCTCATTTCCCGGTGCACGGTGTCGAGCCGCAACACGTTGGGCGATCTCGCCATACGTAGCGACCTCGCCACGCGGAATAGAAAGCAGCTCAAACCAAACTTCACGCTGAAACGCCGTACCGATCATATGCAACGGCGGCGTAAACCGAGGTTCCTGCCCTGCAAAATAAGCATTCAGCCAAGCCCAGGAACGCTCAAGCACCGAAGAGGCCGCACCATTTGCCGGATTCGCCGACAACATGCCACCAATACCGGAAACCGCGTCGGCGCCTTCAACATGTTCGGAGTCTTCTCGGAGAAGCGTGGAGCCAAAGTGGTCCTGCCCCTCAAACCAAAGCCCCGTCAGACCGCGGCCATCAGCGGCAAGCAGGATTTCGCCCAAAGGCGAGGCAAACGTCGTCGTGACCACCAGCGGCTCCTTTCAAAACTCCGCAACATAATACCGCGAATTGTGCAGACAACCCCGCAGATACGTCTGGGCGGGCTCGCAATTGCTTAAGCGAGGCTGTTTTCCCCAATCAAGCGAAGAAGACGCGGGGCTTCGACGCCAGAGCGGTACCTCTATCAGCTGAGCTCTAATACTTTCCCGAGAAGTGAACGAGTAAAAACGAAGCCCCGGAGCATCCACACCTTTAGACCGCAAAACCGCAGGATTCGCGCAGAAAAACCGCAGGAAATAGCGGTCAAAAAATGCCAATGCTTCAGGGGTCCAAATAAGGTCGTTCACTTCTCGGCAAAGTATTAGACCCCGATTCGCACCAACCCCAAAGTCACCTCAGGCAGCAGGCGCGAAGCGCCGCAGCTGCCGTCACACCCCGCAGTCACCCCAGGCAGCAGGCGCGAACGCGCCGCAGCTGCCGGACACGCCCCACAGTCCCCCAAGGCGGCAGGCGCAAGCGCCGAGGCCGCCGCCGGGACCAGGGCCCACAACAGCCACGTGCTCCCATCAGCCCAGCGGCCCCAACCAACAACGGCCCCATCGCAGGCCGCTCGCAGCAGCGTCACCGCAGGCGGGGGCCGGGCTTAGTTTTCAGAACACTCCGCAGACCAGTGTGGCGCCTTGTCCGCGGCTCCGAAGGAGCAGGACAAGGCGCCACACATGGTCGAGGACGTTCTGAAAACTAAGCCCGGCCCCCGCCGGACAGGTCACACTACTCGCAGAGCAGCTTAGCGATCTGGACGGCGTTGGTTGCCGCGCCCTTACGGATTTGGTCGCCGCAGCACCAGAAGGTGATGCCGCGCGCAGCCTCTGGGTTCGAGATGTCGCGGCGCACGCGACCGACCCAGATCAGGTCCTGGTCGGACGTATCCATCGGCATGGGGAAGCGATCGTGCGCATCCTCGGCGCCCATGTCGTCAACGAGCTTCACGCCCGGAGCGGCAGCCAGCGCAGCGCGGGCCTCTTCCACCGTGATGTCGCGCTCAAACTCGAGCGTAATGCTCTCGGAGTGCGAACGCAGCACCGGCACGCGCACACAGGTGCAGTTCACGCGCAGCTCGGGCAGGTGCATGATCTTGCGGCCCTCGTTTTGCAACTTCATCTCCTCGGAGGTAAAGCCCTCCTCCTTGACGCCGCCAATCTGCGGAATCAGGTTGCTCGCCAGCTGGGCGGCAAAGGCGCGCGGCTCGGGAATCTCCTCCCCGCGACCTAGGGCGGCCAGCTGGGCCTCGAGCTCGGCCATACCGGGAGCGCCAGCGCCCGAAGCCGCCTGGTACGTCGAAACGATCATGCGCTTCACGCCGGCGAACTGATGCAGCGGCCAGGTGGGAACCAAGCCGATGATAGTCGCGCAGTTGGGGTTGGCGATAAGGCCGTGATGCCACTTGATGTCGTCGGCATTGATCTCGGGCACAACCAGCGGCACCTCGGGATCCATGCGGAAGGCATGGCTGTTGTCGACCACGACGGCGCCGCGCTTGACGGCCTCGGGCAGTAGCTCCTTCGCGATGTCGTCGCCGGCGGCTCCAAGCACAATGTCACAGCCCTCAAAGGCCTCGGGACAAGCCTCTTCGATCACGATCTGCTCGCCGCGGAACTCGACGGTCTTGCCCGCAGAACGCGCGCTCGCCAGCAGCTTGAGCTTACCGACCGGAAACTCCTGCTCGTTGAGGCACTCGAGCATCTGGGTGCCCACGGCTCCCGTCGCGCCCAAAATAGCAACCGTGTACTGTTTCATGCTTCCCCCTTTAAAGGTTTTGGCTTTTGCCCGCACGCCGAGCAGGCTGATTATTGTTGCCAGTGTATACAAGAACGGGGCGGGCACGAAACCCGCCCCGTCGAAACGAAACCGAAACGAAACGCCCCGCCGTAGATTTTTGGCACTTGTCCTAAAAATGCACCGGGACGGCAGCTACTTGCGGAGCGCGGCCAGGGCGGGATCGACCGGTGCGGGGACCTCCAGGTCGGAGACCTTCACAATGCCGTTCTCATCGGAGAAGGCACGGTAGATGGTCTGAATCGCCAGGTCGAAGTCCTTCTCCTCGACACCGATAATGATGTTGATCTCGTCGCAGCTCTGCGAAATCATGCGCACGCTCACGCCGGCCTGGCCAAGCATGCCAAACAGATGGCCCGAGATACCTGCGCGGCCACGCAGGTTACGGCCGACAGTCGCGATAAGCGCCAGGCCCTCGACAACCTCGATCTCGAGCGGCTCGACCTCCTGCTGAATGTCGCCCACGAGCGAGTACAGCGAATCGTGCACATCCTGCTCCTGCACCACGGCGCCAAAGCGGTCGACACCGGTGGGCATGTGCTCGACGGAAACGTCATAGCGCTCGAAGACCGAAAGCGCGCGGCGCATAAAACCGACACGGGGTTTGGTGCGGTCGCGGGCAACGTTGATGGCGACAAAACCGCGCTTGCCGGTCACACCGGTAATGATGGGCTCCGCCTCGCCCTCGTCAGCCGTCTCGCTAATGATGGTGCCGGGGTCCTGCGGCGCGTTGGTGTTCTTGATGACCAGCGGAATACCCGCCTCGCGCACGGGGAACACGGCCTCCTCGTGCAGGACGCTCGCGCCCATGTACGAAAGCTCGCGCAGCTCCTCGTAGGTAACGCGCGCAATGGGCTGAGCCTCGGGAACAATACGCGGATCGGCAGAATAGAAACCCGAGACGTCGGTCCAGTTCTCGTACAGATCGGCGCCCAGGCACTTGGCCAGGATCGAGCCCGAGATATCGCCGCCGCCACGGTCGAGCAGCTTGATCTGGCCCTCTCGCGTCGCGCCGTAGAAACCGGGCATAACAAAGCCGCCCTGCTGGCCGTACTCCTGCACCAGCTCGGAGGTGCGGTTCATGCTGAGCGTACCGTCGTGATGGAACGCCACAACCGTCGCGGCGTCCAAGAACGGCAGGCCCAGGTACTCGGCCATCAGGCGAGCGGTGAAGTACTCGCCACGGCTCACGAGCTCCTCGGTGGAGTAGCCGCCCGAGCGGGCGCGCTCGGCAAAGGCCGCAAACTCCTCGCGGATGGGATAGGTGAGCTCCAGCTCGTCGGCAATATCAAAGTAGCGCTGGCCGATGTCCTCGAGCAGCTCCTCGCACGACACGTGGTACTTAACGTGCGCGTTAACCAGGTAGAGCAGGTCGGTCACCTTGGTGTCGCCCTTAAAGCGGCGACCGCAGGCAGAAACCACCACAAAACGGCGAGCCGGGTCGGCATCGACGATGGCCTTGATCTTCTTAAAGTGTTCGGCGTCGGCGACCGACGAGCCGCCAAACTTGGCAATCTTAATCATGGGCTGGAGGTTACCTTTCTAAAAAGCCTCTGCGAACCTATTTTGCGCGCTCTGATACCATGGTTTCACCGATTGGGACCAAGGCATCCGAGGAGCAGTGTTATATGGGAACTTATCATAGTACACGAGGACGCACTTTATCGTGCTCAAGTAAGGTGGCAATCCGCACCGGCATCGCTCCCGACGGGGGTCTGTTTGTCTCGGACGAGCTCGGCACCCAGCAGGTCGATATCAGCTCGCTTGCAGATAAATCGTACTTTGAAATCGCTCAAGATGTGTTGGGAATGTTACTGAATGATTACACAGCTGAAGAAATTTCGGCGTGTGTCGACGAGGCATACCGCGGCACGTTTGCGAGTGAAGAGGTCACGCCGCTCGTCAAACTCGACGCCGCGCCGGGCGCCGACGCCCCTCAGACCTATGTGATGGAGCTCTTTGGCGGCCCCACGAGCGCCTTCAAGGACGTCGCCCTGCAGATGCTCCCCCGCCTCATGGCCCGCACTTCTGCCAAGAACGGAGGCGCCGAGCGCATCATGATCGTCACCGCCACGTCGGGCGACACGGGCAAGGCAGCACTCGCCGGCTTTGCCGACGCCCCGGGCACGGGCATCACCGTCTTTTATCCCGAGGGCAAAGTCAGCCGCGTGCAGAATCTGCAGATGTCCACGCAGGAAGGCGACAACGTCGCCGTCTGCGGCATCCGCGGCAACTTTGACGACGCCCAGAGCGCCGTCAAGCGCATCTTTGCCGATAAGGAGCTTGCCGAGCGTCTGGAGGCCGCCGGCACGGTGCTTTCAAGTGCCAACTCCATCAACGTCGGCCGTCTGGTGCCGCAGGTCGTCTACTACTTTGCCGCCTATGCGCAGCTGTTGCGCGCCGGCGCCATCGAGGCCGGCGACGCCGTGGAGTTCTGCGTACCGACCGGCAACTTTGGCGATATCTTGGCCGGCTACTATGCCAAGCGCATGGGCCTGCCCGTCGCCAAGCTCATCGTCGCGAGCGACAAGAACAACGTGCTTGCCGACTTCCTGACCACCGGCGTTTACGACCGCAACCGTCCGTTCTTCACGACCATCTCGCCGTCGATGGACATCCTCATCAGCTCCAACCTGGAGCGCATGCTCTACTTCCTGTCCGACGGCGACTGCGAACTCGTTGCCGGCCTTATGGAGCAGCTTGCCCAGACGGGTCGCTACGAGGTGCCCGCTGAGCTACTGGCCATGATCCAGAGTGTGTTTGGCTGCGGTTGGGCCAGCGAGGACGAGGTCCGCGCTGCCATCAAGAGCTGTTGGGACGCAAATGGCTACGTGATCGACCCGCACACCGCTTGCGGCTATCACGTCTTTGAGCAGGTCGCTCCCGCCGAGGGTGCCAAGGCCCGCGTGCTGCTTTCGACCGCAAGCCCCTACAAGTTCCCGCGCGCCTGCTGCGACGCCCTGGGCCTCGACGTTCCCGAGGATGATTTTGAGGCTATGCGCGTACTCGAGCAGGCCACCAACACGGTCGCCCCGAGCCAGCTCGCCGAACTCGAATCCAAACCCGTCCGCTTCGAAGACGTCTGCGACGTAGCCGACATGGCCAACTACGTAGAGTCTGCAGCAAAAAAGATGGCTTCCAACTAAAACCCCTTATAAGGCGCCGGCGAAAGCCGGCGCACTTTCTTTCATCAGATAACCCCCGGGATGATGACGAACGCGCACAGCGGGTCTGGCCGTTTAGTTCGTCGCGAGTTCCGCACGAGCCGGAAAGCACTTAATGTGCTTTCCGAGCGAGCCAGGACTGCCCGAGCAGCGAACTAAACGGCCAGACCCGCCCAGGAGGACTCACATGATCAAAATCACCGTCCCAGCAACCAGCGCCAACCTAGGCATCGGCTACGACACCCTCGGCATGGCCGTTAGCCTCTACTCGCACTTCACCTTCGAGCGCGCCGACAAGCTCACCATCACGGGCTGCCCCGAGGAGTTCCAAAACGAGAATAACCTGGTCTATGTGAGCTTTGTCGATGCTCTGGCCGCGTGGGGCGAGCCGGCTTTTCCCGTTGCTATCGACATTCAGACCGACGTGCCCGTCGCCCGCGGCCTGGGTTCCAGCTCCACCTGCGTCGTCGCTGGCATCATGGCGGCCGCCGCGCTGACGGGCCACACCGTCGACCGCGCCGAGCTCGTCCGCATTGCCACCGAGGTCGAGGGCCATCCCGATAACGTCGCCCCCGCTATCCTGGGCGGCGCCGTCTGCTCCTTTACGCCGACCGATTCGCTCCCCCAGTGTCTGCGCTACGAGGTGAGCGATCGCTTGCGTTTTATTACCGTGATTCCACCTTACGAGGTGCACACGAGTGAGGCGCGCAAGGTCGTGCCACAGGAGATTCCGCTCTCCACCGCCGTGTGGCAGATGGGCCGCATCGCGGGCATGACGCGCGGCCTGGAGACCGGCGACCTTGACCTGATTGCCGCCGCCAACGACGACCGCATCCAGGAGCCCTATCGCCGCCGCCTCATCCCCGACTACAACGCAGTGCGCGACACCTGCCTTAACGGCGGCGCTAAGACCATCTGGATCAGTGGCTCCGGCTCGACTCTCATGGCCGTGACTGACGACACCATCGTGGCAAAGTTCCTACAGGTCAAGCTGCGTGAGCAGTTCCCCAAATGCGACACGCACATTCTGACGTGCGACACCGAGGGCGCTCAAATCGAGTACCTGTAGCGCCCTGCCTCATTGCTCTCACCGGTCCCTTTGGGGCTTCCCCTAAAAACGTCCTCGATCATGAATTGCCCCGTCGTGCGCTTCGCGCGACGGGGCAATTCGATCTGCGGATTGTTTTCAGGGGAAGCCCCAAAGGGACCTGCACAGCCTCGCCAGGATAGTCGCATTCGCTGATTTAACCTTGCGTTCCTTCGGAACTTCGAATAGCAGGCCTCGTGCTGCGGAATGTTTTTAAGGGGATGCCCCTGGGTGGCCCTATGGCAACGTGGCTAGCGATGTCTACAGGGACCCACGCTTTGAAGGGGCGCCGGGCTGAAATTATGGCTTTTTATTGGTAGGGGCTCTTGATAGGCTGGAGCACTTATTAGAGGCAGGCCTCGGCGATGCGGCGCTTGAGTTCGTCGATGCCGGTGCCAGTCTGAGAGCTTGTGATGATCACGTTCTCGGCCGGGACGTTGAGCTGCTTTTTGATGGCTGCTGCCTGGCGGGCCTGCTGGGTGCGGCTGAGCTTGTCGGCCTTGGTGAGGCAGACGATAAAGTTGAACTCGTTGCCCTGCAGGTAGTCGATCATGTCATGATCGAGCTTGCTGGGGTCGTGACGAATATCCACCAGCGACACGACCAGGTTAAAGCTGCGCTCCGAGTCGAAGAAGTCGCCGATAAGCTCGGCCCAGCGGTCACGCTCGGCCTTGGAACGACGGGCGAAGCCATAGCCCGGCAGGTCGACGAAGTGCACGTCGTCGGCCTCAAAGAAGTTGATGTTGCTCGTCTTGCCCGGTGTGCTCGAGACCTTGACGAGGTTCTTGCGGCCAAAAAGCTTGTTCATGATCGACGACTTGCCCACGTTGGAGCGGCCGACGAAGCTCACCTCGGGGCAAGTGGACTCGGGAATCTGCGAAACCTTGCCATAGCTGGCAACGAACTTGGCAAGCTGGTAGTTAATGGAATCGGCCATGGACACTCCTTGGTCGTAGGTTCTTACAAAACGGGCGTGCTATTGCGCGGCGGCGATACGACGAACGATGTCAAGCGTGATGCCGCTCGCGGTACGGGCGTACTCATCCAGATCGAACTCGCGCTCGCAAAACGCGTCATATGCCTCGTCACAATTATCGCTGATAGCGCGCAGCACTAGGCAATCGACACCATTCTTGGCCGCGATGTGCGCAATTGCCGCGCCCTCCATCTCGACGCAATCGGCATGCGTGGCCTCAATAGCAGCGTTACGCATGGCGTCACCCGTAACAAAGCGGTCACCCGTGGCGATAGTGCCACACAGGAACTGTTTGGGGTCCTTCTCAGTAGAAGTCTTATCCGCCGAGGCATCCACAAATCCATGCTCGGCAAGCACGGCGGCGGCAACATCAGCCAACGCCGGCGTCGAGACAAACTCCTCGAGCCCCGGCGCAGACTCGGCGATGAGTGCCGTATCGGTATCAAGATAGCGCAGGCACTTGCCTATAACCACGTCGTTAATATGCAGTTTAGGGTTTAGGCCTCCCGCGATACCCGAAAACACAACGGCCTGCGGAGCGTATTTGCTGATGAGATGCTGCGTTGCGGCAGCGGCGTTCACGGTACCCATGCCAGCGGTCGTGGCGACCACCGTCAGACCGTCAAGCTCGCCGCTCACAACGGTCAAGCCCGCCTCCTGCGCCTCATGCGCGCCACTCAGTTCTTCCTTAATCTGCGCAACCTCTTTTTCGAGTGCGCCTATGATCGCGATGGTTGCCATGCCATCCCCCAAATCCGTACAAATTGCTTATCCACGGTATGGTACCAGCATTTTGGATCTTTCACTTTTTACGAAGTCGCTAGGCCAACGAGGACCGCACATCAAAGAGCGCCTTTGCAATCGCGGCCACAGCCTCGCTCGAGTGGTCGCTCCACGGCATCGATGTCATGATGCTCATGACATAGGTACGGCCATCGATGTCGATAAGGCCCGCATCGCATGTCGAATAGCAACCATCCTCGCTAATCCAGCCTGCCTTGTTGCGCACCAAAACCTGCTCGTCGGCAATCCCATCACGGATAAATGAGCGCGATGTTGATGACAACAGTTCAGATAACCACTGGGAGGCCTCACTGCCACAGCTCAAATACTCGCACATCTCGCGCCACAACTTGGCCGAGGTGCGCGGGCAATAAGTGGGAAAATCACTCATCGGATCGAGTGCAGTATCGTAATCGATGCCAAGACCGACAATCCAATCCTCGTAACCGACACGGTCAAACGCCGCGCGTAACGCGATAAACGAGTCGTTATCCGAATTAACGACCGCGGCCTCGATGAGTTCGCGCACCGTCTGCCAGCCCATGTTATAGCCACCATAGGTGCCAAGGGAATCATCGAGTGAGACCTGACCCGTCTCGACCAGGGATTCGCAGACGTAGAGCACATAGAGCGCCTTATAACTACTCGCACCGTAAACCTCGACATCGGCGTTATACGTCACGCCCTTGCCACTTGACAGGTCGTAGAACACCACGCCCACATCGCCCAATTCCTTGGCCTGATCAAGGGCATCTTGGAGCGCGGCGAGGCCCTCATCCTCCAGGGCGGGGATCTGGTCATCAACCAGCGAGAAGGTCTGCACGGTATCGCCTGAGGGAATATCGTTAAAGTCCGCCTTCGAAAGCCTCGTCTTGAGACTCGCTGTCGACAGGGTTTGGCTTGCGGTGGCTTTAGATTCAGAGCCCTTTTTGTTTTGCGTCTGTACCGTTGACGCATCTGAGTGTGCCATTCGCTCCGACGCGTAGGTTTTGGCGGTAATTCCGAGGATAATAACCGCCAACGTTAACATCCCAATGGCGGCAATCTTCGTCACGCGGATGCGAGCGTCGGCAAGGCCACGCGAAGACGTGCCCTTCGTCTCATATCTGCTGCTATGCTGCGGCACATACTCGTCCCGCGATGCGTCGTTTCGCACGTGGTCTCCTGACTGCTACCGTTCATATACGAGCAGCATAATACCGAGCAGGCATTTCTTTCCAAAGATATTCAGCGGCGTTTAAGGTGTCTTTAAAGAAACCACAAGCGTATTTATCCATATGGCACGATTCTGTTGCGCATCTCCGCCCAAAACGCAGTTGCGGTGGAATAGTTCCTGTTTGGGCGGCATAAGCCAAAAAAACAAGAACTATTCCACCGCAACTTGACGGGGCTCTTTGGCAATCAACTTGGTGCCCAGGGGCACTCATTTAAGTCTGTCCCCAATGAGTGCCCTTGGGGAGCAGAATGGCTCGCTAGCCGATAGCGTTTTTGAGTTCCGCACGGCGCTTTTTCATGCCCGTCATGACGGCGTTGCGCAGCTCGGGCATGCGCGCGGTATCCATCTGTGGAACGCCCTCGAGCTTATAGGGAATCCCCAGCTGCTCGTACTTGACAACGCCCATCGTGTGATACGGCAGCATTTCCAGGCCCACCACGTTATGCCACGGGGCAATCAGACGACCGAGTGCCTCGCACTCCTCAACCGTATCGGTAATACCCGGCACCACTACATGGCGAATAACAACCTTAATCTTGCGACGGGCAAGCTCATCACCAAACGCCAGGATGCGTGCGGGATCGCAACCGGTCAGCTTTTTATGCTCGACGGGATCGGCGTGTTTAATGTCGAGCAGCACCATATCGGTCTCGTTGAGTACGGCATCGAACTTCTCGGGATGCGTGGGATCGAACGCATAGCCGCAGCTATCCAAGCAGGTATGCACGCGACCATCGGGGTTATTGTGCATGGTGCGGAACAGGTCGGCTAAAAACGCGGGCTGCAGGAGCGGCTCGCCGCCGGACACCGTAATACCGCCGCTGCGGTAAAACTCATGATTGCTCTGGAACTCGTCCATCAGGTGCTCGACGGTCACCATCGTGCCGCCGTTGACCGACCAGGTATCGGGATTGTGGCAATACGCGCAGCGCATGGGACAGCCCTGAACAAACACCACAAAGCGGATGCCGGGTCCGTCGACCGTTCCCATCGTCTCGATTGAATGCACGCGGCCAAGGGCAAACGCAGAGTCCTCGGGACGAGCGTCCACACCCTCAAGCGTCATTTCTGCCATTCGCGCTACCTTGCCTCTCCTTGGATGCAACCAATTAAAATGCCAGAGCCATTCTAGCCCATACGCATGATGGTGAAATGGTTTAGCGGTCAATTGGGCTGTTCTATTTGACCCAACGCAAGAGCGGCGGGAGGGTTATCGCAACCCGCCCGCCGCCGTGGCAATAGAAATCGATAGACGCCAGGCCTTACGCCTTAAGCGTAAGCACCGCGCCGAAGGCGGTCGGGCCGCAATGGCTCGAGATGACGCCGCCGACCTGAGTCCAGGTAATGTCCTTAAAGCCAAGATCGTGTGCATAGACTTCCATGTCGTCGCGCAACTCCTCGGAAAGACCCACCGAATACGCCAGGCCAATATGCGAGTAGTCGATCTCGCCCTTCTCTACCATGTGATCAATAAAGGCACGGGCGCATTTGAGCATAGAGCCGCGGAACTTCTTGGTCGCCACAAACTTACCGCCCGTTACCTCAATGCAGGGCTTAATCTTGAGCAGGTGGGCGCCAAGGAACGCGACGTTTGACAAGCGACCACCTGCCTTAAGGAAGGCAAGGTCGGTAGGAACAAAGCCCAACAGCACGCGGTCCATGACGGAATTCGTAAATGCAAAGATCTCGTCGACGGTGGCATCGGGGTGAGCCTCGATGTATTTGGCGGTCTCGACGACAACGAGCGACTGGCCCACCGAGACAAAGCGCGTGTCCATGGAGAACACGTAGTCGCGCCCCTGAGCCGCAATCTTAGAGGACTGATGCGAACAGGTCGTGGCCTCGGAATATGCAAGATGCAAAATAGTCGCGTCGGGCTGCTCGGCATGGATGCGGTCGTACACATGCGCAAAATCCGCTGGCGAACAGCCACTGGTCTTGGGCATCACGCCAAACTCGTTGCAGCGCGAATAAATCTCGAGCGGATCGATCGAGCCGTCCTCGACGGTCTCGTCACCAATCGTGACACGCATAGGCACGCGCACGATGCCGTAGCGCTCGCAGAGCTCCGGCGTTACATCCGACCCAGACTCAACCACGATTACGTACTTGCCCATTATTATCACGACCCATCTCGACATTGGCTTTTCAATACATGGCACGCGTCGCCGCACTGTTGCACAACGGCGGCAGAGCGCCAAAGAGACGCCGCCCCTTGCACACAACAAAGGACAGCGTCTCCCTGGAAAACTCCGTGCTTATCTGAGATTCTACACGGTTTATTAAGGAGTGTTACTTATTCCGCAAACGGTCGCTATACGCGATAAGCGGTAGCTGGCCGCGGCAACTGCGACACATTCCGCCCAACAAGTCCAATCGTGCTCCATGCACGGTTAATGAGCGAGGCGGTAGAAATCCATCGACGCCGCACCCTCGGCGTGCAGCTCCATCGCCGGAACCGCCGGCGAATAGGTACGGCTCGTAAGTGCTGCCTCGCCACCGTTGGCAAAAATCTCGACCATCGTAGCGTCCGAAAGCACGCGCAGGTCGCGAAGCTCGCTGAGCTCGATCGACCTCTGGTCGCGCCCATAGCCTTCGTCACCCATGTCGAGGGCAAGCATCCCGTCCGTATAGCGTACAAAGACACCCTTGCGAATCTCGAGCTCGACCATCTTGGCTCCCTCACAGGAAACCACAAGATCAAACAGGCGACCCGGCTCCTCAACGGTTTCACCGCCTACAGCACGAACGCAATTGCCGCGCATTCTCTCAATCTCGTGCGCCGGTTGCTGGCAGAGCTTGCCGCCGCGCATGCTCAACTCTCGCGGCACCGTCAACGCGCACTGCCACCCGCGCGCCACCGTCGGGTTTTCCGCCGTCGCATCGGGGCAACCCGACCATCCGATCATCAATCGCCGGCCTGCAGCATCCTCAAAGGACTGCGGAGCATAGAAATCAAAACCGGCATCGACCATCGGGGGCATGCCCTTCCCGACGATTTTAAAGCTCGGCGCCTCCCAATCGGCCTCGATGGGGAACCACACGCACTGATGCGGATTGCGGTAACGCCAACCATCGGCAGGCACACCCTGCGGACAGCAAACGAGAATAAGCTCGCCATCGAGCTCAAACAGATCGGGGCACTCCCACATAAAGCCAAACTTCTCGCCCAACTCAATGCGCGTCGCATAGCCCCAGTCCTCTAGATCACGCGAGGTATAGACAAGCACGCAGCCACGGTCGTCTTTCGTACGAGCGCCCAGAACCATGTAGTAGATACCATCGTGCTCAAGGATCTTGGGGTCGCGCACGTGCGTACCGATATCGTCGGGGTAATCGACTGGTCCAACAGCCATGCGCTTCTCGCCCAATTCGTCGGGATTCTCGGCAACCATATGAATCTGGTTTTGCTCACGGCCCGTCAACACGTAGTCGTAATCATCGCGGTCAAAATGCTTGACGTTGCCGGTATAGAAGTAGTGAATCTTGCCATCACGTACAAAGGCAGAACCAGAATACGCTCCGCTCGAATCCAAATCGGAATCGGGGAACAGCACGGGGCCGTGATTCTCGTACGTCACAAAATCCTTTGTCGTCAGATGGTTCCAAAGCACTGGACCGCCATGCGCAGCATCGAACGGATCGTATTGATGATAGATGTGATACGTATCACCAATCTGAACCAAACCGTTGGGGTCGTTGAGCCAGCCAAGCTCAGGCTCCACATGGAACAGAAGCCTATCGGGGTCGGACGCGATGCGAGCCGCCGTCTCATCCTGTCCGACACGCCACTGCTCATAGTCCGCGCGTGTCACCTTGTTTTTTTGATTTAACATCGCCGTTGACTTTCTCGTCTATGGGGAAGGACGCTCGACTCACACGAGTCGAACGCCCTTCCTCAAATGGACTTATCCTCAGATTACACTGAACGGCTCAACTAGAAGCTAACGTCGAAGCCAGCGCCAGCGCCCTCTTCATCGGTGGTCGGCACGCCCTTTGCCTTGTTGTAGGCAAAGATCAAGACGATCGGCACGATAAAGGCGATGAGATTGCCAGCCACATACCACACGAGGGTCTCGGGCGTGACGATGAGCAGGCCAAGCACGCCGGTCAGACCCTGACCGATAGCGCGCACCTCAAAGAGCTTGACAAAGGCACCGCCGCAGCCTGCACCGATGCATGCGCAGATGAACGGGATGATCGAGTAGCGCATGTTTGCAGCGAAGATAGCGGGCTCGGAGATTCCGACCAGCGTCGGGATAAAGGACGACATGCAGATGTTGCGCTCTTTGGAGTGCTTCTTGTGAATGAGGTACATACCGATGGCGCCGCCGCCCTGGGCGATGATGGAAACCGACCAGATGGCCTGGATGTAGTTGAAGCCGGTCGTGGCAACGAGGTTGGCCTCGATACCCTGGATGAACTGATGCGTACCGGTAACGACGAGCGGCTGCAGGAACGCGGCAAAGACAAAGGCACCAAAGACGCCCATCCTGTTGTACAGGATATCGATTACGCCGGCGAGGACGTCACCGATCAGGTTGCCGAGCGGGCCGAACACGGTGAACAGGGCGACGTTAGCAAGAATCAGGGTAACGGTCGGGACAAAGACGAACGAAACGACCTCGGGGATGTACTTCTGGGCAATCTTTTCGACCTTGGCCATAAACCAGGCAGTCAGGATTGCGGGGAACACACCGCCCTGGAAAGCAACCATGGGAATGGATAGCGGACCGAAGTTCCAGTACTCAGCACCCGTCGGGTCCATAACGAACGTGTTACGGTTCATAAGACTCGGGTGAACCATGACGATACCGACGAGGATGCCCAGGATCGGGTTACCGCCAAAACGCTTGACCGCGCTGTACATAACCAGGACAGGCAGGTAGTCGAACGTGGTGGCGATAATGGCAAAGAAGCTTGCGAGGTTCTTGAGGAACTCGCTGTGATCGGCGAGGCTGCCTTCCATGCCAAAGAGGCCGTTGGCAACGATCAGCGACTTAAGGCCGATGATGATTGCAGCGCCGACGAAGGCGGGAATGATGGGGATAAAGATATCCGAGAATACCTTGAGGACCGAGAAGAACTTGCCCTTCTTGTCCGCCTCGGCGCCCTTGACCTCGGAAGCGCTGATCTCCTTGACGCCAGTCAGAGCCATAAAGGCGTCGTAAACCTTGTTGACGGTACCGGTACCAAAGATGATCATGAGCCGGCCGCTGTTGTACAGCACGCCCTTGACGCCATCGATGTTCTCGAGCTCGGCCTTGTTGTATTTGCTCGTATCCTTGAGCACCAGACGCAGACGGGTCACGCAATGCGTGGCGCCCTCGATGTTCTCCAGTCCGCCGACGTTGTCGACGACTTGCTGGGACACTGCCTTGTAGTCCATGTTCCTCTCCATTCCTTTTCTAAATCATAAAACGGTTCGTTGCCGCTACAGAGACGCGATCGTTGCGTTTGCGCACTTGAGCGCACCGTCGGTGACGGTAAGCGCCACACCCTGGCCCTGCTTGTTGCAGAAGCGAGCGTTGAGCGCAACATCATCGACAAAGATGGTCGCGATGTCGTCGTCGACGACCAGACGCACATGGTGAGTGCCCTCGCCCTTAAAGAACAACGGACGCTCGAGGCCCATGTTGTTGACCTGGAACCACGGGTACTGGGGAGCCGGCGTGAACTCGAGCTTGCCCTCGCGCAGGTTGGCGCGGAACTCATAGGCAAGACCGGTCTCGGCGTCCTCGGCGAACTTGACCGAGAAGCCGGCAGCGTTACCGCCGAGCTCAATGTCGGCATCGAGCAAGTAGGTGGAGCCGGCATCCGCGGCGAGCACCTGCTCGACCTTGCCCGACTCGCAGGAAAGCTCAAAGGTCTCGACTGCCTTAGCCTCGCCAAAGGCGCCAAGCATGCTGTCGGGGAGCTTGGTGCCGAGCGTTCCGTCGGCACGCTGAACGATCTCGAGGGGCATAAAGGTGCCACCCCATAGGTAAGAGCTGGGGTCGCCGCCCTCGTCACGCGTAGGAACCCAACCAAAGAGAACGCGACGCTCACCATCGAATGCGGTGCGAGCGGCGTAGTACGCGCGGCCGTCGAAGGAGTCGTCAGCGGGGGTAATCCAAGGACCGTTGATGGACTTGGACATGCGGTAACGGGTCTTGTTGCCGTCGCTGTACTCGGAAAAGACGAGGTACCACCAGTCGCCCATCTTAAAGAGATCAGGCATCTCAAACATGGTGTACAGGCCCGGGTTCCACCAGTCGCCCTGGAACTCCCAGTTGGCCAGATCCTTGGAGGTGAACTTGACCAGGCGGCCGGTCATCAGACGCTTGTCCTCGCCCACACGCGTGCCGAGGATGAGCATGTACTCTTCGTTCTCCTCATCCCAAAGCACAAAGGGATCGCGCCAGTTGCGGTCATCGTAACCCTCCTGGGGCGGAAGCAGCGTCTCGGCGATGTTCTTCTCCCACTTGACGGCGTCGTCGCTCGTTGCGTGAAGAAGAACCTGCTTCATCAAACGTGCGCGGACCTTATCGCGATTGCAACCAGTGTAGAGCGCATGGTACTTGTCGCCCACCTTAAACACCGTGCCGGCATAAATGTACTGGTCGACTTCCTCGTCGCCGCCACGCTCAAGGCTCTCGCCAAAGTCCTTGTAGTTGACGAAATCCTTGGTCGTAGCGAGTGCCCAGCCAAACGGCTCTCCGAAAGGTTCGGGGTTACGCGTGTCACGCTGATGATAGAGATAGAACGTGCCGTCCTCGCCGTACGGCATGATGTCGCCTACCCAAATTCCCTCAGGCTGGTAATACACCTTGTGCATCCGAGACTTCCTTTCCACGACATACTAACTCGGTACAATGGCAAGATATGTCAATCGTTTTCATATGTCAAACGTTTTCACACCAATACGTCTTTTCGCAGTTCCAGTCGTCGGCAAACGGTTGACATATGCCGGTGAACGGTCATCAGAGGCGTTTGAGGAATTCTTTTGGCACGGGATGAACTACGCGGTTTTGCCCTCGATAAGCTCAACGGGAAGCTTGATATTCGACTCGGGCTTTTCACCGTTAATAAGAGCAATGATGGATTGCGCCGCGAGCTCTCCGATGCGATCGATATCTTGACGTACGGTTGTTAAGTCAGGCATAAACGTCATAGTGCGGCGGGCACCATCCGCGCCCACGACCTTAATGTCGTCTGGAGCGCTCAAGCCGCGCTGCTTCATCACGTTGAGACAGATGGCCGCCATCGTATCGTCTCCCGCAAAGATGCCGTCAATATCGGGGTTCTCATCGAGGATCTTCGCAACGACCGCGCCCTTTTCGTCGTCGGGCTTAACGAACTCAACCTCACGGACAAGCGCGGACAAGCCGGCCTGCTCAACAACATCGAGGTAGGCATCGGTACGCTTATTGGCAGGCATGCGCATGCGGCTATTGCTGCGCAGGCACAGGATACGCCTGCAGCCGTCATCAATCAGACGGCGCGTGGCGAGCTCGCCAATGCCATAGCTGTCACTTGCAATCTGGACAGAGCCCTCGCCAAGATCGCAGTCGATGCCAACCAGGCTCAAGCCCATCTCGGCATATGCCTCGGCACCGATATTGAGGGAGTTGACGATGACGCCGTCGACCATATTGCGGCGGAGCATGTCGATATAGGAACGCTCAAGATCGGGTCGATTGGCGCTGTTGCACAGCAACATCTTAAAGCCATTTTCCGCCAACGTGCGCTCGACCGCCTGCACAACCTGAGCATGGAACGGGCTGCTCACAAAGGGAACGATCATACCGATAAGATTAAGGCGACCGTTGAGCATGGCACGGGCGATATCGTTGGGCGTATAGTTGATGCGCTCCATCGCGGCATGGACCTTATCGCGGGTCTCTTGGCTAATATAGCCGCGATTATTCAGCACGCGAGATACCGTAGTAGGCGAAACCCCCGCCACCGCTGCAACTTCCTTGATGCCAGGCTTAGCAGAATCCTTAGAACGAGCGCCCTCGCGAGCCATAGCACCCTCCCCCATCAACATGTCATACGTTTACATACGAACAAAGCATACCCCAACAACAGCGGGAAGACGGTAACAGCACAAGTAAGTAAACGACTCATCCAAATAATTAGGAGAGTTCCGCCTAAAGGGTGACTACACAGGACCCCCGCCGGGCCGCTTTGGGTTACTTTCCAAAACATTTCCGCAGGACGCAAAGGGCTCCGCCGCGCGAAGCGCGCAGCGGAGCCCTTTGCATGTCCGAGGACGTTTTGGAAAGTAACCCAAAGCGGCCCGGCGATCCTGCGGGAGTTAAACCCCTTT
>CATVRV010000035.1:0-16405 GCA_958346515.1 uncultured Collinsella sp.
ACGATATGGCACCGTGGGGACACATGTATGTCAATCCTGGTCTAACAGAGCCTTAAATAATCATTTGGCTGCCCGCTGGCTAAGTGAGTAGACTTTTTTGGAAATGCCGAGCACCCAACATATTTGCCTCAATAAAACCGCTGGTCACGGACTTGTGCTTTGTCGGTGTGGTCCGGGATTCGGTAAAAGTCTACTCACTTAGTTTTGCGTGTCCGCAACGAGACTCCAGCCGGGGTGATTCCACCGCAAATTAGCTTCTCCCATCGCCGCAATTAGGCGCCGTACGGATTCCGGTCCCTCTCTATGCGTTGGCGGATGTGGGCGTACTCGATAATCAACAGTACCAGCAGTAGGGCCATGATGGCTAGGTAGCTCACGACGGCGCCCATCAGGCCGAGCAGATTGATCAGAATCACCGGGAGCACCACGCTCACGGCAAAGCAGATCAGGTAGATCTTGGTGACATCTCCAGCGTGGCGCAGCACCGTGATGATGGCGTAGATAAAGTCGATGGCCGCGGTGACGCCGCCGGCGACGACCATCAGCAGCGCCAGCGTACGGTAGCGTTCAAAGCTGAGACCGTACATAAAGCTCATGAGGGGAATACCGGGACCTGCCATAAATGCGGCGCACACGCCGGTGATGACCACGATCAGCGCCATAACGGCAACAATAATCAGGTCAAAGCGGCGACGCTTGCGCGGATTCGCCCAAATGCTCGACAGACGCAGGAGCTGCGGTTTATAGATAAATCCAATGCTCAACAAAATTCCCTGCGCCGGAAAGAACAGGGCATTAAAGTACAGCTGATACTTGTAGGCCAGCGCGCCTTCCATCACGAACTTGGGCATGCTCTCGATAAGGTTAAACAGGAACAGTGCGCCAAAGAGCGGGGCGCACTGGATAAACAGGTGGCCAGCCTCGCGCAGGCTCATGCGGCGTGATTTTTCGGTCTCGAGCAGGGCGAGCGGGGCGGTGACCAGCACGAGCGAGGCAATCGCGGCGATGCCCATGGACATGGCCGCGATGGGCATGCTGCGCGTGAGGAACAGTGCCACGCTAAAGACCGCGATGACGCCGGCGGAACGCAGCGTTTGGCTCATGCCGGCCAAATAGAGCTTGTCGGCCTGCTGCAGGCGGCCCTCGTACACGTCGGCGATGCCGTCGATCACCTTATAGAGGTAGACGCCCAGGCCGATCGTGGCCATCTGCGCATCGTAGCCGCGTGCGCTGCTGTACGTGAGGCCGCAGCCTAGTGCGAGCGCTCCGCAAAGCCAACGGTTGAGCTGGTAGGAGGCGAAGGAGGTTTTTTCGTCGATGTCCGAGACCTGAAAGTTGCGCACGCCGTAGTTGCACGCGATCATGATGAGCGTGCCGGTAACAAAGGCGATGGAGAACTTGCCGGCCTCCTCGGCGCCCACGAGCTGCGTCGACACAATGGTGAGCAGCGGAAACGCCATGCCCCATACGGCGGTGCCCAGGGTGTTCCAAAGATAGTCGCGACTGGTGGCGTGCTCCTCGTATTCCGCTTCCTGCATGGAGAAGCCGCCGCCGTAGACGGCGCCGAGCAGACGGTTCCACCAAGCGTTGACCATGCGGCGGACGGGGCCGGGCTTGCGATCGCGTTCGCGCCGGCGACGTGTGGCTTGGCTGCTATCGGGCCCGCCGGCGTTGCGCTGACTCAGCTCTTGGATGCGTGCGAGTTCCTCGGCAGTGTGCGAGGCAGGGAAGAGGCCGTTCTCGATGCGGCCGCCCTGGGCCTTCGCGGCGCCGTCTCTCGATGCAGCGGGGTTGGAGACGCCGTTGCGGCGGGCGATGGCGCGGCGAATGCTATCGAGGGGCGTGATGCTCAAAGCGGAGTCCTTTCTATTGCTGCGCTTTAGTATAGACGCGACGGTGTTCGTTCGTGTTTTTGAACGGATTGTTCAATAATTTCGGCGGGCGGCTGTAATTTGTCGGTAAACGTGCGGTATCCTGTTGAAGTTTTGTGACACCCCCGATGCCGCCCACGCGGTACCAAGGAGCTTCTACCTATGGACGTCGCCGCATTCTTACTGGCTCTTGTGCCGATTATTTGGCTGGTCGTGATGCTGCTGTGCTTTAAATGGCCAGCTTGGAAGGCCGCTATCGGATCGTTTGTCCTTTCGTGCTTGCTTGCCTTCGCATGGTGGCACCTGCCGGCAGCGCAGATCGCGACCGCCTCGCTCGAAGGTTTTTTGATGGCTCTGTGGCCCATCGTCCTAGTGATCATCGCCGCGGTGTTCACGTATAACCTGTGCGTTCGTACGGGCGCCATGGACGTGATCGGCAGCATGATCACCTCCATCAGCAGCGACCGCCGTCTGCTGGCGCTGCTCGTGGCTTGGTGCTTCGGTGGCTTTATGGAGGGCATGGCCGGCTTCGGTACCGCTGTCGCCATTCCCGCCGGCATGCTCGCGGGCCTGGGCTTTGAGGCCGTGCCTGCCGTGCTCATCTGCCTGCTGGCCAACGGCGTGCCCACGCCCTACGGCTCCATCGGCATCCCCACGGTGTCCGTTGCCGACCTGGTGGGTTTGGATTCCCTTCACCTAGCGACCGTTCAGCTGGTGCAGCTCGCACCGTTCTTTGTGGTGATGCCGCTATTTATTGTGCTGGTTGCGGGCCGTGTTGCCGATGACCAGGGCAATGCCGCGAGTGTGGGCGAGCGTCTGCACGGTGTTGCCGGCGTGGCGTTGCTCTCCGGCGTGTCGTTTGTCGGCGCGGCTCTGGTCGTTGCCATGTTTGTGGGCCCCGAGCTGGCCGTGGTCGTAGGATCCATCGTTTCGCTCGCGCTGACAGCTGCGCTTGCCATGCGTGCCGAGAAGTCGGGGCATCTGGACGCACGCTTCCATATGAATATCGAGGCCGGCGAACAGCTCACCGTTAAGTCGGCGCTTTCGGCCTGGTCGTGCTTCATCCTGATCTTTGTGTTGCTGCTGGGCACGTCTAATCTGGTGCCCGCTGTACATGCTGCGCTCGCGCCGTTTGCGAGCCATGTGCAGGTGTATTGCGGTGAGAATCCCGGTATGCTTACGTTTTCGTGGATCAACACGCCAGGCGTCTGGATTTTCCTGGCGGCGTTTGTCGGCGGTGCCATTCAGGGCGCTTCGCCGCGCATGATGGGCGAGGTGCTGGCCGCGACTGTGAAGCAGATGACGCCGACGGTGATCACGATGCTTTCGGTACTGGGCTGCGCCAAGGTGATGGGCTATGCCGGCATGATTTCGTCGATCAGTGCGTTTTGCATTGCGGTCGCCGGCGGTCTCTACCCGATTCTGGCTCCGTGGATCGGCGCAGTCGGTGCGTTCGTGACCGGCTCGGGCACGTCCTCGGGCATGCTGTTTGGTCCCATTCAGAGCCAGGCCGCCACTGCGCTGGGTGTGAGCGACTACTGGATGGTCGCATTGAACGCCCTGGGCGTCGCCGCTGGTAAGATGATCTCGCCGCAGACCCTTGCCATTGGTCTTGCCGCCGTGCACGTGCGCGGTAAGGATGCCGAACTCCTGGGCGCGGTGCTGCCCTACGCTGCCGGCATGCTGGTCCTGATGAGCGCCATAGCCATGCTCGGCCAAGGCCTGCCGCTGTAGTCGGCACTTAGGGACGTTCCTTATGTGCCGGCACTTTGGGAACGTCCCTAAGTGCCGGCATCCGGGGGCGCTCCTTGAATGTTGCCTGTTCAAGAGTGTTCCCAATGACTAGGCGTTTAAAAACGTCCCCAATGACTAGGCCGCTTGCCTGCGATTTTTGACCGTTGGGCGGGCTTGCCGCCCTTGCCGCAAAAACGTTTTTGCATATCGGGTACAACGGGCTTTACGTGAGTAAAGTGCGCGTCGCGTCCACGTGTCGCGTTTTTAAAGGAGGCCCCATGCCTGGTGTTACCCCTGCAGAAGTTCTGTCCAACTTTGGTATTACGCTCGTTGAAGATCCCGCCGAGAATCAACCCCGTCTGCTGGTGGACCTGCCGGCGGCAGAGCTTGTCGAGCACGCTATTCGTCGCAAAGAGGGCCGTATGGCTTCTAATGGCGCGCTCGTGATCGAGACGGGGGAGCGCACTGGTCGTTCGCCCAACGATCGTTTTATCGTTGACACCCCCGATGTTCACGACAAGATCGCCTGGGGTGCGGTCAACCGCCCACTGTCCGTCGAGAGCTATGAGGCCATCAAGGCCGGCATCGTCGACTATCTCAACGAGCGCGACGTGTTCGTCACGCGCGGCATGGCGGGCGCTGACCGCAACCACACGCGTCGCCTGCTTGTTGCCTGCGAGCGTGCCAGCCAGGCACTCTTCATTAAGCAAATGCTCGCCCGTCCGCTCGCCCGCGAAATCGCGCGCACCGGCGAGCCCGACTTCTGCGTGCTCGCAGCGCCCGGTTACCAGTGCGATCCTGCCATCAAGGGCCTCAACTCCAGCGCCGCCGTGGTCATCAACTTCCAGGAACGCGTGATTCTGGTCGCCGGCACCGGCTACTCCGGCGAGATTAAAAAGTCGATCTTTAGCGTCATGAACTATCTGCTGCCCGTCGAGGATGACGTGCTGCCCATGCACTGCTCGGCCAGCATGGATCCCGTCACGCACGAGACTGCCGTGTTCTTTGGCCTGTCCGGCACGGGCAAGACCACGCTTTCTGCCAACCCCACGCGCCTGCTGATCGGCGACGACGAGCACGGCTGGTCCGACATGGGTATCTTCAACATCGAGGGTGGCTGCTACGCAAAATGCGAGGGCCTGGACGCCTTCCACGAGCCCGAGATCTTCAACGCCGTCCGTTTTGGCGCCATTTGCGAAAACGTGGTGCTCGACGAGAACCGCAAGCCCAACTACGACGACATCTCGATCACGCACAACACGCGCGTGGCCTATCCCGTGGAGCACATTCCTAACGCGTGGACTAAGGGCATGGGCACCACTCCGAGTGTCGTGCTGTTCCTGACTTGCGACGCTTTTGGCGTGCTGCCGCCCATCTCGCGCCTGACGGCCGACGCCGCCATGTACCACTTTGTGACGGGCTTTACGGCTAAGATTCCCGGCACCGAGGTCGGCACCACCGAGCCCACGCCCACGTTCTCTTCGCTGTTCGGCGAGCCGTTTATGCCGCTCGACCCCATGGTTTACGCCAAGATGCTTGGCGAGCGCATTGCCGACGGCCGCACACGCGTGTACCTGGTCAACACCGGCTGGATTGGCGGTGGCTACGGCGTGGGCCATCGCATCGAGCTTGCCTACACGCGCTCGCTGGTCGCACGCGCCCTCGACGGCACCATCGAGGATAGCGAGTTCGTGCACGACGACATCTTTAACGTCGACATTCCCACGACGTGCCACGGCGTGCCCGATGGCATCCTGGTGCCGCGCCAATACTGGCAGAGCACCGCGCGCTACGACGAGGCCGCGCACAACCTGGCGGTGATGTTCGAGGAGAACTTCGAGAAGAAGTACTCGCACCTGCCCGAGTCCGTCAAAGCCGCCGGCCCGCACGCCCAGGTGTCCGCCGAGGCCCGTCATCGCGGCCGCGGCCTGCTGGGACTCCGCCACTAGCTTCGCCGTGAGTCCATATCCACCACAAAGGGGACAGGCACCTTTGTGGTGGTTTTGCTCGTGTGGATGACTCGGGTTACAATACGCCTGACATATCGTCCCCTTCTCCGGATGGGGACAGCGCAAGCGTTCTTGTGACGGCACCGTAGGACTTTGAAGGTGGCCGTTGTAAGGGCGCTTTTTGTTTAGGCGCCCTCACTCGGGCGCGCACAATGAAGGGAGAGCGTATGAAGAGCTTTATTGCCGAGGATTCATTCTGGGAGCTGTTTCCGCAGGCAGCGGTCGGTGTTGTGGTCGTGGAGGGCATGAAGCCCACGGCTCAGATTCCTCAAGAGGACGTGGATGCGATTGCGGCGTTGCTCGACCGCGCCAATATCGATGCGGAGCGTCATCTGACCAGCGACACTATCAGCGAGAACGCACCGGTCAAGGCATGGCGCGAGGCCTATCGTCTGTTCAAGACCAAGAAAGGCGCGCGCTGCTCGATCGAGAACTTGCTCAAACGCGTGCTCAAAGGCAAGCCGGTGGGCCACATTACGCCCGCGGTGGATATTTACAACACGGTGTCGCTGACCTACGCGCTGCCCGTGGGAGGCGAGGATCTGCATGCGATCGAGGGAGACCTTCGCTTGAAGGTGACCGACGGTGGCGATGCGTTCTTGCCGCTTGGCGAGGAGGCGGACGATCCGACGTTGCCCGGCGAGCTCGCCTACATCGACGATGCGGGCGCTGTGTGCCGCTGCTGGAACTGGCGCGACGGCGTTCGCACGGCGCTGTCCGATGATTCGGCCGATGCGTTCCTGGCGATTGAGTGCGTGGAGCCCGAGCGGATGGGGGAATGCCAGGCCGCGATCGATCGCCTCGCTGAGTTGCTCGAGCGTTATCTGGGAGCGACGGTTGTCGTTAAGACGCTTGTGACTCGCGACAATCCCTGCGTGGAGCTGTAGCGGCGCCTAGAACCTATTGATGCCCCAAACCACCACAAAGGTGCCTGTCCCCTTTGTGGTGGTTTTTATGTTGATGGGTTAACAAATGGGGTATTTGGGTACGGGTGTCGCCTTATGCGACTAAGATGTTTACCCGTAAGCATTATGCAAGCGAAAGGCGGTCGTCTCCCATGCAGCAGAGCGACGAGACACGTTTCGAGGACTTTGTCGGACTGATCAGCGGGCTCTACAAGGAGATCCAGCGCATTAAGACGTCTGAGGGCGCAAGGCTGGGTCTCAAGGGCTCCGACGTCATGTGCCTGTACTATCTTGAGCGCAGCAAGGACGGCCTGACTGGCGCCGACCTGGCTCGCATGGCAGGCGTGACCCGCGCCGCCGTCTCGCGTACGCTCGCGCATCTGGAGGAGGGTGGCTACGTCGAGGTCGATGATTCGGGCGATGTCGCCGTTAAGTACCGTGCTCCGGTGCGCCTGACCGCTCTGGGCGGCGAGAGCATGAGCGAGGCGGACCGCATCATTCGCGAGGTGCTCGATACCACCGGTAAGGCTATGGGTGTGGAGCAGCGCGAGCAGATGTATGCGTCGCTGCGCACGATTCTCAACACCCTGCGCGAGATGTAGAGCCGCGCTGGTACTTGCTTCTAATCAACAACTGCACAGTTCCTATTTGAGCGTGCGTGTCGCGCTGGGATCTTGCTGTCAAAATTCCCTGCGCGTGGTCCGCGCAAGAAAGGATTCGCTATGTCCGTCCGTATCATTACCGACTCCGCGAGCGATATGTCGCCTGCGGAGCATCCGGCACTATCCGTCCTGCCGCTATCCGTCACCTTTGGCACCGATGTGTACATGGATGGCGTCGACATCGATCACCAGCGCTTTTACGAGATGCTGGTCGAGCGCGACGAGCTGCCCAAGACCGGTCAGGTCAACCCGTACGCCTTTTCGCAGGCGATTGCCGAAGCACGTGAGGCCGGCGACGAAGCCGTGATTATTACCGTGGGCGCTAAGCTTTCGGGCACCAACCAAAGTGCCCGCACCGCACTTGCCGAGGCGCCGGGCGGCGATGTGTATGTGGTGGATAGCAATAACGTTACCCTGGGCGAGCGCGTGCTGGTTGAGTACGCGCTGCGTTTGGTGGACGAGGGCCAAGGCGCGGCTCAGATCGCGGCGGCTGTCGAGGCCGTGCGCGACCGTGTGGTGGTTATCGGCCTGCTCGAGACGCTGGAGTACTTGGTGCGCGGCGGTCGCCTGTCTGCTGCGGCTGGTGCTGTGGGTACGCTGCTCAACGTGAAGCCCGTGGTGGCAGCGGAGGACGGTCTGATCGTGCAGCTGGGCAAGGCACGCGGCTCCAAGAACGGCCGCAACCTGTTGAACCAGAAGGTTGAGCAGGCGGGCGGCGTCGACTTTTCTATGCCGCTGGCGCTCGGCTATACGGGTCTTTCGGATGCGGTGCTCAAGAAGTATATCGAGGACAGTGCCGCGTTGTGGGCCGGCCATGCCGAGGGTGAGCTGCCCATCCACACTATCGGCGCCACCATCGGCACCCACGTGGGCCCCGGCGCTGTAGCCGTAGCCTTCTTCCGCCCCGCCAACTAGCTTTCCGGTCAAAACCACCACAAAGGGGACAGGTACCTTTGTGGTGGTTTATGCTGGGTTCGGTTGAAAGGAGCACGCGATGGCGTCTGAGGGCTTTTTTGAACGGGTGTACGAGGTGGTCGAGCAGATCCCCGAGGGGATGGTCGCCACGTATGGTCAGGTGGCGCTGCTTGCCGGTCGACCACGAAGTGCGCGGTATGTGGGGTATGCCCTGCATAGCAATCCGCGCCCCGGCGAGATTCCCTGTCACCGCGTGGTGTTTGCCGACGGGCGCATATGCGAGGGTTTTGCTTTTGGCGGTCCCGATGCTCAACGTGAGCTTTTGCTAGGGGAGGGTGTGGCGTTTAAGGACGACATGCACGTCGACCTGGCCGTCTGTCGTTGGCCTGCCGGACTCTAACAGCTCTGCCGTGGCTAGAACCACCACAAAGGTGCCTGTCCCCTTTGTGGTGGTTTTCTGTTGCAGGTTTACCGGGGCTAACTTATGGAGAAGCTATGGCGGCGAATATTGATGCTGCAAAGTAAACCACGGTGAACTATATTGTATTCAGCAACGGAGCAGGCAATAGGCGATGAAAAAGCCTGCCCTGTTGAGTTTGATTCGCATTCCTCCCCTCTGTGCGATTCAACGGTGTACTTCGGGAACGGGCCCGCCGGCAACTGACTGCCGGCGGGCCCGTTCCTGTTTATCGGGGGAGTGCAATGGGCGGAGCCGAAGCAGTCCGGCTCCGAAAAAGGCGGACGTCGTAGCGCCCGCCCTAAAGCAATCGAAAGCTCAAGCCAGCAAATCGGTCTAGTACACCATGCCCATGGCGTCCTGAACCTCTGCCAGGGTCTGATCGGCGATCTCGTTGGCGCGACGGTTGCCCTCGTGCAGGACGTCCTTCACATAGTCCAGATCGTTCTCGTAGCGCTGGCGACGCTCGCGGATCGGTGCGAAGTACTCGTTGACGGCCTCGGTCACGTACTTCTTGAGCTGGCCGGAGCCGCCCATGCCAATCTCCTCGGCAATCTCGACCTCGGAACGGCCGGTGCAGATGGCGGCCGTCGAAAGCAGGCCGGACACGCCGGGGCGGTTCTCGGGATCGAACGTGATCATGCGCTCGGAGTCGGTCTGGCTCTTCTTGATGCGCTTGGCCGTCTCCTCGGCGGTCATCGAAATATTGATGGCGTTGCCATAGCTCTTGCTCATCTTGCGACCGTCCAGGCCCGGCAGCAGCGGGGTCTCGGACAGCAGCGCATCGACCTCGGGGAACACCTTGCCGTAGCGGTTGTTAAAGCGGCGGGCGATGGTGCGGGTAAGCTCGATGTGCGGTAGCTGGTCGCGACCGACGGGCACCACGTTGCCCTTGCAGAACAGGATGTCGCAGGCCTGGTGCACCGGGTAGGTGAGTAGAAGGCCGGTGAGCTCGTGCGCCGAGGCCTCCATCTCGGCCTTGACCGTGGGGTTGCGCGCCAGCTCGGCCTCGGACACCAGCGACAGGAACGGCAGCATGAGCTGGTTGGCGGCGGGCACGGCGGAGTGCGCGTAGATCATGGTCTTGTCGGGGTCGATGCCGCAGGCAAGGTAGTCCATGACCATGTTGTACACGTTGTCCTGGATGTGCTCGGTGGTGTCGCGGTCGGTGATGACCTGGTAGTCGGCGATGAGTACGTTGGTCCTGGCGCCCATGTTCTGCAGCTCCACGCGGCCCTTGAGGGTGCCAAAGTAGTGACCCAGGTGCAGACGGCCGGTGGGGCGGTCGCCGGTAAGCATGGTGAACTTCTCGGGCGTCTTGGCCAGGCCCTCGCGAATGGCGTTGCTCTTTTGCAGCGCGACTTCGTAGCTGTTCTCGTTTGGCATGATTGCTCCTAACGTATGTTCATGGGTCAAGATGATAACGCGTTTATTGGAGGGGCGGGGCGTAAGTAGGCGAGGGGCGGGAGAGGGGTGGCTTGTGCGATGGGCGCGGCGCGGCCGCGCTTGGCCAACGGCGCCTTGGCACATCCTCGGCAGCTTGCCCTAGAGCTTGTGGTGGCGCTCTTCTTTGCGCTCCTCGGCTGCCTGCTCCTCCTGCTTAAAGGCGGGGTCGTCGGGGGTGACGAGCTCGTCCTCGTGCGTGCGCTTGTTGTAATGGTGGCGCAGCACGGGCTCAAACAGATGTAGATGCTTGGCAAAGGCCGCCGAGCCAATGGCGAGCACGGTAAAGATGAGCACGCGCATGGGCACCTCGACCTGGTTAATCGCGGCGGCGCCGGCCGAAAGCATGATGCACCAGGCATAGATGAGCAGCACGGCCTGTTTTTGGTTGTAGCCTTCTTGGATCAGGCGGTGGTGGATGTGGCCCTTGTCGGCCTGCCCGATGCTAATGTGGGCGCGCTTGCGGCGCACAATGGCGCTAAACGTGTCGATGATGGGCACGCCGGCAACGATGAGCGGGATGATAAGCGAGGTGAGTGCGGCGGTGCGGCTCACGTTGAGCAACGAGATGGAGCCCAGCGCAAAGCCCAGAAGCAGCGACCCCGAGTCGCCCAAGAAGATGCTTGCGGGGTTGAAGTTGTAGCGCAAAAAGGCCAGACAGGCGCCAAAGAGCGCAATGGAGAGCGCGGCGGCGTCGATGCGGCCCGAGAGAACGGCCATCGAAAACATGGTGAACGACGCGATGCCGCAGATGCCCGTGGCCAAGCCGTCGAGGCCGTCGATGAGGTTAATGATGTTGGTGAATGCCACCAGATAGATTACGGTGATGGGGTAGGCGAGCCATCCGAGCATGATCTCGCCGGGGGCAAACGGGTTGACGATGACGCCGATTTTTAGGCCGCCGATACAGGCGATAAGCGCGGCGAGGACTTGTCCGGCCAGCTTTTGCTTGGGCGTGAGCTGGAAGACGTCGTCGATAGCGCCGGTCGCAAAGATGACGGTAAAGGAGAGCGCCAGCATGGGGTAGCTGATGTGCAGACGGGGGTGGGGCACCAAAACGGGCGGCCAACCCAGGTACCAGGTGCCTAGGATTTGCA
Source organism: uncultured Collinsella sp. (assembly GCA_958346515.1). Classification (GTDB taxonomy): domain Bacteria; phylum Actinomycetota; class Coriobacteriia; order Coriobacteriales; family Coriobacteriaceae; genus Collinsella. The sequence continues at coordinate 11,094 of CATVRV010000035.1, forward strand.
CAGTGCAGGCGACGACCAGGCCCAAAAACACCGCCGTTCCGCCCAAACGCGGGATGGGCTTGGTGTTGATGCGGCGCTTAGAAGGATAGTCGACGGCATCGAGCTTAATTGCCAAGCGCTTGACCAGGGGCACCGCGAGGAAGGTCGTGATAAAGGCCGCCGCTGCCACGCATAGGTACGGTATGTAGCTCGGGGATGAAGCCATGAATCTAAAAACCGCCAAGCGTCGAAGGAAAAGGTCAGAAGAACGCCATGCGCAAAGGGCATAGCCGAACCATAATACTCGACCAAGGGGGGTACATGGAATTGCACGCAGCGATAATCACGCGCTTACCAGATATTGGGATGTTGTCGATGGCTTGTCGGGATGCCGGCGGGGATCCATATGGACTGTAATGGTGATTTTCGGCAAAAGAAAACCACCCCCCACGTTACGAAAATGAACCCACCTAAAACAGGTGGGTGCCCTCATCGACTGTTCCAGCGTCCTTAACAACGAAGGATACCTGTACTAGGTACGACTGTGTGGGCTCCCTAAATAAACGCGACGGTTCACCCAGTTGCTCCGCGGGGGGCGGAATACCTACATCATAAAGCGGCACTTTATCGATTCCAGTCTTGACATTACAAAAATCGTGTCGGACGATTACGGCGCCTTGGGCTCGAGCCGTCTGTGGGGTTGATCCCTTTACGTTTGAGCTGCTGAATCGTTGTTTTGGAGCATGGTTTTATGCCGACGTCGTTGACCGAACTTTTTTCGCCCGCCTGCCATTTGTGTCCGCGCCGTTGCGGTGCGGCGCGCGATGAGGGCGCGCACGGCGTCTGCGGTGCTAACGACACGCTCAAGGTGGCCCGCGCCGCGCTTCATATGTGGGAGGAGCCGCCTATCTCGGGCGAGGCCGGTTCGGGCACGATCTTCTTTAGCGGCTGCTCGCTCAAATGTATCTACTGCCAGAACCACGAGATCTCGACCGGCAATTTTGGCCTTGAGATTTCGCCTGAGCGCCTGGTCGAGATTATGCTGGAACTGCAGGACCAGGGTGCCAACAACATCAATTTGGTGACGGCGACGCACTATGCGCACCTGTTGCCTGCCACGATTGCCGCGGCACGGGCGCGCGGACTGGTTATCCCAATCGTCTACAACACGAGTGGTTACGAGCGCGCGAGTGCCGTGGCGGCGCTGGGCGACCTGGTCGATGTGTGGCTCACCGACTTTAAATATGCCGATGCCGGGCTTGCGCAGTCGCTCTCCCATATAAAGGATTACCCGCGTGTGGCCGTGTCGGGTCTGGCCCAGATGGCGCGCGAGATCGAGCGCCGCGGGGGAGAGTTGGTGGACGAGGACGGGCTTATGAAGCGTGGCATGATCGTGCGTCACCTGGTGCTTCCGGGGCATGCAGACGATTCGTGTCGCGTGCTGGACCTGGTGTGGCAGACGGTGGGCGACGTGCCGATCTCGGTTATGAACCAGTACACGCCCAATGCGCTCATGCGCGAGCAGGGCGGCGACCTGGCACGCGCCGTGACGCGTGAGGAGTACGAGCAGGTGCTCGACCATGCCGACGACCTGGGTTTTACGACGATGTTCTGGCAAGAGGGCGGCGCGGTAGACGAGAGCTTCACCCCGGCCTTCGACACCACCGGTGTTCTTACCAGCGCAAAGTAGTGCGTTCGTCGATGATTTTTCTGGGACGGGGATAAAAAATCATCGAGAGGATCGCCTGTTCGAAAAGTTGCCAAAATAGCCGCGCCCCAAAAAGACTGGTTATTGGGCGTTGACAGTTGGCGAGCCGTAGGTAAAATATCGACTTGTCCTGGGGACGTAGCTCAGTTGGGAGAGCGCTGCCGTCGCATGGCAGAGGCCGAGGGTTCGACTCCCTTCGTCTCCACCCTTGGATTTGATAAGCCGCTGACATTGTGTCGGCGGCTTTTTTTAAAAGAAAGGGCTATACCATGGCCGAGCTTGAGTCCCAACCATTGTCCGACGAGGAGCGCGCTGAGTTGGAAGAGCTCCGCGCTGAGAAGGCCCACCGCGAGGCTCGGGAAGAGGCCCGTCGCGAGCGTGAGGAGCTGGCTGCCCTGCGCGCCGAGCGTGCGAAGGCCGAGGAGGTCGCCTTGAACGCCGCATCCGAGCGCAAGCCCGCGCCCGCACCCAAGCCCGCTGCTGCGAAGCCTGCACCTGCCGCGCCCAAACCTCAGCCTAAAAAGGCCGCTCGTCTTAAGTCCGTCGAGCCCAAGCCGAGCCGTGACGAGATGACCTTTGCCCAGCGCATGGTTACCTCCAAGGAGCCTACGGGCGAGAATGAGATCCCCGGCATGGCTCCGGCTCAAAAAATCATCATCGTGCTCGCCCTCATCGCGTTTATCGTCTTTATGGTTTACACGATCACGGGCAGCATGGGCCTGCACTAACCTGTTCGCGCCGGGCTCCATGCCCGCACGTCCGCCTCGCCCAACCCTCAACCTCTGCACAACACATCCGAAAGGTCGCCCCATGGCTTTGACCGACATCTCGCATCCCACCGACATTGCAATGCTCACCGATCTGTACGAACTCACTATGGCCCAGGGCCTGTGGGAGAGCGGCAAGGCCAATGAGCAGGGTTGTTTTACGGCGTTTTACCGCGACCATCCCTTTGGCAGCGCCTATGCCGTCATGTGCGGCACCGCCGAGCTGCCCGAGCTAGTCGAGAATCTGCGCTTTACGCCCGAGGATATCGACTACCTCGCATCGCTTGAGGCCCCGGCCGGCGGCGCGATGTTCAAGTCCGCATTCCTCGACTATCTGCGCGATTTTCGTGCGCATGTAAATATCGACGCCGTCCCCGAGGGCGAGCTCGTCTTTCCACGCGAGCCCATGGTGCGCGTCACCGGTCCTGCGCTCGAGTGCCAGCTGCTCGAGACGGCGCTGCTCAACATCGTCGGGTTCCAGACACTTGTCGCCACCAAGACGGCGCGCGTGGTGCTGGCGGCGGACGGCCGTCCCGTGGCCGAGTTTGGCCTGCGCCGAGCCCAGGGTCCCGATGGCGGCCTGGCCGTTGCGCGCGCGAGCTACGTCGCCGGCTGCTCCTCTACGTCCAATGTGCTCGCCGGCCGCCGCTACGGTATTCCCGTCTTTGGCACGCATGCGCACAGCTGGGTGATGAGCTTCGATTCCGAGCTCGAGGCCTTCCGCGCCTTTGCCAAGTCGAGCCCCAAGAACTGCACGTTGCTCATCGACACCTATGACGTGCGCGAGGGCTGCGAGCATGCCATTACGGTTGCCAAGGAGATGGAGGCGGTGGGCGAGCGCCTGTCGGCTATTCGCATCGACTCCGGCGACCTTGCCAAGCTCTCCAAGTATGTTCGCGGCCGTTTTGATGCCGAGGGCCTGCCCTATGTGGGTATCTCGGTGTCCAACGACCTGGACGAGTACACGATTCAGTCGCTGCTCGACCAGGGCGCGCCCATCGATAGCTTTGGCGTGGGTACCAAGCTCGCGACCTGCTACGACCAGCCGGCGCTGGGCGGCGTGTACAAGCTTTCCGCCCGCCGTGCGAGCGAGGCCGACCCGTGGACGCCGGTGGTCAAGCTCTCCGAGCAGCCCTATAAGCGCACGATCCCGGGCGTACAGCGCGTGCGCCGTTATTACGACGGCTTTGGCGGCCCGGTCTGCGACATGATCTACGACGAGGACCATCTGGCGGGGGAGGGCGCCGCGCGCGGCAATACCCTCGTGGCCGTGAATGATGCCGCCCTGGTGACCGACGTGTCCGAACTTGAGTATCGTGAGCTGTTGGTGCCGATCGTGCGCGACGGCAGTGCGGTGGCTCCGCGTGAGAGCATCCAGGACGCGCGCGAGCGCTGTGTTTGGGCGCTCGATCATCTGGATGCGGCTTTCAAGCGCTTCCTGTATCCGCAGACCTACGTGGTGGGTATGGAACAGGGCCTGGCCCAGGTGCGCGACGAGCTCGTGCGCAAGAATATGGCCGCGGCCTCGGCTTTCCCCTGGGCAAAATGATTCCTTGGGCGGTAGGGGCGAGTCACGCTCCCTTGGCCGCCAGCTCGGCCGTTCGCTGAACAGTTGATTGGTTTGACGTATGACGACTTCTTATAAAACGATGGTGGTAAAGATCGGTTCGTCCACGGTGGTGGGCGCCGATGGCAAGGTCAACCGCGCCTTTATCGGCGGACTTGCCGATCAAGCCGCAGCGCTGCGCAAGCTCGGCTGGCGTCTGGTCGTGGTGAGCTCGGGCGCTATTGCCTGTGGCTATCCCGTGTTGGGCTTCGACCGCAAGCCGGTCGGCGACCTTCCGAGCCTGCAGGCCTGCGCCTCGGCTGGTCAGTGCATCATCTCGTCGGCCTACGACGAGGAGTTCCATGCGCGCGACCTGCTCACCTCGCTCGTGCTGCTCACGCGTCACGACACGGCGCGTCGCACGTCCTACCTGCACGCGCGCGACGCCCTGCTGCGTCTGGTGGAGCTGGGCGTGGTGCCGATCGTCAACGAGAACGACACCGTTACCGTCGACGAGATCAAGTTTGGCGACAACGACACACTGGCGGCGCTCGTGAGCTGCCTGGTATCTGCCGATCTGTGCGTGACGCTCTCGGACATCGATGGTCTCTATACTGCCAATCCGCATGAGGACCCCACGGCCGAGTTTGTTCCTGTCGTGCATAAGATCGATGCCAAGATTATTGCCTCGGCGGGCGATTCTTCCACATCGGTGGGCACGGGCGGCATGATTACCAAGATCCGCGCGAGTCGCATCCTGATGACGGCGGGCATTCAGAGCGTGATTTGCTCGGGCGAGGAGCCCGATGCGCTCGTGCGCCTCGCCCGCGGCGAGAGCGTGGGCACGCTGTTCGATCCGCCGGCGGAGCGTCTGGACATCGCGCCCCGCAAGCTGTGGATCGCGCTGGGCGACAAGGCACATGGGTCGGTGACGGTTGATGATGGTGCTGCGAAGGCGCTGGTTAGCCGTGGCTCTTCCTTGCTTGCGGTGGGTATTCGCGAGGTCGATGGCCAGTTTGCCGAGGGCGATGTGCTCGATGTGTGCGATCCGAGCGGTATGGTCGTCGCCCGCGGTATCGCCGAGGCCGATTCGGACGTGCTGGAACTTGCTGCCGGTCGCCGCCAGGACCAGATCGCCAGCAACCGCCTGCTCGCTAACCTGGCCGAGAAGCCGGCGATACACAGGGATAACTTGATCGTATTTGCATAAAGAAAGACAGCACTGCGGATCGTTTCCCGCAGCGCTGTCTTTCTCGTGCCGGCACTTGGGGACGTTCCTTTTAATATGAGCAGGACATTGTCAAGAGGCAAA
>CATVRV010000036.1:0-15272 GCA_958346515.1 uncultured Collinsella sp.
GCAATCGCAAGAAGATGACGGGGCGGAATGTCAATCCTGGTCTAACAGAGCCTTATTTAATCCCCGTCCCTGAAAAATCAATTTGCGGGCAGAAGGGCAAAAGTAGTCAAAAAAGGCCCCGTCCAAAATTAGCTACCCCTTGCACCGATTATTCGCCCGGGTTGATATTCGCGTAGAACTCCGCCCCATCATCGAGCCGCAGGATGCCCACGCGACCGAACTCGGAGCCGGTGGCGGCGGCGCAATCGATATCGATGCGATCGGGCACGCCGGCAGTGTCCTCGCCGCCCAAGCGCACGATCTGCCCTCGTCCCGATTCCTCATCGAGCCCCGCAAGACCACCGACCTCGCAATAACGCCCGAGCGACACCGTTGGCGTGTGGCCACTCACCACGACCGAACCCTTGCCCTCGGCAGAAAGCAGCCCCGTCGGGGCATCCCAATAGCCATGGCGAATCCAGAGCAAGTCATCGGACGACTGTACGGCGAGCATTTGCTGCAGCAGCTCGCGATCGGCATCGACCGCTCCCCTGCCGTCGCCGCAATCGACACCATGCTCAAGCAAAAACGCACGCGCCGCCTCGGTCTGAATGCCGGCGTGCACCAGCAGGTACGGCCGCTCGGCAGTCTCGACCACCGCGTAGAGCGGCAGCGCGGCCATCCATCGCACGAGCTCCTCGTATGCCTCAAATTCCATGTCGTTGAGCTGCTCGCGCGTCGTCCAGCCACCGTTGATATCCCAGGTCTCGGCATCGAGCGGATCCTGGCCAATGATGGCATCGAGCATGATCTGCTCGTGATTGCCCTTGAGCACGCGGGCGTTGGGCAGCGAGCGCACGAGCTTAATAACACCGACCGGATCGGGCCCGCGATCGATCATGTCGCCCAGCACGTACAGTGTGTCGTCGGACGTCAACGAGATCTTAGACAGGGCCTCGTCAAGCGCACGCACGTGCCCGTGAGCGTCAGATGTCACATAGATCGCCATGGTACGCCTCTCCTTGCATTGCGGCCGAAGCCCGGTGCCGCAACTAAAACTTCAAGTTGAACTTAAACGTTACCCATTGTACTCCGTTGCAATAAAGCTGGAAAGGGTTTCCGAGCAGAGGCAAAGACGGCAGCCGTCTATGACGATATCGCGCACGCCCACAATCCAACCCCATAAACCCACCATCTTTGGGTACAAATAACCGCAGGCAACTGACCGTGCCACGCCAACCACCCAGGAGCGGACACCATCTATGAACCAGATCCTTCTCTTTATCGGCCTCGTCATCATTTTGTGCCTGACCATCAAACCCGTCGGCAAAAAACTCCCCTTCCCCACCCTGCTCATCTTTATCGCGCTCGGCATGCTGTTGGGCGTCAACGGCCCGGCGCATATCGACTTTAGCGACTACGCGCTCACCGAAACCGTCTGCAGCACGGCGCTGCTGTTCATCATGTTCTACGGCGGCTTTAACACCAACATCGACCGCGCCAAGCCCGTCGCCGTGCCCGCGGTGCTGCTGAGCACGCTCGGCGTCGTCATCACCGCAGGCATCACCGGCGTGTTCGCCCACTTCGTGCTGGGCTTCGACTGGATCGGCGGCCTGCTGCTGGGATCAGTCGTGGCATCCACCGACGCGGCCAGCGTCTTTAGCGTTCTGCGCGAGCACAGCCTGTCGCTGAAGGGCGGCACCGACTCGCTGGTCGAGGTCGAATCGGGCTCCAACGACCCCGTCGCCTACATGCTCACCGCCGTGCTCGCCACACTCGCGGCCGGCGGCGACATCAACATTCCCGCACTGCTGGCCAAGCAGATTATCCTGGGCGCGGGCCTGGGCCTTGCCATCGGCTGGGCGGCGGGCCGTCTGATTGAACGCGCACACGCAACGGCCGAGGGCGCGCAGACCATCTTCTTGTTCGCCGTGGCGATCGTCGCCTACGCGCTACCAAGCTATCTGGGCGGCAACGGCTTTTTGGCCGTATACCTGGCCGGCATTGTGCTGGGTGCGAGCGACATCACCGGCAAGGTCGAGATGGCGCACTTCTTTGACACCCTCACCGAGATGGCCGAGATGACGATCTTCTTCTTGCTCGGCCTGCTCGTCACGCCCGCACGCCTGCCGCAGATGCTGCTGCCGGGCCTGGCGCTCATGGCGTTTATGCTCTACGTGAGCCGTCCCATCGCCGTCGGCGTGCTCCTGGCGCCCTTTAAGACGAACCCCCGCCAGGTCGCGCTCGTAAGCTGGGCGGGCCTGCGCGGAGCAGCTTCGGTCGTGTTTAGCCTCTTTGCCGTGGTGGCCGGCGTTCCCGGCGGACACGACCTATTTGACCTGGTGTTTGTGATTGCCGTGTCGAGCATTGTGGTGCAGGGCTCGCTGCTGCCAGCGGTGGCGAAGAAGCTCGATATGATCGATGCGACCGGCGACGTGCGCCGCACCTTTAACGACTATCGCGACGAAGACGGCATGTCATTTGTAAAGCTCAAGGTGGGTGCTGGCCATCCGTTTGCCGAGCGCTCGCTCGCCGATATTGGCAGCGCGACGGACATGCTCGTGGTCCTGGTGCTGCGCGACGGGGCGCACCCGGTGCTGCCCAACGGCGATACCGTGATCCAGGAAGGCGATCTGCTGGTGATGGCCGCCCCAACGTTCGAAGAGCGTGCCGAGGTTACGCTGCGCGAGGTCACCGTAACCCCCCACGGTCGCCTGGCCGGCCAGCGTCTTCGCGATGTGCCGCAGGGCAAGCACCCCTTTATCGTGGTGATGCTCAAGCGCGACGGCCAAACGATCATCCCCGACGGCAACACCCTAATATACGCCGGCGACGAAGCCGTCATCGCCACGCTCGCGTCGTAGCGGGCAGGAGGTAGCTAATTTGCGACGAAGAGATCAAGCGCCTAGAAAGCCTCATGCCTTCGCTCGCAGATTTGGATTTGCCTGAGGAGTAAAGCACCCCTCCCCCATGTAACCATCCTGTAAATCATAGCGGCGCACTCGGGTTTTGCTGTGATGCGGTCGCGCCTAGCGCTCCACTGTGCTAAAGTATCCCGAACGTTCAAACGACTACGAGGGAGACTAGAAGATGGCACGTGTGCACAACTTCTCAGCTGGCCCGGCCGCGCTGCCTACAAGCGTGCTCGCCGAGATCGCCGACGAGATGATGGACTACCGCGGTTGCGGCATGTCCGTGCTCGAGATGAGCCATCGATCTAGCATGTACCAGCAGATTATCGACGACGCCGAGGCAACCCTGCGCCGTCTGCTGAGCATCCCGGACAACTACCGTGTCCTGTTTTTACAGGGCGGTGCCACGCTGCAGTTTGCGGGCATCCCCATGAACCTCATGCACCGCGGCCGCGCCGGCTACATCGTGACCGGCAACTTTGCCAACAAGGCATACAAAGAAGCCGCCAAGTACGGTGAGGCCGTGCTGCTCGCGAGCTCCGAGGACACCGACTTCGACCGCATCCCCGACATGGCCGACATCAATGCGCGCATTGCCGCCGAGGCCGCAGGCGACGGGCTCGACTACGTCTACATCTGCCAGAACAACACCATCTTTGGCACCATGTACCACGAGCTGCCCAGTTGTGGCGATGTGCCGCTGGTCGCCGATGTCTCGAGCTGCTTCCTGTCGCAGCCGCTCGACGTTGAGCGCTACGGGCTCATTTACGCCGGAGCGCAGAAAAACGCCGGCGCCGCGGGCGTGACCGTGGCCATCGTGCGCGACGACCTCATCGCAGATGGCCCCGCCTTTGCGCAGACGCCGCAGTACCTGGACCTTAAGACCCAGGCCGCCAAGGGTTCCATGCTCAACACGCCCAACACCTTTGGCATCTACGTGTGCGGCAAGGTGTTCCGTTGGGTTGAGCAGACCGGCGGACTTGCCGCCATGGCCGAGCGCAACTGGGCCAAGGCCAACCTGCTCTACGACCTGCTCGAGCACAGCGTGCTGTTCCATGGCACCACACAGGCCGACAGCCGCTCCATCGCCAACGTCACCTTCCGCACCGGCGACGCCGAACTCGACGCGGCCTTTGTCGCAAGCGCGGCAGAGCACCAGATTCAAAACGTCAAGGGCCATCGCCTGGTGGGCGGCATGCGCGCTAGCGTCTACAACGCCGTAACCATGGAAGATGTGCAGGCACTGGCCTCGTACATGAAGGACTTCGAAGCGCAGCTTAGTTTGAGCCCGCGATCTAACTAGCCCGCAACGCGCGGGCCGATCAGCCATCTCAGACCACCCTGTATAGATCAAAACCTGCTAAGGAGTTTTCCATGCGCAAGATTAAAACCATCGATGACATTACCAAGGACGGCAAGGTCGAGTTTGGTGAGGGCTACGAGTTTGTGAGCACCGCCGAAGAGGCCGACGCCATTCTGATGCGCTCGACCGACCTGCACGGCCACGAGCTGCCCGAGGGCATCCGCGCCATCGCCCGCTGCGGCGCCGGCGTCAACAACATCCCCGTCGAGGAGTACGCCAAGAAGGGCGTCGTCGTCTTTAACTCCCCCGGCGCCAACAGCAACGCCGTTAAGGAGCTCGTCCTAGGCATGCTGGTGCTCTCGAGCCGCGGCGTGGTGCAATCAATGAACTGGGTGCGTGACAACGCCGACGACCCCGAGATTCAGGTCGATGCCGAAAAGGCCAAGAAGGCCTTTGTGGGCCGCGAGCTCAAGGGCAAGCGCATCGGTGTCATCGGCCTGGGCAACGTGGGCTCCAAGGTCGCCAACGCCTGCGTCGATCTGGGCATGGACGTTTACGGCTACGACCCGTTCATTTCCGTCGAGCACGCGTGGGTGCTGAGCCGCGAGGTGCAGCGCGTGGGCACGCTCGAGGATCTCTGCCGCGGCTGCGACTACCTCACCGTGCACGTGCCCAGCAAGGCCGACACCATCGGCATGATCAGCACCGAACAGATTAACCTGCTGGCACCGGACGCCGTGCTCATCAACTACGCGCGCGAAACCATCATTGACGAGGACGCCGTCGACGCCGCCCTGCGCGAGGGCAAGCTCAGCTGGTTTAGCTGCGACTTCGCCACGCCCAAGACGGTCAAGATGCCCAATACGTTTATCACCACGCACTCGGGCGCCGGCACCGGCGAGGCCGAGGCCAACTGCGCCGACATGGCCATCAGCGAGCTCAAGGATTACCTGGAGAACGGCAACATCGCACACAGCGTCAACTACCCCGCCTGCAGCATGGGCAAGGCGCGCGCTGCAAGCCGCATTGCCTGCCTGCATGCCAACGTGCCCAACATGATCGGCCAGATCACGGCCATCCTGGCCAAGGACAACGCCAACGTGCAGCGTATGACCAACGAGTCCGCCGGCGAGAACGCCTACACCATGTTCGACACCGACGAACACCTAGACAGCAGCACCATCGAGGCGCTCAAGCAGATTCCGTCGATGTATCGCGTGCGCGTGATCAAGTAGCGCCGACTGACCTGACGGGCAGTTCCCCATGTGGCCTGCCCGTCGCTGACATTGAATGCCCGCGGGGGCGCCTTTCGCACGAGAGGCGCCCCCATTTTTGTGAGCGCTCCATTAAATGCACTGAGCCGCTTCTTGGCATACAATCTGTATGTTGACCTAACTATCTGTGAGGTGCCTATGGTTGATACAGATTTTGCTTGGCGGCTTACGCAAGGGCTCGTGCGGATCGACAGTTCAGACCCGGGTGCGTATGAGGACGAGATTGAGCGCTATATCAAAGCGTTGGTTGAGGAACGGTTGGCGCAGCTGAGCTATCCGGTACTCGATGCCGTGCAGATTGCAGAGCACGAAGTACTCCCCGGACGCCGCAATCTAATGGTCACCGTGCCGGGCCAAAGCAACGAGCCACGGCTCGTCTACATCTGCCATTTGGATACCGTCACCTTGGGCGATGGCTGGGACGCGGACATTCCGCCGCTCGGAGCGATCGTGCGCAACGATAAACTCTACGGCCGTGGTGCCTGCGATATGAAGGGTGGCCTGGCCTGCGCCATTGCCGCACTGGTCCATACACTCGAGCGCGTGGCGGCAGAAGGCGAGCTGCCCCACCGCGGCTTTTCACTCATCTGCTCGGTCGACGAGGAAGACTTTATGCGTGGTTCAGAGGCAGCTATCGATGCCGGCTGGGTCGGCTCGCGTGAATGGGTGCTGGACACCGAGCCCACCGACGGACAGATCCAGGTGGCGCACAAGGGGCGTACGTGGTTCGAAATTGAAATGACTGGCGTGACGGCGCATGCGAGCCAGCCCTGGAAGGGCGCGGATGCCGTCGCCGCCATAGCCGAGGTCGTGTGTTCGCTCCGTCGCGCGTTTATGGCGCTGCCCGCGCACGATGAGCTGGGGCCTTCGACCATCACGTTTGGCCAAATCGAGGGCGGATATCGCCCCTATGTCGTGCCCGACCGCGCCAAAGTCTGGGTCGACATGCGTCTGACCCCGCCGACCGATACGGCCGCCGCGACGCGCATGGTAGAGCAGGCCATCGCCGTCGCCGAAGCCGCCGTTCCCGGTTGCCATGGCAGCTACACCGTGACGGGCGACCGCCCCGCCATCGAGCGCGACCCGAATTCTCCCCTTCTAGCAGCGCTCATGCGTGCCGCCGATGACGTGACGGACGTGGACACGACCGTCGGCTTCTTTACCGGCTACACCGACACCGCCGTCATTGCCGGCAAGACAGGTAACCGCAATTGCATGAGCTACGGTCCCGGGTCGCTCGCGCTCGCGCACAAGCCCAACGAATATGTGCCCCACGCCGATATCGTTCGTTGTCAGCAGGTGCTAATCGCGCTCGCCGATAACGTGCTCTGGGACGCGAGCGGCCAAGTTGGGGCATAATAAGCCGCGAACAAACCGACTCGTGCGTTAGGACCGCCCATGAAAGCACTTCCGTTTCCCTGCATCCGCCCGGCTCAGGACCGCGTGCTCGAGGCGCTGCCTGCAATGGGCAGCATCCTGAGCGGCAACGATGCTCTGCGCGGAGCCATTGCCGATGGTCTGATGCTCAAGGACCCGGGTGCGGCGTATTACGTGTACGAATGCTCGGGCGAGCCGGGACGTGTGACGGGTGTCGTGGCGATCTGCCCGGTTGGTGCGCTGGCGGGCGGCGACGCGGTTGCCGCCGATACGACCGCCGCTGCGCGCGCAATCGCCGACCTCAAGGTACAGCCCCGTCCCGTAACGCTTGTCTACGAAGCCTCTCCCGTCATGGATATCATCCTCGGCGCCGCAAAAGAGGGCGCTTCACTCTATGCCGTCACCGACCCCGCCGGCATTACGCACCGCGTGTGGGAGGTCAAGCGCGAGGACGCCGTCGGGGCCATCCGCGCCATGCTCGACCAGGCGCCGGAGCCGGCACTGGCCGACGACCCTGCCTACGCTGTCGCACTAGTCGAGGCATCACAGCTCCTGGCCGACGATGCACGTGCCGCCGGCACCTACACGGGCAAAGAGCCGTTCAACTTTGCCGTAGCTGCGCTCTTCCCCGCCGCGCAGGTCAGCGGCGGCGCGGCGCAGGTTCCGACGGGTCTGCTCACGCACCAGGTCGCGCGGTTCTAGCAAGACCAGACCGTCCAGCACAAAAATCGGCAGCCCAACAAACAGGGGGCGGAGATGCAGCAGGTACATGCATCTCCGCCCCTTTTGCGTCGAGAAGTTATGCCGACGACCCGTGCCGCCGCGCTCGCGTTATCCGCGCTGCGGACCCGCAGTAGCCACGAGCGGTTCAAGCCCCAGCTCGCGCGCGTAGTCTTCCTGCGTAAAGACTTCGACCAGTTCAAACGTATCGGCCGCATCGTCAAACGCAAAATGCAGCACTGAGCAGTTGCCCGGCACGCGTTCGCGCTCGTCGGCCGCCGCGCCCCGCACGTGGTCCAAAAACTCCTTGATAGCCGAGCCGTGGCTCACCGCGAGCACGCACTCGTGGTCCGGACGTCGCATAAGATCGGTCAGCGTCGCCGCCATGCGCTCGCGCACCTGCATCTGGCCCTCGCCGCCAAACTGACGATAGAAATCTCGCCACGGGCGCTCGGGCATAAGCATCACGCGCTCGGCCTCAAAGTCGCCAAAGAACCACTCACGCAGACCGTCCAGGCGCTCGTACGCCAAGCCCGGCCACAGGTTGGCGATAGTCTGCTCGGTGCGATGAAGTGTGGAGGTGTAGGCATGATCGGGTTCAATGCCGCGCGCACGCAAGAACATGCCGGCACGCGCCGCCTGGTCGCATCCCAGCTGCGTGAGCGGCGAGTCACTCCAACCCTGAATAATGCGCTTAAGGTTGAATATTGTCTGCCCATGACGAACCAGATACAGGTCTTTATTCATAGGGGTCCTTTCGTTCGTTACCAATCAAGGAGCGAAAACGCACCGTCGCAATAGCCAAAATGAAGCACGGCACCGTTGTCGGGTAGCTCTCCCCTGCCAGTCACATACTCAAGAAACTCCTGGCAAGAAGAGCCGTGGGAGACTGCCAGCACGCAGTCGTGCTGCGGCCTGGCCATGATGTGGGACAGCGCCGCGACCATGCGCGACTGGAGCTCGCCTTCAGACTCGCCACCAAAGGCCACCGGATAATCACCCCAGGGCTGCGGCGGCATCTCGCGATTTGATGTACCCTCCAGCGAGCCCAAATGCCACTCGCGCAGGTCATCGACCAGCTCTATCGAGCGGCCCTCACCAGCAATTAGCTCAGCCGTACGCCGCGCCCGGCCCAACGGGGAGGAATACACACGGTCAAAGGTCACGCCACGCGCCTCAAACGCCGCGCGCGTCGCCAGCGCCTGCTCGCGCCCGCGCGCCGTAAGCGGCGAATCGTGCCCACCCTGCAAAATGTTCTGCACATTGAGCTCAGTCTGCCCATGCCGCACCAAATACAAATCTGCCACACGTCCTCCCCTCGCACCACCGCAAAGGGGACAGGTACCTTTGTGGTGGTTTACCGCCGGATCACACCGCGGTGACGCTCAACTACACCAGTACGTCGACAAGCGAGCGCTTGGGTACGTGGTGCACCTGCGCCTCGTCGCGCCAATAATTGATGGAGCCGTCGGGGTTGGAATCGATCGCATCGATCACCTGTGTCTCGGCCGGAACGCCAAACGCCATGATCAGCTTGAGCTCATACTTGTCGTTATCGAGCCCCATGGCATCGATCGCGTGGGGCGTAAAGGCCTTGAACATGCAGGCTGCCACCTCGGGCGTGGCGCTGCGGGCGGCGAGCATCATCGTCTGCGCGGCAATGCCCGTGTCGACCTCGGTAATGGGAGCGGCTGGCTTGCCCGGAACGGCGCGCTCAGCAAGAATCGCGATGTAGCCGGTCGGGCGCTCGCCCTCATCGGGACCCGGCCAATCCTTGAGCGCACCGGCCCATGCAAGCTCGTCAAATACACGCGCGCAGTCCTCTGCACCGCTTACCACATGAAAACGCAGACGCTGAGCATTGGCACCACAGGGAGTCAGGTGCGCCAGCTCCGCCAGCTCAAGCAAAAGCTCACGCGGCACGCGCATGGACTCGTCAAAGCGACGGCACGTGCGGGCGCAGCGAACCAACGCATCAAACGCGTCCAAGCCGAGCTTTTCGCAACCCTGCTTTGCCATCGACTCAGCGCTTACCGGCGCTGCGGGAACTGCTTCGTTCATAGGGACCCCCAATTTCGGGCAATTGTTCTTAGGAAAATCTAACCTAAAACGTAGGCAATAACGAACAGGGCTGCAATGTTCTACACCTGTTGAATAGAAAATCGCGACGTGGGGAACAACGGAAACAATTCGGGGCCTTTGGGTTACGTTTCGCCCTCCCCGACCCATACGCCAGCGCCTTTAGGCGATACTGGTTGTAATGATCAAGGCTTACGCCGCACGGAAAGGAGACATTATGGGCATCTTTAAGAACGATGACCAAAAATCGAGCCAGTTTGGATTTGACGAGAAAAGCATGGCGGGCAAAGCCGTCAAGGCCGTACGCTGAATTTACGCCATCACGGGCGTCTTGGCGCTCGTCGCCGGCATCGCACTGCTGTTTGCGCCCGCCAAGTCCCTCGTCTTCCTAACGACCGTCTTGGGCTTCTACTTTGTGATCACGGCCGCGATCAGGCTGTTTACCGCTGTTTTCGAGCCACTGCTGCCCACCGGCTGGCGCGTGACGAGCATCATCTCCAACCTACTCATTATCTTGGGCGGCGTCATAATCCTGCGCAACCAGGCCTTCTCGACCGCGACGCTCACCACGATGGTGGTTATCGTGGCCGGCTTTGGCTGGATCGTCGAAGGTGTCATGTCCATTCTGGAGTCCGAGCTTTCGTCCAACCGTGCCCTCGCCATCCTGAGCGGCGCGCTCTCCATCATCGCCGGCATGTTCGTGTTTATCTATCCGCTGTGGTCGGCCAAGATGCTCGTCATCTTTAGCGGCGCCGCACTGCTGGTGTTTGGCGTAACGCTGATTGTTCGCGCTATTCAATTTGGCAAACTGGTGCACTAGATGCCGCGAACGCTCTTTATTGATGCAGACGCCTGCCCGGTCACGCGCGAGTCGATTGACTGCGCGCGGCGGGCGGGCGTCGCCGTCGTTATCGCCGGCAACAGCACACAGAACCTGGAACGCCACATTCGCCGCGACGATCCGCGCGACGTCGAGCATGCGCGACGCGGATTTTGGGTCACGACGCTCGATGTGAGCGCGGGCGCCGACAGCGCCGACTTTGCCATTGTCGAACGCCTGCAGGCGGGCGACGTAGTCGTGACGCAGGACATTGGCTTGGCGAGCATGGTGCTCGGGCGCGATGCCGCCGCCATCGGCGTGCGCGGGCGCGTCTACGATAAGGCGACCATCGACATGCAACTGTTTATTCGCCACGAGGAAAAGAAGGTGCGCCGCGCCGGCGGTCGCACTCGCGGTCCGGCGGCATTTACCAGCGAAGACCGGGCCCGCTTTAAGCGCAACCTCACCGAGCTGCTGCGCTAACCAAGGTAGATTTTCGGGACATGCCCGGAAATCTACCTTTTTGTTTTGAGCGGTGTGAGCGCTCGGAATCCATGGCTCAACAAAAAACGGGCTTCAAAATGCCATGCGTCGCCGCATTGCGCAGGCGCCGAGCATGGCTATTTGAAGCCCATTTTTTAGGCCTACTTAGAGGCCGAAGGCGGATAGGATAAGGCCCCAGCCGGCGCCGATGACGTACATCATGACCAGGAACACGGCGTTTTCACGAGCGCTGCGGTTGGTGCGGAACAGGACAAGATAGCCCACGCCGGCGGAAATGAGCGTGCCGGCGAGCATCGGCGCCAGCTGTAGCGCGCCCTCCAGGTACAGCTGCGTAATGACCACGCTGGCCGAGCAGTTGGGGATCAGGCCGACGAGTGCCGAGCCCAAGACGGCGAGCGTCTCGTTGCCACGCAGGAACTGCTCGATCGCGGACTCTCCGAAGGTCTCGAGCACGGCAACTAGAATCAGCGTCACCAGGAAAATAAAAACCGAAACCTGCACGGTGTGCGAGATCGCGCTGCGGATAATCGACAGGACGGGCGCACCTTCGTGGGAGTGACCGTGGTCGTGCCCATGGCCGTGGTGGTGCTCATGCTCGCCTGCGTGACCGTGGTCATGGCTGTGTCCGTGGTCGCGCTCGTGTTCATCTTCATCATCATCGCAACCGCAATGGTCGCGCTCGCACAGCTCATGGATGTGATCGGCGCTCACGCCCGCCTCGGCCACTTCATCAATGATGTCGCCCCCGGTATGGTCGTCGTGCGCGCAGTTCACATGAGCCGGATTGGAAGCGGTCCCCAGCACGGTACGGCGAATCGCCGCATGCGCGCGAGCGTTACGACGAAGGCCGCGGATAGCCGCGTCCACGATAAAGCCCGTGACCAGCGCGATCAGTGCCTTCGAGGCGAGCAACATCGCCATGGTCTGCACGGGAACTTGCTCGGCGAGCAACAGCGGCAGCATCTCATCGGAGGTCGAAAGGAACACCGCCACCAACGTGCCCAAGGTCACGACACGACCGGCGTACAGCGTTGCCGCCATTGCCGAAAAGCCGCACTGCGGCACCATGCCCAGCAACGAGCCAACCACGGGACCCGCGGCGCCGGCGCGCTTGATGGCGCCGTTAACGCTGTCGCCCGCGACGTGCTCCAGGGTCTCGAGGGCCAAATATGTCACCAATAAGAACGGTACCAGCGAGAGCGTGTCCTTGCCGGCGTCGAGCAGAATATCAATCAGCAAATCCATGACGGATGGAACCTTTCGTGTCTTTCGGCAGCATTGTAAAAGTCCTAGCGGTCAACTAGGGTATTGTAGTTGTCCTAGGCGCGATGCCAATAGTTGCCCATGGTAAACTATCATCTCGCCACATCTTAATGACACTGAGCCGCACGACGCGGCCCATCCAAGGAGCAGTTGTATGAACGTTTCACAAGCACTCGAATACGAGCGCCAGCCGTTTATTCCCATGTTTATCTATGGCGATCACGGCGCCATGGAATCCGAGCGCCAGAAGGGCGAGGAGGCCCTTAAGGTGCTCGAAACCGAGTACTTTACCGCCGAGGGCGACCCCAGCTTCGACTTTGCCACCGTGCGCGACCTGGCTGACCGCAACCGCGACCTGTGCGACCAAATTGGCGAGGCACGCCTGCGCAACGTGACGCCCGCGACGCTTTCGCGCGGCCTGTCCGATGCCGACACCTGCGCCGCCATCGGCAAGATGCAAAAGCGTACCGCTGCGTCCGTCATGCGCGAAATCCGCGGCGACCGCGACGCGCTCGGCGTGGCGTACGCCCGCAAGCCTATCCAGGGCACGGTGCTCGGCATCGACATCGAGACCACCGGACGTGCGCCCGAGCGCGGCTACATTATCAACGTGGGCTGGGAGATCATGGAGCTCACCAACGACGCCGTCCCGCACGACGCCGAGGCACACTACTGCGGCCTGCCCGATATCTACCGCGGCGAGGATGTGCCGTTGTCGAATATCCACCACATCACCTGGGACGACATCGACGGAAAGGAGCCGTTCCGCGAGAACAAGGAGCTGCAGAAGCAGCTGCTCAAGCTCATGAAGAAGTACCCGTACATGGCACACAACGCCGCGTTTGAGGACAGCTGGTTCAAGATTCACCTGGACGGTTACGCCGAGGCGCGTCGTGCCGGCAAGATTATCGTCATCGACTCGCGCCAGATCTGCCGCAGCCTGGATGCCGACGTCCGCTCGCTCCCCCGCGAATCCGCCCCCGCCGCGCTCGAGAACTGGGCGCGCCGCCGTGGAACCCTCGCCGCCGACGCCAACGAGCAGCATCTGGGCCTGGACGACACCGACCTCATGCTCCGCACCGTCCAAGCCGAGTTCAACCTCAAGAACCTATTCGCCAAGTAGAAACGCCTGCGACAAACCCCGGCGTAGATCACGAGCGGCCCCGCAGCGGGAAACCCCGCAGCGGGGCCGCCCTACGTTCCACAGATAGATTTGCCATCACAAATTCTGAACACTCATTGCGAACGATTTCGGCCAATTCCCGACACGTAATTCGTTGTCGGATGGTGATGCATCACTATCAAATGTGCGGCAATTGAGTATTTATATGCTATAGCTAAGCTGCGAAAACTTTTATTTAGGGCATACCAACTCATAATTGCGTCAAGCTTTTGGACAGCATTTGGTTAGACCTCTAAAACGGCTTTTCCACTCAGCGCCGTCAACACGGCATTAGCTGACACGATATATATCATGAGTATCGTATTGTCACATACCACTGCAAAAGCGGTCTACCAGGCCGCGCATTCGGTGTCTGCGAAAGGCATCGAGTCCTGTAACCCTGCCGCGATTTACGGATCATGTCCCACCGGAACGCTCCTTGACGCAGCCGCAGAATGGCTCACCAAACATGATGTTTCCCTCGACGCGAATGATTCCCTCGAGGTGATGGTGTTTGATCGCAGGAATGCGCGCCATGCAATGAACTGTCAATGCCACGTTTCTTCAAAACGATTCTCGAACTCACGCTTTATAGAGCTTGAAGATGGCATCTTCATTGTTGGCGTTGAGCTTTGCGCACTTCAGGCCGCCACCTATCTTCCTTTTCGCGAACTGGTGGAGTACTACTTTGAACTATGCGGCGCTTATTCCCTTGGAACCGACTCTCCCACCTCCTATACCGAGCGTTTCGCGCTCAACTCGACCGAGAGATTGAAACAGTTCTTTAATTCCATTACCAGATGCGACGGTCTGGCTCTTGCCCGAAAGGCGATCCAATGTGTGCGCGACGGATGCCGGTCTCCTATGGAAACAGCCTTTGTCATGATGCTAACGCTGCCCAAAAGCGAAGGAGGGCTTGGTATTAAGGGAATTGAGACCGATTACGAGGTGCAGGTCACCGCCGCCGCAAAGAATCTCACGAGACGCAAGAAGTTCTTTATGGATGCGTATCTAAAGAAATCTCGCACAGACATTGAATACAACGGTTTTTATCATGACGCGGAAGAAGACCGCGCCATCGATGAGGAACGCAAGAATGCGCTTGCGTCCATGGGATACGGAATCATCACCGTCAGCCGTTATTCCTTTATGCATGCCAGCGCTTTCGTTAGGGTCATGGAAGCGATCCAACGGAAAGAGGGCGTACGCCCCTCGCGTCTGCCAAAAGACTTTCAAATCATGCAAGAGGACCTGAGACAGTTTGTGCTCAGAAGGTTTATAGAAGAGAAAAAGCGAATTCAGAAGCAGCTTCGCCAGGATTCCGAAGAGCGTCAACGAATCGACCTCGAAAAAGCAACGCTCGAAGGCATCACGCTGGATGACCCGACAATTAATGAAGTTCCGGCAATCGATGACATGCAGACTGTCGAATCCGACAGCCCATCATTTGCCCAAACAAGCAGCCTCGCGCCCGAGGGCAGGGTCTTCGGGGCCGGAGACTAGGCCGGCTAACAAGGTGGGTACCCTAGCGACGTGCAAAATTGCGAGTATTCAGCAGGGTCGGGTGTCTATCACCCTCGAGTGGATCCAAATGTGAAGCGAAATCACTCTTGCGTGAGAGCGTTAGGCAACATTTGAGGAAGAACTCATCGGATTAACACCCTAAGATAACTCTTGAACTGCATTATATGACCTGCAATAAATTAGCGGACCCCTATAGTTGCAGAATACTCCATTTTTTGCACGGCACGAGGGTACCCACCTTGGCATCGACTATCAAAAAACGCTCAGTCCGGGATCTCGTCCACTATTCCCCATCATTTTGGGTTGATTTCCGATCTCAGCCGAACACATTGAGCGAATAGGCCGTTCCCGCAGT
>CATVRV010000037.1:0-14011 GCA_958346515.1 uncultured Collinsella sp.
CCGCACATGTGCGGATGAATGTGGGAGGTGTTCGGATAAAGTCGATAATCAAGGCCCCATCATTTTGTACAACGAATTACCTGAACGTCATTGACATATGAACATGCACTCATATAATCGAAAGTAAATTATATGAGTGCATGTTCATATGAAAGGATATTGCAATGAGCATCCGCGTTGATGAAACGAAACTCGACATCGAGGCCACCGAACCCGCGATCCCGACCACCTGCTCGCCCGAGGACCTTCCCGACGAGGAGCTTCTCTACGACCTCGCCGACCTGTTCAAGGTCTTCAGCGACACCACGCGCATCAAGATCCTTTACGCCCTCATGGGCCGCGAGCTCTGCGTGGCAGACATCGCCGAAGCGACCGAAACCTCGCAGTCCGCGGTGTCGCACCAGCTGCGCACACTCAAGCAGTCGCACCTGGTTAAATTCCGGCGCGACGGGCGCAATATCCTATACTCGCTCGCCGACGACCACGTCTACACCATGCTCAACCAGGGCATGAGCCATATCTGCGAATAGCAACCAACCACGGTACCAGCGCGGCCTGCACCCAAGCCGCAAAAACGGGAAAGGAACCCACCATGAAAAAGCAGTACAAGCTCGATGAGATCGATTGCGCCAACTGTGCGCGCGAGCTTCAGGACGAGCTGGCCAAGCTCGAGGGCGTCAAATCCGTGTCCGTCAACTTTATGACCCAGAAGCTGACGCTCGAGGCCGATGACGCCGAGTTCGACGAGGTCCTCGACCGCGTTGTGGAGTTCACCGCCGACGCCGAGCCGGACTGCGAGATCATTCTCTAGCCCAGGTTTACGCCAACCCGCAAGGCCGCGCTTGCCGCGGCCTTTGCTCGCGAAATTATATGAGCGAGTGTTCATACATTCAAATGGGAGGATACGAATCATGGCCACCGCCGACCCCAAGAAGAAAAAGAAGAAGCGCAGGAAAAAAGAGTCACTCGAGCATAAGCGCAACCGCATCCTGGTAGCGCTGGGCATTTTTGCCGTGGTGTACGCCCTCGATGAGCTCGGCACCCTCACTGCCGCATTCGGCACCCCGGGCGACATCTACGCCAGCTTTGTGCTGTTCCTCGTGCCGTTTTTGATTGCCGGCTACGACGTACTGCAAAAGGCATTCAATAACATCCGCCGCGGCAAGGCCTTCGACGAGAGCTTCCTCATGGCCGTCGCGACCATCGGCGCGTTTGCCATGGTGCTCTTCCCCGATACCGACCCGCACATGGCCGAAGGCGCCGCCGTCATGCTGTTCTACCAGGTCGGCGAGCTGTTTCAGGCGTACGCCGTGGGCAAGAGCCGCAAGTCGATCAGTGCCATGATGGACATCGCGCCCGACTACGCTAACGTCGAGCAGCCCGACGGCACACTCGAGCAGGTCTTCCCCGATGACATCGCCGTCGGCACCGTGATCGTGGTCAAGCCCGGTGAGCGCGTGCCTATCGACGGCGTCATCGTCGAAGGCGAAACCCAGCTCGACACCGCCGCACTCACGGGCGAGTCAGTTCCCCGCCCCGCCAAGTCCGGCGACGACATCATCAGCGGCTGCATCAACATGACGGGTCTCATCCACGTGCGCACCACCAAGCCATTTGGCGAGTCCACCGTCGCGCGCGTCCTGGAGCTCGTAGAAAACGCCAGCGAAAAGAAGGCGCGCACCGAGAACTTCATCACGCGCTTCGCCCGCGTCTACACGCCCGCCGTCACCGGCGCTGCCGCGGTGCTCGCGCTTGGCGGCGGCTTGGTCACCGGCGCCTGGTCCGACTGGATCCTGCGCGGCCTGACCTTCCTGGTCGTCAGCTGCCCGTGCGCGCTCGTGATCAGCGTGCCGCTCAGCTTCTTTGGCGGCATCGGCGGCGCATCCAAACTAGGCGTTCTCATCAAGGGTTCTAACTACCTCGAAACGCTCGCCGACGTGGACACCGTCGTCTTCGACAAGACCGGCACGCTCACCAACGGCACGTTTTCGGTCGTGGCGGTGCACCCCGAGTCTGGCTATACCGAGCAGTCGTTGCTCGAGGTCGCAGCCCTTGCGGAGTCGTTCTCCGATCACCCCATCGCGCAGTCCGTGCGCGCCGCCTACCATGGCGAGGTCGACCCCAAGCGCGTAAGCGACTCCACCAACGACGCGGGCCATGGCGTGACGGCAACCATCGACGGCAAGCACGTCGTCGTTGGCAATGCCAAGATGCTTGCTGCGGCCGGTATCGACGCTCCCAATTGCGAGGTTGTCGGCACAATCCTCCACGTGCTCGTTGACGGCGTGTACGCCGGCCACATCGTGATTGCAGACACCGTTAAGGCCGATGCCGAGCAGACGATCCGCGACCTGCACGCCGCCGGCGTCAAGCGCACCGTCATGCTCACGGGCGACCGCGAGGAAGTGGCTGCTGCGGTGGCCAAGCAGCTGGGGCTCGACGAGTTCCACGCGCAGCTGCTGCCGGGCGACAAGGTCGAGCGCGTCGAGGCATTGCTGGCAGCCGAATCGGGCAAGGGCAAGCTCGCCTTTGTCGGCGACGGCATCAACGATGCGCCCGTGCTCACCCGCGCGGACGTTGGCATTGCCATGGGCGCTATGGGTTCCGACGCCGCGATTGAGGCCGCCGACGTTGTGCTCATGGACGACAAGCCGTCCAACATTTCCCGCGCGATCCGCGTGGCACGAAAGACCATGGCGATTGTCTGGCAGAACATCATCTTTGCGCTGGGTATTAAGTTGCTGATTCTGGTGCTTGCGGCACTGGGCATCGCCAACATGTGGCTTGCCGTGTTCGGCGACGTAGGCGTGGCGATCATCGCCATCCTGAACGCCATGCGCGCGATGGGTGTCAAGAACCTGTAGCGTTCGTGGGCTGTCCGGCCGGGACCGGGCTTGGTTTTGAAAACGTCCTCGCGCATGAGGCCCGTCTTTCCTGCTCCTGCGGAGCAACGGAAAGACGGGCCTCGCGCTGCGGAGTGTTTTCAAAACCAAGCCCGACCCCGGCCTACGGTGACGTTGCTGATGGTTCTTGGGCATCGCTTGCTGGCAGGGTTCCTTTGCTGAAATGGACTTGGCCGAAAGGGCCGCTGGTCCCAGTCGCTGGTTCGCGCTTTGCGTGAACTCCGCGCTACTGTGGGACAGTTAGGCTTCTGTTGTTGGACCCGCTGCATCTTCCCGACCCAACATCGCCCGTAGCTTCTCAAAGCTCTCCTCGCTCAGGCAGTGCTCCATGTGGCAGCCCTCTTGCGACGCGACCTCAGCCGAAACACCCGCATCCTCCAGCAGCCCCACGAAAAAGCAGTGACGCTCCCACATTTGGCGAGCGACCTCCAGACCACACTCCGTCAGATGAACGTCGCGCTTGCCCATTTCGACATAGCCGTTGCTTTCCAGCGTCGCCATGGCCTTGGAAACGCTCGCCTTGGTTACGCCGAGGTACTCCGCGACGTCGATCGAGCGCACGATGCCCTGACGTTGCGACAGAACGTAGATCGATTCGAGATAGTCTTCTCCGGATTCACGCAGGGCCATGGACCGCCTTTCGCGATGATTGCTAGTTAGCCGTTGGATACTTTCCACGGCTTACTTTACCGCAAAAGTTGCCCATGTCTTACTACTTTGCCTAAAAGTTAGCCGTGTTTCACAAAACGTGCGGGACGAAAACAAAATGGGGACGCCCCGCAAGGAGTGTCCCCGGGCGCCGGGTGCCGCCCCGCAGTTACATCAATCCAAAGTGCTTCGCGGCGTTGTAGATTCCGTCGTCGTCCACGGCGGTCGTCACATAGGTCGCCGCGGCCTTCACGGTATCCTGCGCGTTGCCCATGGCCACACTAGTGCCCACGGCCGAGAACATCGACAGGTCGTTCTCGCCGTCGCCAAAGGCAATCGCTTCACTCGCGTCGATGCCCAGGCGCTCCAGCGTCGCCGCCACACCCAGGTCCTTGCCGCCGTTGGCCGGAATAATGTCGCAGAACAGGTCGCACCAGCGCGTGGTGAGCGAATGCGACACGGCATCGGTCACGATATGCTCGTCAACTGGGTCAACAAAGGCACAGAACTGATAGACCGGCGCGTCAAAGGCGTGCTCAAACGGCTCCTCGTGGTAGACGATTCCCGCGTTGCTGCCAGCCGTCACCACGCGCTCGGACAGGCGGTTCACAAACGAGTTCTCGCTCTGCATGCACAGCGAGTCATAGCACCCCTGCGCCACCTGGTCCACAATCACCGCAACGTCGTCCGGATCGATCGGACAGCTGCGGTAAACTCCCTCGGCATCAAAGCAGTGCTGGCCCGAGAGCGTAATGTACGCATCCCAACCCAGGTCGAACAGCCAGTCCGGCATCTGATAGGTCGGACGGCCCGTGGCGATCACGCACGCGATCCCCTGCTCGTGAAAGCTGTCGAGCACCTGCTGCGCCGACGCCGGAATCCGGTGGGTCTTAAAGCTCAGCAGCGTGCCGTCGATATCGAAAAACGCGGCTTTGATCATCCTCGCCTACTCCTCGCCCTCGAGCTTTTCACTCGCCTCGAGCCACGCCATCTCCAGCTCGTCCATGGCGGCGTGAGCCTCGTCGATCTTTGCCTGCTGCTCGCCCAGCGCCGTGTAGTTGGTGGGGTCGACCTGGGCCATTGCTGCCTCGGCCTCCTCAACGCGAGCGCGCTGCGTCTCCATCTTGCGCTCGAGCGAGCTCACCTCGCGGCGGAGCTTCTGACGTTCGGCGTTGGAAAGGCCATTGGGCTGACCGCTTGCCTTAGGCTTTTCGGCCGCAGCTGCCGCGGCACCGGTGTCAAACGTGCCGGTCTTGGCGCTCGGCGCGCCCACGGGCTCACCCTCGGCGGTAGCGTTGCACAGGCGCAGGTACTGGTCCACGCCACCGGGCATATGCGTCAGGTGGCCGTCGAGCAGCGCCCACTGTTGGTCGGTCACGCGCTCCATCAAGAAGCGGTCGTGCGTCACCAGGATCAGCGTGCCGGGCCAACCGTCGAGCAGATCCTCGACAATCGCCAGCATGTCGGTATCCAGGTCGTTGCCGGGCTCGTCCAGGATGAGCACGTTGGGCTCGTCCAGGATTGTCAGTAGCAGCGACAGGCGACGGCGCTGGCCGCCCGAAAGATCGCCGATGCGGCTCCAGAGCTGCTGCGTCGTAAAGCCCAGGCGCTCGCAGAGCTTCTCGGGCGAAGTCTCCTTGCCGTCGATGACGTAGTACTTCTTATAGTTGCTGAGCACCTCGCGAATCGTGTCGCCCATGAAGGGCTCGAGCTCCTCGAGCTGCTGCGACAGCACGCCAAAGCGCACTGTCTGGCCGATCTTCACGCGGCCGCGCGTGGGCGCAATTTTGCCCTGGATCACATCAAGCAGCGTCGACTTGCCAGCGCCATTCTCGCCCAAAAGACCATAGCGGTCGCCCGCACCAATGAGCCAGGTCACGTCGGAGAGTACCTGCTTGGGCGCGCCATCGGCATCCGCATAGCCGGCGTCCACGTCGACCACATCGATAACCTGCTTGCCTAGGCGGCTCACGGCGAGGCGCTTGAGCTCCAGCTCGTCACGCACGGGCGGCACGTCGGCAATCAGCTCGCGAGCGGCATCAACGCGAAACTTGGGCTTGGTGGAACGCGCCTGGGCGCCGCGGCTCAGCCACGCGAGCTCCTTGCGCGCCATGTTGCGACGGCGTTCCTCGGTAACCGCGGCCATGCGGTCGCGCTCCACGCGCTGCAGGATATATGCGGAGTAGCCGCCCTCGAAGGGATCGACCTGGCCGTCGTGGACCTCCCACATGCTGGTGCAGACCTCGTCCAAGAACCAGCGATCGTGCGTGACCACGAGCATGGCGCCCTGACCGCGCTGCCAGCGAGCCTTAAGATGGCGTGCAAGCCAGTTGATGGTGCGCATGTCCAGATGGTTAGTGGGCTCGTCGAGCATGAGCACGTCGTAGTCGCCGATCAACAGGCGCGCGAGGTCCACGCGGCGGCGCTGGCCACCCGAAAGCTCGCCCACCGTGCCCTCCCAGGGCACATCGCTAATGAGACCGGCGAGGATCTGGCGCGTGCGGGGGCTCGACGCCCACTCATACTCGGGCGTGTCGCCCACGACGGCATGGTGCACGGTGTCGGTGTCGACAAGCTGGTCCTTTTGGCCGAGCAGGCCGATCGTGGTGCCGCGACGATGCGTCACGCGGCCGTCGTCGGGCTCCAGCGTGCCGGCGAGCACGCTCAGCAGCGTCGACTTGCCGTCGCCGTTTTTACCGACAATACCAATACGGTCGCCCTCGCCCACGCCGAGCGTCACGCTATCGAAAATATGCTTGGTGGGAAACTCTAGGCTGACGGAATCGCATCCCAAAAGAATCGCCATATGCCCTGCTCCTTCGTAGAAATTCAACGTTGTCCATAATAGCAGCGAAAAGGCGGGCCGCACACGACACAAAAAGGCGGGCCATCTCCCAAAAGAGATGACCCGCCTCTCCAATCAGTCCCGTGGCAACCGTGGCCGCCGCGGGCCTCAAGCATGTCCCGGACTAGGAGAACATGCCGGTGAGGTAATCATTCAGCCGCTTATCCTTGGGCCGTTGGAAAATCTCGTCAGTCTCGTCGTACTCGACCATATCGCCCATGTAGAAGAACGCCGTGCGGTTGGACACACGCGACGCCTGCTCCATGTTGTGCGTCACGATGACGATGGCGCGGTCGGCAACGATCGATGACATGAGGTCCTCGATCGCCAGCGTCGAGATGGGGTCGAGCGCCGAGCAGGGCTCGTCGAACAAGATCACGTCGGGGTTGAGCGCCAGCGTGCGCGCGATGCACAGACGCTGCTGCTGACCGCCCGAAAGCGCATAGGCGCTCTTATCGAGCTTGTCTTTGACCTCGTCCCACAGCGCCGCGCCGCGTAAGCTTTCCTCGACCATGCGGTCGAGCTCGTCACGGTCGGTGATGCCGTGGCGCTTGGGCGCAAACGTGATGTTGTCGCGAATGGACTTGCGGAACGGGTTGGGCTGCTGGAACACCATGCCAATGGAACGGCGCAGCTCGTAGGTGTTTTCGGTCTTGGTGTTCACGTTGCGCCCGCGATAGTTGATCTCGCCCTCCACGCGGCAGCCGCGAATCTCGCGATTCATGAGGTTGAGGCTACGCAAGAAGGTCGACTTACCGCAGCCCGAAGGCCCAATGAGCGCCGTGATCTCGCCCTTGTGGAAGTCGAGCGACGTATTGTGCAGTGCATGGTGGTCGCCATAGTACACGTTGACGTCCTTGGTGGAGAGCACGACCTCGTCGCTCACGGCCTTGCCGCTCACGCGCACGCGCTTCTCGCTCTCCCCCACGCTCGACAGGAAGTCCCGGGTGTCGGACGATGCCGCTTCGGTTGCGGGCGTTACATTCATCTCGCTCATTCGGCCGTCATCTTCCTTGCCAGTTGCTTGCCCACAATGCGGGCGATTACGTTAAACAGCAGCACGCAAATCATCAGCAGTGCCGCGGTACCCCAAACGATCTGCTGGGCCTCGGGGCTGCCTTCGCCATAGATCTTGTAGATATGCACGGCGAGCGACTCACCGGGGCGGAACACGTTCCAGGCGCAAGTAGGGCTCGACAGGTTAAGGCTCAAGAAGTTGAGGCGAACCGGCGAGCTCATGCCCGAGGTAAAGAGCAGCGCCGCGGCCTCGCCAAAGACGCGGCCGGCCGAAAGCACGATGCCGGTCACGATAGCGGGCATGGCCTCGGGAATCAGGATGTGCAGCGTGGCCTCCCAGCGGGTGAGGCCCATGACCAGGCACGCATCGCGCTGGGCCTGCGGCACGTCCTCGAGCGCCTGCTGGATCACGCGCACCAGAATGGGGATATTGAACATGGTGAGCGCGACGGCGCCGGAGATGATGGAGTACTTCCAGCCCAGCTGCACCGAGAACACCAGAAAACCGAACATGCCGACAACGATGGAAGGCAGCGAGGACAGCGTCTCGATGGCGGTGGAGGCAATGTCGCGGACGGGTCCGTCGGGTGCGTACTCAACCAAAAAGACCGCGCCACCCAGGCTGATGGGCACCGAGATGATCAGGGTGATCAGCAGCAGGTAGAACGAGTCGAACAGCTGGTAGAGCACGCCGCCCTGCGTTCCGTTGGCGCGCGACGGCTCCGTGAGAAAGCCCGGCTGGAACAGCGTCGAGATGCCCTCGAACAGGATATAGGCCACCATGGAGACGACGATGAGCATGACGATGGCGACGATCGCCGTCAACACGCCCGTGGCGAAGCGGTCCTGCTTTTGGACACGCCCGAGCCTCGCCTCGTCGATGTGGATACGCGTGCTAGCCACGAGCCTTCGCCCCCTTGCGGCCGATAAGGTGGATGATCAGGATGAAGATGAGACTCATGCCCATCAGCAGCAGGCCGAGCGCCCACAGAACATCGTCTTGGGCCGAGCCCTCGGCATAGACTGCCATGGACGTGGTGAGCGTGGTGGTGATGGTCGAAGCCGGCGACAGCAGCGACGTCGGCATGGCCTCGATGCCGCCGATGACCATGCGCACGGCGAGCGTCTCGCCAAAGGCGCGGGTCATGCCCAAGATAACCGCGGTCATGAGCGACGGCATGGCGGACTTGAGCACCACGTGCCAGATGGTCTGCCAGCGGGTGTAGCCCAGCGCGAGCGAGCCCTGGCGGTAGCCGTCGGGCACGGCGCGCAGGCCATCGACCGAAAGCGTGGTCATGGTCGGCAGGATCATGACGGCCAGCACGATGGCGCCGGGCAAGATGCCCAGGCCCGTGCTCACGTGGAAAACGCTCTTCATAAGACCGACGACCACGTGAAAACCGATCAGGCCAAAGACGACCGAGGGGATGCCGGTCAAAAGCTCAATGAGCGGCTGAAAGATCTTAGAGCCAAACTTAGGGCTAATCTCGACCGCAAAGATGGCAGAGCCGATGGCGATGGGCAGCGCGATAAGCGTGGAGAGCACCATGACCGCAAACGAGGTGACGATCAGGGGCAGGGCGCCGGTATAGGGCAGGCCGTTTTCGGCTGTGTTGGCCAGGTCCTACTTGGTGCCGGTGAAAAACTCGACGACCGAGACGCCGTCCTTGACAAAAGCCGAGAGGCCCTTTTGGGCGACCATAAAGATGAGCGCGGCAACGACAAGCGTCACGAGCGCTACGCACGCGCCCGTGACGCCCAGGCCCACGTTCTCAAGGTCGCGCTTTGGCAGCTGTTTTGCCATTGCAAACCTTTCCGGGGCGATTACTTATTTAGCAGAGACCTTGCCGCTGGCGTCCTTGACGACCTTCATGGCAGAGACGGGGATGAAGCCCTGCTCCTCGACGAGCTTGCCCTGGACGTCGTCGGAAAGCATGAACTCCAGGAAGGCCTTGGTGGCCTCGTCGGCGTCCTTGGAGCAGTACATGTGCTCGGTAGCCCAGATCTTGAAGGAGTCATCAGTGACATTCTTGCTCTTGGGCTCGACGCCCTCGACCTTGATGGCGTTGAACTTGGAGTCATCGAAGTGCGAGAAGTCGAGGTAGGAGATGGCGTTATCGGTGCTGCCCATCTGAGTCTGGACGTCGCCGGACTTGTCGAGCTCGGCGTCGCCCTTAAAGTCGACGGTCTCGTCGCCAAAGACGGCGGCCTCGAAGGTGGCGCGGGTACCGGAGCCGGCCTTGCGGTTGAGGACGACGATGGTGGCGTCGTCGCCGCCGACCTCCTTCCAGTTGGTAATCTGACCGGAGAAGATACCCTTGAGCTGCTCGAGGGACAGGTCGTCGACCTTGACGTTCTTGGAGACGACGGGGCCCATGCCCACGACGGCGACCTCGTGGTCGACGAGGTTCTTGACTTGATCGGCCTCAAGCTTGGTCTCGGCGAAGACGTCGGAGTTGCCGATGGTGACGGTGCCGGCGGCGACAGCGGTCAGGCCCTTGCCCGAACCGTTACCCGAGCCGGAGACGGAGACATCGGGGTTGGCGTCCATGAACTTCTCGGCAGCGGCCTCGACGAGAGCCTGGAACGAAGAGGCACCGTCGTAGGTCACCTCGCCGGAGACGGACTCGGCAGCAGCGGCGCTACCCTTGTCGGCGGCATCGGATGCGCCGGAGCCGCCGCACCCAACGAGACCGAGACCGACGATGCTGGCAAGACCACCAGCGAGGCCGAGGAACTGACGACGAGAATAAGCCTGATCGAGCATGATCTTCCTTTCATACATGCGATTCGCGGGCACCCTGCCCGCTTTGCTGTTTGGAAAGATACGGCCTCGATCGGGCAGTGCCCGCGCCAACTGCGGTTTTTTACGGGCATCTGATAGACCCTTACCGCAAGCGCAGCACGGCCTTTACAAACGAATAACAATCCAGCGCCGAACATGGCGCACCTTTTACACCAGAGGAAGGTAGTTGTTGGGGACGTTCTTAAACGACTAGTCGTTGGGGACGTTCTTGTTTGACTAGTCATTTAAGAACGTCCCCAAGGACTACCTTGGAAACCCCGCAGGTTGAGCATAAGTCAGCGAAAACGCCCCTAAGCGAGCAAGGTGACGTG
Organism: uncultured Collinsella sp.; assembly: GCA_958346515.1. Taxonomy (GTDB): domain Bacteria; phylum Actinomycetota; class Coriobacteriia; order Coriobacteriales; family Coriobacteriaceae; genus Collinsella. The sequence continues at coordinate 10,531 of CATVRV010000037.1, forward strand.
AAAGAGGAGGGAAGCGTACTTTTGTACGCGACCGACGATTGAACGTCAGATTGCCGCTTGGGGGCGTTTGCAGCGTCGACTGGTTACGCGGTTTGGTAAAACCGCGTAACCCTAAAGCTCTAATTCATTCAAACGGAGGATCGCAACAATATAGATCTTGAGCGCCTGCTTGAGCTGTTCCTCGTTGGCGCACTCGTTGGGGCCGTGCATCTGGCCGCCCCATGCGGGCAGCTCCAGGCCGGTCTCCTCGGGGCCAAACGAGACGGCGCGGGCAAAGTTGCGCGCGTACGTGCCGCCGCCCATGGCAAAGGGCTCGGCATGCTTGCCGGTGAACTCGTTATAGGTATCGATAAGCGCCTTCACGGCCGGATCGTCGGCAGACACCGAGAACGGCACCTTCGCACGACCCACACGGCACGTCACGCCAAAACGGCCCACGAGCGGCTCGAGCTGCTCGCGGATGGTATCGGCACTCGTGCTATCGGGGAAGCGCACGTCGATGACCTGCTCGATATGGCCATCCGCCACACGGATGACGCCAGCGTTGCAGGTAAGCGGGCCAAACGCTGGGCTCGTCGCGTCGATACCCAGGCCGCGACCATAGGCATCCGCATGCACAAAGGCCAGGAACTTGACGAACTCGTGCTCGGCAGGCGTCAGCAGGCGCTCGTCGCGTGCACCAAACGCGTCCTCGGCCTCGCGCAGATACGACACGATCAGGCCGACGGCGTTGATGGTGCCCTCAGGCATCGAAGCGTGACCGCCAATACCGTGGGCGAAAATCTGCGCATGCCCGTTATCGAGTGTCGTGATCTCAAGGCGGTCGGCGTTCTCGACCGGCACCGGCAGCTCATCGGCGGCAATCGCGAGCTCGCAGATAGACTGCGACGGAATGGCGTTGCTCGCCTCGGCACCGCTCCAGGACACAATGCGCCCGCCGTCGATCTTGGGGCTCACGAACGTCGCCCCAAACTGGCCCTTCTCAGCATTGCAGACCGGGAACTCGGCATCGGGCGTAAACAAAAAGTCGGGGTCTGCGTTGTTCTCCAGATAATGGTGAACGTCGGACATGCCCACTTCCTCATCGCAGCCCAGCAGCGCGCGGAAGGTGTAGCGCGGAACAATGCCGTGCTTGAGCAAGTAGGCGCCGGCGTAGAGTGACAATACCGCCGGGCCCTTGTCGTCAATCACGCCGCGACCGAGCAGCCAGCCCTCGCGGCGCTCCATGGTGAACGGGTCGGTGTTCCAGCCAGGGCCGGCGGGAACCACGTCCACGTGGCAGATAGTCGCGAGCTGTTTGTCGCCGCGGCCCGGGATATCGGCGATTCCCACATAGCCCTCGTCGTCGCTCGTCTGATAGCCGAGCTTCTGCGCGATGCCGAGCGCGCAATCGAGCGCGTCACGGACCGGGCGGCCAAACGGCGCGCCGGGCTCCGCATCGGCAGAAACTGCCACGGACGGATAACTCACCAGCTGCTCGATATCGGCGACGACATCCTCCCAGACCTCGTCGACATACTCGGCAACGCTCTGCTCCACCTGATTCATGGACGACCTCCTTACCAATGAGCGGCGAGCGTGCCCGCCCCTCACATCAAATACCTATATAGCGAAAAGTTTAGCAAGCTCGGCCACCGAGTGCACCACTGCATCGGCACCCGCCGCCTCGTGCTCGCCCGGCGCCGCCGCGCCCGAATAGATACCAATGCACGGCACGCTCATCGCGTGCGCGCCCTCGACGTCGTTAAAGCGATCGCCGATCATCACGGCATCGCCCGCGGCCGCACCCAAGGCCGCCAACGCGTCGCGGACCGAATCGGCCTTGGTCTCGCGCCCCTGCGGCGGATTCATGCCAACCACCGCCTCAAACTGAGAAAGTCCCAGCTCTCCCACCATGTCAACGCACTTTGCCTCCATGCGCGACGTCGCCACGGCCAAGCGCTTGCCCTGGGCGACCAACCCATCCAGCAGCTCGGGGATCCCGTCAAACACGGGATACTCCTCCGGTCCCAGCTCGTCAAAAAAGGCGCGGTACTCGTCGGCCACCACAAGCGACTCCTCGCGGGAGAAGCCATAAAAGTCGTGAAAACTCTTCCACAGGGGCGGCCCGATCATGCGACGCAGGTCACCCATCTGCGCCTCCGAAAACCCGCGTGCAGCCAGCGTCTTGCGCGTCGAGGTCATCACCGCCCGACCCGTATCGGCCACCGTGCCATCAAAATCAAACAGCACGACCGGCCGTTTGCATATCTCCAGCGCCTCCATCGGCATCCCTCTTCCCCAGTTGACGATTTCCACACCGACACTTCAAACTGTTGACTATTCTACAATTGAACCTAGAAATGTGGAACGACTCCACTATACTTGTCGCACTTTGCTCTCAGAAGGCGGCGCCGTCGCGCCCCAACGAAAGGTGCAATTATGTCTTTTGCCATCATAACCGACTCCACGTCGGACATCTCCCCCGCCCGCGCCCAAGAGCTCGGCATTTACGTGATTCCGCTGCATGTGATTATCGAGGGCGAGGACCTGCTCGACCAGGTGCAGATTACCGCCCAAGAGTACGTCGCCCGCATGGCCGGCTCCGAGCAGCTGCCGCACACCTCGCAGCCGAGTGCCGGCGAGTTCAAGGAACTCTTTGACCGCGTGCGCGCCGACGGCCACGATAGCGCCATCTTTATCTCGCTGTGCAGCGAGTGGTCCGCCTGCTACGCCAACGCCAGCCTGACGGCCGAGACGCACGAGCTCGACGTGCGCTGCATCGACTCGCGCACCGGCTCGGGCGCCGAGGGCCTGCTGGTGGAGTACGCGCTGGCCATGCGCGAGGACGGCCGCAGCCTGGACGAGACCGAGGCGCAGATCCGCGCGACGCTGCCCGACGCCCACCTGCTGCTGATTCCCCGCACGCTCGAGAATCTCGTTAAGAACGGCCGCGCGCCCAAGCTCGCCGGCCAGCTCACGCAAATGCTCAACATTCGCCTGGCCGTTTCGCCGGAGTGGAAATCGGGCGAGATCAAGGCCATAAAAAAGGGCCGCGGTGCCAAGCGCATCGTTACCAACACCATGGCCGATTGCCTCGCATTTTTGGCCGAGTATCCGGGCTCCAGCGTGCGCGTGCTCACGACCGGCGCCGCCGAGGAGCAGGAGCTTGTCAACGAGGCACTCGCGGGTCAGGATTACGTAGACGCCGGCACCGGCCCCATCGGCTGCACCATCGCCACCCACGTAGGCGTCGACGCCATCGCCATCAGCTACTGCCCCCGCTACCAGTCAACTCACTAGGGACGCCCACATCAGTTGCGGTGGAATAGGGACTGTTTTTGGCTTATTAGCCGCCAATCAATCCCTATTCCACCGCAACTTAGAAGCAGTTCATTTGGGACGGGGCTAAAAGACTGGTATCAAACGTTTCAGACCAGTCTTTTTGCCCCATTACAGTTTGAGTCGTCCGAAAGGGCGGCTCTTTTCCGTTGCATGGTTA
>CATVRV010000038.1:0-11859 GCA_958346515.1 uncultured Collinsella sp.
ACGATATGGCACCGTGGGGACACATGTATGTCAATCCTGGTCTAACAGAGCCTTATTTAATCTGCTTTGTTAGAAATTAAGCTGTCTAACTGCTTAAAGTAATCAGCAGCCTTCATCTGCAATTGAAAATATTGCTCGAAAAATCGTTCAAGAAGTCGCGGGGTGATTTTTACCGCGTCGCGCGTCAAGTGATTTGGCAAGTTCTTGGTTAGATATTGGTCAGTTTTGGGCAACCTTGCCAAAAGCTTGACGAATGCAAATCTAGACGTCGGCGAATGAACATTTCAGGCAGGTTTCAAGCAAAATTCTGGGCTGATTCTCGATAATCGCCTTCAATTGTCCCTTGCCAAGCGCTGGCCTCGCGTACAATCTGCTCCGACATTCGCGCGCCGTCCGGCGCTTAAGAGGGGAGGGCCCCATGGCAAACGAGATTTGGACCATCAAGCGTTGTCTCGAGTGGACCAAGGAGTACCTGGCCGAGCGCGGCGAGGAGCACCCCCGTCTTTCTGCCGAGTGGCTGCTGTGCGCCGCCACGGGCCTGGCGCGTATTGACCTATATATGCGTATGGACGAGACGCTTAACGCGTCCCAGCTCGAGACCATGCATGCGGCCGTTGTCCGCCGCGCTAAGGGCGAGCCGCTGCAATACATCACGGGCAGCACGCAGTTTCGCATGATCGACGTCGCGTGCGCCCCCGGTGTGCTCATTCCGCGCCCCGAGACCGAGATGCTCGTCGAGGAAGTCCTCAATTATCTGGATGCCGAGGTGCTGAGCCCCGAGGCTGCTGCCCGTCAGCGCGTGGAGCTGCCTTGGAACGATGAGGTCGAGGAGGCACGCAAGGCCGAGGCCGCGCTGGCAGACGAACGCGCGGCCGCCGAGCGCCGTGCCGCTAACCTGACGGCTGCCGATGAGGCGGCGCTAGGCGGCGACGTATTGGGCAGCCGCGCCTATGCCGAGGAGCTGGCCGACCGCGAGGCCGAGGAAGCCGCCGCGCAGGCAGCAGAAGCCGAAGCCGCGGAAGCCGCCGAGCCCGAGCTCGACGAATACGGCATCGCCATCGAGGGTGCCGGCCAGGAGACGGCTTCGGCTCAGGATGCCGCTGCGCCTGCCCCAGCCGAGCCCCGTATCGCCCGCGTTCTCGAGGTCGGCTGCGGCACGGGTTGCATCTCGCTCTCCCTTGCCTGGGAGCGCCGCGGCCACGTTACCTGCACCGCCACCGATATCGAGCCGCGCGCCATCGATCTGGCCACCAAAAACCGCGACGCGCTCGGCCTCACGGCAGATGAGGTTGCCTTTAGTCTCACCAACCTGGTGAGCTCCATTCCCCGCGAAGAGTGGGGCACCTTCGACGTGCTCGTTTCCAACCCGCCCTACATCCCGACCGGCGTCATGCGCTCGCTGCCGCACGAGGTCAAGGACTTTGAGCCCGACTTGGCGCTCGAGGGCGGTGCCGACGGCCTGGACATCTTCCGCCGCCTGCTCAATGCGGCGCCTTACATGCTGCGCGCCGGCGGCCTGTTTGCCTGCGAGCTCTACGAGGGTGCCCTCGACGCCGCGGCCGAGCTCTGTCGCCAGGCAGGCCTTTCGGACGTGCGCATCGTCCACGACCTCACCGATCGCCCCCGCATCGTCCGAGCCATCGTCACCGAGCCCAAACAGCGTATTTAAGCTGAACAAATAGACATTTGCGCAAATTTGTCCTTGCAATATACCGTAAAACTTCTACTATAGAAGGAGAAAGGTATGTCAAATCAGCTGTATCGGTACCGTATCGTGCTTGATTACATTGAACCTTGGCTTGATGAGCAGGATGAAGCTACGCTGAAGCAGATTTATGCAGACCTTTTGGTGCTCGAGAAGGAAGGTCCCAGCCTTGGTCGTCCGCTGGTTGACCGCGTAAAGGGCTCGAAGCTTCATCATTTAAAGGAGCTGAGAGTGACGTCGTGTGGTGGGCAGGTGATTCGCATCCTCTTCGCCTTTGACCCCAAGCGCCAGGCGGTATTGCTATTGGCGGGTGATAAGTCGCGAGCGGGATCGTCAAGGGCAAAATGGAACGGTTGGTATGCGATCAACATTCCAAGGGCCGAGCAAATATACCGTCGCCACGTAAGGAGGCTCGATCGAGATGGAACTGCATGAGTATATGGAATCTCGCGGGATAACACGCGACTCCATTACCGCCGAGCAGGAGAGGACTCGCGATCGTATCGAAGCCTATAAGCTTGCTCAGATTCGCAGGTTAAAAGATCTAACACAGGCGTCGGTCGCCCAGTCGATGGGCGTTTCTCAAAAACGTGTATCCGAGCTCGAGCGTGGGGAGTTGGGTTCGATGAGGCTCGACACGCTGAGCAGGTACGCAGAGAGCCTCGGCGGAAAACTGGTTGCAAGCATCGAGTTTCCCGATCGTACCGTTACGCTTGCGCGCTAAAAATCTTCAATTAACCCCCTCACTTTCACCGACTACTAGAGCCGCTCACCAAACCAACATGCGCTCTGGGCAAATAGGTTGAATGTTTCGTGCGAGAATGCCCCACAGTAAACAAACTTGCACCGGAGCGTAAGGGGCTGGCATACACATGCAGACGGTCTATCGGGTATACGAGGGAACGCGCGAGCCGCATCGGCTTGCCGTCGAGCGCACGGCCGAGGTGCTCGGCCGCGGCGGCCTGGCCTTGATTCCGACCGAGACCGTCTACGGTGTCGCCGTGGCAGTCAACGCCTTCTCGGACGCCGTGCCCCAAGATACAAGCGAATTCCCATCGTGGCCGCGCGATGCGCAGGCTGCCGTCAATGGCGCCGCAGTTCCTGCGCTCGGCACCGGCTATCGCCGTATCTTCACTCTCAAGCAACGTGAGCTCACGCAAACCGTCGCTTGGCTGGTCGATGGCGTCGAAGCACTCGACCGCTATGGCGTGGATATCCCGGAAGATGCCCGCGTACTCGCGCGACGATGCTGGCCGGGAGCCCTGACTATCGTGGTCAAGGCAGCCCCCTGCGTGCCGACCTTTATGCGCGCTGCCGACGACACCGTGGCCCTGCGCGCTTCGGCCTCTCCCGTGGTCCAAGCGCTCATCCGCGCCTGCGGCAGTCCCCTTGCCTGCACGAGCGCCAACACACACGGCGCGCCTTCGCCGGCAAGCTTTGCCGCCGTCGAGGGTCGCATCCTGGAGGGGGTCGATGTTGCCGTCGACGCCGGTGAGACCCCGTGTCGCGACGCCTCGACCATCGTGTCGTTCCAGCACGGCGGGCTCCAGATCCTGCGCCAAGGCGCACTTCCCGCATCAGAGATCGAGCGGGTCCTGTCCGACCCGATGCAATAGAAAGGTGTAAGCGATGTCGTTGAATCTGGGCAGCCTGGGCATGGAAGATGCCTCGTTTGACTTTGGCGGTTCCTACATCATGGCGCTCGACTGCGGCACCACCTCGGTACTTGCGACCATCGTCGACGAGTACGGATGCATCGTCGCGCAGGCACGTCGCAGCGTCAAAACGAGTTTTCCGCGTCCCGGTTGGGTAGAGCAAGACCCCATGACGGTCCTTGCCAGCCAGATTGCCGTCATGATGGAGGTTCAGTTTAAGAGCGGCATCCATTCTGACCGCATCGCCGCCATCGGCATCTCCAACCAGCGCGAGACCACGGTGGTCTGGGACCGCGTGAGCGGCCAGCCCATCTATAACGCCATCGTATGGCAGTGCCGTCGTACCGCGCCGGCGATCGACGCGTTGGTTGAACAGGGTTGCGAGGAGCTGGTGCGCTCCCGCACGGGACTTACGCTTGACCCGTATTTCTCGGCCTCCAAGGTGCAGTGGATTCTCGACAACGTCGACGGCGCACGCGAGAGCGCGGCGGCGGGCGACCTCATGTTTGGCACCATCGACACCTGGCTCATCTACAACCTCACCGGCGGCCAGGTCTTTGCCACCGACTACACCAATGCCAGCCGCACGGCACTCTTTAATATCCATACGCTCGATTGGGACGACGACCTGCTGGCGCTCTTTGACGTTCCACGTTCCATGATGCCCGAGGTTCGCTGGAGCTCGGGCGACTACGGCCGCGTCGCGAGCGACATCATGACCAACATGCCGCCCATCATGGGCGTGGCAGGTGACCAACAGGCGTCGCTGTTCGGCCACTGCTGTTTCCGTCCCGGCCAGACCAAAAACACCTATGGCACGGGCTGCTTTATGCTCATGAACACCGGCGACGAGATCGTCGAATCCAAGAATGGCCTGGTCTCCACCATCGGTATCGCTGCGGACGGCAAAGTCAGCTATGCGCTCGAGGGCTCCATCTTTGCTGCCGGTTCCACCATGAACTGGCTTCGCAACAACATGGGCATCATCTCGAGCGTGAGCGAGTCGGCACAACTCGCCGCTTCGATTAGCGACAACGAGGGCTGCTACTTCGTTCCCGCCTTTGCGGGATTGGGTGCTCCCTGGTGGGACCCGCATGCCCGCGGTATCGTGTGCGGTCTGACCGGCGCCTCGAGCCGTGCGACCATCGTACGTGCCGCCTGCGAATCCATGGCATATCAGAGCTACGACGTGCTGCGCGCCATGGAGCAGGACGTGGGGCTTTCGATCGAGCGCCTGTCTGTCGATGGCGGTGCCTCGCGCAACGAGTTCATCATGCAATTCCAGGCCGACCTGCTGGATATCCCCGTGCTGCAATGCGAGACGGTGGAGACCACGGCAATCGGCGCCGCGTACTTGGCGGGTCTTGCCGTCGGCTATTGGGAAGACCTAGAAGAGCTGGAGCAAAATGCCCAGATCGTTAGGACCTTCCTTCCCCACATGTCCGCCGAGCGCCGCGAGCAAAACCTTGCGGGCTGGCGTGATGCAGTCAGGCGCTCGCTCAGCACCGCACAGTAGGGCTGCGATGGGCTGCTCGATACAACAAACCGCTAAACTAATGCATGGCGCGCGGCGGTAACATTGCTGCACGCCTTGTCAGCAAGGCCGTTTTGCGGCCGCAACGAAAGGGGCAATCAATCCATGACCGTCACCTACGATGCGTCCCGTGTGACGCTTGTCAATCACCCGCTCGTCCAGCACAAGCTGTCGATCCTGCGCGACAAAAACACCGGCACCAACCAGTTCCGTCAGCTCGTGCGCGAACTCGCACTTTTTGACGGCTACGAGGCCATGCGCGACCTGCCTATGGAAGACGTCGAGGTCGAGACCCCCATCACTACCGCCACGTTCAAACAGCTTGCCGGCAAGAAACTCGCCATCGTGCCCATCCTGCGTGCGGGCCTTGGCATGGTCGACGGCATCCTCGACCTGGTGCCCTCCGCTCGCGTGGGCCACATCGGCATGGAGCGCGACGAGGTCACCCACGAGCCGCACGAGTATTACTGCAAGATGCCCAAGGATATCGACCAGCGCATCTGCCTGGTCGTCGACCCCATGCTTGCCACGGGCGGTTCGGCCGAGATGGCCATCAGCTACCTGCGCGAGCGCGGTGTCAAGGACATCCGCATGCTGTGCATCGTCGCGGCCCCCGAGGGCCTCAAGTCGCTGACTGAGAAAGACCCTGATGTGCATATCTACACCTGCGCCATCGACGACCATCTCAACGAGGCTGCCTACATCGTTCCCGGCCTCGGCGACGCCGGCGACCGCATCTACGGCACGCTCTAGTCGCTGGGCTAAACGGCCGCGGCTGCAAATACGAAGAAACGGTGCGCGCGGACGAACAAAAGGCGACCGCGCGCACTCCTGTTAACGGACGTTTTGCCTTGCAGGGTTCGAGAAAAACGTATTACTGTACCTGCGGCATAAAGAAGGTCTTAAGAAAACGAACAGGTGCGTATTAACCGATGCTTTTTCGGTTGTACTTTAGCGATTGGCTCGTACAATAGTCACCAATGTTTGGCGGGAACTGTTCTGTGAAGCGTTAAAAAGGAAAGTGAGGACGCCAGTGTTTCAGATAGCCGATCTGCTCGCTATCGTTGCAGGCGCCATCGCGGGCGCAATTGCCTTCCTTCCCTTTGTCTTTACGCTCAAGCCGGTTCTTGACGATAAACAGAATGCGGACATGCTCAAGGGTATGGTGAGCTTGGCGGTCTCGGCAATCGCCCTGCTCGTCTTTACCTTGGTTGTGTTTGTGTTGTTCGGAGAGGCATTTCGCATGTTCCTCCTGGGCGAGGCGATCGGCTTCGTGGCCTTTATGGCCGCCTGCACGGTTCGCGTCGCCAAGGCGCTGCGAGATCCTCATGAGGTCGAAAGGTAAGTCGTGGAAATTTTTGAAAAGCTGCCTGATGAGATTAATCATCTGGTCAGCGAGTTCAGCTCCACCCCTGTCGTGGGCGATCTGAGCTGCGGCATCACGCAGTACTCGTTTTGGCTGATCGTCTCCACGATCGTGCTCCTGATCGTCCTGGCCGTGTTCAAGAAGAAGCAGACCCTGGTTCCCAAGGGCTTCTTCGTCAACGGTTTCGAGTACATCATCGAGTACGTCGAGAACGATATCGGCAAGGGTGTCGTGGGTGAGAACTGGAAGAAGCACTTCCCGTTCCTGTGCTCGCTTTTCCTGTTCATCCTGATCAACAACATGATCGGCCTGATCCCGGGAATGAAGCCCGGCACCGGCGCAATCGGCTCCACCGCCGCGCTCGCCATCTTCGCCTTCGTGTACTTCATCTACTACGGATGCAAGGCTCACGGCGTGATCGGCTACATCAAGAGCCTCGCCCCGCAGGGCGTGAGCTTCCCGATGAACGTGCTCGTGTGGGTCGTCGAGCTTTTCTCGACCTTCCTGCGCCTCATCACGCTCGCCGTCCGTCTGTTCTGCAACATGTTCGCAGGACACGTGGTCATGGGCTCGTTCGCCATCATGGCGAGCATGTTCATGCAGCCGCTGCTTCAGCAGGTTTCCGCGGCCCACGCCGTCGGCGCCCTGCCTTCGCTAGCCTGGCTTGCCATCCTCATCCTGATCTATGCGATCGAGCTTGTGGTCGGCGCCATCCAGGCTTACGTCTTCACGGTCCTTACCGCCGTGTATGTCTCCGAGGCAGAGGAGGTCGCGGAGGAGGAGTAGTCTTCCGTTCGCGCCTTAAAGGTAAGGTAATTCGTTAAACCGCCGGTGCCCGTACCCATGGAGCCCGGCAGTTATAAAAAGGTTATCCTGCGTGAAATAAGACACGCACGACAAAGGAGGAATCGTGGGAGTTATCGGTTACGGTCTCGGTGTTATCGGCGCTGGTCTTGCTATCGGCCTGTCTGCTCTGGGTGCTACGGGTGCTATGGCCCGTCAGCCTGAGGTCCAGGGCCGCGTGTTCACCGTCTTCATCATGGGCTCCGCCTTCGGCGAGGCTCTGGCTCTGATCGGCTTCGTTGTCGCGCTGATCGTTAAATAGCACGGAGCGTCAAGTATGAATCTTTCATCCCAGAAGAGCGCGATCGCACTCTCCGCGTCCGCGGCCGCGCTGCTCATGCCGGTTTCCGCGTTCGCTGAGGACGGCGCTGCCGGTGCGGACATCCTCATCCCTAAGATGGCGGAGTTCATCCCGGCGCTTATCGCCTTCCTGATTATCTGGATCGTGCTGGCCAAGGTCGCCCTGCCGGGCATCATGAAGACCATGGAGGAGCGCGGCAAGAAGATCGAGGAGAGCCTCGACGAGGCCGAGAAGACCAAGCAGGAGGCTATCGCCAAGCGCGCTGAGTCCGACTCGATCGTCACCGACGCCCGTCGTCAGGCTGCTGACATTGTTCTCGAGGCCCGTAAGGACGCCGAGTCCGAGCGCGCCCGTATCATCGAGGCTGCTCACAAGGAGGCCGAGGAGATCATTGCCAAGGCCCATACGACCGTCGAGGACGAGCGCAAGTCCATCTACGCCGGTGCCGCGAGCTCCATCGCCGACCTGTCCGTTGCCGTCGCCACCAAGATCGTGGGCGAGGCACTCGAGGACGATGCCGAGCAGAAGAAGCTCATCGAGCGCTACATCCAGGAAGCAGGTAGCCTGAATGCCGACTAGCCGCTATCAGGACAAGGTGCTCGAGACCTACGCGCGCTCCCTTCTGGAAGCCGCTAAGGCCGAGAACCATGTGTTCGAGGACCTCGAGATGATCGAGCGCCTGGCTTCTGCCAGCCCCGAGATCATCGCCGTGCTCGACACCATGTCCAAGCGCGACCAGCTCGACCTTCTTCCCAAGGTGGCAGCTGCCTTTAAGTATGTTGCCGAGGAAGACGAGGATGTAGTGGGCGTGACCGTCACCACGGCGATCCCGCTCGACGACGAGCTGCGTCAAACCATCACTAAGAAATGCGAGCAGGACTTCGGCCGCAAGGTATTCCTTATCGAGCAGGTCGACCCGTCTATCGTGGGCGGCCTGGTGCTCGAGGCCCGCGGCGAGCGTCGTGACATTTCCGTCAAGACGCAGCTGCGCATCGCGCAGGAGACCCTCGCAAACTCTGCTAATTCGTACGGAGGTGAAGCCTAATGTCCGAAACCCTCAATGCCCAGGATATCGCCAAGAAACTGCAGGAGCAGCTCACGAGCCTCTCCGCGACGGTCGATACGCATGAGGTTTCAACGGTCGACGAGGTAGGCGACGGCATCGCGCGCGTCTCCGGCCTTAAGAGCGCCATGGCAGGCGAGCTTCTGGAGTTCAAGAGCTCCGATACCGGTGAGACCGTCTTCGGCCTTGCCCAGAACCTTGACCGTGACGAGGTCGGCGCCGTTCTGTTTGGTGCCGTCGACTCCATCAAGGAAGGCGACGAGTGCCGCACCACTGGCCGCATTATGGATATCCCTGTGAGCCGCGCCATGCTCGGCCGCGTCGTCAATCCGCTCGGCCAGCCCATCGACGGCCTGGGCGACATCGTCGCCACGCACCGTCGCCCCATCGAGTTCAAGGCCCCCGGCGTCATCGACCGTACCCCGGTGTGTGAGCCGGTTCAGACCGGTCTGCTCGCTATCGACTCCATGGTGCCTATTGGCCGCGGTCAGCGTGAGCTCATCATCGGCGACCGTAAGACCGGTAAGACCGCCATCGCCATCGACGCTATCCTCAACCAGCGCGGCAAGGGCATGGTCTGCATCTATGTCGCCATCGGCCAGAAGGCCTCCACGGTTGCCAACATCCGCGAGACCCTCGCTCAGCACGGTGCGCTCGACTACACCATCATCGTTTCGGCCACCGCTGCCGATTCCGCCCCTATGCAGTACATCGCGCCTATGGCCGGTGCCGCTATCGGCGAGTTCTTCATGTATAACGGTGAGGACGGCAAGCCTGCCAGCGAGACCAACCCTGGCGGTCACGTGCTCGTCATCTACGACGACCTGTCCAAGCAGGCTGTGGCTTACCGTCAGATGTCGCTGACGCTGCATCGTCCGCCCGGACGCGAGGCCTATCCTGGCGACATCTTCTACCTGCACTCTCGTCTGCTCGAGCGTGCAGTCAAGATGTCCAAGAAGAACGGTTATGGCTCCATGACGGCTCTTCCGATCATCGAGACCCAGGACGGCGACGTCTCGGCCTACATTCCGACCAACGTCATTTCCATTACCGATGGTCAGATCTACCTGCAGTCCGAGCTCTTCTTCCAGGGCCAGCGCCCGGCAGTCGACGTGGGTATTTCCGTGTCCCGCGTCGGTGGCGACGCGCAGACCAAGGCTATGAAGCAGGTCGCCGGCAACCTCCGTCTGGACCTCGCTTCGTACCAGGAGCTCGCCGGCTTTACGCAGTTCGGCTCCGACCTCGACGAGGCTACTCAGAAGCAGCTGACCCATGGTGCCCGCATGACCGAGCTCCTGAAGCAGCCGCGTTACAAGCCGTTTGAGGTTGGCGAGCAGATCGTTACGCTGTTCGCTGGCAACGAGGGCTTCCTGGATGACCTGGAGATCGCCGACGTGCTGCCTTTCCGTGCCGAGCTCATCGAGTACATGGACAATGGCTTTGGCTCGCTGCTCGACAAGGTTCGCGCCAAGAAGATCGATGATGACACTAAGGCTGAGCTCTTGCGCGTCATCGGCGATTTCAAGCAGCAGTTCATGGCCAAGCACCATTCGGATGTTTCTGGATCAGAGGAGAACTAAGCCCCATGGCCAACCTTCGCGACATTAAGAAGCGAATCTCCTCGGTTACCACGACCAAGCAGATCACGCGCACGATGGAGATGGTCTCTACGGCCAAGATCCGTCGTGCCCTCGATCGCTCCAAGCAGGCCGAGCCCTATAAGGAGGCGCTGACCGACGTCATGTTGACGGTCGCCGGCGACGCCTCCTGTTCGGGCACCGATCCCATGCTGCAGAAGCATGAGAGCGTCAAGCATGGCCTGATTGTCGTTATTGCCTCGGACCGCGGCCTTGCCGGCGGTTTCAATACGACGGTGGAGCGCACGGCCGAAAAGCTCGCCGCTTCTTGGGCGAACGACGGCATCGAGTGCGAGATCATCGCGTGTGGGCGCAAACCGGCCACGTATTTCCGTGACCGCGCAAACGTCGTCATGCACTTTGAGGGCAACTCCTCTGAGCCCGATTTCAATCAGGCCCGCATGATCTCCTCTCATATCTGCGATGCGTATCGTGCCGGTGAGCTTGACCGTGTCGAGCTTGTCTACCACCACGCCAAGAACCGCGTGGATCAGGAGCTTCGCGTCGAGCATCTGTTGCCGCTCGACCCCGAGATGATCGCTATGGCCCACGGTCCGCGTAAGAACGAGACCGACGCCCCTAAGCGCATCTCGTCCACGTTCGAGTTCGTGCCCTCTCCCGAGCATGTTCTCGGCAAGCTTGTGCCGTCTTATATCCTGACGGTCATCTACCAGGCCCTGATCGATTCGGCGGCTGCCGAGCAGGGTGCACGCCGCAAGGCCATGCACTCCGCGACGGAAAACGCCACCGCGATCATCTCGACCCTTACCCGCACGTATAGTCGCGTGCGCCAGGCTTCGATCACGACCGAGATTAACGAGATCGTCGGCGGAGCCTCAGCATTGGAGGAACAGTAATGGCTAATAACACCGTAAAGCTTGCGGTCGAGGAAGCCACCAAGAAGACGACTGCCGGTGATGGTCGCATCGTGCGAATCATCGGTCCTGTCGTCGACGTCAAGTTTGACGGTGCGGTGCCCCCGATCTACAACGCGCTCACGGTCGAGGCCGAGACCCCGATCGGTCATCTGAGCACGATCCTCGAGGTCGAGAGCCAGCTTCCGGGCGGCGTCGTCCGCACGGTCGCCATGTCCTCGACCGACGGCCTGCAGCGCGGCCTCATCGCCACCGATACCGGTGAGCCCATGAAGATGCCCGTTGGCCCCAAGACGCTCGGCCGTATTTGGAACGTCATGGGCAAGCCCGTCGACGGCAAGCCCATGCCCGAGGTGGAGGAGTTCTACCCCATCCACCATGCAGCGCCCCGTTTCGACGAGCTCACCACCAAGACCGAGATCTTCGAGACCGGCATCAAGGCCGTCGACCTGCTCGAGCCCTACATCCGCGGCGGCAAGACAGGTCTGTTCGGTGGCGCCGGCGTCGGCAAGACCGTTCTGATTCAGGAGCTCATCAACAACCTCGCCCAGGAGCACGGCGGCACCTCGGTGTTCACCGGCGTCGGCGAGCGTACCCGCGAGGGCACCGACCTGTTCCTCGAGATGAGCGAGTCTGGCGTTATCGACAAGACCTGCTTGGTCTACGGTCAGATGAACGAGCCGCCCGGAGCGCGTCTGCGCATCGGTCTGGCCGGCCTTACCACCGCTGAGTATTTCCGTGATCGTGGCCAGGACGTTCTGCTGTTCATCGACAACATCTTCCGCTTCTCCCAGGCAGGTTCCGAGGTTTCCGCACTGCTGGGCCGTATGCCGTCCGCCGTTGGTTACCAGCCCACGCTGGCAACCGAGATGGGCGACCT
>CATVRV010000039.1:0-11475 GCA_958346515.1 uncultured Collinsella sp.
TCCGGTCCGACCGGGCCGCGCGGCAAGGAGATATATTGCCAGACCGGAGGGGCCCTGTGGGACGTCAATTCAACTCTTCACAAGTCCTACACAATATATTGCTTCCTATATAAGTCATAGAAAGGCTGGTGCAGAAATACTGCACGTATCAGATGATGACCCTTTGGTTCAGGAATATATAGAGATCGGTCACCTGTAAGTGTTTATCTACCCGCGCTTTTAGCAATGTAAACCGCACTTCAGATAAAAAGAGGGAGCGCCGCGCACAACGCGACACTCCCCTAGCGATTCAAGAGAATCTATTAGGCCTCGAGAGCCTTCTTGGCGATGGTAGCCAGCTCGTTGAAGGACTCGATGTCCTCGTAAGCCATCTGAGCCAGGACCTTGCGGTCGAGCTCGATGCCGGCAACCTTCAGGCCGTGCATGAACTGAGAGTAAGAGATGTCGTTCAGACGAGCAGCAGCGTTGATACGAGTGATCCAGAGAGAACGGATCTCGCGCTTCTTGTTGCGGCGATCACGATACTGATACTGCAGAGAGTGCTGGACCTGCTCTTTAGCATGCTTGTAAGTACGCGAAGCGGCACCGTAGTAACCCTTCGCACGGTGCATAACGGTACGGCGCTTCTTCTTGGCGGCAACAGCGCGCTTAATACGTGCCATGTTCTATCAACTCCTAGACGGTAAAACGAAAAACGGGAACGCGAACTTAGGCGAGACGCGACTTGATGACCTTGCGGTCGGCAGCGGCGATCTCGGTCTCCTGACGGAAGCCACGCTTACGCTTGGTGGACTTCTTGCTCAGGATGTGGCTCTTGAAAGCCTTGGCGCGCATAAGCTTGCCGGTGCCAGTCTTGCGGAAACGCTTCTTGGTGCCGCTGTGGGACTTCATCTTAGGCATGAAATACTCCTTAATCGGTTACAGAACACTAGTTACTTGGTATCGCTTGCCGCTTTATCCTCATCGAAGGCGCCCTTAATCGGGGCGAGCAGCATAAGCATGTTACGGCCTTCCATCTTAGGCTTGGACTCGACCGTAGCGTAAGGCTTGAGATCCTCGGCGAGACGCTCGAGAACGTTAAGGCCCTGCTCCGGGTGAGCCATCTCACGGCCGCGGAACATGATGGTGATCTTAACGCGCGCGCCCTTCTTGAGGAAACGCAGAACGTGGCCCTTCTTGGTCTCGTAGTCGCCAACGTCGATCTTGGGTCGGAACTTCATTTCCTTGACCTCGACCTTGGACTGGTTCTTACGAGCAGCCTTGGCCTTCATGGCCTGCTGGTACTTGAACTTACCGTAGTCCATGACCTTGCAGACCGGCGGCTCCGCGTTGGGAGCGATCTCGACCAGGTCGAGACCCTGATCGTCGGCGACGCGCTGGGCATCGCGGATGGCGAACAGGCCGAGCTGAGAGCCATCGACGCCAATCAAACGGCACGAAGATGCAGTGATCTCGTCGTTGATGCGGGTGTCATCAGACTTAGCTATTTTCCCTACCTCCATTCATAAAAAAATAACCCGGCGCTTCTCAGCAACCAGGTCGTACACATAGACTTCCTCGATTTGAGGAAGGGAATCTAAGTTGTATGACCAGTCAGCTGCTCATTGGCGCCAAAAGGTGGGAACCCTCGGGTTCCTCTTTAGGGCATTGCGAGAACAACGCCTTGCGAATAATAACACGTACAGCGCGTTATCACATTACGTACACGAAAAAGGGGCCTTGACCCCCTTGAACGCTCGCTTGCATGTATGGTGACCGAGGCGAGACTCGAAGGGCCTTCGCTTCGCGAAGCCCCAGGCTTCGGGCGCGTGGCGCCCTCGCCACGCTCCGCTACAAACAGGCCGCAGGCCTGTTTGCTTAACGCTTCGCGCGCTCACGCGAGTCCGGCACGAAAAAGGGGGCCGCAACCCCCTTGAACGTTCACTTGCATGTATGGTGCCCGAGGCGAGACTCGAACTCGCACGTTGTTGCCAACGGTGGATTTTGAGTCCACTGCGTCTGCCAATTCCGCCACTCGGGCACGCAATGCGTGAGTTAGTTTATCACAGCTTTCTACCGATTAGTCCGAAAATGGAACTTCGAGCATTTCGATGAGTTCGACCGTGCGGAGCATCTCGCGCTGACGGCATCCGCGACCGTCGACCGAAGCCTCACCCATCTGGTTATCGTAAGGGTCCTCGCGCATGCCGTCGAAAGAGGTCTCAAACTCTGCCTGGAATCGATTGTTAGCCACCATACGCCACGGGTCGAGATTGCCAAAGTAGTGACGGCGGCGCCACTCCTCCCCCATCCTGCGAGCAGAAGATCCAAATGACACGTCGGCGTTGAGCCAACCGGTCTGCGGCGTATAGAACTCTGCCCAGTCGTGCGACCCCACCGAATCGGGCGCAACATACAGGCCGCTCTGCCAACGGGCGGGCACACCGGCAATACGGCACATGGTGATAAACGTGAGCGCCATAACGCCGCAATCGCCGCGGAGCGAATGCGCGCAGTCATCGGCAATAGATCCCAAAAGCAAGTACGGCGGCTGATAGCGATAGTCGATATACTGCGTCAGGTAATCATAGACAGCACGGGCGCGATCGAGCGGATCCTCGAGTCCGCCAACAACACCGGCCGTCAGCTGCTGCAGATACGGCGTGAATGCAATGTGCGGACGGTCCTCGGAAATATCCTCGGGCAGAGGCGCGTCCATACGCGGATGAACCGGAAGTGTGCCACCGTAGACATCACAATAAGCAGCATCGATGTGATAACGATAAGTCACCGAGAATGAGCGCTCACTCGAAGAAGACCACGAGGCGGTACGCGCCGAAGCGTTCGCGGGAGCAACAGCACCCTCCGGCGTCATGTCGAGAATCTCGACCTGAGACTGTTGGCGGCAGGTGGCGGCTACGGGAAGCCAAGCGCGAACGGTCTCCCCCTCTAGAGCGCCGGGGACAGACAAGGACGCCTTAAGCGTAATAACGCGAGCCAATCCGTTTTGTGACTCCATCTCCTTGAGCATCTCGTTGCGCAGTGCAATTCCGTCCGTAGGATCGGGACGCATGCCGGGAACCTCTTTGGGATATACGCGAAGCGAATCGAGGAAGTTGTCGAGAACGAACAGCTCGCCATCGATAAAGCGCCAGTCAATACGCTTACGGTCAATCAGATCGTCAAACTGCTCCTCGGTAAACTCAGGCCACTCCTCGCGAATCATCGCAATAGCCCGATCGCGCGACACCGAAAAATGAAGCGGCGTCTCAAGCATGCGATACCGCTCGGCACGAACGCAGGCAGCAAGCGAGGGATCGGGATCTTGGGCAAGTAGGCGGTCGCAAGCCTCAATAGCCTGCGAAAGATACCCCGCGTCCTTTAAACGCAGAATCTCGGGTGGCAAGCCAACATCTAGAAAACGGAAGTCATCATTGCAAACATCAACAGAGCAACCAACAGGACCCTCGTCAATAACCTTCCCATCCGAAGGCAGCACATTAATAACAGCCATACCAAAACTCCAAGTCACTAGAACGCTTGAAGTCCATTGTAGCGAGATAAAAAAGAAAGCCCCAATAAAGGAACTCTCAACACCGATAAACGGTACCTATAAAAAATGAATTCAGCCCAGTAACCCTGTAGCGAGTTAACGAAGGAGGCCCCGTTTCCCCGGAGCTGATTCCGTCGCGCGACTTCTGGCGAAGCCAGGTGAGCGCGAGGGAAACAGCGTAGGGGAAACGGGGCCTCCGGCGGGAAGTTAAACCGCTACTTACGCCTTGTTGACGGAGCCAAACTCCTCCATGAGCTCCTTGGTGCGGGCAACGATGTTGTCGCGACCAGGCTTGAGGAGCTTGCGGGGGTCAAAGCCCTTGCCCTGCTGATCCTTGCCAGCCTCGATGTACTCGCGAACGCCCTTGGCGAAGACGAGCTGCAGGTCGGTGTTGACGTTGATCTTGGAGATACCCAGGGAGATGGCCTTCTTGATCTGATCCTCGGGGATGCCGGTGCCACCGTGCAGAACGAGGGGCAGGTCGCCGGTCTCGGCCTTGATCTCGCCCAGACGCTCGAAGGAAAGGCCAGCCCAGTCGGCGGGATACACGCCGTGGATGTTGCCGATACCGCAGGCGAGGAAGTCGACGCCCAGGTCAGCAATCTGCTTGCACTCAGCGGGGTCAGCGAGCTCGCCGTTGGAGGTCACGCCGTCCTCGGTGCCGCCGATGCCGCCGACCTCGGCCTCGATGGACATGCCCTTGGAGTGGGCAAGCTCAACGAGTTCCTTGGTGCGGTCGAGGTTAAGCTGGAAGGTCTCCTCGTGAGAGCCGTCATACATGATGGACGTGAAGCCGGCCTCGATGCACTTGAAGCAGTCCTCGTAAGAACCGTGATCGAGGTGAAGGGCGACGGGGACGGTAACGCCCGTGGCCTCGACGGCAGCCTTGACCATGTCGGCGCAGACCTTGAAACCGCCCATCCACTTAGCGGCACCAGCGGTGCACTGAAGGATCAGCGGAGACTTGGCCTCCTCGGCGGCCTGGAGAATAGCCAGGGTCCACTCGAGGTTGTTGGTGTTGAAGGCACCGAGAGCGTACTTGCCGGCCTCGGCCTTCTTGAGCATGTCTGCTGCGTTGACGAGCATAAAAGAAACCTCCTGTAAGGTTGCTCCGATAACGCCTGAGATTTTACCACGACATACCCGAGCATAAACGTTCGTTTGTTCACGAATACCATCCGATTGGACAAATTTTGACCGTTTGCCCCACAGAATCGACCCACTGGGGAAAATAGCTTGACGATTGAGCGGTCTTCGTGATTCGAAAGACGGCTTCGAGCCTACATCTGCATAAACGGATTCTGCATAAGTTCGCGCGCCATCGTGGTCGAATCGCCATGGCCCGTCAAGCAAACGGTATCGGGCGGAAGCGTCTTGGCAAGTTTGGAGAGCGAGCGCATAATCGCCGCCTCGTCACCGCCGGAAAGATCGGTACGACCGTGGCTGCCCGGGAAAAGCGTGTCGCCCACAAAGGCGATGTTCCCCTGCTCGGTCGCGGCGAACAGGACGATGCCGCCCGGCGTATGCCCCGGCGTCTCGATCACCTGCAGGCAGATATCGCCCAATTCAATCGTATCGCCCTCGGCAAGCAGCCGCGTCGGCTCGCCCGGATCGGGCGTCTCAATACCCCACATGGCGCGCTGCTCCTCGATATTTGCGCGAGGCACCGTCACGTCCTTAGCGCACAACTCATATAGTGCGCTGTCGCCAACGACAGCTCGAACCCCGGCGACCCCGCCAACATGGTCGGCATGACCGTGCGTGCAGACAGAGCCGAGTACGCGAACTTCGGGATGCGCGGTGCGGATATGCTCCACAAGACGCTCGCCCTCCCACGCCGGATCGACGATTAAGCACTCGTCATTCGAAATCACGGCGTAACTGTTGGTCTGAATCGGGCCGTTGACGAGTGCCTCAATCGAAGCTGCACCTCGGGGTGTCAGGTCCAAAGTCATATCGCCCATGCGCATACCCTCCTTCTAAAATACGTTCGAGGCACCAAACGATGCCTCGAACGTAACCAATATCTATGATGCTGAGAGGCTCTCGCACCTACACACGGCGCTTGAGCTGAGCTCCGCCTTCGCCGGGCATAAGACGGCGAGCGTCGTAGACCGAATCGACACTGCTGATGGAAGCCAGCAGCGGATCCAGACCGCTCGCGTCCGAGATCTCGACCATAAAGCGCAGGGTTGCAATACCCTCGCGGTTGGTCGACGTGGCGGCAGAAAGGATATTACCGCCCGCATCGCCAATGGCAATGGTGACATCCTTGAGCAGGCCCATGCGGTCCAGGCACTCGACCACGATCTCGACCTGGAAGAGGGTGTCGGCAGCGCCGTCCCACTCCACATCGATCATGCGCTCGGGATGTTCCATGAGACCCTTGACGTTAGGGCAGTTGGCGCGATGCACCGAAACGCCGCGACCGCGCGTGATGAAGCCGACGATGTCGTCGCCCGTCACGGGGTTGCAGCAATGAGCCAGACGGACCAGCAGGCCGCTGTTGCTCTCGCCCTTGACGATAATGCCGTTACTGGCGCTCTTGCCGCGCTTTTGCGGCTTGCGGTTGGAGCCGCGAGCGGGCTGCTTCACGACCTCGGCGATAGCCTCGGCCTTGGTGAGCTGTTCCTCGGGCTTGGGGTCCAAGATTTGCTCGACCTTATTGCCCACAGCGCGCGGGGCAACCTTGCCGGCGCCGACGGCGGCAAACAGGTCCTCGAGCTGCTTGAAGTTAAACTGCTCCGCCACGGCGTTGAGTGCACGCGTCGAACGCGGCGTAGAAATGCCATAGCCACGCTTACGCAGGTCCTTGGCCAGCATATCGCGACCGGCGGCAGCGTCGTCGTCCTTGGTCGCGGCGGCAAAATAGCGGCGGATCTTTGACTTGGCGGAAGGTGTCTTAACGATCTTGAGCCAATCGCGCGACGGCTTGGAACTCTTGTTAGTCAGGATTTCAACGCGGTCGCCCGTCTTGATCTCGTGCGTGAGCGGAGCCACCGCACCGTTGATTTTGGCGCCGACGCAGTGGTTTCCCACCTCGGTGTGAACGGCATAGGCAAAGTCGAGCGGCGTGGAGCCGGCACGAAGCGCCATGACCTCGCCTTTGGGCGTGAAGACAAAGATCTCCTGATCGAACAGATCGACCTTCAGCGAGTGCAGGTATTCCTTGGCATCGGTGATCTCGTCGGAAGCCGCCCAATCGAGCGAATGCTTGAGCCAGTTGATCTGGTCGTCCAAACGTTGAGCGTCATTGGTCTTGGAAGCAGACGATCCGCCCGACTTCTTATATAGCCAGTGGGCGGCAATGCCGTACTCGGCCTGCTCATGCATCTCGTAGGTTCGAATCTGAATCTCGAGCGGACGAGCCGTAGGGCCGATGACCGTCGTGTGGAGCGACTGGTAGTTATTGACCTTAGGCATGGCGATATAGTCTTTAAAGCGACCAGGCATGGGGTGCCACAGCGTATGCACCGCACCGAGCGTGGAGTAGCAATCGCGCACCGAATGGGTAATTACACGCAGCGCCACCAGGTCGTAGATCTCGGAGAACTCCTTGCCCTTGCGCTTCATCTTTTGGTAGATGGACCAATAGTGCTTGGAGCGGCCGTTGATCTGGAAGTCCTCCAGACCAATGCGGTTGAGCTCATCGGTAAGCGTCTTGATGGTCTCGGCAAGGTAGCGTTCGCGGACCTCGCGCGACTCAGCTACCATACGCGCGATGCGCTGGTAGGCATCGGGCTCCAGGTAGAAGAAGGACAGGTCCTCGAGCTCCCACTTAATAGAGCTCATGCCCAGGCGGTCGGCCAAGGGCGCGTACACGTCCATGGTCTCGCGAGCCTTAAACAGGCGACGATCCTCGCGCAGGGCTGCCAGCGTTCGCATGTTGTGCAGACGATCGGCAAGTTTAACGATGATGACGCGGATGTCCTTGGACATGGCGAGGAACATCTTGCGCAGCGTGAACGCCTGCTTCTCGTCCATGCTGTCGACTTCGATGTTGGTGAGCTTGGTCACGCCATCGACGAGCTCGGCCACCGTATCGCCAAACAGGCCGGAAACATCGGTGAGCGAGGTCTCGGTATCCTCGACAGTATCGTGCAGCAGCGCGGCGCACACCACATCGCAGTCCATCTTGAGATCGGCCAAAATGATGGCAACCTCGACGGGATGGTTAATGTACATCTCGCCCGAGCGGCGCTTTTGGTTGCAGTGCTTCTCGGCGGCAAAGCAGTAGGCCTGCTCAACCTTAGAAAAGTCGTCCTCATTCATATATTTGAGGCACAGGCGCTCCAGCTTGTCGTAGCTGTCCGCCATAATCTCGGGCGGCAGCTCATCGGCATGCTTATAGTGCTCCATCTCCGAAAACGGCTGGAGGGTGGAATCATGGGCGGTACGGGCTGCGGCATCCATCGAGGTCCCCTTCCCCTAGGCCCGCGGTACGATCGGGCGGTTAACTTTGGCTAGCATATCAGAAGCGCACGAATCGAGCGCCCAGCTCCGGAAAGCCGAAAACTCCATGCGCGAGCGCAAGCCCTCCAAATAGCGAATTGACCTGCTCAATTGCACGCGGCCGGGGTTTTCGGCCATCGCGATGCGACGAGTGTCGTCAAACCCCGAAACTCGACAGAAACCAAGCTCTTCGAAGATTCCCAGGCCGCTTTCCACCGAACGCTCGTCGACCGGCGTGCGAGCATCGATGGCAAGGCACATCTGCGCGATGTCGATATCGCTCGCACTAAAGGAATCGTCCCCGGTTTTGCCGCGGTTGGAGCGCCACATGGTCTGCAGCGCGCGATAGAGCGTGACGAGCTCGTCGCGCTCGGGCGCATAGCAGTCGAGCAGGCGCTCGTTAATGCGGGCGTCGCGCGACGAATAGAGCAGATGGATCACGGCGGGCTGGCCATCGCGGCCGGCACGTCCGCTCATCTGGTTGAACTCGATGGCGCCAAACGGCATGTGGTAGAGCACGACATGACGGATATCGGGCAGGTTGACGCCCTCACCGAAGGCCGAAGTTGAAACGATGCAGCTGAGACTTCCGTCTCTAAAGGCTTCCTCAACACGGCGGCGATCGGAGCGCGCAAGCCCGGCGTTATAGAACGCGATATGGGTCGCACAGTCGGGAACGCGTTTGCGCAACGTCTTGGCAAGCGCCACGGACTGGTCGCGCGAGTTCACGTAGATAACGGTCTTCTCCCCCGTCGCCACGATCGACACCAGGCGATTTTCGCGGCTCGCAAGGTCACGGTCGTCCTCGAGTTGCAGGTTCTCGCGAACGGTCTCGTCGACCACCGTCCTGGTAATCGGCAATACACGAGCAAGCTCCGCCACGACCGGGGCCGTCGCGGTAGCCGTTGCCGCCATGACAACGGGGTCGCCCAGGGCTTTGAGGATATCGGGCATGTCGAGGTATGCGCTCCGGTCGCCGCCTTTGGCAAGACCGGCATGGTGCGCCTCGTCGATAACGACAAAGCCGATGCGTCCAGAACGTGCAAAGCGATCGCGATGGATAGACAGGAACTCAGGCGTCGTGAGAACAATGCCGGTGCGGCCCGAAGCCAGGCCGGCAAACACGTCATCGCGCGCCGCCTCCACGGTCTCGCCGGTCAGCACGCCAACGCCAATGCCGAGCGCGGCCATCGTCGAGGAAAGGTGATAGGCCTGGTCGGCAACGAGCGCGCGCAGCGGATAGACAAAGATACTCGCACGCCCGCGAAGAACCGCCTCGCGCGCGGCATGCACATGGAAGATAAGAGACTTGCCGCGCCCCGTTCCCATAACGGCCAGAACACTTTGGTGATCGGCCAGGGCATCGAGCGCCTCGACCTGCGCGCGGTGCGGCTGGTTCGATCCGATAAAGCTGTGAATGAGCGAGCGCGTGAGCTCGGTATAGGAAAGTTGGGCAAGCGTCTCGCGTTTACGCGACTCCAGGCGCAGGCCAGAATCCGCCGGTTGTACGCCGCGGCGAAGCTCACATGCCGGATCGTCGATATTGGGTGCCGTGGTATCGCGCACCAAGACATCTTTGATCATGAGCTTGGGCTTCACACGTCCCTGCCAATGCTCGGCCACGGCCTCGAACACCAAATCGACGGCGCTATCGCAATTGATAAGCCTATCGATCTGCGGCACACGAAACATGATGGCCGGCACACTCGTGGCGCCATCCGTCGCCACGAAGCGCATATGCTCGCCGGTCTTGCCCACCACGGCGCGATCGCACATCGTCACGCCCTCGGCAGCCAGCAGCGGCACCTTATTACCCTGGCCAAACGGCTCAAGGCGAGAAATCTGCTCGATGGTCTCGATATTCAATTCGGAAAGGTCGACCGTGGCGGCAACCTCGTCGGTGTCCTCAAAGTCCTCGGCGGGAAGCTCGGACAACACGGCGGAAAGACGTCGACGAAACTCATCGAGCTTAGACGCCTCGATGGTCACGCCCACCGCGCCGGCATGCCCACCGCGGCGAATCAGCAGGTCGGAGCAGCGCTCGACGGCTTCGAACAGGTTGACCTTACCCACCGAGCGGCCCGAGCCACGTGCTATACCGTCCTCGATAGAGAAGAGCAACGCCGGCACGTGATATCGGTTGGTGAGGCGGCTCGCCACGATGCCCTTAACGCCCTCGTGCCAGCCTTCGCCGCCCACGACAATCGCGTGCCCGCCATCATAGGTCTCCTCGACCTTTGCCATGGCATCACGCGTGAGCTCCGCCTCAATCTCGCGACGCTGGCGGTTGATCTCCTCGAGCTCGGCCGCCAGCGCGCTTGCCTCGATAGGATCGCGGGCAAGCAGCAGGTCGAGCGCCAGCTTGGGATCGGCCATGCGGCCGGCGGCGTTTAAGCGGGGAATGAGCGAGAACGATAGACCGTCCGCCGTAATGGTAGCCAGATCGGCCTTGGCGAGCGCTGCAAGCGCGATGTAACCGGGACGAGCCGTCACGCGCATCTGCTGGATGCCCTCGGCGACCAGTGCGCGATTCTCGGGCGTGAGCGGCATCATGTCGGACACGGTACCCAGTGCCGCGACCTCAATCAGCGAACGCCAATACGACGGCTTGCCCAGACGCTCGCCCAAAACCTGCACCAGCTTGAGCGCCACACCGGCACCGGCAAGTTCACGCGAGGGGCCCTTATCCTCGAGTTTAGGGTCGGTCAGGGGCACGCCCTGCGGCACCTGATCGGAGGGCTCGTGATGGTCCGTGACCACCAAATCGATCCCCAGGCTCTCCAGATAGGAAACCTCTTCTTTGGCGGCAATGCCGTTATCGACGGTCACGATCAGCTGGGGACGAGCGAGCTCGTTAACGCGGTCGAGCGCCGCGCGCGAAAGACCGTAGCCCTCGTCAAAGCGATGTGGAATAAACGGCGTAACATCGGCGCCAAACGTGCGCAGTGCCTCGGTCAACAGACAGGTCGATGTAATACCGTCGACGTCGAAATCACCAAAGACGGCGATGCGTTCGCGGTTGCGAATAGCACGCTCGACGCGGTCGGCAACGACCGACATGCCCGGGATAATGAGTGGATCGGCCCAATCACGGTCGAGCGAAGGCGTCAAAAATAGCTGGCCTTCCTCGATGGATGTAATGCCGTGCGCAACCATAATGCGCGCCACCAGCCCGGGTATGCCCAGACCAGCCGAAAGCTCCTTTTCGAGCTCGGGATTTTGCTGAGCGACCGCCCAGCGATGCGTCGTCTTAAGCGATGACATAGGCGCCCACCCCCGATAGGGGCAGGTCGCCGCGATACCTCTCACGGTTCATAGCGATGAGTCCTCTGTGTATGCCCGCTTCGGCAGGCAGATCTGTTGAACGGATTTATTATACCGTGTGGCACGGACGCAGAACCTCGCAGCGCGCCGCGGTTTCGGTAAACGATGACGGTCCTTGATTCTCATTTTCATTGCAACAGCCTCAGGACTC
Organism: uncultured Collinsella sp.; assembly: GCA_958346515.1. Taxonomy (GTDB): domain Bacteria; phylum Actinomycetota; class Coriobacteriia; order Coriobacteriales; family Coriobacteriaceae; genus Collinsella. Next base: position 11,460 of record CATVRV010000039.1, read on the forward strand.
AGCGCAACGCGTTGCG
>CATVRV010000040.1:0-11445 GCA_958346515.1 uncultured Collinsella sp.
AGCTGCGGAAACGCGGGGTCCGTTCGGGCTGTTGCGTTGAGATTGAAAATCAACCTTGTTTACCCATTCTTTGCCTGTTGACGCATCAACGGCGAACGTCCATAATGCGCTTGCATTAAATGTTGATGTATTAACATCTTATAGGAAAGCTTCTTATGTCTCAAAACGCACGTTCCCATCGAAAGCTCAAGATAGCCGGCGTCGTTGCGCTGGTGCTCGTTGTCGCGCTGCTGGGGTTTGCCGGCAACTTTCTGTTTGACTTCGCGCTGAATCCCCGCGCGCCATACACCATGAAGATGATGCAGGACGGCAAGGACGCCGAAAAGGGCGAGCAGATGGATGCCGAGGAAACCGAGGCGCGGGCGTGGTTTAAAGAGAACCGCGAGAGCAGCAGCCTCACCGCGGACGACGGGACCGAGCTTGCCGCCTGGTATTTTGCTGCGTCGGAGAGCACGCACGACTACGCCGTCTGCCTGCATGGATATACCAACGAGCCCATCGGTATGGCCCGATACGTCAAGCGATTCCACGACCGCGGCATGAACGTACTCGCACCCGCCGCCCGCGCCCACGAGCGCTCCGGCGGCGACTATATCGGCATGGGCTGGCCCGAGCGCCTTGACATCGTCGCATGGATTGAGCGAATCGTTCAGGCTGACCCCGAGGCACGCATCCTGGTCTTTGGCGAGTCGATGGGTGCGGCAACCGCCATGAACGTCGCGGGGGAGTCTCTGCCCGCAAACGTGAAATGCATTATCGAGGACTGCGGTTATACGAGTGTTTGGGACGAGTTTTCTCTGCAGCTCAAGGACGTGTTCGGCCTGCCCAGCTTTCCCTTGCTCGATGTAGCAAACTTGGTGTGCAACGTGCGCGCGGGCTACGACTTTCATAAGGCGAGCAGTGTGGAGCAACTCAAACACGCGACGGTTCCCATGCTGTTTATCCACGGCGACCAAGACACCTTTGTGCCGTACGACATGCTCGACCAAAACTACGACGCATGCGCCAGCAAGGTCAAGCAAAAGCTCACTATCCATGGCGCCACCCACGCCAAGAGTGCGCAAGTTGACCCCGAGCTCTACTGGAATACGGTCGATGACTTCCTCGACAAGAATTTTTAGGCAAAAAGCAACGTCTGGGGTTTTGTTGCCAAAAATCGGTTTGCGGTCGGCGGTATTCGTTTTTTCACCGCACTTCCGAAAAGCCGCCCGCGAGCGTTGTGCTCGTGGGCGGCTTTTGCTCAACTTACGCTACAAAGGCTCTTATTTTGTCCAATAGTTAGACGCTACTTGACCTCGATGAGCTCGTACTCGCTCGTGCCCAGGCCGATCTTTTCGGCGTGCGCGATGCACGCGCGCCAGTCGGTGTCGGGATGCGTGATGCAGAAGGGATCACGCGCCTGCTCGCCCTCCAGATGCTCGTGATTGTGCTCCATCTTGGCCGCGCTGTCGGTGAGCTCGGTGTTGGGCAGCGGCTCGGATGCCATGACGGCATCGGCGCAGGCCTGGTCGATGGCGACCGGGTCGAAGCTCGCGAACATGCCGATATCGTTGACGATAGGCGTGTCGTTTTCGGGATGGCAATCGCAGTTGGGGCTGATATCCATGGCGAGCGAGATGTGGAAGCTCGGGCGGCCGTCGACGACGGCCTTGGTGTACTCGGCGATCTTGCAGTTGAGCACGTCTGCCGCGGCCTCATAGCCGGGCTTGATGCAGTCCTGGTTGCATGCCGCAATGCAGCGTCCGCAGCCCACGCAGCGATCGTGGTCGATGGCAGCCACGTGCACCGTGCGAGTAGCGCCGTTGGCAAGCTCGCGCTCGCGGGTGTCGGTGAACGAGACAGCGTTGTGCGCGCAGATCTTTTCGCAGGCACGGCAGCCAACGCAGTGCTCGGTCGAGACGTTCGGCTTGCCGGCGGCATGCTGCTCCATCTTGCCGGCACGGCTGCCGCCTCCCATACCCAGGTTCTTCATGGCGCCGCCAAAGCCGGCTTGCTCATGGCCCTTAAAGTGGGTGAGGCTAATCACGATATCGGCATCCATGAGCGCCTGACCGATCTTGGCCTCGTACACGTACTCGCCGCCCTCGACCGGGACGAGCGCTTCGTCGGTGCCCTTGAGGCCGTCGGCGATGATGATCTGGCAACCCGTGGCATACGGGGTAAAGCCGTTCTGGTAGGCGGTGTCGATGTGCTCGAGCGCGTTTTTGCGGCTACCCACATAGAGCGTATTGCAGTCGGTGAGGAAGGGCTTGCCGCCCAGCTCCTTCACGACATCCGCGACGGCGCGGGCGTAGTTGGGGCGCAAAAAGCTCAGGTTGCCCAGCTCGCCAAAGTGAATCTTGATGGCGACGAACTTGTTCTCAAAGTCGATCTGCTCAATTCCGGCGCGGCGGATGAGGCGCTTGAGCTTGTCGAGCTGGCTCTCGCGAGCATGCGTGCGCAGGTTGGTGAAGTACACCTTGGCGGGTGCTGCGGGTGCAGTTGCGGTCATAAATCTATCCCCTCGGTCTATATGGCGTTACAGACATAGAGGATGGTACCAGTTAAAGCAGAGTTAAAGTCAAGTACGGCACCTAGTCATTGGGGACGTTCTTAAATGACTACTCTTGGACTTTGAGGGCTTCGGCCAGACTGACGCGCTTGATGGAGCGCGTGTGCAGCAGCGCCACGACCAGGTAGGTCGCAAAGCCGATTCCTGCGCACGCCGCCATGGACCAAGCGGGCACGTAGATCTCGATATTGCCGTTATAGGCGAGTAGCATCGAGCGGAAGATGGCCGTGAGCGAGCCAATAATGACCGGCAGGCTCAGCACGAGCGACGCCACCACGCACAGCGTAATCGAGCGGATGTACAGATGCGAGATCTCGCTATCGCGATAGCCAAAGACTTTCATGTAGCTGATCGAACGGGCGCTGTGGTCGATCACCGCCTTGGTCAGCAGGTACATAAACAGCAGGAAGATGAACACCGCGAGCCCGATCATCATTCCGATCATTTTACTCATCATGCCGATGAACTGGTCACCCACGGCGCGCATGTCGTCGGGCGTGGTGTCGCCGGCAAAGTAACGAGCATCGAGGTCGAGCTTCTCGTCGCTCACATAGCCGTTAAAGTAGGCGGCGTCGTTGTCGAACAGCTCGTTAAAGTCGTCGACACTCATATAGATATTCATGTCCGACTTTGAGCCCCAGGCACAGTCCTTGCCCGCGTACTCAAAGGAATAATGCTCCCCCTCGTACTTGTCGCGAAGCGTGACCTTCTGACCCTCGCTCCAGCCAAACTTATCGAGCAGACCGCCGCCAAAGACGACACGGCCGTCGCCGACGTTGAGGTCTTTCCAATAGCGCGAATCGGATGAAATGCCGTAAACAGAAATCGTCTCCTCGCCATTTCCGTCGCCGCGATCGTATTGCAGCTGGTAAACAGCGTATTTCTCGGCCTGTGCGATTGCGCCCGCGCCGTTGTCGATCGTGTTAACCGGGTGAATGTCGTCGTTGTCGGTGTCGATCTTAGAGGCCTTGTCGATCAGGTCGATAGCCTCGTCGCGGTCGCAGCCGAGGGCATCGGCAAGATCGTCAAGGCACGCGTAGAGCGCATCCTTCTTATCCTGGACCTTGGCAAGCGCGTCCTGCGCCGCGGCCAGGCTCTCGGCAGACGGAGATGCGGTCGCGGCATCGGCTGCCGCCTGCGCCGCATCGGCCGCGTCGTCAAGCTCGTCATCGGCATCCCGGGCGGCAGAAAGCAGCGCGCCGTCAACCGACTGCAAGCGCTCGAGTGCCGACCACTGCTCGCGCTCCTCGGCAGTACCCTCGAGCTCCAGCGGCGCCTTGAGCGTGTACTGGTGCTCGGCGACCAGGCCTGTCTCGAGGTTGTCCGCATAGTGCGTCATCGTGGGCAGAATCGCCAGGCCAAAGAGCAGCAGCAGCGAGGCAAACGCGATGCCCACGAAGAGCGTGGCGAAGTTGCCCAGATTGCGCAGGAAGATACGCAGGCGGAAGCGGGAAACAAAACCCATGCGCTCCGGCAGCTGCAGGCCGCGCTTGGTGCCCGATTTGCCACTCGTCTCGTGACGAAGGAACTGCAACGGCGTCTTGCCCATTTTGCGAAACAGACCCACCAGCGTGATGAGGATGAGCGCGACGGCGGGAACCACGGCGCACTTCACAAAGATCTCCCAGCTCCAGTACACCTGGAAGGGCGGCAGGCTGTACGAACCGTAATAGAGGCTGCGCATGGGCTCGGTAAAGAACACAACGCCGAGCGCAGTGCCCAAAAGCGCCGCGACCACGCCCACAATAGCGGGAAGTGCCAGGTAGTGCAGCACGATCTCGCGTCGACGATAGCCGCTGGCGAGCAGCGTGCCGATGATGGCGCTCTCCTCCTCGATGGTGGCGTCGGTAAGGACCACAAAGACGAACGCCATGATCACGATGATGATGTCGAGCAGCGTCATCCACATCATGGAGTCGCCGTCCACGTCGTCGCGCGCATAGCCAATGCCCTGATTGGAATCGGCATCGATCAGATCGTCCACGCGCGCATCGGCATCGGTCAGCGCCTCGACCATATCTTGCTCGGCGTCGATGCGGTCTGCGGTGGAGAGATCGCGATCGGTAAAGGTGAAGGAGTAGGTGTAGGCAGGCGCGCCGCCGGCATCCTCGAGCGCGGAAAAGCCGGCGTCGGTGACCTCGGCCACGCCATAGGTGATGGTGTTCACCGTAAAGTCCGAATTGTTGAGGAACAGCGCCTGGCTATCGGGCTGGGTCATGATGCCGCAGATGGTGTAGGTGCGGCCCTCAAGCTCGACCTTATCGCCCACGGCGAGGTCGTTATTGGTGGCAAAGACACGGTCGATGGCCACCTCGTCATCCGCCTTGGGTTCCTTGCCCTCACAGTAGGACGCGATATCGACCTTGCTGCGGTGCGCATAGGTGCGCAGCGTGCGCTTGGTGCCATCGTCGCCAGCGGCCTTTTTGATGATGGCGTCAATGGAGAAATTCTTGTAGAGCGTAACGCCGCCGACGTCGCCGGCTGCATCCTCGGCCGCCTTGAGCTGGTCTTTGGTAGCCTCGAAGGAAGTGGTCACGCGGCCGTCCTCAATCGCGTACGCATCGCGCATGTCGTCGATAAGGCAGCCGATGGAATGCGCCGCGAGCAAAAAGCCCGAGGTGAGGGCGATGCTTCCGCACATAAGCAAAAAGATGCCCAGGTACTTGCCGATATTGCGGCGCAGCTCGCGCGGGAGGCGTTTTGCGAGAGGTGTCATGGCGCCGCCTACCAATCGAGCTCGGCGGCCGCGACGGGCGACTCGTTGAGCTCATCCTCGACGATGCGCCCGTCGCGCAGGCGCAGCACGCGATTGGCCATGCGCGCGATGGCGGCATTGTGGGTGACAATGATGATAGTGCAGCCGTAGGTGCGGTTGACATCCTCCATGAGCTGCAAGATTTCCTTGGACGTCTTGTAGTCAAGCGCGCCCGTGGGCTCGTCGCACAGTAGCAGGCCTGGGTTTTTGACGAGCGCACGGCCGATGGCGCAGCGCTGCTGTTGGCCGCCCGAGACCTGGCGCGGGAACTTGTTGCGGTGCTCGTAGAGGCCCAGCGAGCGCAAGAGGTCGTCGACATTGAGCGGGTTTTTGGATAGGTGCGCCGTGACCTCGATGTTCTCCTTGATGGTGAGATCGGGCACCAGGTTGTAGAACTGGAAGACAAATCCCAGCTCACGGCGGCGATACTCGCCCAGGTCGGTAGGCTTGAGCACCGTGAGGTCGCAGCCGTCCACCATGATGGAGCCGCCGTCGGCATCCTCCAGGCCGCCGATCAGGTTAAGAAAGGTCGACTTGCCCGAGCCCGAGGGCCCCAGCATGACGCAGACCTCGCCGCGGTTGATGGACGTGTCGATGCCATCGAGTACCGTCAGGCGCGCATCACCGTCACCGTAGTGCTTTTTGAGATCCTTAACCTGGACGTAGGCTTCCTGCGTTGCCATGGTATCCCCCATTGTTAGCCTCGTACTACTTTATGAACGTAATAGTAAACCTTGGCGAACTATTTTGGGGCGAGGCCTAGGATTTATTTCAGACTAGTCATTGGGGACGTTCTTAAATGACTAGGTGGCTAGGCGCGAGATTTAGCGCGTGCGAGGGCGAGGCCTGCGGCGGCGATGGCTGCGGCGAAGAGCACGGTGACGCCTAGGTCGCAGGCGATGTCGCCCAGCACGGCAGACGTCAGGTCCGAGGCGAGCGCCTTGCTAATCGCGTCGTTCACCCAATACGTCGGCACAAAGTGCGCCACGGTCTGCACGGCCGAGCCCATGAGCGACAACGGCATCCAGGCGCCGCCCAAAAACGTCATGAGCATGCCAAGCAGGTTGCCCACACCGTTGAGCAACTCCTCGCGCGCGCCCAGGCTCGAAAGGGCAAAGCCAACGGCCAGTGGCGTCAGCGCTAGGGCAAACGTTGCCGCCAGCGCCAGACACACGCGGCCCACGCCGACCTCGGCAACCGCACCGGCAAAGCCCACGACGCCCAGCATGATCGACACAAACCAGATGCAGACGGTGAGCACGGCGGCGGCCGCAAACACAGCAAACGAACGCTGGCGCTCGGAGATTGGGCCGGCATCCATACGACGCACGCGCTCGGGCTCGTTCATGCCCGAGAACACCAACCCCACAGATACGATGACCGACGAGATAATCGCGTACGCGCCAAAGTTGAAATACGACTCGAGCGTGGCGGCGGCAGTCGAGTCGACCTTGACCTGCTCGATCTCGACCTCGGCACGCTCGGTGGCCGCGTGTTCGGCAGCCTTGGCAACGTCGCCGTTAGAAGCAGCGGGCTCAAGTGCGGCCGCAGCGCCCGCGAGCGAGATCCAGCGCGAGGCCTCGGCAGACGAAAGCGCCGCCGCCATGGTGCCAGCGCCGTAGGTCACATCGAGCCTGGGCAGAGACTCCCCCGCGCGGGCGGCTGCAACGAGGTCGCCCTCAAACCCCTCCGGGATAAAGAACACGCAGTCGGCGCTGCCCTTGGCGCTGTTGCTCTTGGAGAGCGCGTCCGCAAGATCGTAGGTGCCGTCGCCGACGCCCGTGACCAGCTCAAAGCGCGAACCCAGATGCTTGGTAAGCGCGCGCGAAAGGTCGCTGTCGTCGCGGTCGACCACGATCACGTTGGCATCGTAGGGCTTGTACTCGGTGAGCTGCGACGAGTCCCAGCTCACCGATGCCGCGATGAATACGCCCATGAGCGAGATGAACACCGTATAGATGAGCAGGTAGAACGGGTGCGCCAGCGCCATGCGAAGCGCGGTCTTAAAGGTGCTCATAGCGGCTCCTTCCAAAGATCAGCGTGGCGGCGGCAACGAACAGCAGCGCCATCAGGACGAGCGCGCCGGCGCGAACGGCAAAGGGGCTCAGGTCCTCAAAGAAATACAGGCGGTTGAACATGTCGCAGATGAGCTTGACGGGATTGAGCCAGCACTCGGTCGGACAGGCGCGAGCGACGTCGTCGGCAAGCGCCATCGCCGGCTCGCCGTAGAGACCGGCGAACAGGGCACACGTGGTGGCAAAGCCTGTGAGGATGCCCGACTTGGACGCCTTTCCGCCCTTAACGGGCAGCGTGCCCACAAAGAGCCCCAGGCCCGTCGCGGCAAGCGCGGAGGCAGCGCCGCCCACCAGGCAGAGCCCCTCGCGCCCGCCAAAGTCGACGCCAACAACCAGACGCACGTAGCCAATCGCGATCGCCATCGAGGCAAAGGAAACCAGCCACGATCCGACAAAAATACCGGCCAGCGACGCCGTCTTGGAAAGGCCGCCCACGCATCGGCGAGCGCCAAGGCCGGACAGATTGGGCTGCAGATCGACGACGCTCAAGGCGGAAAACTCGGCAGACATCATCGCGACCAGACCAAAGAGTGCGTAATAGTAGATGACCGTGCCATCGGGCGTGGTACGTGTCAGGCTTACGCGGCGGGTGCCGCCCTCGAGCGACAGGGCGCGCGCAACCGCCTCCGGGTCGGCGAGCGCCGCCGGGTTGTCCTGGGCGATCTGGCGCATGAGCTCGGCATTTTGCGTATACGAGCTTACCACCGTCTCCAGGATGCTGCGATCGGTGAGCACCGACGAGGCGCGCGAGCTGTCGTAGCTCGAAAGCAGCGTGAGTTTGGGCGCGCCTTCGGCGTCGACCGTATAGATGCCCGCAACCTCGCCGGCCTTAAGCGCACGGTTCGCATCGGCTGCGTCGTCGAGCTCGTGGATCTCGAGCAGTTGATCGTCGCCTTCCTTGGCAAGCGACGTCGCCACGTCCTTAAAGGTCGAGGCGTCCCAGGCCTCGTCCGCCACGACGGCAACCGGCACCGGGTCTACCGTACCGTCGGAGCTTAGATTCGCAAACATAAACATGAACATCGTGGAAAGCGCGATGGGAAAGAGAGCGCCCCAGACCCACGTGCTCGGCCGGCGCAGCAGCGTCTTGACCGTGGTGATGATGGTGTTGAACATGACCGCCCCCTAGTCGCGCAGCTCGCGGCCGGTGATCTCGAGGAACACGTCGTTGAGGGTTGGCGGCTCGCTCCACACGCGGCCGAGCGCCACGTCGGCGGCGCGCAGCGTGTCGAGGATGTCGACCAAATTGTGCGGGCTCGCTTCGCAGGTGCAGATGAGCTCGCCGCCGGAGAGCTCAACCGAAAGCACATGCTCGAGGGCGCGCAGCCGCTCGACCGTGGAGGGCTCGACGGCGCCGACCTCGACGGTCACGCGCTCGCCCATCTGAATCATGCGCTTGAGCTCGTCGTTGGTGCCCTGCGCCAGCACGCGGCCGCCGTCCATGATCATGATGCGGCTGCAGATCTGCTCGACTTCCTCCATGTAATGGCTGGTATACACCACCGTGGCACCCTCATCGCGCAGGCGACAGATGCCCTCCAGGATGGCGTTGCGGCTCTGCGGGTCGACCGCCACCGTGGGCTCGTCAAAAAAGATGAGCTCAGGCTTGTGCGCGATGCCGCAGGCGATGTTGAGGCGACGCGCCAGGCCGCCCGAGAGCTTGCCAGGGCGGAACTTAGCAAAGTCGCCCAGCCCGACAAAGTCGATCGCCTCGTCTACCAGCGCACGGCGGCGCTTGCGGTCGTTGACGTACAGGCTACAGAAATAGTCGATGTTCTCGCGCACCGTGAGCTCGTCGAACACCGCTACCTGCTGCGGCACCACGCCTATGCGGCGCTTGAGGTCGTAGCGGGCGGGCGTCATGGGCTCGCCGAACAGCTCGATGGTGCCTTTGTCGTAGGCGAGCAGCTGCAGAATGCAGTTGATGGACGTGGTCTTGCCCGAGCCGTTGGGGCCCAGCAGGCCAAAGATCTCGCCGGGGGCGATGCTCAGGTTAAAGTGGTCGAGCGCGATAAGATCGTCGTAGCGCTTGACGAGGTTTTCGACGTGGACGATGTCTGTCATGAGGCGGCCCTTCTGTTGCTTGCGGCCCGGTACGATTGCATCATCGCAGGAGCCGCCGGCGCGCACCAGTGAGCTTTGTCACGAGTGCAGGGCCTTGGTCGTGCGGCCCGCCGACGCCCCCGCTTTGCCGCGCGGGAGGAATGTCACGGTTGCGCAGGCGGCCCCCTCCACCACGCGCAGCTTCGCGTACAATACCCGTATGAACAGGCTTTTCGACAAATCGATCGTGCTGGCGTGCTGTATTGCGGCCGCCATGGGTCTTGCTGTGGACGCTCGCCTGGTCGCGGCGTTTTGCCTTGGCGTTATTGCCACCTCGCTGGCCGAGGTCGCACAGGGAAACCGCGCCCGCCGTGCGAGCGAGACCGCGAGCTACGTTTACATCATCGCGGCAGTTTTCGTACCGCCGTTTGTGCCGCTTGCGCCTCTCGCCTTCTATGACATCGCGCGGCGCGTGCGCCGTGAGCACGCCTGGGTCGCGCTGGGCATTGGCTCCGTCTTTGCCTTTGCGCTCATCGCGGACCTTCGCACCGACGCGCTTACCGCCCGAACGCTCCTGCTGACCGCCATCCTTTCGGTTGCCGCCACCTTGCTATCGCTACGCACCGCCCAGTTGGAACGCGAGCAGCAGCGCATGCGCCGTACCCGCGACGAACTGCAGGAACGAGCCCTCGCGCTCGAAGCGCGCAACCGCGACCTCGCCGATCGCCAGGACTATGAGGTCGAACTTGCGACCCTGGCCGAGCGCGCCCGCATCGCGCGCGAAATTCACGACAACGTCGGCCACCAGCTCACGCGTGCTTCGTTGCAGACCGAGGCCCTACGCGTGGTCCACGCCAACGAGCCCAGGATTGCCGCCGACTTTGCCGACGTCAAACGCACGGTTGACGAGGCGCTCCAGCTCGTACGCACCAGCGTCCACTCCCTCAACGACAACGCCGTCGACCTCTCCGTACAGCTCGATTGCATCGTTGAAGGCGCACGCTCGGACGGCGGCCCGCAGGTTGAGCTTGAAGTTTTGGCCGAGCATGCGCCCGCAAATGTCGCCAACTGCTTTGCGGCGGTCCTGCGCGAGGCGCTTTCCAACGCCATGCGCCACGCCCATGCCAAAACCATTACCGTGCGGTGCATGGAGCATCCGTCGTTTTACCAGCTCATCGTTACCGATGATGGCGTGGACGCGACCCCGGCGAGCAGCAGCAACGTCGCAGAAGGCATGGGGCTCGCCTCCATGCGCGAGCGCGTCGAGGCGCTTGACGGCACCTTCACCGCCGGTCCGCGTGCCGGCGCCGGCGGCTGGCGCGTGTTTGCCACCGTTCCCAAACCGCAAGGAGATGAGGGCCGATGAGGCTCATCGTTGTCGACGACGACCGCCTAGTGGTCGATTCGCTCAAGATTATCCTGGGTGCCCAGCCGCAGATCGAAGTGGTGGGCACCGGCGCCAACGGCGACGACGCGGTCGTGCTCTACGCCGAGCACACACCCGATATCGCGCTGCTCGACATTCAGATGCCGGGACGCGACGGCCTATCGGCGGCGCGCGAAATCCTTGAGCGCAATCCTGCAGCACGCGTGGTGTTTCTGACAACATTCTCGGATGACGAGTACATTGTGTCGGCGCTTAAACTGGGCGCCCGCGGCTACCTGATTAAAACCGATGTCGCCGCCATTCCGCCGGCGTTGGCACAAGTCATGGACGGCAAACGCGTGCTCGAGGGCAAGGCGATCGAGGATATCAACTTTGATGGGGCGGGCGTCGAGGCCGGCACGGCCCGCCGGCCCGCGGCCTTTGTCAGCCTGACCGACCGCGAGTTCGAAGTCGCCGAGCTCATCGCCCGCGGCCTCGACAACAAGGAGATCGCCGCCACGGCATACATGGGCGAAGGCACCGTACGCAACCACATCAGCTCGATCCTTGCCAAAATGGGCCTACGCAACCGCACGCAAAGGTAGCGCACAGAGATGTGGTGTAAGAGGCGGGGCATGCCCCGCCTCCGCCCTTT
>CATVRV010000041.1:0-10806 GCA_958346515.1 uncultured Collinsella sp.
GGGCCAGCCCGTGGGAGGCCAGGGCGCCGCTGACCGGTGGACGGCACCGAGCCGTACGCTTGAACTTGGAAGGGGGAGGCCTCGCGGCCTCCCCCTTTTTGCGTTTACGGGGCGTAAATGACTCTATTACACCAGACGATCTTATTGTTTTTGGTATTGAGCTTTTATTTAAAGAAAATAAATCGAATAACAAGGGCAACTGCTATGGCCGCAATGATCAAAAGCAGGATTGTCAGTCGATGCTGCTTGCGTCGTTTACTTGACGAAACGAAGATTGATTTTCCCTGTTTTGGCGTTTCGAGATAGCGAGCCGAATGCGTTAAGGTTTGCTTTGGTCGAGGACCTCTTTGTTGATTGGCAGCGGATGCTTTCAGTGGCTCATCACTAGCTGCGCTGTTTTTTGATAACGGTGCATCTTTCAGATATACAGGGTCTCCCGAGGCGACGCCCATATGTTTACGTCCCGTTTGGGCATCCTCGAGTGTTTGATATCGATTTCTCGTCACATACTCGGGCTCCGGATCATTAATGGGCTCTTGCGAGATGTGGGGGCGATGGAACCGTGGCGGCTGCGTGGAAGTATCTTCCCCCTGCGTCGGCATAAACATTTTGTTCTGGTTTTGGTCGTCCATGATGCCCTTTAGCTCGTTACCAACAACGTGTACGCGCTCATTGTAAGCCCCTTGTTATTTGTAGCTGCGAACATACTCGTTATTTAAGCTCTGGTTCAAAGAACCTTAACCTTACTAAAACCTAAGTCATACGCACTTAGATATGCTTATAGTACTGGACTCAAAAAACTTTATAGTCGATGTATATATAAGCACTGTGTGGGCATATATAAGAGCGTCAAAAGAAGTCCCAGTCACCTAGAAGATGGCTCGGCAGTCCTAAAAGGAGTGGTAAACATGGCAAGCATGGTTCCTTATCGTTCGGTTTTTGGCGTTCGTCCTTCTGCTAGCTCGCTGTTCGATCTGTTTGATGATATGACCGACCTTGCAAACAACTCGATTGCTTCCAAGGCGTTTCCCGTTGACGTTGAGGATAAGGGCGACGGCTATGAGGTCAAGGCCTATCTGACCGGTGTCGCCAAGGACGATATCGATGTCGAGCTCAATGAGGGCCGTCTGTCCATTAGCGTGAATGTCGAGGAAGACGAGGAGAACGAGGGCAAGAACTTCCTGCAGAAGGAGTTCAGCTCGTACAGCGCGACGCGTGGCGTGTATCTAAAGGACGCTTCGAGCGAGGGTCTCTCGGCTAAGTACGCTGACGGCATCCTGACCGTTACGGTTCCCAAGATCGTCGAGAAGAAGAACGTTACGAAGATCTCCATCGACTAACTTCGTTGGTGTTCTGCGCTATTAAAAGACAGCAAAAGGGGCTGGGAAGCGATTCTCGGCCCCTTTTGCTGTCTAGGACAGTCTATTGAATGGTTGCCGGCTGATACTGACTCGCAGGGCGTATCGAGAGTTTTCGCGATCCTTGGAGAAGGGTTGCGGAGCTGCCGACCTCGTCATCCAGGGTTGCGGCCAGAGCTTTGGCATAGCTTTTGACGGTAAGGCTCGGACGATTGTTATCTTGGCTGATATGCATGGCAATGAGCTGTTCGGTGCGATCGGTAACAAGTGCGCGCGCGGCTTCGGCGGCTTGGCCATTGGAGAGGTGTCCCCTTGCAGACAGGATGCGCTCCTGAAGAAAGCGGGGATATTCTCCCTCGCGTAGCATGGTCACATCATGGTTGCTTTCGAGCGCGAGGACTCGACAATCTTTGAGGGTGTTCATGGCTTGGCTCGATAGCTCTCCGGTGTCGGTGGCAAAGCCGATGGAATCATCGAGGGCGTCGAATCGATAACCGACTGGATTGATGACATCGTGTGATGTTGAGTAGGTTTGCACGTGGATGCCGGCAATGGACAGGGTGTCGCCGGGATCGAATTCCTCGACAGGCAGATGCGAAAGATTATCTTTGTTCGAAAGCGTGCCCCTGCTGGCAAAGAGGGGGCCGTGCCAGTGCTTGCACCAGACATCGAGGCCCTTGATGTGATCGCTGTGCTCATGAGTAATGAGAAGAGCCGAGACGTTGTCTGTCGAGAGCCCCAGTTCTGCCATGCGCTTTAATGTCTCGCGGCGAGACAGTCCGTCATCGACCATAATGAGCCCCTGCGGGCCCTCGATGAGTGCGCAGTTGCCTTTAGAGCCACTGCCGAGGATATGAAGGTGCAGACGAGACATAAGATTCCAAAGGATACAATGGGTGCGGACGAATAGAGGAGGAAGCAAATGCCTACGGTATCTCAGCATTATGGACACCATGCCGTGCCTGGGGTAGTCGATGAGACCCGGACGAGGCAGCAGGCTGCTCCTGTCGTGCTCATGGTATCAGGCGGCGCGGACTCGACGGCACTGCTTCTTATGGCGTGCACATCAAAGCTGGATATCCAAGACGGACGCGGTGCTGCCCCCATTGCTCGCGAGCGCCTGCATGTGCTGCATGTAAACCATCATCTGCGCGGCAAGGCGTCCGATGGCGACGAGGCCTTTGTGCGTGAGCTTTGCGCGAAATATGGTTTACCGCTGTGCGTGGAGCACGCTTATTTTGATGGGGAGTCGGGCAATATTGAGGCCGCGGCCCGCGAGGTGCGCTATGCCGCGGCGCGGAGGTATGTTCGCGAGCTCTGCGCCCAGACGGGGGCACCGCGAACGGCGGCTCGTATCTGCACCGCGCACACGTCTTCGGATCGCGCGGAAACGTTTTTGATGAACGCGATTAAGGGTTCGGGGCCCGCTGGCCTATCGAGCATTCCTCGCCGGAGGAATATCGTGGTGCGTCCCTTGCTCGACCTAACTCATGGCGAGCTCGTGGGCTATCTACAGGTACATGGTCAGCCGTGGCGTGAAGACGAGAGCAATGAGGATATCTCGTATCTGCGAAACTACGTGCGCCATCGAGTGATGCCGGTGGTGGCGCAGCGCAACGCGAGCGTCTGCAAGACGATTGGCGCCGCCTGCGAGATCTTAGGCGATGAGGACGCGTTTTTGTCTCAGCTTTCGGCACAGGCGTTTCGAAGCTGCCTGCGTAAGGAGGCGGCGGGCGCGCTGGTGCTCGATGCCAGGCGCCTTGCTGCGGCCGAGGTGGTAATCGCGCGGCGCATCGTGCGACTGGCGATTAAGCGCATCGATCCGGACGCTCGTCCAGAGATGCGACATGTGGAGCGAGTCCTTTCCTGCGTTGCCGAGGGCGCCGGCTCGGTCACGCTTCCGGCGGGGATTGACGCACGCATTGAGTTTGGCATGCTGGCGTTCAAGGCGCCGGCGGCTCGCGAGGGCCTGGTCGCGGACTGGGTTACCGTACCCGGTCGTTTGCCGTTGGGCGGGGGACGTATGCTGGTCACAGAACCGATGGCCGTTGAGCCGGGATGCGATATCGTGCACCGCGCCCGTGAGCTTGCAGCTGCCGGGGAAGTGACAGCTTTGGTAGACGCGGCTGCCCTGGGTTTTGCCGACAGCGATAGTGAGCGGATCCTGGCGGGCTCGCGTGGCGAGATCCCTGCCGAGGCGCGATTGGCGCGCCTGTGGGTGGACGGTCCTGCACCGGGAGACGTGATGTGCCCGTTAGGGATGAGTGGTCGAAGCAAGAAAGTATCCGACTTGCTAGGTGAGGCTCGCATTCCCGTTTCCGAGCGCGCCGGCGTGCCCATGGTGAGGACGGCGCCGGGGGGTACCGTGGTGTGGGTCGCCGGAGTTCGCGCGGACGAGCGTTTTAAGTGCACGGCTGCAACGCGCGTGGCATATCTGCTCCGCGTGGTCGATGCGGAATAGCGTCCCACGCCTGCTATTCTGTGCGACGTTGACGGTATTCCCGCGCTGATGGTGCACGGGCTGGTAAATTTACCCCGTGCGCTGCTAGAATGTGTAGTTCGCGTCCATACGGCGGTGTGTGGGCGATAAGCACAAGAAAGGGTTGTCATGGCTTCTCAACATCCGGATATCGAGAAGGTTCTGTTCACGCAGGAGGATATCGACGGTATCGTCTCTCGCCTAGGCGAGCAGATTACTCGCGACTACGCGGGTAAGGATCTGGTGCTGATTGCGGTCCTGCGCGGCGCCGTGGTCTTTATGGGCGACCTGATGCGTAAGATCGAGCTGCCGACCAACATCGATTTCATGGCTGTTTCGAGCTATGGCGACGGTGTGAAGTCCTCGGGTATCGTGCGTATCATTAAGGACCTGGATATCGACATCCGCGGTCGCGACGTGCTGATCGTCGAGGACATTCTGGACTCGGGCCTGACGCTCAAGTATCTGATGAAGAACCTCGAGAGCCGCAAGCCCGCTTCTCTGGAGGTCGCCGCCTTCCTGTGGAAGGACGTTGAGGACCGCGTCTCGGCCATCACGCCCAAGTATGTTGGAACCCATTGCCCCGATGCCTTTGTGGTGGGCTACGGCCTCGACTATGCCGAGCGCTATCGTAACCTTCCGTATCTGGGCATTTTGAAACCGGAGGTTTATTCGTAAGATGCCCGACGACCGTAACGATAACAATTCCCAGACTCCCCGGGACCCAAAGATCCCGGGGATGCCCGGAGGCAAGAAGCCCACGCGTACGGGCTGGCTGTATTTTATTTTGGCTTGCGCGCTTCTGGGCTACGCCTTCTTTAACATGGGCTCCGGCTTTGCCAATTCCAGCAATACCGTTAAGCTCGCGACGAGCGAGATGGTGAGCGCCATCAAGCAGGATCGCGTCGAAGATCTGACCTATACGGTTCAAGACGGAAGCGTGACGGGTCATTACTGGAAGACGAAGAAGGACAAGGGCGATACGAGCGAGCTCAAGAGCTTCTCCTCGACCTATGTCGGCTCCGATTTGCTTGCCGAGCTCATGGCGGAGCACCCCGATACCAAGTACATCGTCAACACCAACGATCCCGATTTTTGGGGCGACTTGGCGATGAGTGTGCTTCCGACGATCGCCCTTATCGCCATCATGTTCTACTTTATGCGCCAGATGATGGGCGCCAACAACAGGAACATGCAGTTTGGCAAGACTAACGCCAAGACCAACGAGGCCACACGCCCCAAGGTCAAGTTTGAAGACGTTGCCGGCGTGGACGAGGCAGTCGAGGAGCTCGAGGAGATCCGTGACTTTTTGAGCGATCCGGATCGCTATCGCAAGCTGGGCGCCAAGATCCCGCGTGGCGTGTTGCTGGTTGGCCCTCCGGGCACCGGTAAAACGCTGCTGGCCAAGGCTGTTGCCGGCGAGGCGGGCGTGCCGTTCTTTAGCATCTCGGGTTCCGACTTTGTCGAGATGTTCGTAGGTGTCGGCGCCAGCCGTGTGCGTGACCTCTTTAAGGAGGCCAAGTCCCAGGCCCCGTCGATCATCTTCATCGATGAGATCGATGCCGTGGGACGTCAGCGCGGAGCTGGCTTGGGCGGCGGTCACGACGAGCGCGAGCAGACGCTCAACCAGCTGCTGGTCGAGATGGACGGCTTTGAGGAAAGCGAGTCGGTCATCCTGATCGCTGCGACCAACCGTCCTGACATCCTAGATCCGGCATTGCTGCGTCCCGGCCGTTTTGACCGTCAGGTTACGGTCGACCGTCCGGATGTGAAGGGCCGCGAGCAGATCTTGCGCGTGCATGCCGAGAACAAGCCGATGGACGAGGACGTTAAGTTTGAGAAGCTCGCCCAGATGACCGTTGGCTTTACTGGTGCCGATTTGGCGAACCTGCTCAACGAGTCTGCGTTGCTGGCCGCTCGCCGTCATCGTTCCGTGATCTCGATGGACGAGGTCGAGGAATCGATGGAGCGCGTGATTGCCGGTCCGCAGCGCAAGGGTCGCGTGATGACCGAGGCCGAGCGCACCACGATTGCCTACCACGAGAGCGGTCACGCCCTGGTGGGCCACATCCTGGAGCACTCCGATCCGGTCCACAAGATCTCGATCGTCAGCCGCGGTCAGGCTCTGGGCTACACGCTGCAGCTTCCGCAGGAGGACCACTTCCTCAAGACCAAGAACGAGATGCTCGACGAGCTCGCCGTGTTCTTGGGCGGTCGCGTTGCCGAGGAGCTCATGTGCGATGACATTACGTCGGGCGCGAGCAACGATCTGGAGCGCGCAACCAAGATGGCGCGCGAGATGGTCACGCGCCTGGGCATGAGCGAGGAACTGGGCACGCAAGTGTTTGGCGAGGCGCAACATCAGGTGTTCCTTGGTCGCGATTACGCCGATCACCAGGATTACTCCGAGGAGACGGCGCGCCGCATCGATATCGAGGTTCAGCGCATTATGCGTGAGGCCCATCGTCGTGCGGTCGAGATCCTGGACGCCCGTCGCGATCAGCTCGATCTGATGGCGAAGGTGCTGCTTGAGCGCGAGACCGTCGAAGGCGACGCCGTGAACGCCCTGCTCGACAACGAGTGGGATGCCTACCTTGAGCGCGAGGGCGATATCCTGGCGGCCAAGGAGGAGCGCAATGCCAAGGCGGCCGGCATGCCGACCAAGAAGCGCGCGCCTCGTATGAGCGAGGAGGAGCTGGCGGCTGATGCCGCGGCCTTTGCGCAGGCGGCCATGCAGGAGGATGCCGAAGCCGCATCCGATGATGCTGACGATGACCATGCCGTCGTCGATGCCGACACCGACGCCGACAAATAGTCTTTGTGGCGAAGGCCTCCGCGGGGAAACCTGCGGAGGCTTTTTCTTTTGAGCGATATGGGGCCGTCTGTTGATTGGGGACAGACTTAAATGAGCGTTTTCACGCATTTAAGTCTGTCCCCAATCAACATTGCTGCGGCACTTTGCTCGGCTAAAGCGTACAATAGCGCCTATGCGAAAGGGGAACAGATGATCAACGAAACTATGTATGCTCGCGGTGCGGAAAGCTCCATCATCCGTGAGATTTTTAGCTATGGCCTTGAGCGCAAGGCGCAGATCGGTGCGGAAAACGTATTCGATTTTTCGCTGGGCAATCCGAGCGTTCCGGCACCCGCTGCTGTGGCGGAGTCCATTAAGAAGGCTCTGGAGCTGCCGAGCGACCAGCTGCACGGCTACACGCCCGCACCGGGCCTGCCGCAATGTCGTGCCGCTGTGGCCGAATCGCTCAACCGCCGCTTTGGAACGAACTATGAGGGTAAGGACGTCTTTATGACGGTGGGTGCCGCGGCTTCGCTCACCTGTACGCTCAACGCCGTTACGAACCCGGGCGACGAGGTTATTGTTATCGCCCCGTACTTTCCGGAGTATCGCGTTTGGATTGAGAAGGCCGGCTGTACGTGTGTTGAGGCGCTCGCCGATGAAGATACGTTCCAGCTGAGCGTGGACAACGTGCTCAAGGCGATTACCGATAAGACGACTGCCGTCATCATCGACTCGCCCAACAATCCGACTGGTGCCGTATATACACGCAACACGCTGACGCGACTGGCCAATGTTCTGCGCGAGGCCAACGCTCAGCGCGATCCCGAGAATCTGATTATGCTCATCTCGGATGAGCCGTACCGCGAGATTGTGTACGGTGCCGAGGTGCCTTGGGTGCCCTCGATCTACGAGAACACCGTGGTGTGCTACTCGTATTCTAAGTCGCTATCGCTACCTGGCGAGCGCGTGGGGTGGATCTTGGTTCCCAACACCAATCCGCAGGCTGCCCGTCTGATGCCGGCTGTTGCGGGTGCTGCCCGTACGCTAGGTTTTGTATGCGCACCGGCACTCTTCCAGCGCGTAATCATCGATTGCATCGATGAGCCGAGCGATGTCGAGGCCTATGCGCGCAACCGCACCGCGCTTACCGACGCACTAGCGGAGTACGGCTACACCTATGTTGAGCCGGATGGTGCATTCTACCTGTGGGTGAAGGCGCTGGAACCCGATGCGAATGCGTTTTGCGAGCGTGCAAAGAAGTATGAGTTGCTTGCGGTTCCCTCGGACGGCTTTGGTATGCCGGGTTGGTTCCGCCTGGGCTATTGCGTGAGTTACGAAACGATTATCAATTCGCTACCCGCTTGGAAACAGTTGGCGGACGAGTATCGTTAAAAGTAAAGCGCTCTGCCTACAATGTTTTACGTGAAACGGGGTTTGGTGTTAAGCCAGACCCCGTTGTCATGGACGTTGTGTCTTTGGGATGGAGTGGTTTTACGACTATCGAAGGCTATGCGTACAATGAATATAAGCGACGGCCGTGCCAGATAAGGAGACCTGATGCCCTACCTGCTTTCTTGTGACATTCATACCCATACGATATTCTCTGCGCATGCATATTCGACCATTGAGGAGAATGTGTACTGGGCGGCAGAGCGTGGCCTGCAGGTGCTCGGATCTGCCGACCATCTGAGCTCTATGGTTACGGCTTGCCCCAATGACCTGCGCAGTTACCAATTCTTTATCAACCAGGATATCTGGCCGCGCATTTGGAGCGGCGTGCTGGTGCTGCGTGGTGCCGAGGCCGATATCGTTTCGCTGGACGGAAGCCTGTTTGGCGAGGACACTCCTGTCACGCTCGATATTGCCGGTGATTCGTACAGCCGTCAGCATTCGCTGTTCGATTTGGTTACGCGAAATTTGGATTATTTGGTTGCGAGCGTGCATAATCCGCAGATTGCTGAAGGCGCGACGCTGGCCCAGACGACCGAGATGTATATCAATGCCCTGGAGCACCCCAAGGTGTTCATGCTGGGTCACACGGGGCGTTCGGGCGTGCCGTTCGATATCGACGAGGTGCTGTTGGCAGCTAAGGCCAAGCACAAGATTATCGAGATCAACAACCATAGTCTTGAACACGGTGTCGACACTGAGCATTGGGCCGTATGCCGCAAGATCGCCGAGCGCTGCGCCGAGCTGGGCGTGGGCATTGGCGTGTCAACCGATGCCCACATTGGCATGGCCATTGGCAAGCTCGATCACGCGCGCAAGATGCTCGACGAGATTCACTTCCCGCTAGATTTGATCGTGACGCGCGACCGCGAGACGCTGCTGCGCGAGATGGCGGCAGCCGGCGTGTGCGATCTGCGCAATGGGATGTAGCGGAGTTTATAAACCAAGCGAAGGGGGCGGCCCAGGCGGGTCGCCCCCTTTCTTGTCCCAAAAATCTACTGAGGTCGGTTAGCGGCGTTCGAGGACCGCTACGGTTTCGGTGTGGTCGGTGTGAGGGAACATGTCGACGGGCGTGATCTTGAGCAGGCAATAGCCTCCGTCGAGGAGCTGATGCAGGTCGCGCTCTTGAGTTACGGGGTTGCAGCTGATATAGGTGATGCGGCGCGGCTTAAGCGCGCAGGCAGCTTCGAGGAACTCGGGGGTAGAGCCGGCGCGCGGCGGATCGATGGAAAGGACATCGACCCGCTCGTTGTTATCGGCGGCATCCAGGATGCAATCGGTGGCGTCGTCGGCCATAAACCAGGCGCTGCGGGTGAGGCCGTTGAGCTCGGCATTGCGACGTGCGTCGGCAATGCCCGCCGGGTTGCGCTCCACGCCGAGCAGCATAATGCCGATGCCCTTTTTCTGGGCATCTTTAACTGCGCAAAGACCGATGGTACCGCTGCCACAGTAGGCATCCATGAGCACATCGCCCTGGTGCAAATCCATGCCGTCGATAGCGAGCTGATAGAGCAGCTCGGTCTGTTGCGGGTTGGTCTGGTAGAACGCGGTGGGGGAGATATCGAACTCGCAGCCGAGTAGCTGGTCGCGCATGCATTCGGCGCCATACACGATGCGGGTTTCCTCGCCGAGGATGGCGTTGCCGGGACGTCCGTTGATGTTTTGGGCGACGGTGACGATGCGCGGATCGAGTGCGGCGACAGCCTCAAAGAACTCCTGCGCATGCGGCAAGTCGCGCTGAGCGGTCACGAGCGTGACCATGACCTGGTCGGTACGCCAGCCGCAGCGGACGACGGCATAGCGAAGCAAACCAAGATGCTTGTCCTCATTAAAGGCGGGAATATGCAGCCGCTCAGCTTCGCGTGCGATGCCGTTGAGAATCTGACGGGCACCCGGTGCCTCGACAGGACACTCGGGTACGGCAACGATCTTGTGCGTGCCGCGCTCAAAGAAACCGCAACGGACAGCACCCTCCTTACCGGGAGCAAAGGGAGTGGCGGCCTTATGGCGAAAACCGCGCGGCGCAGGATATTTGCCCGGGTCGCCCAGGGTGACACCCATGCCACGAATAGGATCTACAGCAATGCCCTCACGCTCACAAAGCGAAGCAAAAAGCTCCTCCATAGCAGCCTGCTTAGCTGCCAACTGCTTTTTATAAGGACGATTGAGCGCCGTGCATCCGCCACAAGCTCTCATGATGGAACAGGGAGACTTGGGATCCACAGCCTTACGCGCAGGCGAAACCGGATCTTTATGCGGACGCTTGGAGCGAGTCTGAGACGCTTTGTCTCCGCCTCGACGAGAGTCAGAACGCTTGGTCTTAGCCCTGCTCTTGGTCGATTTGCTTTTTGCAGCTTTAGAAGACTTGGATTTCGTAGAAGATTTCTCCTCCTTCGACCCCTCAACCGCCTCCACCAAAGCACGACGAGCCCTACGCTCCGCACGAGATTCTGCCATCAATAACTCCACTTATTCATGAATTAAAGCTGCAAGTATTGTACCGTGCCAAGCCAGCAGACGATATACAAGCGGTTTATTCGTGTCAGTGATAAGCCCAACGACGGTTGCCCGCCGCGTGAGGGGTGTGGGGGTTAAGTTTATCGCGAGTTCCGCACGAACAGGAGGCCACTTAATGTGGCCTCCGTCGTGAGCAGGACTGTAGAGCAGGAAACTTAACCCCCACACCCCTCACGCGACGGGCAAACTCGCCTTGTGCTCTATCA
>CATVRV010000042.1:0-7917 GCA_958346515.1 uncultured Collinsella sp.
GCAGCAGGGGCTCTCAATGTTTTTATGTCCTGCTCATATCGTCTGTGCCGGCACCCCGGGACACTCCTTGGCAGCAACCGCACCTAGTCGTTGGGGACATTCTTGGGTAGCACAGTCGACGAAACCCTCGTTGGCGTCGCCCTATAGAGGGGTCTGCAAATAGCTGTGGGCAAAAAACATCAAATATGAGTACTGTTACCTTTTTAGTAGCAGCGATTTGGGGCATTTTAGAGGCTTTTAGACATAGCAGCCAGTCAGGCGAGCTGACGTATTTCCACAAATGTTCAATAAAATGGGCCCCTAACGAGAGATAATCTCATTAGGAGCCCATTATTTAGTGCAAATATATGTCACTATAATGGCAACAGTACTCATATTTGGCATTTTTTGCCCACTGCCCCCTGTGTGGGGATCCGTAACGGAAAGATAGACCCATTTCAAAGCATAAAAATGGGATAGATTTTCCGCCAACAGTCGCCGGAGAAGATCCATCCCAAAAATCAGAGCGCGCTAGAACGTTCCGCCGCCGCCTCCGCCGACGCCGCCGCCTCCGCCGCCAGAGAAGCCGCCGCCTCCGCCGCCGCCCGAGCTGTCGGAGCTCGACGCCAGCTCACGGATGCTCTCGTGATACACGTCATCGAACGAATCGAGCGGAGACTCGATACCGTAATGATGGTAGTACCACCAGTAGCAGGGATAATTGTCATAGAAGCCGTCGGCCTCACGCACCTCGGGCGGCACGGCCTCGGCAAGCTGACGTAGCACTTCCTTGGAAACACCCAGCGCCACGCCCATCACCAGCAGCTTGTTCCACAGCACCAGATCGCCGGGGACGGCTTCCTTTAGACGAGTGAAGTCCTCGAGCCAATGCTTAAGTGCCTTGCAGCGAGCCGCCACCTCGGCGCCCTCCGGCGTAAAGCGGCGGAACGTAAGGCCCACGCCGATACCCACCAGCACAATCGGCACCGAGATAACCGCGGCGGTAATGTTCGCCTGTGCGCCATCGGTAAAGAAGATGGATCCCACGGGAACAAAGGCAATCAGGACACCAAGAACCAGGCAAAACACCATTGCAACAATGCCGTCCGAGGCAACGTACTCGCTATCGGCCAGCTTGCCCTTAACGGTGTTCTGATAGTCCTCGAGCTTGTCGCCCACGGGTGTAGCGTGCTGCTTGACGTAGTGCTGCAGCTCGTCGAACGTGCGCGAGCGATCGCCGTTCTCGTCAGGCTTAGCACCGGCAAAGAAGACCTTGAGCACCATGTGGTCAATGCCCTTGGCCGACTCCCAGCCCGCATCACTCACCGTCACGCGATACGTCTGCTCTTCTTTTTCACGCCCCAACAGACCCTTCTTGGCCTTGGTCACGGCCGCCTGCTCCAGCTTGATCACACGGTCGTCGGTGAGCTTCATAAGCGTGGCGATATATGCCTGATCGGGCACCTCGTTCCAGCTCATGAGAGCCGAAAGCACGGCGGGATGGTCGGCCGAAGGCACATCGCGGAAATATTCGTCCCGGAAAAGCGGCTTGGGCTTGCGCTTGCGCAGCTTAAGCACAACGATTGTGCCGGTAAAGGCCAACGCCGCGACAACACTTAGCACGGCAAGTGCATTGGCAATCATGCGAGCGTGAGCGCGGCGGGCGTTAGCCTCGTCGGCCCATTCCTTCTCTTCGCTCATGATCGTTGACATGCGCTCTTCGCCCGAGGCGGTAAGTTGCGGCACCCAGTCGCTAGGGAAGGCGATGCGTGCCTCGGCGAATTCGCCCTGATGCACACAGGGAATGGTATAGGTGACCATGGGTTCGTCCGCATCGAGCGATACATCGCCCGTCAGCGGGCCGTGGCCCCATGCGCGGAAATTATCGCCCTTGACGGCCGCCGTCCCGGCAGCGGCATTAGCGAAGCGCACTTCCATCTCGACATCGTCGGAATCCGCAGACCAGCCGTCGCCCACGAACTTCCAGTAGAGCTCGGCGGTATCGGCCCAGTTCATAACCGCACCGGTCATGGTGTAGCCCACATAATAGATCGCGCTGTCGCCGCTCTCGTGGGGGCTGAACACCTTAATCCTTACGCCGTCACTGGTCTGCTCGACCGTGTAGACGCCAGAATCGCCCTTGTTCGCGCTATCGACTTTGTTAAACGCGGTGTCCTCTTCCTCGACACTCAGCACGTCGACGCCCGCCGTGCCGCCCTGCTGGTTGGTGCCCGTATTGATCTCCCAAAACACGCCGTTGATGTCGTCGTCGAAATCAAACTGGCGTCCCTCGACAACGGTCAGCGATCCATCGGCCTCAACCGTGGCACTGATATAGGTTTGGGTCATGGAATAACCGTCGGCGTGCGCGGCGGCGGGCAGTAGCAGCAATGCAAGCGCGACGAGTGCGCAGACGGAAGCAAATCGCGCAAACAGGCGGCGCTGCCGACAGGTTTTGGCAACGGGGTCGTTCATGGGCACATCCTTTGTCTGTGATACCAGTAACGCCATTGTCCCACGTTTACGGGCGCACATGACGAACATCTAGGCCAGCGGAGTATCAAACGGGACGAAAGTCACGCCCGCACCCCGGCAGCTAGTCATTGGGGACGTTCTTAAATGACTAGTCATTAGGGACACCCTTGGCATGGCCCGCGCCAGCAATAGATACCACTTCACAGCTCTGTCACAGGTGTAGCGGCTTTGTGTGGGCGCGGCACGCGCTGATTGAGCCGCCAGCCGAGGGGCATAAAGCAGTTGAGCGAAAACGGTTTGCCCCTTTGCCGTTCGCTTGAGGATCATGTCCCCCTTTTCCGCGGAACCCCCGGCAGTTGCGAAGAGCTGCCGGGGGTTCTGTCGTCTAAGGTGCCGAGTTGATGGACAAGAACCAAAGCACCGAGTCTGCGGCCCGCTATACACAATGCGGGGCCTCGATAACTTGCGGACCACAGTGACGCCTCCCTACCGCGCCCCGCGCTATACTCGTCCGCATGGATATCAACGCACGCAACATAGCAACGCCCGCCGCGGGCGCGCCAACGACGCAGCCTGCCTCCGTTCCCGCACCCGTCGTGGGGCGCTTTGCCCCGTCGCCATCGGGCCGCATGCACCTGGGCAACGTGTTCAGCTGCCTGTGCGCGTGGCTTTCGGCCCGCAGCCAGGGCGGCAGCATCGTACTGCGCATTGAGGATCTGGACGATCGCTGCAAGCGCCCGGAACTTGCCGCTCAACTGATTGACGACCTGGCCTGGTTGGGACTCGAGTGGGACGAAGGCCCCTACTACCAGCACGATCGCCTGGATCTGTACAAGGACGCCTTGCGCCAACTGCAAGACGCCGGCCTCACCTATCCCTGCTTTTGCACGCGCGCCGAGCTCCACACCGCAAGCGCGCCGCACGCCAGCGACGGCACGCCCATCTACCGCGGCGCCTGCCGAGGCCTTTCTGCCGAGGAAGTTGCACGCCGCAGCATTCTGCGCGCTCCGGCCACGCGCCTGCGCATGCCCGCCGTCGACGACCTCGCAGACGATGTAGTCGAATTCGTGGACCGCACGTACGGAGCCCAATGCGAGGCACTCGCCACCGAGTGCGGCGACTTTTTGGTGCGCCGCAGCGACGGCGTGTTTGCCTATCAGCTAGCCGTGGTGGTCGACGACGCCGCCATGGGCGTCACCGAGGTCGTACGCGGATGCGACCTGCTTGGCTCCACGCCGCGCCAAATCTATCTGCAGCATCTGCTGGAACTTCCCACACCGCACTACGCGCACATTCCGCTACTCATGTCGCCGGACGGCCGCCGCCTTTCCAAGCGCGATCGCGATCTAGACCTGGGCGAGCTCCGCGCCCGCTTTGGCACACCCGAGGCACTGCTGGGCTGGCTCGCCGGACAAACAGGCATCGCGCCGGACACCACGCCGCGTACCGCCGAGCAGCTGGCCGAGCACTTTAGCTGGGATGTTATCCGTACGCATCGGGAAAACATCACTGTAACGGTCGAGTAGCCAGCCACCCCGCCCCTACGCAACATCCCAGGGCTGAAGTTCGTCGCCCAAGCGAACTATGCAGTCGAAGAGCACGGTATAGCGCTCGGCCGGGTTGGCGTCACGGTGAAAGTGCCCGTAGTACCAGTGCTTGTAGTCCAGGCGGTCCTCCAGCTCGTCGAAAAACGTGGTGAGTCGATCGACATCGGGATAATTCCAGCCGGGTGCCGGATAAAGCGTGGGCGAAAGCATGCGCGTGGAGCAGGTGTGGGTGATCACGTAGTCGACCTTCCAGTACACGCTGTCGAGCTTTGCCCGCGCCTCCTCAAAGTTGCGCTCGTCCGGCAGCTCCTGTGGCCACCAGCTGGAATAGGGAATGCGGTATTCCTTATCCACGCTCGTGGCGCCGCCCATGGTAAAGATCGTTGAGCCGTCGAGTTCAAAAACCTCGCCACGCGTCAGACGCCGTATGGGCGAGGTATCCGACAGGCGCTGCGTCAGCCCACCGTGCCACAGCTCCATGGGACGCTCCGCCCAATGGTCGAAGCGCTCGTGGTTGCCGTCGACGAACAGCACGGTATAGGGGCGCGACTCCAGCCAGGCGATATCGGCGCACTCCTCGGCAGAGAAATCCCACGGAAAGCCAAAGTCGCCGGCGACGATGAGATAGTCGTCGCTCGTCAGACTATTCCCGAGCTCCCAGTCGCGAAGCTTTTGCATGTCGACACCGCCGTGAATATCGCCTGTTACATAGACCGTCATCGGACTACCACTTCCCTGTAAGTCGCTAGCCCACATTCCGCACGATCACTAAGCCAACCGTTCCAGCCCTTCCATCCCTTAGGGCTTACCCCTCGTTCTTCCATCCAAACGGGTCAAGCACCCAAAAAATCAGATCGAGCACGCCACCGGTCATCATGGCGCCGGCAAGGGCCATGCAAACGTGCAGAGAGGCGGCACTTCGGAGCACGTCGAACGGCCCCAGAACAGCCAGCAGCGCGACCGCTGCGCCGGCAAGGCACAGCGCGAGGCACGGCCCCGCGTCCTTGACGCACTTCCTTGCGAGATGCTTGGTGTTGTCACTCATCAATATCGAACTCCTTAGAGGGTCGTTGTTCAGATGCATGCCGCCGCGGCGGAGCAGGGCGGCAGGGTAAGTGTCACATGTCGCGCGGACATCAATGGAGAAACCACCTGCTCGACCAACCTTTGACGCCGTTTTGCACCGGCACCACATCCCCCGCTATCGAGGCCTAATACTTTTCCCGACAAGTGAACGGCTGTTTTTGGACCCCTGAAACATCCGCATTTTTCGGCGGCATAATCGTGGGATTTCAGCATTGAAACCGCAGGGAACGACACCTCTAAAGTGTCGATGCTTCGGGGGTCCGATTTAGCTCGTTCACTTCTCGGGAAAAGTATTAGACCTCAAATCTTGAATGTCCTGGGAACCCGCTTCTTTCCTTCGATGGAACCCCCAGCTATCCGTTGGCACCCCTAGCCGCTGCGACCGCAGGAATGCCTATAATGAGACTTGCTTCCTGATGAGAAAGGAATCCAGATATGGACGAAACCCAGCTTGCCGATCTGAACGATATCCAGGACTTTTTCAACCGTGTCGACAGTGTGCGCAACAGTGCATCCCTGACTAAAAAGTTTAATGTCAATCATCCAATAGGCGTCAAAGACTTCATCGGATGGTGCAACAAGCCTTGCAACTATTGTCCCGAAAGCAGCAAGTCTGACCCAGCCTATAGGCTGGGTAAAACCATATGCGCGCTAAACGAACTTGACAGCGACACTCTTAATAACCTCAGACAGATTCTCAAGGATACTGATGACTCAAAAGTGCGTTCCAAACTCCTCGATTGTGACGAACTTATCTCCAAACTCAAAAACAATCGAAGAACGATATCTGACACGCTAGCAAAAGAGTTGCCAGGAAACATTGCGTTCTACTTCACACTCAAGCATAGGCTCAAGGACTGCCCTGATAAGCAGGGGTATTACCACTACCAATTTGACGACAGCGGTAGAACAATTGCACGAGTCGACCCCTTCAAGCCCTTTACTGACAGCGCGCAGGACAATCTAACCAGCAATGGCATGTGCTCATCTCCGTGCTTGCGCTCTATGATGCCGCCCACGCCTTAAGCAACAATCAGCATGAATACCATTGCCTGCATCAGCATATCGAAAAATGGGATGAGAACTTGAATACGACGGTGCTGCAATTTTACTGCAGTAGCTCCGGTAAACCCGAACTCCGCATTTACACAAAGAAGGAAGAATTAATCACAAGATGCCCCTCTAAGAAAATGAACGAATGGCTTAAGGTGGCGTTGTGCGGGCCGCAGGAGTACTAATCGCCCTCCAGCCCTTGTCCGCTGTACCTCCCCGTCTCCGAGTCGTAGTTCAGCGCGGCAACCTCGCCGTGCTGAACTACGTTCCCGTCGATGTAGAAATGGCTGGCCCCGTCATGCCAGATGCCACGGTAGCCTGCGATGCCCGAGAACAAAGTCACGACCACTGACGTCGATTCGCTAGTCGAGAGGAAGATCGAGCCTGTTGAGCACACGAAGCTGCGCTCAATGCTCGATGAGTATGAAAGGCTGTCGTCGTGTCCCGCTTCGAAGATCGGGGTGTACTGCGGTTATATTCACAAATATGCTGATTGGCAGTTTGCCGCAAACGCACAACTGAGATTGCGTCGCAGCGCGTGAAATCCTCCCCGCGCTGCGACGCAATCATATCGTTCAACTCCTATTCCTCGCACACGCGGGACCTGTAACGCACTCGCGCTCGTTGGCCCGTGCGTAGCCGCACCTTCCGAGGAAGGCGTTCTTTGGCAATGCCGTATTGTGAATCGCAGTGCCGATATAGCTGGTAATCAAACGAACCGGTTAATAAATTCTTTCCGGCACCCAACCATTTGCAAGATACTGTTTCACAGATTTGGCATAATAAATGAAACTATCTACAGTTTTGGAATCTTTACGATTTGAAATAAATTGTTCATCTTCATCGTCGAAATGATCGTCATTTGGAGAATCATCAGGAACGAAATACTTTCCAGTCCTGTCATCGATTGCGATATTAATCCTCTTCATACAATACGTCCCTCTTGTACAACGGTTTTACGTCAACATTATTTTCAAAGAAATTGATATAATCAAATACGTGAGTAACCCAAATTGTAACCTCGATAGTACGCTCAGCAGAGATGTTCCTCTCCTTTGCAGGTCCAATAGCATAAGCTCCAGTAGGAGTATACCTTGTCATCAAACCGCCATCATCACTAGGAAATGTACCAGACATATCAAAAGTTGTAATAATTTGATCGTCATCGGTACTATCAATTAAAATAACCAATAAGTACTTATTACCGTGATTTTTATGAAACTCTTCAAAACCAGATTTTGAGAATTCTGTATTCAATACATCCTCATCAAAACCGCCAGCATACATATCAATAATATGAGAGCCAAATTCCTTAATCTTCATTTGATTTGCACCTTCAATTTATGATCAACGCCTTTGACATTGTGCGGGAAAACAGTTTCATCGTTCTTGCCCCAAGCTGGCACCAGCTTTATCCCTGGCCTACGCATAAAAGCAATTTTCTATTGAACGGTGAAGAAGGCAGACATGTTCTCTATTAATTCGTTAAGTCCAGGAGACTCCTCATATGATTTTAGAATGTCTCCTAGCTCATCATCATCATTCACTAGACCGATAATTTGCTCGATTATCTGGTCCTCGGTCTTGCCGTTAATGATTAAAATACGCTTGTCATCCATCTTATAGTCACCTTTTTCAGATGCCTCTCACAGTTCCATAATTATAAGTTAGCGTAGTTCTTTTTTTAATTTCATCTAAACTAAAACCTTTCTTCAGTTTGCAGCCTTGATTCTCATTTTCATTGCAACAGCCTCAGGACTCAGCGCAACGCGTTGCG
>CATVRV010000043.1:0-6180 GCA_958346515.1 uncultured Collinsella sp.
CTGGTGATCTCCGCCTTGAGAGGGCGGCGTCCTAAACCGCTAGACGAACGGGCCACATGACATCTGCACTGCCGTGCTGCGAGGAAATATATTACGGGACAAAAAACGTCAGCGCAAGAAGAAATTCCAAATTGCCGAAAAATTGTCGGTAGGTTATGGAACACGCAGGTAAACTGGGTAGCTAATGCAAGTTGAGATGAAGCAAAAGAGCTTCACGATCGTTGGGAATGTTGTCTTCGATCACGGCGTCGAGGGCGGAGTTGAGAAGCTGACCCAGTTCCGGCCCGGGCTTGACTCCGGCACGGATCAGGTCCCCGCCGTTGATGGCGAGCATCTTGAGCGTATAGGGCTCCCCTGCCTTCAGCAGCTCGTGCGCCATCGCGCGCATCTCCTCAATCGTCTCAACGTAATAGAAGCACGACGGGGCCTTGCCAAGTGTGTCGGCACGCTTAAGGTCCATGAGCTCGTCAATCAGGCGGGCCGTGTCGACGCCCTCACCCGAAAGCGCGCGCATCATATTGAGCAGGCAGGAGCGCTCTGGGCGCAGCGGCTTATCATGGTATTTGATAAGCAGGCACACATCGCGCACCAGGTCGTGCGAGAGCGCCAGGCGATCCATAATGACGCGCGCTATCTTGGCGCCGAGCTCGGGATGACCGTAGAAGTGTCCGCTGCCGGCGTGATCGACCGTAAAGCACTCGGGCTTGGACACATCGTGCAAAAACGCCGCCCACATCAGGCTCAACGAGGGCGCGACGCCGTCACACAGCGCCAGCTCCCCTGCCACCGTCAGCACGCGGGCGATATGCTCGTAGACGTTAAACGCATGGTAGACACTTCGCTGATCAAACCCGCGAGCGGGCGCAAGCTCGGGCACGGCGGCGCAGATGAGCTCGGGGTAGCGCAGCATCGCGTCTCCCCCGTGGCCGGTCGAAAGAATGCCCTCGAGCTCAATACCCACACGCTCGCGCGCCACGGCATCGAGCAGCGGCGCGCACTCGGCAAGCGCACGCTTAGTCTCGGGCTCAATCATAAAGTCCAGACGGCAGGCAAAGCGCACCGCACGCAGCATGCGCAGGGCGTCCTCGTTAAAGCGACGCTTGGGATCACCGACAGCGCGAATCAGCTTGCGCTCCAGATCACCCTGGCCGTCGTAGCGGTCGACAAGCCCGCGCTCGGGATGCCAGGCCATGGCGTTGACGGTAAAGTCGCGGCGGGCCAGATCGTCCTCGAGCGAGGCGGCACGCTCGACACTCTGAGGATGGCGCCCATCGGTGTAAAAGCCATCCAGGCGGTACGTGGTGACCTCGATACGCTCGCCATCGGAAATAGCCGTGATTCCGGCAAATTTAATGCCCGACTCCACGACCGCGATATCAGCGGCCTCGAGCGCCGCCTTGGACTCCTGCCACAGGCCGCTACAGCACATATCAACATCGTGGCTGGGGCATCCCATCAGGGCGTCGCGCACCCAGCCGCCCACGTACCAAGCCTCAAGACCAGCCGCCTCAAGCGCGCGCAGGACGCGCAGGGAGGCATCGGACGGTTGCGTACCGTTGAGCGAAACATTGCACATGCCTATGGCCTCCTGCACTTGCGAGCGTTAATCGATGGTTCTCAAGAAGTCTAACAAGAAACGAGAAAGCGCGCACACGCAATTGCTTCGTCGATTCGATAAAACGAGACAGCAAACGCCACATACGTTCAGCGCACAAAAAACACCCGCCTCGGAGATCCAAAGCGGGTGTTCTGCAACGATTTTTCGGTGCGGCTAGCAGACCTGACGAACTTCGATGTTCTTCTTGTATTCGTCCACCTTGGCAAAATCGCCCAGACCGGGGCACTCGACCACATTGGCGCCGGTGGCCATCGAAAGACGCAAAGCATCCTCAACACGCTCGGGGGCGTCGTGCCACACGGACAGGAAGGCAGCGAGCGAGGAATCGCCGGCGCACACCGTCGACAACAGCTTGACGTCGAAGGTGCGGTTGGCAAACCAGATATGCTCGCCGTTGGAGAAGTACGCACCGGCGCCACCAAGGGTCAGGAGCACGTTCTTGGCGCCCTTGGCGTGCAGCTCGGCCATAGCGCCCTTGACGGACTCGTCGTCGCCACCGCTCACCTTGATGCCAAAGATGTCAAGCAGCTCGTCGTCATTGGGCTTGATCAGCAGCGGCTCCATGGAAATGAGGTCTGCCAGCTGATGGCTCGAGATGTCGAGGACGAACTCGGCTCCCTTGGCCTTGACGCGGCGCAGGACCTCGGCCAGGAAGCCCTCGGAAGTGTTGGGAGGCAGCGAGCCGCTGATGACCAGGCAGGTCATATCATCGAGCGAATCGATGAGCTCAAACATCTCCTGCTCGTTGGCCTCGTTGATGGCGGCACCGGCGTTGACCATGTTGTACTCGGTGTCGGGGCCGGCGTTGAGGAACACGTTGACGCGCGTAATGCCGTCGGTCCACACGGGCTTGACGGGCACGCCCAGGGCCTCGGCGCCCTTAACGATAAACTCGCCCGAGAAGCCGGCGAAAAAGCCCAGGATCGTGGTGTCGACACCGTAGTGATCGAGGGTGAACGAGACGTTGAGACCCTTGCCGTTGGGCGTGTAGACGGCGTTACGGGTACGCGTGACGGTGTTGGCAGCAAGGCCGTCGCAGGCGATGTTGTAGTCAATGGCGGGATTTGCAGTGAGCGTGTAAATCATGAATGTTCCTTTCACGAAGTAACGTGTTAATGAAAGTATATTCCACCCAACGGTAAAAGGCTAGGACAACTCGGTGAACGGTGTGGAAGCGATGAAGTACGGCAGAGCATCTCTCTCCAATAACGGAACAAAAAAGGCGCCCCAGCCGAAACCGGGGCGCCGCATGCGCACGAATATGTCGCGTTTCGATTACTGACGATCGAGCTTGCGGACAGCAACGCGCTTGCTGTACTCGTCGACGTGACCGAAGTCGCCGATGCCGACGGACTCGGCAACGTTGGCGCCGGTGGCCATAGCGAGCTTCATGGCCTCCTCGACGTTGTCGCGATCCCTGTACCACTTGTGCAGGAACGCAGCGAGGGTGCAGTCGCCGGCGCAGACAGAAGAAACCAGCTTGATGTTGAACTCACGCTTGGCGTACCAAATATCCTCGCCGTTGGAGAAGTAAGCGTCGCCGCGGCTACCACGGGTGAGCAGCACGTTCTGAACGCCAGCGTCGTGAGCCATCTTCATGGCAACGCGGACCTCGTCGTCGGTGTCGACCGGCACGCCGAAGATGGCCTTCATCTCGTGATGGTTCGGCTTGATGAGCAGCGGCTTCTTGTGAGCGAGCTCCTTGAGCTTGTCGGAGGACAGGTCCAGGACGACGTCGGCGCCACGAGCCTGAGCGTGCTCCATGACCTGAGCCAGGAAGTCGGGCGTAGCTTTGGGAGGCACGGAGCCGGAAACGATCAGGCACTCGAGATCGCCCGCGGTGTCCAGGATGTTGTAGAGCTCCTCCTGGTGCTGCGGCGTAATAGGAGCACCCGGGTTCAGGATGCCGTACTCGTGCTGGCCATCGTTGACGTAGGTGTTAATGCGCGTGATACCGTCGGTCCAGACCGGGCGGCAGAGGCAACCCAGGTTCATGACCTCCTCGACGATGAACTTGCCCGTGAAGCCAGCGAAGAAGCCGAGCGCGACGGTGTCGACGCCCATCTTCTTAAAGGCGAAGGACACGTCGAGGCCCTTGCCGTTAGCCGTGTAGCTGGCCGAGCCGGTGCGGACGTTCTCGTCGGGCTCGAGCGGAGAGCTCGAAACCGTCATGTCGACAGCCGGGTTAGCGGTTAGCGTGTAGAACATTTACAGTACCCCCTGTATATGTGAGGGCCGCGTGGCCGGCCCATTCCAACCACGCGGTTACCTCTGATACCAAATTAGCGAGCTGCGGACTCGAGCAGTGCCTTGACCTCGGCGGCGGTGTTGCAGGCGAGTGCCTTCTCGGCGAGCTCGTCGCACTCGGCCTTGGTCCACTGGCTGATGGTCTTGCGGGCGCGAAGGATCGACGGAGCGCTCATCGAGAACTCCTCCAGGCCCCAGCTGATCAGCAGCGGCTCGAGCAGCGGATCGGCAGCGGCCTCGCCGCACATACCGACCATGATGCCGGCCTTCACGCCGCTCTCGATGATGTTCTTGAGCGAGCGGAGCACGGCGGGATAGTAAACCTGGTACAGGTTGGAGATGGTGTCGTTACCACGGTCGGCGCACATGGTGTAGCCGATCAGGTCGTTGGTGCCGATGGAGAAGAAGTCGGCGACCTCGGCAAGACGGTCTGCGAGCAGCGAAGCGGCGGGCGTCTCGACCATGATGCCGACCTCGATGTTCTCGTTGAACTTGCGACCCTCTTCGGTCAGCTCGGCCTTGCACTGCTCGACGAGCTCCTTGACAGCCAAGACCTCCTCGACGCAGGTGACGAGCGGGATCATGATCTTGACGTCACCGAAGGCGCTAGCGCGCAGCAGAGCGCGGAGCTGGACCTTGTACTGGTCGGGATTGGCCAGGCAGTAACGCACGGCGCGGAAGCCCATGAAGGGGTTGTCTTCCTTGACCATATGCAGATACGGAATCTCCTTGTCGCCACCCACATCGAGTGTGCGGATGATGACCGGAGCACCCTTGAGCGCGCTGGCGACCTTACGGTAGGCGTTGAACTGCTCCTCCTCGGAAGGAAGCTCAGCAGAGTCCATGAACAGGAACTCGGAGCGGAACAGACCGATGGCCTCGGCGTCGTGATCGAGCGCGTTGGGCACGTCATCGGGGTTACCGATGTTGCAGGCGATGATCTTCTTGATGCCATCGGCAGTCACGGACGGCTTGCCACGGAAGGCCTCGAGGGCCGCCTTCTCGGCAGCGAAGGCCTCGGCCTTGGCGGTATAGGCAGCGAGCGTCTCCTCGTCGGGATCGGCCTCGACGATACCCTTGCCACCGTCGACGACAACGGTCATACCGTTGCGCAGCGCGGTGCAGCTGTTGGAAACCGAAAGGACAGCCGGGATCTCGAGGGCGCGCGCGATGATCGCGGAGTGCGACGTGCGGCCACCGGTCTCGGTGACGATGCCGGCAACGTGGGCCTTATCGATCGTGGCGGTCATGGACGGCGTGAGGTCGTGCACGACAACGACGGTGTTCTCGGGCAGGACGGAAAGGTCGACGACCTCCTTGCCCAGCAGCTCGGCCAGAATACCGGTGCGGATGTCGGCGATGTCGGCCGCGCGCAGACGGAACATCTCGTCGTCCATGGACAGGAACATGTTCTCGAACATGGTCGAGGTGTCCATGAGCGCCTGCTCGGCGCAGGTGCCGCCGTCAATGGCGGCGTTGATGGCGTCGGTCATGCCCGGGTCCTGAGCCAGGACAATGTGTCCGCTCATGATCTCGGCCTCGGCCTCGCCCACCGTCTCCTTCATGTGGTCGGCCTGAGCCTGGGTCTTCTCGCAGAAGACCGAAAGAGCGGACTGATAGCGCTCCTTCTCTGCTGCCGAATCAGCAACCTCGTGCGGCTCAAACGTCAAGTCGGGATCGACGGCAACCATGACGGTGCCGATACCGATGCCCTCGGAAGCGTTGACTCCCTGATACATTCCCATTCCTCTCTCCGTGTCATGTGATAAAGCGTTTTGCCATATCCATGACAAAAGAGCGCAGCTACCTTACAACAGGTCACTGCGCCCCCAAATATGAACTTAGTTGTTCAACATACGACCCGTTTGAGTTCTACTCGCCAAGACCGCTCTTGATGAGCTCGATGGCAGCAGCCAGAGCCTCGGCCTCGTCAGCGCCGTCGCACTTGACCTCGACCTCGGTGCCGCAGGGGATACCAGCAGCCATGAGGGCCATCGGGGACTTGCCGTTGACCTCCTTCTCGGGGGTAACGACCGTCACGTCACAGGCATACTTGCCCATGGTGGAGGCGAACAGACCAGCCGGACGCATGTGCAGACCCTGAGGATTAACGAGGGTAGCCTTCTCAGAAACCATAGTTGACTCCTTTTTGTGTTTAACCCCTGTCAAGCATGTGGCAGGAGTCAGATTCACGACGTTGTTTATATTAACTCACATCAAACGGTTTTTCATTATGTTTCAGACGAATTATTGGACAGATGTGTTTGTCGTCCGCTTGCTCGCCCACAGGGGGCCGGTCGCGGCCAGTGAGATTT
>CATVRV010000044.1:0-5578 GCA_958346515.1 uncultured Collinsella sp.
GAGCGGGGGCTCCTATCTTTTTAGTGCCCTCGGATTGGGTCATAGTGTCTGTCCGTCCTCTGCCTGCGGCGCTTTCCATTGTTGGTGCAGAGGGCGCTTTGCCTACTCTGGTGGGCTTTCGCTGGCTTATGCTCAACCTGCGACGTTTCCATTATTGATACAAAGGCCAGGTTTGTTTGAACCAAAAAGGGGAAGTTGCGGTGGAATAGTTCCTGTTGGCCGTCTTGAGGGGTTAAACGGGAACTATTTCACCGCAACTTATCGATGGCGTGTTTGGTTGGTGCCAGTTGATTGCTTGGGCGTTGGGGAGGGTCTGCTCCGTTATAATCGCCTAGAACATTAATTGGAAACGGGACGGGAGCCATACATGCGCCAGGGTTTCGACAACGCGAAATATATCGAGCTGCAGGCCGCTCATATTAAGGAGCGCATCTCGCAGTTTGGCGGCAAACTCTATTTGGAGTTTGGCGGCAAGCTGTTTGACGACTATCACGCGAGTCGCGTGCTGCCGGGTTTTGAACCGGACAGCAAGTTCCGCATGCTCAAGAGCATTGCCGATGACGTTGAGGTCATCATCGCGATCAACGCGAACCACATCGAGAAAAACAAGGCTCGTGGTGACCTTGGCATTACCTATGACGAGGACGTTTTGCGCCTGGTCGATCTGTTCCGAGGGAATGGGTTTGCCGTCGCGGCTGTGGTCATCACCCAGTATGCCGGCCAGCCTGCTGCCGATGTGTTCCGCAACCGCCTGAACGCGCTCGGTATTCCCGCCAAGCTGCACTATCCCATCGAGGGGTATCCGCACGATGTCGATCTGATCGTGTCCGACGATGGCTACGGCAAGAACGAGTTTGTCGAGACCACGCGTCCGCTCGTTGTCGTGACGGCACCCGGCCCCGGCTCGGGCAAGCTCGCCACTTGCCTTTCGCAGCTGTATCACGAGCATAAGCACGGTACCGCCGCCGGCTATGCCAAGTTCGAGACCTTCCCGGTCTGGAATCTTCCTCTGACGCATCCGGTCAACATCGCCTATGAGGCAGCAACGGCCGATCTCGACGATGCCAATATCATCGACTCCTTCCACTTGGAGGCCTACAACAAGACCACGGTCAACTACAACCGTGACGTCGAGGCTTTCCCGGTGGTTCGTGCCCTGATGGAAAAGATTTTGGGCAAGAGCCCCTACCAGAGCCCCACGGACATGGGCGTCAATATGGTCGGCTTTGCCATCACCGATGACGATGCCTGCCGCGACGCTTCCAAGATGGAGATCGTCCGCCGCTACTTTACCGCGGTCGAAAATGTGCGCCGTACCGGTGTGGGCGAGGAGCAAGTCGACCGTCTCAAGATTATTATGAAGAAAGCCGGCATCGATAAGAACTACTCACCGGCACGCTCGGCGGCCCTCACCAGGGAGCAGCTGACGGGTGGTCCCGTGGGTGCCATGGTCATGCCCGATGGCTCCGTGGTGACCGGCAAGACTTCCACGCGCCTGGGCGCTGCGAGCTCGCTCATCATGAATGCACTTAAGCATGTCTCGGGCGTCGACCTTGAGCTCGAGGTCATTAGCGATGAGGCGATCGAGCCCATCAGCAAGCTCAAGACGCATTTCCTGGGCAGCAAAAACCCGCGCCTCCACACCGACGAGACGCTTATGGCGCTGTCGATCACCTCGGCCACGAGTGAGACGGCCGCTCGCGTCCTTTCGGGCCTGGAGCAGCTGCGCGGTTGCGATGCCTTCTTTAGCGTGATTATCTCGCCGACGGACGAGACGGTACTGCGCAAACTGGGTATCAACGTGTGCTGCGAGCCCAAGTTTGAGCGCCGCGGTTTCTTCCATCGCTAAGTTTGAAGCACCGCGGTAATTGCATTGCATTTTGGCCGTATCGGGTTAGCGCCCGGTACGGCTTTTTGATCAATAAAGCGCCTATTTCGGCGAAAAATAGCTGTTTACCTGCCTAGAAACAATTTGAGCGGTATACAATAACCGTAACTGTTTCATCCTTAGCGGGATGCCGCATGATGGATATTACCTGCCATCGTGAGGTGTGTCGGTCGCGCACGGCGCGTTAGATGCTCGTGCTCGGTTTGAGGAGGCTGCTATGGCGGGCAAGGGTCGTGCGAGTGTCAACGATATGAAGCGTGTCGAGGTGCTGGTGTTGATGGAGATCGACCGGCAAACCGAAGACAATGACGGGCCGTATGGTTTCTCGCGCAAAACGCTTGCCGAGCGCGTGGGGGTTTCGCCGTATCGTGCCCGCGCCGCAATCGATCGCTTGGATTCCGAAGGCATGATTGATGTCGTCTCGCGTTATAGCGACGACGGCGGTCAGCTTGCAAATGGCATTTGCCTCACCGAACATGGCAAGTGGTATCTTGAGGGCGTCCGTACCGGCATGCTCGTTCAAGAAATGCTCGAGGACGAGGTTGCTGATCGATAGCAGCATGTAACCCTTGCCATAGCGACGCCGCCTGGGAAACCGGGCGGCGTTTTGTTTCAAGATTGAGAAATGCAATCGCACGCGAGAAAAATTGCGAACGGTCCGCGGCGCGAGTATTACAATGAAGACCCGTAAGATGTGGATAAACAACTTCTACGGGAAGCGCAGGTAACTCAATATGACCAAGCATGTGTTCGTAACCGGTGGCGTGGTTTCGTCCCTGGGCAAGGGTATCACCGCGGCCTCGCTGGGCCGTCTGCTCAAGTCGCGTGGCTACAAAGTAACGATGCAGAAGGCCGACCCGTATCTGAACGTCGACCCCGGTACCATGAGCCCCTTCCAGCATGGTGAGGTCTTCGTTACCGAGGATGGTTACGAGTCCGACCTGGACCTGGGTCATTACGAGCGCTTTATTGATGAGAACCTGACCCGCGATTCCAACTTTACGACCGGCGCCATCTATAAGAGCTTGATCGCCCGCGAGCGTCGCGGCGACTTTTTGGGCGGTACCGTGCAGGTGATTCCTCACGTCACCAATGCCATTAAGGACAAGTTCCGCCGCATCGAGGAGCAGACCGGCTCCGATGTAGTCATCACCGAGCTGGGCGGCACGATCGGCGACATCGAGTCCCAACCGTTTGTCGAGGCCATCCGTCAGTACCGCAAGGAGGCCGGCCCCGAGAACGTCTGCTACATCCACGTGTCGCTCGTTCCCTATATCGCCGCCGCCCACGAGGTCAAGACCAAGCCCACGCAGCATTCCGTCAAGGAGCTCCGCAGCTTTGGCATCCAGCCCGATATCATCGTGCTGCGCTCCGACCACCATATCGATGACGCTATCCGCGGAAAGATCGCAAGCTTCTGCGACGTCGACACCGATTGTGTCTTTACCAACGAGGACTGCGCGAGCATTTACGATGTTCCGCAGCTGCTTGCCGAGCAGGACTTTGACCTGCGCATTTGCGAGCGCCTGGGTCTGGACCCGCGTGAGCGCGACATGAGCGAGTGGAACGAGTTCCTGCGCAAACAGAATCATGCCAACCATCACGCCGACAAGGTGAAGATCGCCGTCGTGGGCAAGTACACGCAGCTGCCCGATGCGTACCTGTCGGTTATCGAGGCCCTGCACCATGCGGGCGTCTTCTACGATCGCCATGTGGACGTCCAGCTGGTCGACGGCGAGAGCCTCGACGAGCAGAATGTCTCCGAGGTTCTGGGCGACGCCTCGGGCATCCTGGTCCCCGGCGGCTTTGGCAAGCGCGCCCTGGAGGGCAAGATCCTCGCGGCCGAGTTTGCCCGTGAGCACAAGATTCCGTATCTGGGCATTTGCCTGGGTATGCAGGTGGCCGTGTGCGAGTTCGCCCGCAACGTCGTCGGCCTTGCCGGCGCCAGCTCCTCCGAGTTCGATCCGGACGGCCCGTTTAGCGTCATCGATCTGATGAGCTCGCAGGAGGACGTGACCGAGAAGGGCGGCACCATGCGCCTGGGCGCCTATCCGTGCAAGCTCGCCGCCGATACCCTTGCTCGCGAGGCATATGGCGAGGAGCTCGTCTACGAGCGTCACCGTCATCGCTTTGAGTTCAACAACGCCTTCCGTGACCAGCTCGAGGACGCCGGCTTGGTTATCTCGGGTCTGTCGCCCGACGAGCGCCTGGTCGAGATGGTCGAGCTGCCGCGCGACGTGCATCCGTGGTATGTGGCAACCCAGGCTCATCCCGAGTTCAAGAGCCGCCCGACCAACCCGCAGCCGCTGTTCCGCGAGTTCGTGCGCGCTTCGATCGGCCAGCACGAGGGTGTCGACCGTCTGCAGGTGACGCCCATGAACCTCGCTACGGACTAAGGGTGCCGGCGAATAAAGAACATACCGAAGCTACTCCCTCGTCGCTCGCCGTGGCGGCGGGGGAGTATCTCGATTACCTCGCGGTCGAGCGGGGTTTGGCGCGCAACACGATTGCGGCCTACCGTCGTGACCTGACGACGTACTGCGCCTATCTGGAGCGGGCGGGTATTGTGTCTTTTGAAGAGGTGACCCGTCAGGTCGTGGAGGGCTTTGTCGCCGACCGTCGCGATGGGGGCTATTCGGATGCCTCGGTGGAGCGTGCGCTTGCGGCCGTGAAGGGCCTACATGCCTTTTTGGTGCGCGATGGGGCTGTGGCCCAAAATCCAACGGCGGCGTTGCGCCTGCCTAAAAAGGCTGAGCGTTTGCCGGAGTATCTATCGGTGGAGGATGTCTCGGCGCTGCTCGATCAAGACTTCCCCGAGGGCGAGATGGGCTTGCGCGACCATGCCATCTTGGAAGTGCTCTACGGATGCGGTTTGCGTGTGAGCGAGTTGGTGGGGCTCGATGTGGGCGATATCCATATCGACGATGGCTTTGTGCTCGTTCGTGGTAAGGGCTCGAAGGAACGCCTGTCCCCGCTGGTAGGAAGCGCGGCGCGAGCTCTGACGCTTTATGTAACTGAGGGGCGTTCTCGCTTGGCGGCCCATGCCCGCGGAACCGAGACCTCGGCGGTCTTTTTAAATAAGAACGGCCGCCGTCTGTCGCGCCAGGGCATCCATGCCATCTGTGAGCGCTACGGGCGCCAGGTGGGACTGGTGGGGCTCCATCCCCATACGCTGCGTCACTCCTTTGCCACCCATATGCTTGCGGGCGGCGCAGACCTCCGTGTGCTACAGGAGATCTTGGGACATGCCGATATATCGACCACGCAGGTCTACACGCATGTCGATCGTACGCAACTGACCGAGGTCTATCTGGCGGCGCACCCGCTGGCACATCGTTAACACATCGCTGACCTGCATATTTATAGGTATTTGGGGACGGGCTCCAGATTGCCGCGGCGTGCTTTTGCGCGCGCATGGGCAATCTGGGGCCCCGTCCCATTTTTCGCCACTTGGCGTCGCGGTGGTGGGCCGCATGTGCCTTGGGTGGGGGAGTTTGGGGGCGATGTGAACGGCATGTAAAGGGACGCAAAAATCGCCTCAAGGTCAACTTGAAGGTTGAGGTTGAACGGCGGGGTGCCACAGGTGGCATCCCGCCGTTGCTGTAAACACAACATATTGTGTTTTCGAACATATGCTTGGGGTGTTTTGCGATATATGGTGGGTGGAGTGGTGGGGCGGAGTGGGGGAAG
>CATVRV010000045.1:0-5387 GCA_958346515.1 uncultured Collinsella sp.
GCTGCGGAAACGCGGGGTCCGTTCGGGCTGTTGCGTTGAGATTGAAAATCAACCGTGATGATTGAGACGCCCGCGCCTCGACCGAGATTCGGATCCATGGGATACCGCCATAAAATAAAAGCCCCCGTTGCCGGAGGCTTTCAATTTCGATTGGTGCGGCGTATAGAATTCCGCGCATCCGCTTCGCGGATCCGCGCCGGCTTCGCCCGCCCGCCGGCGTGCTCGCCCGCTCGCTGAAAACGCTCCGCGTTTTCTTGACGCTCGCGCCTCGA
This sequence comes from uncultured Collinsella sp., assembly GCA_958346515.1. Lineage (GTDB taxonomy): Bacteria > Actinomycetota > Coriobacteriia > Coriobacteriales > Coriobacteriaceae > Collinsella. Next base: position 273 of record CATVRV010000045.1, read on the forward strand.
CCGAGGTTCGAATCCATGGGATGCCGACGTAAAAGAAAAGCCCCCGTTGCCGGAGGCTTCAAACTCAAGTGGTGCGGCGTATAGGATTCGAACCTATGACGTTCTGATTCGTAGTCAGACCCTCTATCCAGCTGAGGTAACGCCGCAGCGCAAGACATATAAAACCACTTTAGCTTATTGGAGTCAAGCACAATCTCAAACTTTTTTGCGGAACGCAGTTTTGTCATGCTGCTCCGCATATACCGCTGTTCCCCGTACGATCGATTGGCTTTTCGATCACGTCAAACTTGGCATCAAGTTCCCTCAGGAGCGATCTCACCCGCTGGGCACAATCATAATCGGCAAACGAGATGCTCAGCATGCGCGCGACCTGGTTGGAAGTCCCAACTCCATAGAAGTGCTCCAGCGCCACAAGCCCCTCGTGCGTCACAAAGGTCTCGACCACATGCGGCGACTCCTCAAAGCACCATTGTGTCAACGGACCCTCACTCGTCTGCCGAACCACCAGGCCGCCCATGCCAGACGGCTCACACGTTACAAGCAGGTACTCCCCGCCCTCGTCGCTCTCAAACAAAACCACCCGATCATCAAACAGCTCCATCGCGTCCCCTTTCTCTCGCTCTTATTTAGCAAAAGCATAGCAGGTAGATGGCTGTATACAGAACAGTTGTTCGTGTGTTTTCTATTGAGCTGTCCGCACGGCATGGTATGGACCTGCGCACGAAATAGGGCGCCCCCGAAGGAGCGCCCTTGCATATCCCCTATGCAGCCAACTTACGCGACCGGCTCGATCTTCTCGAGACCACCCATGTAAGGACGCAGGACCTCGGGAATCGTGATGGTGCCGTCGGCGTTCTGGTAGTTCTCCAGAATGGCGGCCATGGTGCGGCCGGCCGGCAGGCCGGAACCGTTGAGCGTGTGCAGGTAGCGCGAACCCTTGAAGTTCTCGGGGTCGCGGTACTTGATGTTGGCGCGGCGGGCCTGGAAGTCGCCGCAGTTGGAGCAGGAGCTGATCTCCTTGTAGGCGTTGTAGCTCGGCAGCCAGACCTCGACGTCGTAGGTCTGACGGGCAGAGAAGCCCAAGTCGCCGGTGCACAGGCTAATCACGCGATACGGAAGGCCCAGCTGCTGCAGCAGGTACTCGGCCTCGGCGGTCATGCTCTCGAGCTCCTCGTCGGACTCCTCCGGCTTAGCGAACTTGACCATCTCGACCTTGTCGAACTCGTGCTGACGGATGATGCCGCGGGTGTCGCGACCGGCGGAACCGGCCTCCTCGCGGAAGCAGGGGGTGAAGGCGGTGTAGCGGCGCGGCAGGGTGTCGGCGTCGAGGACCTCGCCGGCGTGCAGGTTGGTGAGCACGACCTCGGCGGTGGGGATCAGGAAGTTGTCGCCCGAGACGTGGTAGGCGTCGTCCTCGAACTTGGGCAGCTGACCCGTGCCAAACATGGTCTGACGCTTGACGACGATGGGCGGCCACCACTCCTTAAAACCACGGCTGGTGTGCGTATCGAGGAAGAAGTTGATGAGGGCGCGCTCCAGGCGGGCGCCGGCGCCACCGAGAACGGTAAAACGGCTGCCGGAGAGCTTGTTGCCGCGCTCGAAGTCGAGGATGTCCAGATCGGTGCCCAGATCCCAATGCGGCTTAAAGTCGAAGTCGAACTCGCGCGGGGTGCCCCAACGACGGCGCTCAATATTCTCGTCCTCGTCCTTGCCGTACGGCGTGGCCTCGCAAGGAATGTTGGGCAGGTGAGCCATGAAGTCGTACTGCTCCTGCTCGAGAGCAGTACGGCGCTCGGCCAGACCGTCAATCTTCTCGTTGACGGCGCGCACGGCCTCCTTGGCGGCCTCGGCCTCGTCCTTCTTGCCCTCCTTCATCAGGGCGCCGATCTTCTTGGACTCGGCGTTGCGCGTAGCCTGGAGCTCCTCGACCTCGGTGATGACGGCACGGCGCTCGTCGTCGAGCTCAAAGAACTTCTCGCGATCCCAAGACGTCTGGCGGTTAGCCATGGCGACATCGATGGCATCGGGGTTCTCGCGAACAAACTTGATATCAAGCATTAGATCCTCCGGCGATATACATTCCATTTAGGTTGCAACCTTGTACATGTATGGGCAAGTATATACTTATGAGCGTTTACGACCCAACTCAACTACGCAAGAAGGCACCCAATGGACGCAGTTTTTTCCTTTTTGTTTGGCACCCGCACCGGTTTTGCCATCCTTTTCGCCGGCGGCATCCTGTTATTTGCGATTCTTGCCTTTGTAATGGAGAAGCGTACCCATAAGATGTACGTCGACCGCGGACCCAAGTCCGAGGATGAGGAAGACAGTTTCTGGGACTAACCTGCCAAAAAGGGACAGGTTTATTTTGGTCTGTTTTATCTGGGCAAACGCAAGCGCCCCGCAACTGGAATTGAGCCAGTTGCGGGGCGCTTTTCGCTAAAAGGACAAAACCGCAGAAAATACCTGCCAAAAATAAACCCGTCCTTTTTTGGTCGGTTTTACTGGAGAGTTGCGTCGATTGCCTTGACCAGGGCGCTGCGCATGCCAGCGTCCTCGAGCGCAACGACGCCCTTGATGGTGGCACCACCGGGCGAGCATACGGCATCCTTCATCGCCGCAGGATGCTGGCCAGTTGCAAGCTGCAGCTTTGCCGTACCTAGCACCATCTGGCTCACAATGCGATAGGCATCGGCACGCGGGATACCGTGCTTGACCGCCGCATCGCCCAGGGCCTCGATTGCCATGGCGACAAATGCCGGAGCGCAACCACCCACCGTGCCGCCCACGAACAGCAGGCTCGTATCGAGCTCGACCACCGCACCGAGCTTGCCAAGCAGATCAAGCACCACTGCGCTCTGCTCATCACTAAGCGTGGAAGCCTTCTCGCAAGCGATGACGCCCTCGCCCACCGAAACCGGCGTGTTGGGCACCGTCGAGATATGCGCGACGCCCGGCAGGACCTGCTCCCACTTGGCACTGTCCCAGGTCCAGGCAACCGACAGAACGACCTTTTTGGCAAGAGCATCCTTGAGCGGGGCGAAAATCTTCTCGATCATGTACGGTTTGACCGCAGCGACCACGATATCGGATGCGGCGACGACCTCGGCGGCATCGTGGCAAGCGACCATGCCGCGCGCCTCGCAGCGCTCAACCAGTGCGTCGTAGCGACCCGCGCAGGCGCACATGTCGCTCGCAGCTACACCGGCAGCGATCCAGCCATCGGCCATAGCGCTCGCCATATTGCCAAAACCGACAAATCCAATCTTCATATCGCATAGTCCTTTCAGACACATTCCTCAAAACGAAAGGTATTGTCCCACGCCATTGTTTCGTATTGCAGACCTATTTGTGATACGGCTCGCCACGACTAATCTTGCAGGCACGGTAAATCTGCTCTAGCAGCACCACGCGCGCCAAGTTATGCGGCAAGGTAATGCGTCCAAAGCTGAGCATCTCGTCGGCTCGTGCGCGCACGTCATCGCTCACGCCGTCCGAACCGCCAATCACAAAGGCAATGTCGCTGCTGCCTCGCAGCATAAGATCGTCGAGCCTCGCCGAGAGCTCCTCGCTCGAGCGCTCTTTGCCCTCAATGGCCAGCAGGATCACATGCGCTCGAGACGGCAAGGCAGCAAGAATCGCCGCCCCCTCCTTGTCGCGCGCGGTATCCACGCCGCCCGCCTTAGCCGGGTCGATATCGGCCACCTCGCGGATATCAACCTTGGCATAGGCACCCAGGCGCTTGGTGTACTCAGCGCACGCGTCCTTCCAAAAGCGCTCCTTGAGCTTACCGACGCAAACGACGGTGTATTTCACGCGGGTCTACTCCTTCGAATCGTTCTGAACCTTACCGGCAGCCAGCATCTGCTCGAACATAGAGGCCGACTGCGAAAAGTCGCTCGGCAGCACGACCGTCGAAGTTTTACCCGTGCGAGCGAACTCCGTCATCATCTCGGACCACTGCGTAAACATGAACAGCTGGTTGGCCTCGTCGTTGCCGACTCCCGTCTCCTGGATGATCTCGAGCGAATCTTTGATGCCTAGCGCGATGGCCTTGCGCTGGTTGGCGATGCCCTCGCCCGCCTTTTCCATCGCCTCGGCCTCGGCGGTCGCCTCGGTGACGCGCTTGATGCGGTCGGCCTCGGCGAGCTCCTGTGCCGCAGCGCGCTTGCGCTGGGCGGCGTTGATGTCGTTCATGGAGTTCTCGACCTCGGTCGGCAGTGCGATTTTGGTGATGAGTGTCGACACGAGGGTGAAGCCGTAGGCGGCCATCTGCTCGGAAACGGTAGCGTTGACATCCTTGGCGATGTCATCCTTCTTGGCAAAGACCTCATCGAGTGTGTAGACGGGGATCGAAGAGCGCAGGGCGTCGGTGATGAAGTCACGCATCTGGTCGACGGGCTCCTGCAGCATGTAGTAGCTCTTGTAGATGCCCGAATCCGCCGGGCCAGCACCCATGTCATAGCTCACGTGATATTGAGCCGAGACCTCGAGGCCGATGGTCACATTATCCTGAGTCTTAACGTCGATGCCAAAACCGTTTTTCATGGTGCGCAGACTCACCGTGGCAGCCTTGCGGTCGATCACGGGCACCTTCATGTGGAAGCCCGCGTTGACGATGCGGTTAAACTTGCCCAGACGCTCGATGATCACGGCATGCTGCTGTTCAACGACATAGCAGGCGCTGGGAAGCAGCAGCAACAGGATGATGATGGGAATCAAAAGGCTGGTAAGGGCGGCGATGATACCGGAAAACAGCATGGTCTCTCCTCTGATAGGCACACGTTGGCATTAGGATACCCGTCCAAGGAGATCGTGCATAACAAAAAAGCTCCCATTGCTGGGAGCTCTTTCATTTAATGGTGCGGGCGAAAGGACGTCCGCGTATCCGCTTCGCGGATCCGCACCGGCTTCGGCCGCCTGCCGGCGTCCTCGCCAGCTCGCTAAAAACGCTCCGCGTTTTCTTTACGCTCGCTCCTTCGCAGGTTCAAGTCCCTGTGATGGGCCCATAACAAAAAAAGCTCCCATTGCTGGGAGCTCTTTCATTTAATGGTGCGGGCGAAAGGACTTGAACCTTCATGGGGTTGCCCCCATACGGACCTGAACCGTACGCGT
>CATVRV010000046.1:0-4950 GCA_958346515.1 uncultured Collinsella sp.
TATAACCATGCAACGGAAAAGAGCCGCCCTTTCGGACGACTCAAACTGTAATGGGTTCAACGGCAGGCCCCGCCGACCGATTGCAAGCGGTCGGCGGGGCCATTGTGGCTCTTGACAGCGGATTGGGTCATATGAGCGAAAACCCGCCAGAGCGAGCAAGGTGCCTTCAAGCAAAATGGCACCGCAGGTTGAGCATAAGTCAGACACTATGACCCAATCCGAGGGCACGGAAACGACAGGAGCCCCCGCTCGTGACCGCGGGTCGGGGCTGCGACAATGTTGTTGAAGTGCCAGAGGCGCAGCCGCGCCGCAACGAGGTTGGGAGGCTCCCGTGCCTAGATATTCTACCGCCTTCGGAATGGACGTACACCTCAGGTCCACCACCGTCTGCGCGCTTGACGCGGAGACGGGCGAGGCCGTGACGAGGAGGTTCCGCGGCAACCCCTGGGGCGAGGTCGCGGAGTGGATGTCGGGCTTCCCCGGCCCGTCGCTCGCCGCCTACGAGAGCGGCTACCTCGGCTTCGCCCCGCAGAGGGAGCTCTCCGGGCTCGGCGTCGACTGCGTCGTCGCGGCCGTCTCCAAGGTCCCGAGGTCGGCGGCCGACCTCTCGTCCAAGAACGACCGCAACGACGCGGCCAGGATGGCCAAGGCGATACTGTCGCACGATATCTCCCCGGTATGGGTGCCGTCCCCCGAGATCGAGGGGCTCAGGGACCTCGTCGCCGCCCACGACGCCGCGACTGCGAGGCTCGCGGCGGCGAAGCAGCGGCTCCTGGCGTTCCTGGCCCGCCGCGGCTACGTCTACGGCGGCACGACGCCGGCCGGCAACCCCCGGAGGTACTGGACGTACGGCTTCCTCAGGTGGCTCGACGGCATACACCCCGCCGACGACGGCGGCATCCGGGCGCTTGCGGCGCTGAGGAACGAGGTCGAGGCGGCCGACGAGACGAGGGAGGCCCTCCTCGCCGAGTACAGGGCCGCCGTCGCGGCGGGCCCCCTCTCGGCCGAGGTCGAGGCGCTCCAGTCGATCAAGGGGTGCGGGTTCGCGCTCGCCGCCGCCTTCGCGTCCGAGGTCGGCGACTTCTCGAGGTTCCGCTCCGGCAGGCAGGTGACGGCCTACTTCGGCCTCGCCCCGAAGCAGAGGTCGAGCGCGGACTCCGTGCGCCTCGGCGGGATCAGCGGGGCCGGCAACGCGCTCGTCAGGAAGCTGGCGGTCGAGGGGTCCTGGTGCTACGCCCAGGCCGGCCACCAGCCGAAGCTGATGCCCAAGGGCTCCGGCGTCCCCCTCGAGATAAGGATGCACGGGAGGAAGGGGTCCGAGCGCCTGCTCCGGCGACGCGAGGAGATGCTCGAGAGGGGCATGCCCCAGGCGAAGGCGAACGCCGCCACCGCCGCCGAGCTCGTGAGATGGCTGTGGGCCCTCGGCACGATGTGCCGGGAGGCCGGCGAATAGACATAGCCCCCGTCCCGGCGAGCCGGGCAGCCTTCGGGGACACCCCCGCTCTCGCTGTGCGCGCGGCGACCGCCGCATGCGCGAAGTCAGACTAGGGGAACCCCGCCGAAGGAGAGGATTGCGGGCCGCCGGAGCGGTATCCGCGGATATGAGACTGAGCCGAAGGCGTCGACGACATGCCGGGGGCGGACCGGGACGGGTTCAACGGCAGGCCCCGCCGACCGATTGCAAGCGGTCGGCGGGGCCATTGTGGCTCTTGACAGCGGATTGGGTCATATGAGCGAGCGGGCCGCATTTGAGACAAGGTGACGTGAAACGAAAGGGCGCTGACCTTCTGGTCGCGCCCTTGAAGTTGAACGTCAGATTGTCCAAATGCGGCCCGCGCAGCGTCGAGCCGTTACGCGGTTTGGAAAAACCGCGTAACCCCTAAGGCCGCTGGCCCATTCCACCCTCGAGGGTGACGGTCTCGCCGTTCATGTACTTAAAGTCGGGACCGCAGAGCTGAACGACCACGCGGCCGATTTCCTTCTCGACGTCGCCGTAGTGACCCGCCGGCGGCATGTGGACGTTGGCCTTGAACGCCTCGGGATAAGCATCCTGGAAGTTCTCGAGCGCAGCGGTCCAAGCAAGCGGGCAAACGATATTGACGTTGATGCCGTCCTTGCCCCACTCGTTGGCGGCAACGCGGGTCAGGCCGCGGATGCCCTCCTTGGCGGCAGCATAGCTGCACTGGCCATAGTTGCCAAACAGGCCGGCACCCGAGGCAAAGTTGACCACGGAGCCCTTGGTCTCCTTCAGGTGCGGATAGGCCTTCTGCATGTACAGATAGGTAGCATACAGACCGGAGTAAATGGCCAGATTAAACTGATCCATGGTGTGATCGGCGATGGTCACGCCCGAGGCGCTGGCCTGAGCATTGTTGACGACGGCGTCGATGCGGCCAAACTCCTCAATGGCCTTGTCGATGACGTTCTGGACGACGGCTTCGTTGTCCTGACCGGCTGAAACATCGGCCTGAACAGGCAGAACCTTGACACCGTACTCGGCCTCGAGAGACTCCTTGGCGGCCTCGAGCTTAGCGACGTTGCGGCCGGTGATGACGAGGTTCGCGCCCTCCTTGGCAAAAGCGATATCGATGCCGTAGCCGATGGAGCCAGCGGAACCGTCCTTAAGCGTGGCCTTGCCGCCGCCGGTGACGATCACGGTCTTACCAGTGAAAAGTCCCATACAAAGTCCTTTCAAATCGCGACGGGCACGCCCGCCGACTGCGCGTATCCAACTTCACGCGCCAAAAGCTGAGATGCAACTTTAGCGTGTTCAAGCAAAAATAAAAGACCGCGGTAGGCGAACGGCACCACGTCGTTCGGCGAAGGGATTGTCAAGTACAAACTGGATAAAGCGGCCGAGTTATTGTTATCAGATCGAGCCATCGAACACGTTTTGAAACTTTGCTGCGGCGCGCGGGATGTCGGCGCGAGACTTTATCATAGGGTGACAAACAACGATGAGGAGCACATGCCTATGACAGACGAGCTGGACCCCCAGACTCAACAGCATATTGATGATCCCGCAGACGTCACCGCAGATACTGACGCTGTGACCTGCGATGGTATCGACGTCGACGACCCCATCTTGGACGAAAGCGCTACGGCGGAAACCCCCGAAACAGAAAACGCCGATGAGCAAAACGACGATGCGGCCGCTCAGGACGACGCCCCTGTACAGGACGACGCCCCGCAAGCAGCGGGCCCCATCGAGGTGTCTTCGGAAGAAGAGCTCGATGCCGTCATGGACTCCATGATGGATGCTGTCAAAGCGATGAAGGATGCTGTCGCCGATGCCGATGTTGACGCCGAGGAAGAAGAAGCCGCTGAGGCCGCCTCGACCTTTGTGCCCGGCGAGACTCCGGTTGCCGACCAGGGCAGTACCATGCCCTCGTTTCTGCAGCTCGAGCATCCCACGATTGGCGCCGATGCGGTCGATCCGCACGCAGCAGGCTTTTCTGTGGTCGAGGGCGGTACCGGCAATATCGCCGCGCCGCAGGCTGCCGATGCGGACTCTGCCGACTCCGCTCGCCCGGCCGCCCCGCACTCCCCCGCCGCGAACCGCGATCTGGGGACCGCTGTCTCGAACACTGCGAACGCCGTGGGCGCCTTTATCGCCCAGGGCGCCTCGGCCATGCGCGAGATGAACGCCGCGAAAAAGGCACTTGCCGATGCCCGCGCCCACCTGGCCGAACTTGAGCAGCGCATTGCCGATCAGGCCGAGGAACTCGAGACGCGCCAGGATATCGCAGGCCGCTACGACCAGATCGTCGCCGACCAGCGCCAGGCGATCGCCACAGCGCAAAAGACCGCTGCGGCAGCCGAGATTGACCGTGATGCCCACGCCGCCAAAGCGACAGAGCTCAAGGGTCAGTTCGAACAAATGAAGACAGAGGATGACGCGACTGAGCTCCGCCTGAAGGCCGCGCTCGACGCCGTGGAGGCCCGCGAGGCGAGCTCGCGCGAGACCGGCAACCGCCTCGTTCGACGTCTTGAGGATTCCAAGCGCATCCGCGACAAGGTGAAGGCCGAGCGAGACGCCGGCATTGCCGCCGCACAACAAACCGTCGACGCCACGCGCGCCCAGCTCGAGACACTGCGTCATGAGTATGCCGAGCTGCAACGCAATCCCTCGGCAAATCCCGCCAACTATACGGTGCGCACCAGCGAGCTCTCGATGCAGATCTCCGACACGGCAGATGCCCTGCGTAAAGCCGAAGAAGATGTCCCGCGCATCACCGCCGACCTTGAACACTCGCTTGCCGCAGCCGAGCAGGCCGTCGAACAGGCGCAGGCCCCCATTGCCGAAGCCAAACGCGCGCACCAAGCCGTGACGGCAGAGGCCGATGCCGCGCGCGACGAGCTGCAGACCGCAAAAGCCGCCGCTGCAACGCGCCAGCGCGAACTGCGCGAGAAGATCGCCGCCGAGGACAAGGCACGCCGCGACCAAGAGCAGAGCATCGCCAACGCCCAAGCAGATGCCGCACATGCGCAGTCGATCATCGAACAGGCGACCGAAGTACACGACCACCCAGAGATTACTGAGTCGCTTGCAGGATCCTTGGCCCGAGACAAAGCCGAACACGCCGAGACCGAGCGAGAAGTCGCCCAGCTCGAGGCCACCGAGGACGCGGTGCGCGAGCGCACCCGCGACTCACGTATCAAATTCACCGGAGCCATCGTCTGCATTGTCGCCGTAGTCCTCGTGATCATCCTGATCTGGCTCTTCGCGAGCAAGTAAACCGGCTGCCAAAAAACGCTCAACGCAGTTGCGGTGAGATAGTTCCTGTTTAGCCCTCAAAAAGCCAATTCAAGAACTATCTCACCGCAACTTATTAGATTGATGCAAGGCAATCTATCCCTCTTGCACCAATCTCTTGACATAAGGAGTGTCCCCAGGTGCCGGCACAGACGATATGAGCAGGACATAAAAACATTGAGAGCCCCTGCTGC
>CATVRV010000047.1:0-4710 GCA_958346515.1 uncultured Collinsella sp.
GCCGCGCGGCAAGGAGATATATTGCCAGACCGGAGGGGCCCCGCGGGCGGGAATCTGGGCGTACACATTTCCTACACAATTTAAGATCCGACTAACGTTTGCCAGCCGTTAACTACCGCTCGCCGAGCATCTCTTTATATAAGGCAGCCTCATGGTTAAAGCGGATACGTTCCCCTAGCTAAAGCACAGCCAGCATCGAGCAACTCGTCACGTTCTTCCACCGAGAACCCCTCGGCGTAGACGCGCACCACTGGTTCGGTCCCGCTAGGACGGACCAGCAGCCACGTGTCATCCTCGAATGACAGACGCAAGCCGTCCATATGACTAACGTTTTGCGGCACCTTGCCACAAATCGACTTGGGGTTTACGCCCGGCAGCAGGGTTCGTAACGTTTCGGCATCTTCGGCCTCAAGGCGCAAGTCGCGTCGACCGTAACTCGTCTTACCAAAACTGTCCTCGAGTTGGTCGACCAGAACGCCCAAAGGCGCGTCCGTCTTTGCCATAAGCTCACACAGAATCAGACAGGCGAGGATTCCATCGCGCTCGGGCATATGCGCGGCGATGCCGATACCACCGGCTTCTTCGCCGCCTATGAGGACGCCGCCCTTCTTCATCTCCGCCGCTATATATTTGAAACCGACCGGTTTGACGGTCACGCGGCAGCCAAGCGCCTCGGCAATGCGACGCACGAGCGTCGAGCACGAAAGATTGACGACGACGCGCCCCTCCAAATTACGAAATTGAACCAAGTCGCCCAAAACGAGCGCCATGATCTGATGCGGATGTATATATCTGCCGCGCTCGTCAACCGCGCCGATGCGGTCGGCGTCGCCGTCGGTCACCAGGCCAGCGCAAGCTCCGTCCTCGATAACCGTGCGCTCGCAAGCGTCCACCCAAGGCTCAACGGGGTCGGGGCAGATATCTTCTTGGTCAGACGCCTGCCCGGCGTGAATCTCGTGCACCTCAACGCCAAGCTCGCGCAGCAAGTCGGCTAGATAGCCCTGGGCTGCGCCGCCCATGGGATCGACGACCACGCGCAGGTGCGCGGCGCGGATGGCTTCGGCATCGACAAACGATGCCACCGCCTGCATATAGTCAGGAATAATATCCGCGGTGCGATATTGCCCTTCGATCCCCATTGGCTCGGGAGCCATGGTCTCTTCGAGCTCTTCGATGACATCCTGGTTGGCGGTCGAGCCGTCACCCATGCGAATCTTGAGGCACAGATAACCCTGCGGATGATGGGACCCCGTCACCATGAGCGCGCCGCACGCCTCACCGTCATAAGCCGCCGCCCACGTAAGGGCAGGGGTCGGAACAGGTCGCGAAGCGAGCACGGCGTCCAGCCCGTGCGCTGCTAGCACGCCCGCCGCAAGCTCAGCGAACTCGCTCGCGAGGGGCCGGGTGTCGAACCCTATATATACCGTTTTGCCCGGATTGGTCTTTTGCCACAACTCGCCGACGGCATCGGCGATACGGGCAACGTTATCGGCAGTAAAGTCCTCATCGACGCGAGCGCGCCAACCGTCAGTTCCAAAATGAATTATCGCGCACACGCGCAGACACCTCACAGTGTTTGGATCATGGTACGCATGGGGTATACCCGCAACATGCACTCGGCAACCTGCCGGCACCAGCATTCACCATTTGGGCAAATGCTGCCGAGGACATGCAGGCAATAAAAAAACCGCCCCGTATGGAGCGGTTTTACCCTTTATATATCGAGCGCCTCGGCCATCGCTGCCGTAGTGATTGCCGTGGTTCCACAACAACTGCCCACCATTGCGGCGCCGGCATGTCTCCATTCGATGCATGCGCGCGCGAAAGCTTCGGGGTTCTCGTGCCATACGGGGCCATCCTGAGTCTGGACCGGATCGCCCACGTTGGGACGCACCGTGACGGGAGTAGTCGCCGATGCAACCATCCTGGGCACCGCCGCGTTCGCGGCCGCAAGCGAACAGCAATTAACACCAACCGAATTTGCGCCGTGTTTTTCGGCGTACAAAACGGCTGCCTCGATGTTGAGGCCATCGCCCAACAGGTCGCCTTTATCGTCAACGACAAAACTCACCAGAACAGGCATGCCATCGGCGGCATCTCGGGCGCCGGCAAGCATGGGCTGCAAATTACGGATAGACGTCACCGTCTCGATCAGCAGACCGTCAACGCCGGCGTTGAGCAAGGTGTGCGCCTGTTCGCGCGCAATGCCTCGGATTTCACGATACTCGGCAGAGTCCTCGGCAAACCACTCAATACCGATCGGGCCCATCGAGCCTAGCAGCAGCTGAGGGTGCGCCTGGCGGGCATCGTCGACGGCCCCGCGATTGACCTCCGCCACGGACGGCGCAATCTGGTCGTGCTTGAGGGCATAGCTCGATGCCTGAAAGGTGTTGGTAATGAGCACCTGCGCGCCGGCGGCGACATACAAGCGATGGATACGAGAAACGGTCTGCGGCTCTGCCAGATTCCAAAACGCCGGTGGAATGTCGGCGGCATCGTACTCACTCAACAGAACACTGCCCATGGGGCCCTGCGCCAACAAGGTCTCGCTCGACAAGCGGCGCATAAGTTCCTCGGCACCAAAGCGGTTGTAATAACTCGTATCCATATATATCCCGCTATTCCTCGACGCTGATTCCCTGCTTTTCGAGATAGGCGAGCCAGCGGCTCATCGTGTCCTCGGATAGCGCATGCTCCATCATGCAGGCCTCGGAATCGGCTCGCTCAAATTCGACACCGAGCTCCTGAACCAAAAACGTGCGGATGAGGCGATGACGGTACCAGATAGCCGTGCCAACCTCGCGGCCGCGATCGGTCAGGATCACCTTGCCGTAGTGCGATTGCTCGACAAGCTCGGATGCCTTGAGCGCCGAAACCGCTTTATTGACCGATGCCTTGGAGACGCCAAGGCGCTGCGCGATGTCGACCGATCGCACGCCGTTGGTTTCCCCCTCTTCGCTTTCAATGCGAACCATGCACTCCAAGTAGTCTTCGTTCGCCACCGTCAGATGTAGTTCGCGCGAGCTATTTGTCGTATCCATGATCTTCCGTCCCTTCTGCATTCAATGGCTGATTCTACCCCATCCAAGCGTCGTGGTATGCCGTGGCATACCGTGCTAGAGTTCTTGTTGCACACGACGACCAAGATTGGAGCGGTCTTTATGGAAAACACCACCACGAGCCCCGATGTCCTCGAGCGCTTTTTGCGCTACGTCCAGATCAACACGCAGTCCGAGGATGCAAACTGCGACCAGGTACCCTCGAGCGCCGTTCAGTTTGACCTTGCCAACGTGCTGGCTGAAGAGCTGCGCGAGCTTGGTGCGGAAGATGCCTACGTGACCGAGCACGCCTATGTCTGCGCGCATATCCCCGCAAGTGCGGGCGCTGAGGACAAGCCCGCCCTGGGCCTGATCGCCCATCTCGACACCACCGAAGTTGCACCGGGCGCCGGCGTGAAGCCGCATATCGTACACTACGAAGGCGGCGACCTGGTCTGCGGCACGGTTGACGGTAAGCCCGTTGCCATGAGTACCACCAAGCTTCCCGCCCTGACTGACCTCGCGGGTGAGGACCTGGTCTGCAGCGATGGCACCACGCTGCTGGGCGCGGACGACAAGGCAGGCGTCGCCGAGATCATGTCGCTTGTCGCGCGTATCGCTCAGGACCCTTCTCTGCCCCATCCCACACTCGGCATTTGCTTCTGCCCTGACGAGGAGATCGGCCACGGAGCCGAGCTGTTGGATATCGATGCCTTTGGCTGCAAGTACGCCTACACGGTCGACGGCGGCCCCATCGGCGAGCTGGAGTGGGAGTGCTTTAACGCCGCCGAGGCGACCGTCCGCTTTGAGGGCCAGTCCATCCACCCGGGCGACGCCAAGGGCCGTATGGTCAACGCAGGCAATCTGTTCTGCGACTTCAACGCGTTGCTCCCCTACGCGCAGCGCCCGGAGTATACGGAAGGCTACGAGGGCTTTTATCACCTTGAGGGTGTATCTGCGACCGTCGATCACGCCACAGCGCGCTATATCGTCCGCGACCATGACGCCGCCAAGTTCCAGCAGAAACTCGACCTTGTTGATGCCGCCGCCTCGATGCTCAACCAGCGTCTGGGTGAGGAGCGCGTGACGGTCGAGATTAAGCAGCAGTATCGAAATATGGCCGAGATCGTTCGTGACTATCCCGAGCTTATTGATGTTGCCAAGGAAGCCTACCTTGCCTGCGGCGTTGAGCCCCAAGTGCTGCCGATTCGCGGCGGCACCGACGGCGCTCAGCTGTCGTTCCGCGGTCTGCCCTGCCCCAACCTTTCCACCGGCGGCTATTGCTACCACGGCGTCAACGAGTTCGTCCCGGTCAGTTCGCTCGTCAAGATGACCGACGTGCTCCAGGAGCTCGTCGCCCGCTTTGCATAAGCCTGGCTGCACAAGTCCAAAAGACGAATCGCCCCGTCCTCAACCAAGAACGGGGCGATTTTTTTACTGCAACGAGAATAGGTTGACGCACGCCAGCCTCTTGAAGCAAGGAGTGTCCCAAACTGCCGGTACAAAAGGAACGTCCCCAAGTGCCAAGTGCATCAAGAGTGCCCCCTTTGACCAGTCGTTTAAGAACGTCCCCAATGACTACCCATGTGCCAAGTGTTACGCCGATGTTTTGGCACCGACAGACACTATGACCCAATCCGAGGGCACTAAAAAGATAGGAGCCCCCGCTCGT
>CATVRV010000048.1:0-3792 GCA_958346515.1 uncultured Collinsella sp.
GTATGCCGTCCGCCGTTGGTTACCAGCCCACGCTGGCAACCGAGATGGGCGACCTCCAGGAGCGCATTACCTCGACCAAGACGGGCTCCATTACCTCCGTCCAGGCTGTCTACGTCCCCGCAGACGACCTGACCGACCCGGCGCCCGCCACGACGTTTACTCACCTCGATGCCACCACGGTTCTTTCGCGTAGCATTTCGTCGCTCGGCCTGTTCCCGGCTATCGACCCGCTCGCGTCTTCCTCCGACGCTCTCGATCCCTCGATCGTCGGCGAGGAGCACTACCGTGTCGCTGTCAAGGTCCAGGAGCTCCTGCAGGAGTACTCCGACCTTCAGGACATCATCGCAATTCTGGGTATGGACGAGCTGTCCGAGGAGCAGCGCCTTACGGTCAACCGTGCCCGTAAGATTCAGCAGTTCCTCTCGCAGTCCTTCCACGTCGCCGAGAAGTTCACCGGCAACCCCGGTGTCTACGTCCGCGTCGAGGATACCGTCCGCTCTTTTGCCGAGATTGTCGACGGCAAGGCCGATGACCTGCCCGAGCAGGCTTTCCGCTATGCTTCCACGATTGAGGACGTGCGCGAGCGCGCCCGCAAGATGGGGGAGAAGTAGGTTATGCGTATCCGCATCGTGTGCCCCGTGAGCTGCGCCTATGAGGGCGACGCTGCGTTTGTGTCGATTCCGTCCACGGATGGCGAGTTTGGCGTTCTGCCTGCTCACTCCAGCGAGATCTGCACGATCGACCGCGGTTACGTTCGCGTTTCCGATAAGGCCATGGGCACTGTCGACCACACGTTTGCCGTGGCCGGCGGCTATGCCCAGGTTGCGGACGATGTCGTGACCGTTCTCGCCGAGCGCGCTTGCGATTTGGCGACCGTCGATGCCGACAAGCTTAAAGCTGATATTCAAGGTTTTGAAGAGAAGCTGGGTAATTTGTCGGAGGATGATGCACGCCGCGCCTACCTCTATAATGAAATCGCATGGTGTAAGCTCAAGCTTGCCCAATAGTCAAACGATTTAGCGTTCGACCATTTGCGAACACATCATGCCCGGGATGGCCCAGCCATCCCGGGCATGCTTTTTGAAAGGGTAGACCTTGGATATTATCCGCGTTGAGGGTGGCCACGCCATCGGAGGCTCCGTGCCCGTTTCGGGCGCCAAGAACTCCGCACTCAAACTCATGGCGGCAACGCTTCTGGCGCCGGGCAAGACGACGCTGCAGAACGTGCCCGATATTTCCGATGTCCACGTGATGGGCAAGGTGCTCAAGGGCATGGGCGCTACGATCGATGTTCTCGACGAGCACACGCTCGAGATTGATACCTCTCAGGTCGATTCTTGGGAGGCCCCCTACGAGCTCGTTGCCAAGATGCGTGCTTCCACAGCCGTGATGGGACCCCTGCTGGGTCGCTTCCATCGCGCCAAGATCGCCATGCCGGGCGGCTGCAACCTGGGTGCTCGCAAGATCGATATGCACATTCTTGGTCTCGAGGCCCTGGGCGTTGAGTTCGATACCGCCCACGGTTACATCAACGCTAATGCGCCCCAAGGTCTGCGCGGTACCACCGTCACGCTCGAGTTCGCCAGTGTCGGTGCGACCGAGAACCTCATTATGGCATCCGTGCGCGCGAAGGGTACCACGGTTATCGACAATGCCGCCCGCGAGCCCGAGATCGTCGATCTCGCCAACATGCTCAACGAGATGGGCGCTAAGATTGTCGGCGCCGGTACGCCTGTCGTGACCATCGAGGGCGTGGAAGAGCTGCATCCCGTTACCCATCGCGTAGTGGGCGACCGCATCGAGGCCGGCACCTTTATCGTCGCCGGTGCGTTGATGGCCGACGATCGCGGTGTCGACGTCACGGGTTTTTGCCCCATTCACTTGGGCATGGTGCTCAAGAAGATGGAGCTCATGGGTATCGACTGCGAGCGCGTCGAGGATGGCGTCCATGTAAACCGTGCCGAGCGTATCAAGCCGGTCGACATCCAGACGCTTCCGTTCCCCGGCTTCCCGACGGACATGCAGGCGCAGATTATGGTGCTCTCCGCCCTTGCCGATGGTAGCTCCGTTATCACCGAGAACATCTTCGAGAATCGCTTTATGTTTGCCTCTGAGCTGGTGCGCATGGGTGGCGACATTCGTATCGAGAGCCATCATGCCATGATTCATGGCGTCAAGGGCTTCTCGGGTGCACAGGTTACCTCGCCCGATCTGCGTGGCGGAGCGGCCCTCGTCGTAGCGGGCTTGATCGCCGACGGGACGACCGAGGTTTCGGCCATCCATCACATCAAGCGCGGCTACGAGCGGTTTGTCGAAAAGCTGCAGGCGCTTGGCGCGCATGTCGAGCATGCTACCGTCCCCGATCCCGTCATCTACTAATACAGGTTGCCTATGTTTAATAAAAAACCCCTCGCGGATACCACCACCCGAAGACCCTCAACTGGTGCGCAGGCCAAGATCTACAGTCGCGATAACGTGGCTCGCTATTCCGAGCGCGCTCGTCAACGTCGCCGTAGCCACACGATTCGTCACGTCGCGCTCATTGTCGTGCTTGGCGTGCTGCTGAGTGCCACTACCGCTGCCGGCCTGTGGTTTGCCACCATTATGGGCAAGCTCGGCGATTCTAATGTCATTACCGACAATCTGCGTCGGGTTCTGGTTGACACCGATGAGGCAAAGGATCCGTTCTACGTGCTGCTTCTTGGCACCGACGGCCGTCCGGGCGAGGATACGTATCGTGCCGACTCGATTATCCTGGCACGCATCGACCCCACGCAAAAACAGGCGACGCTCATTTCCGTTCCGCGCGACACCAAGGTCGAGTACAAGGGCGAGACCATGAAGATCAACGCCTGCCATACCGTTGGCGGCGCCGAGGCCATGGTCGAGGCGGTCAACGAGCTGTGCGGTGTTCAGATTTCCCACTATGCCGAGGTCAGCTTCGACGGTATGCAGGCGCTGATTGATTCGGTTGGCGGTATCGACATTAACGCAACCGATGATGTTGACGACCCCGAGCACCTGGATATTAAGATTACCGCTGGCCAGCAGCATATGGACGGTGCCACCGCCCTTACCTATGCCCGCTGCCGCTACACCTATGCCGACGGCGATTACACGCGCATGCGCCACCAGCGTCAGGTGCTTGGCGCCCTTGCCAACCAGATTCTCAATAACTTCGATGCCACGAAGATCTTTGGCCTGGTTAATTCGCTGTCCGATATGCTCGTAACTGATATGAGCGTTCAGGATATCGTGGCTACGGTCAACGCCATGCGCGGTATGAATGTCGACGGTATCTACTCGGCCAACCTGCCCTCGTACGCCGACGACAGCACCATGATCGACGGTGTGAGCTACGTCTTTGTCTACGAGGACGAGCTCAAGGAAATGATGGAGCGCGTCGATGCCGGCAAGGATCCCAAGGGTCCCAACACCATGGGTCTTTCCGACGGTTCCAGCTCTACGATCGGCGACCTGAACAACAACACGTCTGACGATTACGCAAACGGTACCGCAACCTCATCGGTCAGCTCTGACGATTCCGATGACTCAAGCGATTCAAGCGATTCGGACTACTACGAAGAGCCCACCGGCGACGGCAACGGCTACGAAGCCAACTACTAGAGTTACGCGGTTTTACCAAACCGCGTAACCAGTTGACGCTGCAAACCCGCCAGAGCGGCAATCTGCCTTTCAACTTCGGCGGCATGATCAAAAGATCAATGCCACCTCGTTTCAAGGCACCTTGCTCGCTCTGGCGGGTTTTCGCTCATATGACCCAATCCGCTG
>CATVRV010000049.1:0-3571 GCA_958346515.1 uncultured Collinsella sp.
CAATCGCAAGAAGATGACGGGGCGGAATGTCAATCCTGGTCTAACAGAGCCTTAATTAAAGACATCACCGGTGCCACAAAGAGTGCCTTCATAGCCGCATCCTACGCATCCGCCGCATGCCTCACGAAACTCACCACCACACTCGCAGGCGCAGCCGCCCGTGGGATTACCCTTGAGGTTTATGTTGCCTCACCTCCGCGTGATGACGCGAAAGCGATTTTTGCCGAGATGAACGTCGACTATTCCGTCAAGGCCAAAGGGCGGCTGTGCGCGGCCGTGATTGACGAGGAAACTGTCTGGTACGGGACTATCCCGCTGCTGGCATTCCCCAAGAAAGAAGACCGCAGCATCCGTTTCAAAAGCAACGAAGTCGCCGCTGAGTTTTTGAGCGAAATCCAGCAATGAGGAGAACCGGGGGCCGCAGCAGCGAACGGGGCGCGCCTATCAGTTGCGGTGAAATAGGGACTGTTTTTGGCCAATCGACCGCAAATCAGTCCCTATTCCACCGCAACTTGGAAATCGGCGATCAGCCCAGCGGACCCTGAAACAGTTCCTCATGCGAGCCCATTCTCACCAGCCTAATCACTGGGTTAGTCTTATGGGGAAGATAAAGAACGACCACATCGACCAAGCCATCGGATAGGTGGAAATCGATGTGGCCGTTGTAGTTTCCGCCCGGGTTTGAGAGCTCGTGGGCGCCATACTCCGCCGGAAGTGACCCATGAGCCACAAGCTCTGCAACCGCCGCTTTAAACTCACTTTTTAGCTGCGGATGCATGCGCATCGTTCGTTTGTAGTCCGCCTTAAATTGAGCCTCGACTTTAATCTCGAACATCGCTATTCCTCATCGAGGAATGACATAAGCTCATCAGCGTTATTGAATGACGGGCTATCGTCCGGCAAAATCCCCAACTCATGAGCCTCGGCGATCACCATGGCACGCCTCGTCGCCTCGTTGGGCATCTCCGCCCTTCCTACAATCTCAAAAGGAATCTTTCGCTGATTTACCAGCTGCCGAACGGCAAGATTGAGATAGGAATTGAGGCTGAGGCCGACCGAATCCAAGAACTCAGTCGCCTGCTCCTTGAGCCCCTCTTCGAGGCGAACCGTCGTAGGCTTAACCGTTGCAGTAGACATACGCGACCTCCTTGCCCTCGTCTTTTGCATCAGTATACCCAATATAAATGGCAACCTGACGTTAGATAGCATCAGATTGCCATGCATATTCATGTCGCGGTAGACACGATTGCTCTACATCAACCCGCTGAGCGCAATGTCAACGGCCTCGTTGAGGTCGTCGGTAATGTGTACCAGATCCGGGTCGAGCGGGCTAATCATACTGGCGCTCATTACCGGGCCGTTAAGCCAGTCGAACAGGCCCTGCCAGTACTCGGTGCCCACCAGCACAAGCGGCATGCGCTTGACCTTGTGCGTTTGCACCAGCGTGAGCACCTCGAACATCTCGTCGAGTGTGCCAAACCCGCCGGGAAAAACAATAGCGCCCGAGCTGTATTTGACGAACATGGTCTTGCGCACAAAGAAGTAACGGAAGTCCATACCAAGGTTCACGTATTTGTTGAGCCCCTGCTCGTGCGGCAGCTCAATGCCCAAACCAACTGACTTGCCGTTGACGCTCGCCGCCCCCTTATTAGCCGCTTCCATGACACCAGGACCACCGCCGGTGATAACCGCCACGCCGCGCTGGGCAATCTTACGGCCGACTGTGCGCGCCGCCTTGTAGAGCGGATCGGTCTTGGGCGTGCGGGCGCTGCCGAAGATGGTCACCGCAGGACCAAGCTCGGCAAGCGCGCCAAAGCCATCGACGAATTCTGCCTGAATACGAAGGACGCGCCACGGATCGGCATGCAACCAGTCGGTTGAATCTTCGGGCGCCAGCAGGTTGGCGTAGGTGTTGTCCTTAGGAATCATGGGGCCGCGCATAACCACGGGGCCGCGGCGGTACGTCTCGTCGTAGGCGGGCTCGCCCTCGACGTTCTCATTCTTAATCATGGGTACTCCTATCGAGAAAAAGAAAAGCGGGCGGGGTCGACGCCATGCGTCAAACACCCGCCCGAACATCAACTATTCGGTATGGTACCCACGATGCGTTATGCGCTTGCAAGGCATCGGTCAGCGGTCGCGCAGCCGACGTCAGCGAATGTGACGAGCGGCTGCCGCTCAGCCTTTGCCGTTGCCCACGCTCTGTAAGCGCGCCTGTCGCCCTTAGTAATCCACCGCGGCAGGACTATTCATCCAATCGCTCACGAATGCGCCGTAACGGCCCTCGATAATGGCCTGACGGGCACGCTGCATAAGGTTGAGCAGGTAGTAGATGTTGTGCATCGACAGCAGAATGCCGCCGAGCATCTCCTTCTGCGTGACCATGTGGCGAATGAGTGCGCGGCTGTAACCGCCCGTGCACACCGGGCAGGTGCAGGTGGGATCGATGGGGCCGTCGTCGTGCGCAAAGCGCGCGTTGCGGAAGTTGAGGCGACCCTCACTCGAAAACGCCGTGCCCATACGGCCGGTGCGCGTCGGTAGCACGCAGTCGAACATGTCGATGCCCACACCCACACCGCGCACGAGGGTGGTGGGGTTGCCGACGCCCATCAGGTAGCGCGGCTTGTGCTTGGGCATGTACTCGCTTACGAGCGGTGCCAGGGTCTCGAACATGGTCTCGTGGTCCTCGCCCACCGAGTAGCCGCCGATGCCGTAACCGGGGAAGTCGCCGCACTCCTCCAGATGGCGCAGCGAGCGCAAGCGCAGGTCCAGGTGCATGCCGCCCTGAACGATGCCAAAGAGTGCCTGGTCGTCGCGGGTATGCGCCTTATAGCAGCGCTCGGCCCACATGCTCGACAGCTCAACGGCGCGCTCAACGTAGGCGCGCGTGGCGGGATAGCCCGGGCACTGGTCCAGCTGCATGCAGATGTCGGAGCCGAGCTTCATGGCGATCTCCATGTTGTCCTCGGGTGTCCAGAACACGTGGCGGCCGTCGTAATCGTTGACGATAAAGCGCACGCCCTCGTCAGTGAGCTTGACGGCATCGTTGTGACTGAAGACCTGGAAACCGCCCGAGTCGGTGAGGATAGGGCCGTGCCAGTTCATAAACTTGTGCAGGCCGCCCAGCTCGGCGATGGTGTCCTCGCCGGGACGCATGGACAGGTGATAGGTATTGGCAAGCACGATCTGGGCGCCGAGCTGTTTGACGGTCTCGGTAGGAATGCCCTTGACGTTTGCCTTGGTGCCCACGGGCATGAAGATCGGTGTCTCGATGTCGCCGTGCGGGGTGTGCAGCACGCCGGCACGCGCATGCGTCGTCGGGTCCTCGGCGATCAGGTCGAATTTAAAAAGGCTCTGGTCCATAAACTGGAACTCCTTGGTTGCGGTTCATACGCAAACCATTATACGGGCAACCCGCAAAGAGCACCGACTCGACAGAAACTGGTGCAAAGGAAACCTGCCCCTTGCGACAACGGATCATTTCCGACAGCCAAGGGAACACCGTTGTTTTGGCAACGACAGACACTATGACCCAATCCGAGGGCACTAAAAAGACAGGAGCCCCCGCTCG